>DASYZQ010000001.1:0-10557 GCA_035946175.1 Saccharimonadales bacterium (SeqCode)
CATCTCCAGATACTGCTACAGGCAGAGGAGGGAGTGATAGACAGCCGCCTGGAGGGGATGGAGGTAGAGGCAGAGGAGGGGATGGACATGATGGAGGAGATACTATACCAATACCTATGCCGGGGGAGGGGGAGGATAGAGGGATAATTCATCAACAGCTGGAGCGTGCTAACACGCTCCGCCAACTCACCACAGTAACTGATGAGACTGCCGAACAATTTCGCTTAGGCCTATGGGATATTGCTGCACAAGTCGCTGGGACGACGATATCTCCGAGCCAGCAAGATGCTATCTCCGCATATACAGGTCTAATAGAGTGGCAGGTCCTAGGGCGTCAGGGAGATTGCTTGCCTCAGGGGGCGGTTTTAGCTACTACACGCGAAGGATTATGCCCAATGTTGGATTATAGAGTACCCTGGCTTAATCGAAGTATCGATGAACTTCCTACCCAGTTTAAACGATTGGGTCTGCAGAGTGTACTAGATCGTGCCTGGGCGGATATTGATTCTCGGAAGATTGAAATTGAAGCAGTGATCAGAGATATGATACATAACACTGCTGAATATCAGTTGCTGAGATCTTTCGACCAGCCACAGCATAGGCCGGTGGAAGTGCCGATCAATCGTTTTTGGCACCAGGTTCGTGCTAGCCAACTAGAGCAGGAGGCCCGGCGTCAATTCGGACTTCGGCCGGATGAGCAGATCCCTATGCACTCGCCGGCAGCCGCTAAACTTCAAAGGGGTCTTTACGAGCTTGATGAGGAGATGATGAGAAGACCTCGACCTCGGCCAGAGCAAGGTCAACAAGAGGCTATACTGCGTGCTCAGGCCTACTTTACCCCTTGGATTATTGAAGCATATACACAGCACTTGGGATTACCATTAGGCAGCATATACTACGACGATGAGAGGGAAAGTCTATATATTCGTGCACAAGACGGCAGTAAGGACATGCCAGCAGGAATTGTCATTGAAAACGCAATTGACAAATTGAACGAAACCCTATTTGTCGGTCCCGAAGAGATGCGTTTTTTGGGGTGGCAGCTTCTTTATGAGGCCGTGGGGATAATCATGAACCCGCAAACGAAGACTGGCTTACGCGAGGCGATTGATATAAGCGTCGATAGGTCTATCAGAGAGGTAGCCCAGCTGCTGCGTGAATCCATTGCCCATGCAGACCTGGGGGTTACTATATTTGCTACCAAACTCATGACACTTCTACGGCAGCCGCGGGCCCATATTGTAGGTTTGGACTCGCTGATTGACGCATCGGAACAGCAATATTTGTTTTCTCAATATCATTGGGGTGGAGTATTTCATGACCGTTCCGATGTACTCACGAGGACTGAACTATTAAGAGATCTGCATACAGAACTCGGCCATGTCGAGCATTATAGACCAGCAAGTTGCCGAGTGCCGCTACGTCTATTGCTATTTGAACCGGACCAGCAACAACAAGATCTACCGCCGTTTGCTCCACATGAAGAGCTTGTCATACGATTATCGCAAGCACTTGATAGTGAAGTTGTTCCGCGGATACTTGGGTATACCCTGGTGAGTCGATCGTCCCCTGATAGGCGTTATGGGTTCATTGCTAGCCCCTCGGGAGATCCATATCAGGAGTGCTCGGTACCGATTAATAACCAGCAACGACAGATACTCATTGCCAGATATATGCAGCTTGGGCTTCATCCCCTGGTCCAGCAACTTACCGATGCTAACAATCTTACAGTAGCCATGTTAGTCAAAATGGTGAGAGGTGAGATGGAGTATGTGTTGCCAGATAGGCCTGTGACTCACCATCTCAACAACTGGGGGGACTTTACTGAAGTCGTGCAGGACGGGAGACTACAAGTACAATGCACAGGCGCAGCTTCATTTCTTAAAAAATCATTGCAGGAAGTATTTGGCCCAGGCTGCGCCGGTGTTGCCCGAGGCAACACCATTAATGGTACGACATCGTTTATCAATCGACTTGGACATGCACAAGTAGCTTTTAGTAATGATGGCTGGCAGTACCTGCTAGATGCGGTACCTCCTATTTCTATTGATACTAGGCCGACCCACCAACGCTTGCCTGAGGAATGGGCTTTTAGGCGGATACCCAACGCATCCGCCCCTCGGCTAATAAGAGATCTAACAGCAGCCGATTATAATGTTGAGTTACCACTTAAACCGCCCAAGCCATTAGATGAGCAGGTAGGCGACCTTATGAACAGCGTAGTCGAACAACTAAAAGTAGCCTTTGATTTGCGAACTAATGAAAAACTCTATGCATATCTCGTCGGTTTACCTCGGCATGATCCCGCCCGGCAAACATTGGAGCTACTTATGCATTTTAAGACGCAGCCTATGGCAGATGAGCAGCGTCGTGTTATAGTGCGATATCTCATACGATGTGTTGACGCCGACCCTAAGGATAAAAGGAGGCAAGGTATAGATCACTATTCGACTACCTTTCTCGAATACCTACGAGATACTGCTATGCATTTTGATGCTATAGTGCGTCAGGACTAGAATAAATAAGGCTGAGTATTACCGTAAAATATGCAGTTTTTTGAGCTGACATCAAATTCGATAAAATAGTTCATTGAGCCATTCTTGCTCTTGTGACCATGTTATAATCATCTACAGGTTATGCTTACTAACTTCAAAAACCTGGGCCACAGTGTTGCTTCCAGGGTTGCCAACACTACTGCTGAAGTCAATGCGCGGATGAATCAACGGGCACCGGCTGAACAGCGACATATCGTCGGCTTAGACATTGGGACGGAATTCATTAAAGCGCTTATTGGAACAGTGGTTGATAACCGTATTGAAATTATCGGCGTGGGGCGGCAGCATCAGGAGCTAAGTGACATGCAGGCCGGTGCCATCGCAGATATCAGCCGAGTGGTCGAGAACTGCGACAAAGCTCTCACCCAGGCCGAGCAACAGTCCGGCGTCAGCGTCCGTAGCGCTGTGATTGGTATTGCCGGTGAGTTGGTCAAAGGGACGACTGCCACGGTGCGGGTGATTCGCAAACAGCCCGACAAACCGCTGGATCTGACGGAAGTTGAGCGTATTATCAAACTGGTTCAGCAGCGGGCCGAATCCAGGGCTAAAAAACAACTGGCCTGGGAACTTGGCGGCAAGTCGGTCGAGGTACGGTTGGTTAATAGCGCTTTGGTAGGTATCGAGATTGATGGCTATAAGGTGACGAACCCGATTGGCTTTCAGGGCAGTGATGTAGTGGTGCAGCTGTATACTGCCTTTGCGCCGATGATACACATCGGAGCTCTGGAGCGAACTGCCCAGCAGCTGGATCTTGATCTGTTGGCCGTGGCCGCAGAGCCATTTGCCGTGTCTCGTTCAGTGATTGGTGATGATACCAGTGCCAGTATGAGCGCCATTCTCATGGATATTGGCGGTGGTACGACAGATATCGCCGTGGTTCATGAGGGCGGTGTGCAGGGAACCAAGATGTTTGGCATCGGCGGGAGAGCCTTTACTCGGGCGATCGAGAGAGAACTGAACGTTGAATTTTCCCAGGCTGAAGAGCTCAAGCTCAATATTGCCACTAACAAAGTCCCCCGTTCACAGGCGCCCGCCATTGAAGCCGCGCTCGGTAAAACCCTGGATGTATGGATCAATGGCGTAGAGTTGGCACTGGATGAATTTGACGACAAGCTGGACAATCTGCCCAACCGATTGCTGCTCTGCGGTGGCGGTTCAAGCCTCGATATGATTATGGACAAATTGCACGAAAGCGGATGGCACAAGAACCTGCCATTTACCCGAAAGCCCACCGTGCAGCATATTCAGCCGGAGCAAGTAGTTGGGATTGTTGACAAGACCGGCTACGTTACCGATCATACCTTTATAACTGCGATGGGCCTGTTACGGGTTGGTCTAGATACCTTGCAGTTTTCGAGCCCAAGCAGTAAAAATGATACTATTCAGGAAAAAATAGATAAAATGCTTCGCGTATAGAAAGCGACACGAAAGACGATGGCTGAAAGCACCAACAGTAAAGACGTCATCTATATCGATGCCGAAGAAGAGATCACTGGTCTTATAGATAAGGTTAGGAGCACCCAGCACCAGATTGTCGCCTTAGTACTGCCCAAGCGCGCTTCATTGCTGCAGAGCATTGTCAATATGAAGCTTTTAAAGCGCTCCGCAGATGAGGCCAAAAAGCACGTAGTGCTTATCACCAGCGAAGAGGGGCTACTGCCGTTGGCTGGCAGCGTTGGCATGCATGTAGCCCGTAATCTGCAGACCAGGCCTGAGATACCGCCTGCCCCACCCAAGCCGGGCCATGATGTTGACGACGTCGAAGAGTCGGTCTCCATGAAGGAGGATCATGAAACATCGCTCGACAAAACCAAACCGATTGGTGAACTGGCTGGCCTGCCGGCTGCCGATGAGGGTCCTATCGAGCTGGATAACAGTGAGGGCCCGAAGTTAGCTGAATCTGCCAAGGCAGCGAAACAAGCTGCTAAAGGTAAAAATAAGAAGCTGAGGGTGCCTAACTTCAATAAGTTCCGCAGCTGGCTATTTCTGGGCGGAATAGCAGTTGTCGTCTTTGTATTGTTGCTCTATGTTTGTTTGAGTGTTCTGCCGCGAGCGACCGTCACCGTGGACACCAATAGCCAGACGATCAATGCAACGGTGCCAGTGACATTAAGCACCTCGGCGACAAGCGTCAACACAGGCGCCCAGGTTGTGCCGGCTCAAGTAGCTCAGACTCAGAAGACCTTTACGGGCCAAGCCAACGCCACTGGCCAGCAGAACAATGGCCAAAAAGCCAGTGGCTCAGTAGTTTTTTACGACTGCGATAAAAATGATATACAGCAAGGAGTTAGCGAAACCGTACCAGCCGGCGTCGGTATCAGTGCTGGTGGCAATACGTATATTACCCAGCAAAGCGTAACTGTCCCTCCGAGCAATTTTGACAAGAATGGCAACTGTAAAAACAACAACCCCTCGGGACAGGTCCAGGTTATTGCCCAGTCGGCTGGTGCAGGCAGTAATACAAGCAGCAATACCAGCTTTAGTGTCAATTTCGCTAACCCCAACGGTGACGGGACAAATAGTTTTAGCGCTGTCAGCGCTAGTGGTATGAGCGGTGGCACCGATAATATCACCCAAATTGTGCAACAGGCGGATATCGACAATGCGAAGAGCAAAATCAATCCCGATAGCAATCCGGTGAAGGCCCAGCTGCAGAGTGATCTGCAGAGCGAAGGCCTGTACCCGATACCAGCTACCTTTACGGCTGGTACCCCAACGGTTTCCAACAGCACTAATGCAGGGTCTGCGGCCAGCAGTGTGACAGTAACAGAAGGGATTACCTACACTATGCTCGGCGCCCACCAGAGTGATTTGGACCAGATCATTGACAGTAGTGTGAGCGGGCAGATCAGTAGCAGTTCGCAGAAAATTCTCAACGACGGCCTCGGTAGTGCGACGATTACCTCGCAAAACCCAAACTCGGGTAGCGCCGCGGTCAGTATACAGACCGGAGTCCTGGTTGGCTCGGCGCTTGATCAAGCGACCATCAAAAAGCAGGTTGCCGGTGCCAAGCCCGCCTCCGCTGAGACGACTATTCGCAACTACCCAGGGGTTACTAATGTTCGAGTCAGTCTCAGCCCCTTCTGGGTCACCGGTATCCCGAAAAATACGAGCAAAATAACGGTTAAAATCGTCAACCCGAACTAAGCGATGGTAGATACCAAAGCGACTATGGTAGCGCTGGATATTGGCGATCGCCGGATCGGTGTTGCGGTAGCCAGCCGCGTTGCCCGTCTGGCTGCACCGCTCATCACCGTTGCTAACGATGAGCAGGTTATGAAGCGGCTGGGCCAAATCTTACAACAGCATCATGCTTCGGCGGTGGTAGTGGGGTTGCCGAGAGGTCTTGATGGCCAACACACGGCTCAGACGACTGCTGTTGAGACATTCGTAACTGCACTGCGTGCCCATGTCGACCTACCAATTTATTGGCAGGACGAGGCCTTAAGCTCCAAGCGGGCTGAAGCAGAGCTGAATGGGCGGCGTGCGGCATACCGTAAAGAAGACATCGATAGCCTGGCAGCCAGCTACATTTTAGAGGACTTTCTACACGATCACTTTAGGGAGCCTGCGGTGTCATGAAATATACCGTACGTCCCCAGAAACGTAGTTACCCTAAACGTCTCTTTATTATCAGTGCTGTGCTGGTTGTGGGTATCGTGGTTGCCACGATATTTGCGCAACGAACCTATCACCGCTATCTTGGCCCGCTGAATCCCTCAGACCAGCAAGTGCAACTGGTGACAGTGGAGCCTGGAGGTTCAGTTGATTCCATCGCTCGACTGCTTCAGAGCAAGGGGATTATTCGGAGCGCCTGGGCATTCGAGCTGTATGTCAGCGCCCAGCGAGTACGTACTGGCTTAGAAGCCGGCACCTATCGATTATCGACCAGTGAGGGAGTCGAAGAAATCGTATCCCAATTGAGCCATGGCAAGATAGCCACCAATCTGGTGACGATCCTACCCGGGCAGCGGCTTGATCAGCTGGAGCAGACTTTTATAGACGACGGCTATAGCGCGTCGGCAGTTGGTGCAGCCTTTAACGACCCGTCGCTTTATAAAAGCGAACCAATCATGGCTCTAAGACCTGACGGTGCCAGTTTGGAGGGGCTACTGTATCCGGACTCATTCCAAAAAACGGATACTACGACCATGCAGCAAATCGTGCAAGAATCACTGGCCGAGATGAATCAGAAGCTGACGTCGAGTTGGCGAGCCGCATTGACCGGCGAAGGGCTGAGCCCATATCAAGGGCTTGTTCTTGCTTCCATGGTCGAACAGGAGGCCGCTAATCAGGCGGATCGTGACCAAGTGGCGCAGGTTTTCTTAAGTCGCTTGCATGCAAGTATGCCGCTCGGCTCGGATGTTACTGCTTACTACGGGGATCATGTAGCCGGGCAATCGCCGAGTCTCACCCTTGATACACCATATAACACGCTTATTCATACCGGGCTACCGCCAACACCTATCAGCACGGTAAGCAGTAGTTCCCTGCAGGCCGTTGCCTATCCGTCACACACCAATTGGCTATACTTTGTAACTGGCGATGACGGGGTAACCCACTTTTCACAAACGTTGGCCGAACACCAGCAATTGACCCAACAGTATTGTCACAAACTATGTAGCGGCGATTGAGTTCTGACAGCTAAATTCTTGATGCGGCGAAAGGTTCCAACATATTATCTGTGTCGCGAATGTACCTTTACGTCAAGCCATATAAGACGCCAGCAGAGATAGACTCGATAAATTGTCGAGCTGGGGTTATACTAAACAACTATAAGAATGTAGCAATTGTAAATACTTCTACATTTAGAAGAATCCTGAGCTCATGCACCTAGCGCTCACTGCTTTTCGGCATCAGAAGCGCTCGGAAATCGTCCCATATGGCCAGCCATTGGAATTTACGCATTTCAATCCCTAGAAATAGGTTTGGTTTATCATAGGGCAAAAGAGACAATCAAACGCTACGTCTTACGAGTCCGGTCATAGTTTGAAACTAGGCCACCCTTAATGCTACAGTGGTTCTATGCCGATCGGGCCCGGAGGGCTAGTGGAGCTTGGTGAACGACCAAAGATTAGCGCAAACGACGCGCTGCTTATATTTCCGCCTGGCTGGGATAATGGTGAGACACCACCTGCAGGCCCAGCATACCTAGCAGGCCACGCTAGAGCAAACGGATTCCCAGGCGTACGCATCCTGGATGCTAATCAAGATTACTTATTCGGGTTGCTTCAAGACAGCTCAGAACTTAACGAAGCCCGGACCGCAGCCAGGCTGGCGTTGGATGCGATGAACAGGACTCCTCAATCAACAAATCACCGCCTGTACGTCGAGACAGCCGGGCTTGCCGCCGTCCCCGTGGGAGTAGGCCAAGTGGCTTTTGATGCTTACGTTTCGGCTATGGCGAAAAAGGAAGAGCTAATGGGTTTTGTTGTAGGGCAGCGTTACGCACGGTGGCAGTTCGGAGGAGCAACCGAACAATTCCTTGGCCGGTTCGACCGTTTCGTTACCGCTGCACGCAGGCTCGACATGCGCACCATACTTGGGCTAGACGCACCAAATCTGCTTGAACGTCCAGATACGCTTCGACGTGCAGCAGAAATTAATGATACGGATTCTGCAAGCTACTACGATCGGTATATTACGGAACGTGTGCTTCCGTACGTGGCGCGCGAAAAACCTTCTCTTGTAGGTATCACGTTTAACAGTCCCTCTCAGCTTGAACCTGGTATCCGAATCGCATCATATCTTAGAGAGGCTTTTCCTAAACTACCACTGTTGGCGGGGGGCAATCAAGTATTTTATGCAAAGCATGTCCTGCGGGCATGTCCTTGGCTGGGGAGGATAGTGGATGGGCTCGTGTTTCATGAAGGCGAAACCCCTTTTGTTGCGTGCCTGGAAACTGCTGACGAGCCAAAACAATGGCGCAAGTTCCCTAATGTCGGCATATATGATAACGGGGTATTACAACTACCTTTGCTACAAAAGCGGAGTAAGCCTGACGTAGTGCCAGATTATGCTATTGTTTCATTGCTTGACGAACCTCCGGCTTATTCCAGCCGACGTACGGAAGTAGTGGCAACTCGTGGTTGCTATAGGCCGCGATGCAAGTTTTGTACACATCCGGTGAGCTACGTTGGCCCAAACTTTACAGGACGGGATTTTCGAAGACCAGAAAAGGGTTTTGTTTCGAGGATGCTGGGACACCTCCAGGCCGAGGGCAAGGACACTTTCTATTTTATTGATGAAGCTATGCCTCCGGTTGTCGCGGAGGAATTAGCAAAGAGTATTCTATCCGCAGAACTCTCGGTGCGGTGGGGATCTTATATACGTTTCGAGCGGCCATATGCGAATAAAGGGATGGCCAGGCTACTGCGAGCTTCAGGTTGTCGGTTAGTCGAAATAGGTCTCGAATCGGCTTCTCAGCGAGTGCTGGATGCCATGGATAAAGGCATTACGATCGATGGTGCCCGAAAAGGTCTGGACAATCTCTTAGCAAACGGCATTCAACCTAACGTTTTCATTATGTTCGGGTTCCCCACCGAAACAGAGAGTGAAGCCCAGGAAACATTAAACTTCATACGAGAATATGCGCCTAGAGGCGTAAGATTCATACCTGAAATCTTCGGGCTGCCACCGGACAGTCTAGCAATGAAACACCGGGAAGAACTGGGGATTGAACTGCTCGTGCCAGAAGAGGACTGTACCGCCGAGATGCACCTTACCGAAGGAGTGCACTGGAAAAGACAACGCGGCATAGATTGCCTACGGGCAACCGAACTGTATTGGGAAGCAGTCGGTATTTCGCGAGCTTGCGACAACTCTCCTTCTCTTGAAGAGGACTCTACAGTAGTAATCAATTCATTTGCCGGTATTGTTCCGATCAAGTATCCTGAGGCTTTCGTATCACCCCCCACAGATAATAATCTGGTCGGCGGAAAACTGATAGGTAGTTTTGGTTTAAGGAAGTTAGTGCCGTCGGAAAAAACGACTCACCTACTGCGGATACTTCATGAAAACTGGCTGGTAACTGACGCGACAGCAGCCTTGATCAAGGAATTTGCAGTTCCGACAAATGTACAAGACGCCGAGAGAAAATTTATTGCTACGCAAGGTCTTAATCACAAAAATGCTTCTTACGATATAAGGCGACTGCTTGAACGTCTGGTAGATAGAGGGGTCTTACTTGTCGTGCCACAAAAGGCGCCGAAATGAATAACCACCCGTTGTAGACGAGGATATTCAAACGCCACTAGATTATTCTTCCGCCATAATAAGCAAAACTAAGCTGCTCTCATTTTTGAGCGAATAGAACGATGTCAGTTAGAATTAGGTTCCGTGTACTCCATATACCCGGCCAGGTTTGTGCTAATATAAGCTCATGAGTTTGACATACGATGATCTTCAAGCAATACGCAAAGTTGTCGAAGAGACTGTCGAGCCCATTAAAGGTGAACTAGAAGCACTTGGAAATGATATTAAGGAAATATATAAAATGATTGCTGACCTTCAAAGATCGCCAAGTACCGAAAGATCCTTTCAAAAATTGAGTCTTGAGAAAAAGATACTAAAATTTCACTCTGAGTTGGTTGAGATAGCAAATCAAGCCGGCATAACCCTACCGGATCATCAAGTCAACTGAGTTTCTGGCCTAGTGCCCGCCCTTCTGCTCCTCTTGACGTCGCAATCACTGGCATCGTCAAGAGTTTTGACTACGAACCTTTGTCCCAGCCGAATATCCAGATATCCCTTAACAGCAAGTTGTGATGATTTGACATTACATAGATCTATGAGAGAATATATAAATCCCATAAAACAGGGGCGTTTGACGCACATATAGCCTATGCCTATAGATATATATAACCCTCCCACTGACTCATCCTATGATCTTCCTCTTGAAGATGATGGGGATGCCCCTGACTTCTACCCCTCTGACCCCTCTCTTCCAGCTGTCTCTCTCCCTGCCTCTGCTTACGACCTCCTCCCTGATGAACCCTCTCTC
>DASYZQ010000002.1:0-9559 GCA_035946175.1 Saccharimonadales bacterium (SeqCode)
TGGGTATACCACTGCTAGGCTTGAAGTAGGCGCCAGTGGCAATGACTGCTGCTGGGATTAGAGTACCATCAGGGTTATGGGCAACTTCAAGGAAGTCATTGAGGATAGTTCCCCAGATATCGTTATCCGAACCGGGCTGAGGAAGGCGTGGCATCAGATAATATCCCTCAACTTACCGTCCCCCATAGTAGTGTTTGATGGCTCATGCGTATATCTTAGTACTTTCAATGTTGCCCTATGCTAGAGATTACTAGCAACAGAATCTCATAGCTTAAAAAAATCATCGCTGATCATTTTCTTACTGGGTGAACTCTCAAGGTAATATTCGTATACTCATAGCCCCTACACGCATAGTCTTTATGGTTACAAGTATAGCTCCCGCCTTCTCGCAATACAAAAGATTCAATGACAAACCTGGCCCGCTATGACATAAAGCTTGCATCGTGAGACCGCTAAGGTCATTACCCTATAGATCACTCAATAACTGCATCAATTCCTTGACTACTCTAACCCCATCATGCCTGATAAAACTACGCCTGGAGGCCAGCTGATCACCTTTGGGTGGCGTAGCTGCCATATGTGCAGCCAAGAAGTTGCCGCCGACAGCCTTATAATGCCTGCTGCGCAGTGTAGCTGGGTGAGCTGCTACCCAGAAATCAGCCGCTTCAGCATAACGTTTTAAAAGCTCTGCCGATGGTTTTGCTGTATTGTACAGCACTATATCCAAAACCGTGGCACCAACCATCCGTTCAATCTCATCAGCATGCGCTGCTACATCAAAATTATCTGTATGACCATGCTTAGTGACAAGATTACATACGTAAACAATCTGGGCTTTTGTAGTTTGTAGTGCCTGGCGAATACCGTCAACGACAAGTGCTGGTCCAATTGAGGTATATAAATCACCAGGGGCGATAACAACCAACTGTGCTTCAGCAATCGCTTTGAGTGCCTTGGGGTTAGCGACAGCCGGTGGCTCAAGCGCCAGCACCCCCTCACGGGGATTATTGGAGAACTCTTGGTCCTCAATATACCTTTGACCCCTGAGTACTATTCTTTGTCCTGCCCAACTCATTTGTACTTGCACATTGTTCAGTGTCACCGGCACAACGCTACCCTGCACACGAAGAACCTCTGAAGCAGTTTCAACGGCTTCGGCAAAACTACCGGTCAGCTTCTCCAAGGCTGCCAGAAATAGGTTACCAAAAGCATGTCCTGCTAAAGTCCCTTCCTCAAAACGATAGTTGAAAAGCTCCCGTACCTGCGGCGATTTGGACAAGGCGATCAGGCATTGACGAATATCTCCAGGTGGCAGAACGCCGAGTTCGTCACGCAGAACCCCAGTGGAGCCGCCATTATCGGACATATTGACCAATGCCGTCACACGATCAAAGTAGTTCTTAAAAGCGTTCAGCAGCGCAAAGCTACCGGTGCCGCCTCCAATTACGACGATCGAGGCTGGTGATGTATTATGCTTCGACATATCAGGTTTTGCATGCAGTTACTGTAGCTGTAATAATACCAGCCACGAAACTACCTGCAAGCCCAAAATAGCAAAAATAAAACATAAGCAGATAGAAAATATATTTGACGGTGTCACAATATAAGGATAATATGACGTATACATTAACAGCTCAAAGGGAGGCAGATGTCATGCTTGACGCTTTTATCGTGTTGGGGCTCATCCCCGGCACGCAGTTTCAAATCACTTTCACCGTTTGGCTGTCTTTGCTGATTATCGTCTGCGATTCTGCATGCCTCCTGTATTTTTATAGACTGGGCCTGTTCCAAACCTGGATTATTACAGGCTACGTCTTCGTGTTTACTCATAAAGACCTGCAAACGGATCCCCTTTTCAATCAGGTTTAGTGCTCATCGCGGCCAATGGCAAAATATCATGTAGGAAATAAAGCGAGCCGGTGATAAGTAGTACCGACTCAGGTTGTTCCATAAGCAGCTGATATGCTTCGCCTAATTCCGGTACTACCGTGACTGCAATTTTCGTATGAGCCTTAAGATAATCACCGACTGTGTCCGGGTCGGCTGAGCTTTTAATTCGATCATCCGTTTCTTGATAAAAGGATGTCACTATAGCGCTATCGATATGCGGCAACAGGATGTCCAAGGTCTGCTGCCATCGCTCGTCTGGCCCGTTTACAACCGCCAACAGAGCCGAAATCTGTTGATTCGGGTACGCCGCCTGGAGGCTTCGGACCAGAGCGCCCATTTTCTGTTCATTATGGGCACCATCCACGATTATGGTCTGCCTACCCCGCATAAATATGCTCATCCGACCGGGTATCGGCGTCCCGGCTGCCGTCTGGATAGCCTCGGCAGTAAGTTGTTGATCTCTGTCTCGATGTAAGACATAGCTGACTGCGGCTGCGGCCAGGCTCAGATTTCGCTGCTGGAAGTCTGGTATTGAGGTTTTCATCCCAGTGATGCTATCAGTGTCGATAATGTGCAGCGTCGCTGCCTGTGCCTGACAGGTCTCGTGCACGACATCCATTACCTCAGCAGCCTGTCGATGCATGAACACCTGATTGCCGGGTTGAATGATACCGGCCTTTTGACGGGCAATCTGTGCTATAGTCTTGCCCAAAACTCGGGTATGGTCCAGCCCTATGTCAGTTATCAGACAAACCTTATCCTGACGCGTTACTACATTAGTTCCATCCAACAGTCCGCCCAGTCCCACCTCCATGACCGCATAGTCAACCTTCCGGGCTGAGAATGTTTCGTAGGCTAAGGCTACCAACAGTTCAAAGTAGCTGGGCTGCAAGCAGCTCTTATCGACTTTATCCATAAACTCCCCGAGCGCACTGCAAAAGTCATGTTCAGCAAGCGGTATCAGATCGAGCTGCAGCCGCTCGTTCACCTCAAAGATATGTGGTGATACGCTTAAGCCTGTAAAAGCACCACTGGCCTTTAGCAGTGCCGCTACGAAGTAGGCCGTAGAGCTTTTGCCTGATGTTCCCGCTATATGCAGTACCCGCAGACTATCCTGTGGATTGTGCAGATAGGCCATGAGTGAACGTATGCGGTCCAGACTATAGAACTCAGCTGCCCCACCCCCGGTCTTGTATTGTCCATAGAGCTGCCGGAGCAGCGCATTGGCTTGGCTAAAGTCTGTGATAACCGGCATGATAAGGCAGCTCCTCTTTTCTTATGTCGTATACTAGCACAACTTAGATATTGTAAGCCGCTTACGCTCATCTAATCACTGGGCATAATACTCTCGCCGTACAACTGCAGTTCTTCTATAAGATAGCGCTGCTGGGAGTTGAGATGTGCTCGCTCAGACAAGGTCTGCAGCCGCAGGCCATAGCGGGCCAGCCGACTGGTCGGACCGCCACCGAGCAGACGGGCCCGCCGGAAGGTCTCCCACGATTCACGCTGACCGCCGCTCAACTGAGTTGGAAAGTTACGGGCGACATAAAGCGGCAGCAAGGTCTGCAGGCGATCGTCGTGAAAGGGCACCTCAAGGTCACCGAGTTCTTCTGGCGCGGCGGCACGAACAACGGCCAGGAGCTGCTGATCATTTGTGTCGAAAAATCCCTCATACAAACGGCCGTCCACTGAAGTCGGATCGCCAAAGGCGCTCAACTGCTGGGCGCTGGTAAGCATTCGTTGCGCCTCATGCAGCTGACGCAAAAATGCATTGCCCAAAGTATCCAGCGCGGCACGGTGCTTCTGTAGGGTCGACATATCGAGGCGCAGACGGGCCTGGCTATCATTATCGAGAACATTAACTGGAGCGACTGCTGGGCTATGGTTGGCACGCAGCAGTTTGACGGGCAGGCGCTGGGCTGGTGGTGTTTCCCGATTAAAGCGCCATCGTTCCGCCAGCTGTGACGGACTCATGTCACGGTAGACTGTTGGATCATAACGCAGGTCATAAGCTAGCAACCCCTGTCCATCGACTCCCTCACCTATGATGCTGGCCACCGAGGTATGCAGGTAGTCACCCGGATAGCCCCCGCTAGTGTATACGAACGGCTGGCCGCTGCCGACTAAAGCAAGTACCTGTTTTTTGTCACGCATGGTAAGTAGGTAGTCAAAGAGCTTGGGCTGGTAGCGTCGAATCAATCGTGCCAAAGCAATACAGGCCTGCACGTCACTAAGCGCATCGTGGGCAGCGGTATGCTTAAGCTTATTATGGGCAGTCAGTAGCTCCAGACGGTTGGTAGCCTTTCCTTCCTTGCCCACCGGCCAGGTAATACCGGCTGGCCGCAGCGCTCGAAGCATCCGCACAACATTAAGCAGATCCCAACGTGACCGGCTATCTTGCCATTGCCACGTATACGGATCGTAGAAGTTACGGTAGTGAAGAAACCGCATAAACTCATCATCAAAGCGGATTGAATTATAACCGACAAAGACAGTACCGGGTAATGCTATCGTGTGACTAAACAATTTTAGAAACTCGGCCTCGGTTATGCCTTCACGAAGCGTCTGTTGGGGCGTGATGCCGGTAAGAAGCACCGCATCAGGATCAGGAAGCACGTCTTCGGTAAGCCGGATGAGAACATTGATCGGTTCACCGATCAAGCGGAGATTCATATCAGTACGCTGACCGGCAAACTGCATGATGCGTGATTCACGAGGATTAATACCGCTGGTTTCCAGATCGTACCAGAAGAATGTCGGTGTCATTTAGTAAAACTCCTTCGCAGCTCAGTAAACAAGCTCTCCGGCATCGCCGATCAGTACACGATCGCCACTTTTTGCGCCACGCCGGGCCAACTCATGAACGACACCCATCTTCTGCATTATAGTCCTCAGGCGCTGGCGGCCAGCCTCATTCGAAAAGTCGGTACGGGCGGCAAAACGCTCTATCTTGCGGCCATTGACTATAAAATGGTCCTTCTCTTTGACAACGTGCCACTGCGTGTCATCGTTACTGAGCCGTAATATCGGTATCTGGTCGACGGTCGCATCGCTCGTTTTCGTCTGCTTGCCAACAGATTGCTTTACCATTGCCACAACCTTGCGGAGAAATTCACTGACGCCAAGGCCTGAATGAGCCGACAGCGCGAGCGGCGGCACAGCTTTGGGGAGTATGGCACGAAGTGCTTGAAGTTGAGAGCGCACGAGGGCTTCATCCAAACCCTCTATCTTAGTAAGCACCACTAGCTGCGGCCGGCTACTGAGATCCACTGCATAGGCCTTCAGCTCTGTCTGTACACCGTGATAAGCAGCCTGTACATCAGTCTGGTAAGCGTCGATCAGATGCACCAGTACTGCAGTGCGTTCGACGTGCCGTAAGAATTCGTCACCCAGTCCCTTACCCTGCGCCGCCCCCTCAATAAGTCCCGGGATATCCGCAAATAGCAGGCTCTGCTCACCATCCACGTCGACCACACCAAGATTTGGCACTAAGGTAGTAAAAGGATAATCGGCAATTTCCGGCCGGGCATTGCTGATCGTGCTGAGCAACGTCGACTTACCGGCATTCGGCAGACCAATCAGACCTACATCAGCAATCATTTTGAGCTCAAGCTCCAAGTTGTACAGCTCGCCTTTCTCGCCTTTCTCGGCAATCCGGGGCGCCTGCCGGGTAGATGATACAAAGTGGGCATTACCATAGCCGCCACGGCCGCCACGGGCAATAACCACCGACTGGCCCTCTTGGACCAAATCGGCCAGCACAGTCCCGGCCCCATCGGCGATAACTGTGCCGACTGGCAGCGCCACCGTCAGATTGGCCCCCTTCTTGCCATGCCGACGGCGTTTGCCGCCGTTGCCACCATCCTCGGCCCGCAGTTCTTTCTGATAGCGAAACTTCGCCAGCGTATTTTGGTTACGGCTGCCCACTAAAACAATATTGCCGCCGTCACCGCCGTCACCGCCATCCGGACCGCCACGATCTACATATTTCTCATGGCGAAAACTGAGCGCACCGTTACCGCCGTCACCGGCCTTTACTGTAAGTGGGGTCTTATCTATGAAATTCATTTACCTCTATTGTGCCATGAAAGCACCCGGTTCGTGAAATTTCGGGATTAGTAGATATAGTGATAGCTGGCGGCTTGAGCAGGTGAGAATGTCCGGGCATCCTCGACACCCCAATAGAGATGATTCATTTCAGAGATAGTTGTTGTGCCATCAGCGGCCACCGACTCTACGTAGGCCACGTGGTCATCCGGAAACCATATAACCGCTCCGGGCTGGGGGGTAGTGCCCTCCGGAATACCCATAGCAGCGGCACTATACAGCCAGGAGTAAGCTTCCCCGAGATTACTCGGTACCGGATCACCGCTGGTAGCCCGTTTCATTGCTGCCCACCAGGTGCAGAAACCGCAATCGTAGCCATAGTTACTGTAAACCTTTCCTCCATATTCACATTGTCCAAAACCGGCATATGAGGCGCTCAGTGCACCACTGCCGAGTAGCGTACCGAAACTCCCGTATGTCTTCGTTGATTGGGCCGCCGGCTGCAGGCCGTTCGGGATAACGATTTGCTCTCCGGTCTGCAGGCCGGATATCTCGGCATCATTGAAGGCAACGATCTGAGCCTGATCAGCACTGTACTTCTGCGCCAGGCTCTGGGGTGTATCACCAGATTTGACCGTATAGACAATACCATTGACCGGCGGAATAAATAATTTCGTGCCAGCGGCTACGGTGTTGCCACTCAAACCATTCGACCAGATGATGCTATTTGAAGTCACATTGAATTGTGAGGCAATGTTGGCGATCGTATCACCAGATTTGACCGTATAACTTTGAATATCGAAGCGACTTTTAAAATTCGTAGCGACTTCTTGTGGCTCTGCTACCACGGTGCTTGTCACCGGTGCTGCTGCCAGCGCTGCATGTACGCTATCTGCCTGGTTGGTAACGGCTGTGGTTTCCGGTAGCCGAGTGGTTTCGGCAATATTGACGGCGATATCTGCGGCAGACAACTGATCAAGCGGATTCGTGACTGCTGATGGCGAGGCAGGAAGGGCCACATTGTCCATAGCCTGTGAGTTGCTACCGGATACGTATACAAAAACCCCCACGAGCAGTAGTACGTTCCCAAAAAGTAGACTCAATCGAATAAAGCGGCGGCTACGCATGAGCCGTGTCGCCCGCTGCTGCCAGCGCTGCATTTGCCGCCGGACGTTGAGTGCTATATCGGCGTGCTGCTCGAGCACCTGAGAGGTTGTATGGCTAATGGCATACTCCTATCACTGCTAGATTTCGCATATCTTACGAGTTATCTCTCTATATGGTACGACTTAAGAAGCAACTCAGGATAGATCAAGTTTGTGCTTATTACATCGTAACAACAGTTAGTATAGCAGATGGCGCAGTGGTTTCGAAAGTCGTAACTGGACTGTAAGTGGGGTTCTAGTTGTATTCTTTAGGTATATAGAATTTGCCCTTGCGGGTTACGGGGTCCGTAACACGCAGCAACGGGACACCGCTTCTTCGTAAACCGCTGATAAATGCCGCTCTTGATCCTTTCCAGTCGCCATATGCCTCGGTGTCCTCAATAGCTATGTGACCAGCCGGAGGTGCTTCAATTGGAACTGTACTAGCTGGCGCAGGTTTGGACCGCACAGATATTGGCGCAGGTTTGGGCTGTTCTTTAGATTGGGCCTCTGCTTCTATAAGGTCGGCCAATGCCCCATAATCACCTTGTTCCAGGTCGGGATGACCTTCATAACCAACGTCGATAAGCCAGCGTTCCATGACAGCCGGTGGCACCCCATAATATGCACAGGCGACATCAAAACTTATTATCTTTTCATCAGGATTACCATACGTAACATCGGACCCATGTTCTACGATCACCCTATCGACTTCTCCCGTGACGACCGTGGCTGCCACCGATTGGAGCTCGATAGCCTGTGCCAGGGGGTAGTTGTATTGTGGCTGATAGGGTCCGATCTGTGTTATCCGAACCTGGCCAGGTTTCATCTCTAATACATCACGTAGTCGGTATGTTTTGCTCCCAGGGATTACGTAGTTGATGGCCATGGCAGGAATGGGCCGCTGCGTCAGTGGATCAAATTGCAATCGCAATACACGGCCGAGTGCTTGTGTCATGTCTACCCGAGAAGTTGACCTGAGGCGAAGATTCAAGAATAGCTTAGCGACAGGCAAGTCGACCCCCATACCAATAAGATCAACATATGTGAATACATCAACCTTGCCGCTACGAAATCCCCCAAGTAGTAGGTCTACTTCCGTAGCACTCTGTTTACTGCCCCCGACCGCGACGGCACGGATGGGTCGGAGGCCTGATCGGTCAGATGTACGGGTAAGTTTATTCCTCAGAAGTTCAGCTGCGAATTTGGCAAAGGCGATGTCGCCACCCGACGGGCAGCGAATCAGCACTCCCTGCTGCCTTTCAATTGTTTCACGAATCTCTGGTAGCGAATCTTCCAACATGGCTTCGAGGCCTGCGAGAGTAATAGCAGTTGCTCGCTCCTTGAGGTCTGAAGACAGCCGGTCCTCGTCTATCTCCACAGTCAACTCACGGTCCTCCACTGTTAGGGGAGCAAGCTGGCCTGACTCAATAGCCTTTGTTACAGGTAGGCCGTAAATTTTATGGGTAAGCAGACTGCTGGTTGTTTTGAGATGGTGATAATCAGGAGTAGCCGTAAACCCCAAAACCACTTTCGGCGATGCGGCCATGTACTTACGGAGGTTAGCATAAATGTTTGGTCCCAGGCCAGTATGAGTCTCATCAATTACGACTCCATCGCAATCAGGCATCATACCAGCCTCAACGAGCTGATTAAAGGACGCGTTAGTTGTGGCTTTAATACGTTTAGACAGATCTTTCTCTCCTTGATAGTAAACACCAAGCTCTGACAACAAATCAGGCGCCCACCGTGCAAATCCTGTACGGTCATTGCGAGGTACTGATATATCTCCGACCGTCTGGCGTAGAATGGGGATCGTTGGAGTGATTACTAGTATTGTAATTGGATCGTTTGGATCTTGTTTTTAGCGCAATGCCTCAATGAGCTTTATAAATTCGGCTGTTTTGCCGACACCGGTGGGAGCGTCTAGATAGCCTGATTTGCCGCCGTTGGGATCTCTGGCAGCGTCGTTCAGAAAGAGCCCTGTTGCCCGGCTCATGTCTCGTTGTACTGGTCGCATACTTTTCATTGTTGGGCCGGTAATAAAATCGTGCACACCTTCTAGCATTTGGGCTCGCACTCTTTCAGGACGTAGCTGTGCTCGTAGATCTTTCAGATCAGCAGGCGAAGGTTGCCAGTTATCTATCTGACTCTGAGTCGGCTCCAAGCCCATACTACTTGCTACTCGCACGTATGCCGCTCGGCGTGCTTTGATTGCTTCCTGCGTTGCCGCAATAATAGCTTGCCCCTCATTACAGTCGTTAATTTTTTCAATCGGGTAGCCCAAGGCTCTACCTATATATTCTCCCCATCTTCCCCAAAACTCCCCTTCCATACCTCCATCATGTCCATCCCCTCCTCTGCCTCTACCTCCATCCCCTCCAGGCGGCTGTCTATCACTCCCTCCTCTGCCTGTAGCAGTATCTGGAGATGGTGCTTCTGGGAGGGTATGACTTAGGCTATCTCTAGGCCTTAGG
>DASYZQ010000003.1:0-26239 GCA_035946175.1 Saccharimonadales bacterium (SeqCode)
ATGTCCAGGTTCAGACACATCGAGGACACTTCTAGAATATATCTAGGAGGTCTTCATGTATGGAAAAGTAGGGATTGGCACACCCTCCAGTATTAGGGATGTAGCACCACCTAAGCTAAAGCAGATAAGACAAACTGTCACTTTATCTAAGGAAGCTAAACTAAGACTCACTTGGGTGGATTACTACCACGCCCATGGTAAGAATGCAGCATTGGTTGGTCGGCACTTTGGTATTGCCAGGAGCTGCTTCAACAAATGGAAGAAAAGGTACGACGAACGGGGGCTTAAAGGGCTGGAAACCCTATCCAAGAGACCCGCCCATGTACGTGAGTCTCAAATACCACCAGAAGTCATCTCTGCCGTTAAGATGCTACGTAAGGCCAATCCTGAATACTCTAAGTACAAGCTGGAAGTTATCCTCAAGCGTGACTATGGCTACCGGGTGAGCAGCTCCACTATTGGTCGCATTATTGCCAAGTATGGCCTCTACTACGCTCCGCCAGTCAAACAAAAGGGCCATCCAGGCAGGAGACAAAGCATTGCCAAGCTTCGCAAGCCAAAGGACTTCGAACCGGTAAATCCCGGTGATCTCATCGAGGTGGATGTGAAGCACCTACCACACATCAACGGGAGACGCTACGGCTTTGTCGCCATTGATGTGGTTTCCAAACAAGCAGCGGTGCATGTCAGTAGTACTATCTCCAGCACTCAGGGCGTTCTCGCTTGGAAGAAGGCCGTGCACCAGCTCGGACTGCCAAAAGCAGTCTTGACCGACAACGGGAGCGAGAACATGGGAGCCTTTACCGAGCTCCTCAAACAACAGCCCACCGAGCATTACTGGGCCAGACCCTACACACCGAAAGACAAGCCGCACGTTGAGCGATTCATAGGCACACTGGAACGAGAATGCCTACAGTGGGGCGGAGTTACCATCGACCAGAAGGACCAACAGGACATCATCGATGTCTGGCTGAAGAAGTACCATACCTACCGACCCCACCAAGCCCTAGACTACTTGACGCCAGACGAATACAAAGCCAAACTTACTACTTAAGAAGTGTCCTCGATGTATTGGACCTTAACACACGATTGAGTTCCTGACAGCGTAGCAGTATACTGAAGAAATTAGGAACAAGAATTTATTATGGCCAATAGACTCCCACCCAAGCCATTATCTACCAACATAAAGAACACCCCCAGGAGTATCGGTGTAGTGATACTGGGTTTTCTTATTATCTTCATTCTCTCAGTCGTAACCGATACAATTTTGGAGAACGCGGGCGTGCTTCCGCGTGGCACGTTGCCACTTAAAGGTTCGGTAGGATTGCTTCTGGTAGTCCTTGCTTACCGGGCGTTGTATTCGCTGATCGGTTGCTATGTTGCAGCCAGGCTTGCCCCGCGAAATTCCATGAAACACGCCTTAGCCGTGGGTATCATAGGGGTCGTTGTTAGTATTCTGGGTTCCGTCGCAATGAGCGGCAAGGCTCCAGTCTGGTACGATGTTGTGCTCATAGCAATGACGCTCCCTATTGCTTGGCTCGGTGGTAAGCTACAATTGATCACAGAAAAGAAGTCTGGCTAACGTCCAACTACTTGGGATGCCCAACAAACGTCGGATAAGATAAAATTTTGCTAAATATACTAGATCGAGGCATTGGCTCTATCGCGGATGTCTGAAATGAGCTGCATGCCACACCAATTGAGACAGCTATACTTCGTTATTTCAGTAGGCTTTCATCTGTACGCACATAATGACAGGTATACCCCCCAGGGTGTTTACGCAAGTAATCCTGATGATATTCCTCGGCTGTCCAGAACTTCTTGAATGGCTCGAGCGTTGTAACGACTGGTTTTCTATATAATTTCGATGCATTCACCTTGTAGATCATGTCTTTGGCTTTCTCCAGCTCATCATCATTCTGATAAAAGACCGCCGATCGATACGATGACCCAATATCGTTCCCCTGTCTGTCCTTGGTGGTCGGATCATGGATTCTAAAGAAAAAGTCGAGTAGGCTAGTGTATGTTGTTTTAGTAGTGTCGTACGCAATGGCCAGTGTTTCAGCATGACCAGGGTGGTTCTCATAGGTAGGATTATCATTTTTGCCCCCAGAATATCCGACTTCGGTATCAATCACTCCGGATTGCTCTCTAAACAATTCTTCCAAGCCCCAGAAGCAGCCGCCGGCAAGATACGCTGTCCTTAAGTTTGCCATACATTTGTCTCGTGCTTAGTTATCATGACTCTATATGTCCCGACGAACATAACTTCGAAGCCCGAAATAGCGACAAGGATGAGCCATTTTGAATTTCTTCGGTCTTTTAGAGACCACCGTAACCACCACCGTAGCCATTAAAATTCTGTGCCGGCTTATAGTAGTCAGATACTTTGAGGGCTGTACCTCCGCCTACTGGCATAATATAGAGCTCGCTGCCGCTCTTCTCAACAAGCAGATAGCTATCGCTGTACCAACCATATGGAGTGTAGGAGGTTAATGAACCGATCTGTTGCTGGCTATTAGCGCTTTGATCACCTACAAAGAGGCTTGTTTGGCCATCTCGCGGCTCACCCCAGAAAGTTTGTTTGCCCGATGGAGAGAGCAAGTATGTCGGGTATGATTGGTTGTAAAGCGAGCGGTTGTTTAGGGTGCTATTGGAAGTGACCTGGCCGTTCCCGTATTCGTAGAGCTGACCACACTCATCTTGAATATAAAGTGTGTCTGGTTCATGAAGTTCTGTCGAAAGGTTAATATCCCCCACTTGGCAGCCGGTACCAATCGGAAAAGAGTGAATGGTAGTTTTGTTAGTGCCATTCGGGCTTATACTGATAAGCATCCCCTGTTCGCCGACTAGGGTCCCATTGTCTTGGTAAGAGGCTTGCCAGCCGACGCTGAAAAGGATCTGACCACTATTCAGGGCATACACGTTACCAAGGGACTGGTTAACATAGTCATTTTGATTTGTTCCTTGTGCAGTTGTCTGATAAAGAGTGGTAACAGCGCCGGTATCTGCATTATAACTCTTAAGGGCATATTGCCCAGACTGCCAGTTTTGGACAGTTGAACTACGATCAACGGTATATACGAAATAGTGTCCTGACCAACCGACTGGAGTGAAGGTTGCATTCCCGTCATCCATGGTGCTGAGTTTGTTTGTAGCCGTAGAGATCAGATAGATAGAATTGCTATTTTGATTGGTGTCGCGTTTTGCATTGAGGGTTAGATATTGCCAGTCCCGTGAGGCGAGTAGAGATGTGCTATTAGGATCTTCCTTACCCGTTCCCTTAAGTACTGTCTGACGTCCCGTACCATCCAAATTCGTACTAACCACGTCAATCGTGCCCGACGCATTTGACAAGAAATAGATAGTACCGCTTGGGGTTAGTTTAAAAGTGTTATTTGCTACCGCAGATGTCGTAACCTGAATTGTATACTTAGCGACATTGTATCCATTACCACTCAGGGTAGCGCTAGTTGATGATTTATCTGCGGGCAAGACAATGCTAACTTGGCCACTGCTATTTGTCTTAGCAGACGTGTTAGCGGCCACGATTTCCGCATTGTCGACTGGTTGACCGGTGACCAAGTTGACGACCTTTATAGGAACTTGATAGCCTGTGGCAACGAGCTTGAAGAGTTCAGATTTTTTCGGACGTAATCCAACCAGAACTGTTTGATCTATGCTCTTGTAATAGGTTTTGCCAATGACGAGGTTTCTATTTCCAACGCCGACCCTAATTGATACCGTTCCTTTGCTTGAAGTCGTGGCCTTGACCCCGCCTAGGATAACATGCGCGTCACTAACGGGTTGATTGGTTTGACTGTCCATGACTTTCAAAGAATAGGTCTCCTTCACGAAGAGACCCAGCACTTTATAGCGGCTATAGGGTATGGCGCCAACAATAGCTAATATGAAAATAACAACTAGCGAAGTCCAGATTTTCTTTTTTGAAATAATTTTCTTGTACCAAGGACGCTTAATTGACTGGGCAGCTGGGCTGATGACTTTAGGCTCGTCATTGTCATGTGTTTCAACATCTGTCGCAGTCTTCTCGGTTTCGGGATGGTCTTCTTCTACTTCTGGCTTATTGGTTGAATCTCCATCTCGTTCCGCTAGCATAAGGTTTATCCTTTTTTATATTAACCATTTTCAAGCACAGTATACCAGACATTAAGTGTCCAGAGCGTTTTAGTAATTCTCGCAATAGTAAGATTTTGCGGGTAGTATTTTGTTGGACACAAGCTATTCATCGATTGAAAAAAGATATTTTCGATTAGTGAAACGGCCCGCTGCTGTTAGATTCGCACCAAAAAGGCGAACAAAGTGCGTCGCGCAGGGCTCTAGTTCCTGAAGAGCGTTAAGAACTCGGTAAAAGGGTGTGTCTTTTTGTTTGGGCCTGATACTATAGGGTTATGAGAAAAGTTGTTGTTTTAACTTTTATCTCACTTGATGGCGTAATGCAGGCCCCAGGTGGTCCAGAAGAAGACACATCCGGTGGTTTTCAGTACGGTGGGTGGACCACTCCTTATGCTGACGAGTTTTTCGGTAAGAAGATGAGCGAACAAATGAGTATGCCATTTGATTTACTGCTTGGCAGGAAAACCTACGATATATTCGCAGCCTACTGGCCAAAGCAGGATGAGAATATCAGTTCACCTGCGGTACCATTCAATAAGGCACGCAAGTACGTTGTTTCCCATAAACCCATAAAACTAAGCTGGAAGAATTCGGTTCTTATCAACGATGATGTAGTCGCAGAGATAAAAAAGTTAAAGCGGCAAGATGGACCGATGTTGCAAGTTTACGGCAGTGGCAATCTTATTCAAACCCTCCTAAAGAACGATTTAATCGATGAACTATGGCTAAAAATATTTCCTGTGACGCTTGGCAATGGTAAGCGTCTGTTTAGTGAAGGCACTATTTCTGCGGCCTTCAAGTTACTTAAGTCCGAGACTTCACCAAACGGTGTTATTTTTGCTTCATACAAACGGTCAGGGAATGTTAAAACTGGTTCGCTTGCCTAGGCGGCTACTTTTCAACTGCGTGCAGTGTTTGAGGCTTGATCTTCATCTAATTGCCCTTCGACAGCAACGGGCATCAGTGCCACATCGTTAGTGGTTAGACGTTCGAATCTAAGCAAGGAGCTTGTTCCATCAGTATTGCTTTCTGTCTCGTCTGGGCTCGTCACCGCAAGTGCACCAAGCATATTCATGGCGGCTTTATCGGCAAAATCTTGCAATTCCCCGTATGTTACCTGCTGGAACCTAGCCGGTTCAGCTTCTTCATCCACATATTCTATAGTGCTAACAGTCTCTTCCGGCATGCTCACCTGTATATAAGTTGCCGACATCAGCAATTCTCCCATGGCTTTCTCTCGGGGTGTTTCATTAGCCGATTCTATGCCAACAGTATCTATCTCATTATCACCTATATTGGGCAAGACTATTTCCCCTAGAGCAGAAGCTAATTGAACTATACGTTCGCCGGTGCTACTATCTTCGCCATCTTCCGGGGAGTCTACGGAGGCAGTCAGCTCACCCCGGGTATCACTATCATTTTCAGCCGTATCCAAGCCCTCACCAGTTAACAACCCGGCTTCATCAGCTTCAGGCCCGGGAAATTCTACCAATAACCCGTTTGTTTCCAGATCGGCCTGGAAGTCTTCATCAGACATTTCTACTACTTCAGCTTCAGCCTCTTGTACGAGGCCCATTTTCGCAAGACCAGCTTCGCGTAAGTGGTCAGTAAGTTCACCAGAAACAGTAACCGATCCTGGGCCAATCTCGCTGTGGACAGTTTGTATTGCTGCGGCCTCCGCTCCATGGTGGGACATAACTTCATCGGCGGGAGCAACAATACTGACACTCCCCAAATAGCCCTCCGGCCCTGTGACGTAGGCAGTAACCGGATCAATGTAAACGGCTCTTGCTTGTTCGGCGTGAGTGTTGCCAGGTGCCCTTTCCATAACACCTAACATTATATAATTTTTTGTCAAACTAAACAAAATTTTTTCATACGCCTAGCGCCTATAAATGGCATCAGGCCTATCCAACGAGACTCCCTATGCGTTATAGCGTGCAGCATGTATCATCCTGGTTGCTATAATATAGTTCTTATGGCAATGCCGGAGGTACCTTTATTTAAGGTATTTCGCCCCTTGGGGGATGGCGACTTTGGGTACACAGAGTTCCAATTGCCGCTGACAGAATTAGTGCACAATTTTCTTATCGAAGTTGAGTCCGCATCATTGCCGGCTCCTAGGGAGGCTACGGTTGCCCACGAAATAAAGAACTTGTTGCACAACTTAGACCTCGCTTCCGGTCGCTATGATTATTGGCCTACTGGCACCCTTAGTGCTGCCTGGATTTCAGTCGCATCGGTGCCACTTGATGAAGGGGATAGCCCGCCCGCCCTTAATTTTCGAACACGCATTGAGGCATTTACGGCACTAAACTATTCGGATAATCCGGAATTGGTGAGAGATGTAGCCCGCGCAAGCGCAATAACCAGTCGTAAAGGAATAGAATCTGCCCGCAAGGTCCCCGACGGGCAGGCTGCAATATTAGGCGTGCAAGGCAGGCGAGTTAAGCGTTACCCTCCACGGTACGAGTATGAAGGTGAAAGAATTGATCGCGGGCTACGCCTGGCCTTGGGTGAGGTCGTGCTTGCGGCCGAACAAGTCGAGTTCGAAGCAACCACCTCTGTCGATATTTGGCCGTACGGAGTTGATATCTCTGCAACTGATGTATTCTGGCTCAAAACTGCTCAACGACACATGATAGACTCAGAGCCAATCGTGTCTGTTGATGCGCAGCTTTCTCACTTTCGTGTCCTCAATGAACTCGTAGCCCGTGCTCAAGATTCGGGATGAGAGAAGACTTATTGTAAAGGTGTTTTATGGACCATTCCGCCATCTTAGAATAAGCCTCTGGGTTGGACATGACTATTTATCTGAATCTATACTATTAGGCATGGACGATCAAAGCTCTCTCGTAACTCCTCCCGATGTCGGGGTGACATCAAACAAAATTGTCCTTAAATCTGGCGTAGACCCAGGCATCGTGGCAAGGCCGAGCCGGTACAGTATAATTTGGTTCTCAATTGTAGCTGCAGCCCTTTTGACATTGGGAATCATGCTTTTTTACTGGCACAAGACTCATACCAACACCGTTGTTATTGACTATGTAACCATCCCCACAGGGGTGAATGAGAGACAAAACTATCCTACGGATTTTGCTGCAACGGCCCAAGGACATTATGTCTATATTGACACAAGCGTACCATCTGCAAATCCGTATACTGTACTGGGCGGGAAATTGCTTTATGATGGCCGGACTATATATAGTGGAACCGATCTAGAGATTGTCAGTGAAGTTATAAGCCCAAATGGGCTCCACTATGCCTACATGAGATATATTAACGGCAATACTAACATCTATGTTGATAACAAACTCGTGAAGACGTTACCATATCAGGGCCCGAACAGTGCGACGCTATATGCAGTTTCAGATAACGGCAAGGAATATGCCTATGAATACCCCGGATCGCAAGGCAACACACTATTTAGAAATAATGTGGCGTTATATACTACCGGCAACGGCATAGGCAGCGCCATATTTAGTAACGACCTTGCCCATTATGCCACGATCGTCCAAGCGTCACCGGGAGCTAGCGCTGGGAATATAATCAAGGATGGCAACAATCTAGGAAGCGGTGATGCGGTTTATCTCAGCCCGAACGGGCTGCACGATATAATCACTGTTGGCATGGGTAGCGGCACCAATGGCATTGTTAAGGTTGATGGTGCCACTGTAGGTGAGAGCGCTACCGACCTGAACTCTACTGTGGTTAGCGACACCGGGAGTTATGCATTTACGCAATACGAGCGCTATCTGATTACTATCAATGGCAAGAATTATAGGATTCCTACAGCGATACCGTCCGACTGCAAACACTCCTGTGTCAATCTTTTTGCGGTTAACCAAAATGGAAGTCACTATATCGTCGGAGATTATAGGCCCACCGGTGGGCACGGAGCGGTGTGGGATCTAGACGGCAAGAATGTAGCGCTCAATGGCGATATAATGGATGTAGCTTTCAGTAACGACATACTGTACGTTTATCGGTGGTCTAATTAGGGCTCATTTCTTAGTTTCTTCGGGCTCTTTGTCTGTATAGTTGCCGTTAGCGCACACAATCCATGAAACCTCAGTTATTATGTATTTATGACCCACCAGCAGAATCACATCATATATGTACCGGGTATCCATGATGATATCTACCATGCCCAGGGTTTGCTGGTTAAGGCCTGGAGGTTATTTGGCGTGCGCGGGCATTGCCAGGTAATGCCATGGTTTGGCGAGCAATCCTACGAAACGAAAATTCAGCACTTGCAAGGCAAGATTGATTACTACAAGGCGCAAGGTCATAAAGTTTTCCTGATTGGCGCGAGTGCTGGCGCTTCTGCCGTACTTAATCTTTATGCCGATAATTCCGGCAGTATTGAGGGGGTGGCCCTCATCTGCCCCAAGATCAATCGTCCGGAAACAGTCCGCAGGGCTACGTATAAAGCTAACCCAGCTTTCCGAACATCCCTAAGCATATTGCAGCCCAATCTGGCCAAGCTCACCTCTCGTGACAAGGCTCATATCATAATCTACTATTCACCCAAGGACGGAGTGATCCCGCATAGAGATAGCAGGATTCCTGGCGTTAAGGAGTACAAATTGCCCGCTGTCGGGCATGGCTATGCTATTTTGTATGCCATAACTCTCGGTTCCCCAAAATTATGCGATCGTCTTAAAAAGCTAGCTACGACTTGAAAAAGTACCCGGCTGAGGCAGACTTCTTCCAGACAGCCAATGGGAATGCGGGGAAGTAGCATATATAATATAGCTGCCAACCGGCAGCAAACTGTACTATACTAAAACTAGTAATACGAAAACAGAAGTATGCGAATATTAAATATCGTGCACCGGCTCAGCCCCAAGTCATTATCCCTAATTGTTGCCGCTGTCTGCAGCGTAGTGCTCAGCGCTACATTGCTGTGGTTGCACGTTGTGAATCTTGGCAGCCATGCCCAGGCTAACTGTACGCCAAATGCCATTCTGCTTAATCCATGCCGACCCTGGTTCGGTGCGGCTGCATGGGGCAATCCTGGTGCCACATTGGGAGACGCTGTGTCACAGTTCGATTACCTGGAACAGCTCATTGGCCACCCTATGGACATCTACCGGAGCTATCATAGCCCGCCCGGAACGAACTCGCTCAGTGACCTACCGCTCAACGCTACCGAACTCCACTTTGCAGCCCGGCCCAACACATACTTGGATATCAACTGGAAACCAGCCAGCACCTGGCTGGATGCTGACGGCGGCAACGCGATCATTAATGGCGATATTGCTAAAGCGGCCAATAATATTAAGGCCATTGCCCCCGAAAAGGTTTTTCTGACTATCTGGTGGGAGCCACAGCTTGATGTTAATCCACCCAATTGCAGTGGTGGCAGTAATGGGGTTGCTGGAACGCCGGCCCAGTACATTGCTATGTGGAAGAATGTTGAGAATATCTTCAATCAGCAGGGTGTCACGAATGTTGTTTGGACTATGGATTACTCTGGGTATGTGACTGCGGAGTGCCTTGTTCCGGCTTTATGGCCGGGGAATAATCTTGTTGACTGGGTGGTCTATGACTCATATGATCATAATTGGGTCAGCGATGGCACTACCTGGGCCACAACGGTCGGTCGCTTCTATAACGTCCTTACACAAGACAACAGCTCAGCCACTAATTTTGAATCGAAACCCTGGGGCTTAGGAGAATTCGGTACCTGTAAGAACACCAGCCCAAGCAATACCCAGCAGTACTTTTTGGATGGTGCTGCGTCGGTCAAAGCCGGCACTTACCCACGTTTGGACATGTATCTCGTCTATGCCGATACTGGCAACAGTTCCGGCTACGGTTGCTTGACGGATTATGATGCCGATCCGAGTAATCCTCCTGCCAGCAGCGGTGCTTATGACCCCACCAAACAAGCTGACTTTAACCAGCTGACGAGTGCCATTTTTGGGCAAAACCCTCCGCCGCCAACTCCTACACCGACAGTTTCATTGAACGCCCCGAGCAGTGGCGCTACAGTCAGCGGAGCAGTAGCGGTATCGGCTCAGGCTGCAGTATCATCGGGAAGTATCACCAACCTTACTTTGAAGGCCAACGGTGCCGTGCCGGCGAGTTGTAGCACCAGTAATTGTTCAGGAAGCTGGAATACGTCAACGCTTACCAATGGCAGCTATACGATCGAGGCAGACACCACGGCCTCAGATGGTAAAACGGCCAGCACGACTGAACCCGTGACAGTCAGTAACTCCCACCCGACGACCATCTCACCACCGACTGGTATCAACTCTCCATCGCAGACGGCAAACAGCATCTCCCTGGCTTGGACGGCTGCCCAGGACTCCAGCTATCCGGGTTCACAGCTCACCTACCACGTATACCGCGATGGCAATGTAGTCGGTACCGCCCCGCACGGCGCGACCAGCTACACTGACAGCGGGTTAAACCCCAGTACTTACTACAGCTACGCGATGGCTGCCTCAGACCCCGCCGGTAATACGTCAGCTTTGTCATCGGCATTTACCCAGATGACTCAGAAGGTTTCCTGCCCAGCTCCGGCGGCTCCTAGTGGCTTCAGTGCCAGTAATGTCAGTGCAACATCGGCAAGCTTGCAGTGGCAGCCGGTCAGCAATCCGAGTCCAAGCTGCACGATAACTGGCTACGTACTGTCGCGAAATCAAGTGCCTATAGCACAACAGAATGGGACGGTCTTTACGGATGCTGCCTTAATTCCGAGCACAACCTATAGTTATAGTGTCGTCGCCGTAGCGGCCGGCAACACGGTCGGAGCGGCTGCCACACTCCATGTCACGACGCCGTCCCCGCAGCAACCGGACCCCGGACCGAGTGTTCCGACCAGCCTCAGTGCCACAGCAGTCAGTGGTAGTCAGATTAACCTGGCTTGGTCACTGAGTACTGATCCGGTTGCCGGTATCAAGGATTATCTGGTGAGTCGGAATGGCAGTCAGATCGGTACTACCACAACACCATCGTTCGGCGATAGTGGTCTAAGTCCGGCGATAGAGTACAGTTATCAGGTTGTTGCCATCAGTGGTGAGGGCAAGGCAAGCAGTCCTGCAAGTGCTAGCGCCACGACACTGGCAGTTACGGTTACCACAACGCCAAACGGTGCCACCAATAATCGTGGTTCGTCAGGCACGGTGAAGCTGACGCCAGCCAGCAGCATCCCGATACTGAAGGGGACAACCAGCGTGGGCTCAGGTACAGAGAGCAGTTCATTGTCACCCACCGTTAGTACGTTGAATCAGACGGCGACAGCATCATCACGCCACACATTGGCAGTACGGCGTGCGGCATTCCTGGGTGGTGGTACCGTCGGCGTATTGGCAATCGGTGTCGGGTTGTGGCTATGGTGGTGGCGTCCTCGGCAACGCTATCTCAGTGCCATTCCCCCAGACCTGAAGATTGGGGACATTATAGTGGGATCAGGTGAAGCTGATCGGTCACATAAGCACCAAAGATGAGGAGCGACATTATGAGAACGAAAACCCGCTACATTATCGCTGGACTAATCATTGTCATTGCTGTCATTGTGTGGACAAGCTGGCTTGCGGCGTACCATCAATCGGCTACCTCACAGCGTACTGTCACAAGCACTCCACCGACTGTGGCAGTCATTGAGATTACGCCGAGCGGTTTCTTGCCCCGAACGATTGCAGTGAACACAAATACTGAGGTCATCTGGGTTAATGAAGACGCCATGCCCCATAAACCGGCAGCTGACCCCTACCCGACGCATAGGAATCTGCCGAGTTTGGTGGCACCGAGCCCCCTGGGGCAGAAGGAGACTTATAGTTTTCTCTTTACTCGCCAGGGTGTGGTGGCCTATCACGATGATCTAGACCCGACATTGACCGGGACGGTTGAGATACGCTGATGAACTTTAGCGGCTTCGAGTGTTGACGTTTCGGGTTCCGCTCGGGCACAATAAATCAGCGCACGTCATGGTACAACGACGAACTAAGGCAATGAGCACCGGAAATTCGACGGTGAAGCAACTGGCAGTCACGTTTGATGACGGGCCGAATGAACCCTTTACGAGCCAGTTGCTCGACTATCTTGATTCGGTGGGGGTTAAGGTGACATTTTTCCAAGTCGGCAGTTGCATTGCGCGATATCCCCATATTACGGCTCGAGCCTTCACGACCGGCCATATTATTGCCAATCACAGTTACTCTCATGCTCTACACAAGTATCTGTCACAGCCACACTTGCGACAAGAGATTAGCGATACCCAGGATCTGATTCGCTCGATTACCGGTAAATCGCCCCTCTTATTTCGGGCTCCGTGGTTTTTACTCACGCCGGCCGTCCGACGCACGGTGGCGGAAAAATCGCTAACTGCAGTTGGTGGCGCATTGCCACACCCCATTGAAATTACGCAGCCGGATGCCCGCAGCATTGCCAATCATGCGCTGAAGCATGCCCGTCCCGGTGCTATTCTGATCTTCCATGATGGCTACCGCGCACGAGGTGGTAATCGCACCCAGACGATCGAGGCAGCTAAAATCACCATAGCCGCACTGTTGCAGGCTGGTTACCAGTTGGTAACCGTAGATAAGCTTTTGGGAGTCAAAGCATATGAGTAGTGCGTATGACGTTCAAAAATAAGTTATCATCGCAGCTGCACTGGGCTGCCCGGTCCTGGACGGTCTGCTGTCGATGGGCGGGCGCAAGATGGCTGTGGCTGATCGGCAGCTTGTTGTTGGTTATATTGTTATTTTCACTCTATTGCCTTGCGGCAAGCCCATATAGTAACGACAGTTTTGTGGAGTCGCCGTTTACTACCCAGTATGTCAATAACCAGGTTATCCTAAGCAAGCATTTCACGCCGTATATCTATCGTGGTTGGTTTTTTAGTACTATTGGCTACTTAGAGCAGCTCGTCACCGATGTCTGGGCCCGACTGCAGAGCCCTAAGGAGCCGGCTGGCAGTGTCGACAGCATTGCGGCAGCTATCTACGCCCAGCGGTTTGATCCGAACAAGCCTTATCTTATATCCGGCGACCAGTTTGACGGCCTGTACCTGCGCAACCTCAGTGTGTTTTACCAAGATCTACTTGACCGCCATACTGCCATCACTGTCACCGACTGGCATAACCGACAGCGGATTGCACTGCAATCGCTGGCATATGCACTTGTGGCTACCCAGCAGTTACACTATCCTGTCACGACGCTGCTGCCAATCAGCCCTCGGTCTGTCATAGCCCTGAATTTTTGGAACTACCCGTCTGATAGTATGTTTAGCCTTTTTCAACTCCTACAGACATTAGAGGCAGACCCTGCAACCAAACAGGCTGTCTTGAAGCTGCAGTATGATTACGGAGGTGGTCTTACGGCTGCCTACCAGAACTATCTCACCACAGTGCGTGACCCTGAAACTGGTTTAGTCCGCCGCAACATGCACTTGTCCAGTGCCCGTGATGCTGTTCAACGGCAGAGCAGCTTTTACGATAACGTCATTCTGTGGAAGACAGAGCAATTGGCCACGGCGCTCGGCTTTGCTCATGTCAGCAATACCCAACTGACCGCGCTCCGGAACAGTATCCTTCAGCGGTATTGGGATAGAGCACAGGATCATTTTGTTGATGATATGGCAGCAGGTGACCAACATTCCTATTCCTCTGATTGGTTGATTGTGCTGCCTACCGGTTTTCTGAATCCGAATGATCCCACTGATCTGATCAAGCTTGTGGAGCTATCGCGCTACATCGATGAACAACATTTGACTCAACCATTACCGATTCGCTATACGGCTGCGACCAACGCTCCAGAGGACTTTTTCGTGCACTTTTTTGTCGGTTCCTACGGCAACACCGCCATCTGGAGCTACTGGGGTGATGAGTATATAGGCCTCGAGGAACAGCTGTATCAGCAGACAAGGCAGCCTATTTATGCCCAGCACATACAAACAGCGCTGGCGGCGTGGGGACATGTGATCGTACGTGATCGCGGCTATCCCGAGACGTTGAATGCCCAAGGGAAAATGCTGGAAACGCTATTCTATGAGAGTATCCGGCGCAATGGCTGGATTGTTGACTACGAAGCTGTTAAGTATGACTGGGATCATCTGAGCACCCCCGGATGATAGTTGCTGCCGGCGTGCCCGGCTCGTTATAATCAGCATCATGGGCAAACGTCGGATTACCGATATCTTGGGCTGGTATGGTGCAGTGGCAATACTGCTGGCCTACGAGTTGGTGAGCTTTAAGGTGACGCCCGCGCATAGTTTTGTATATCAGATACTCAACCTGACTGGTGCTTTAGGTATTGTGACCGTAGCGCTCACCAAGAAAGATGCTCAACCAGCGGTCTTGAATATGGCCTGGGCAGTCATAGCCCTGATAGGTCTACTAATCGGGTAATAGGCACGGGATAGGCTCTCTTGTATAATTATAGGGAGGGTGATGTATTGGCGCCTTGGCGGAGTGGTTACGCAGAGGTCTGCAAAACCTTTTACACCGGTTCAATTCCGGTAGGCGCCTCCAGCTTTATTACTTTGAGACAGGAGTTCATCTGGATGAAATCAGTAGTAGTATGTGGTTCAAAGCGTTATAGAGTTGAAATAGCAAAATTTTGTCGTGATTTAGTAAAACTCGGCGTGCTGGTATTTGAACCAGATTTTGGCGAACCCATGCCCGAAGACGGTATGATTCATTCACCGTACATCACCGGCAAGATCTTCAAAGGCTTAACCTTGGAGCACATTGACTGGGTGCGTAAAGCTGAAGTCTGCGTTGTTTTTAATAAAGATGACTATGCAGGTGTAAGCGTGGCTATGGAAATGGCATATGCCTGCGCGCTCGGGAAGCCGATCTTTGCCCTTTCACCGAAAACCGGTGATCCTTGCCGTGACGCACTAATAGACAAAGTAGTCACCTCACCCAAAGCACTGATAGCTTTGTTATAATCCATAAATACGAGGAGATGATTCGTACCACGGATTCGAAAAATATGCGCGGGTGGTGGAATAGGTAGACACGAGGGACTTAAAATCCCTTGCCCTAAAAAGGCGTGCGGGTTCGATTCCCGCCCCGCGCACCAATCATGAATAAGGGATAAGACACGCCATATGGTGTCTCAGTTTTGACGAAAGGCTCTATCTGTCTCTGTAAATTCGGGGGTAGGTTCTCTGCTTAGTGACTCATGCCCAACCTGTAGAAGTTATTTGGCTTACTGACGGCTTGCATTAGGAATTGAAGGTGCATATTTGTATAAACTAAAATCACATTAAATATAGGGAATTGTTTTGGGATTAGCAGAAGTCGGCGAAAGTTTCGCAGTAGGTATTGAAGCTCAAGACAATCCTGTAGCGATATCTGGCGACAAGTTATTTCCGGCTTGGACGCCTGAAGGTTCGACGCTTATTCCGTATTTCGGTACGCATGAACTTGATGGATCAAAAGACCCAAACATAGTGGGTGTGCTCAAAATTAATTGTGGCATGCTGCGTGACGAGGGAAATTACTTCGAAATAGGGTTCAAAGCCGTCAAGGCTGCGGGGCTGGAAGGCAAGGTTGCTGTCTTTGCGCTCGGCCCGCGTACGGACGTGGATATTTCCGCCGAACACCATATAGATGGATTGCCCGATAATCCTGAATTACGACAGCGGTTTGCGTACTGGACAACCCGTGGCGCGAAAGTGCAGAACTGGAAAAACGGTGACAATGCCATTGGCCCAGTACCGATCAGCTGGTATGCGGTCCATGATCAATTCGAAGACGTAGTATGCAGTTCGAAACAATTCCCAAACCTTGAATGGATGAGTGACGTTGGCAACTCCGCACAGGGTCAAGCCAATCAGCGCAGAACTGCTGTTGGTATTGGCCCCGATCCAGCAGTTGTGAGAGAACGAGGAATTTTGATTCGACGTGTCGACTCAAACGGTGGCACAAATCTGTTTTTTGACGACTGGCGACCGCGACCAATAGCGCCTGAAGACAGGGAGCTAGTGCGGCAGTGGCGCTGTGGTTTTGGAAATGCGCCCGAATTTGTGACTCAACAAGGAGCTACTCCACAGCAGTTCCTAGGCCGTTTTGCGTTAGGTCACTATATAGCAATACGCGGCGAGGAAGACAATAAACCGACGATAGGTTCTGAAGTCCATCTTGCCGCAATAGTGCAAGATCCAGAAGATTGTGAGCCGAATCGTTTCCAAAGGGGCAAAATATGGGCCGACTATATGGTGAGGCTATTTAGTCGACATGGCCTGATCAATGCGAAAGCCTTTGCAGGGAATGGCTTGACTGAAGTTGGCGGTTCATTTAACTTCCTGCCGGTGCCTGCAGTTGATCATGGTGCGCTTGGCATGTTTACTTCGGACGTTGGGCTCACTGCATTGTTCGGTAGCCTTGAAGAAGTGCATAGGCTCAGCATGCTCCAATAGCTACCCGCCAAATATGGCCGTGACCTCATTTTCGACTCATCGACACGGCTTCTCCCCACACAAGGAGCTATGACCACTCAGGATAATAACCAAGTACTTACCGAGGCAGGCAACAGGGGACTATGGGGAGGGGCAGGAAGTGAGAGTGGTACAGCCTGCAATTTTTGATACGTCAGCAGTAGGCTGTCATAGGTAGGGTTCCATCTAACGTCAATCTCGCGCACCAATGTCACTTTATAGGTCGCAGAGGGTTACCATTGATATATTGAATCCAAACAACTCATCGAGAGAGCACTTGAGATTAGAGAAAAATATGCCGAGTGCGAAAAAGAACGGTATGGTCGTGAATGGACAACAGAAGAATTAGCGCTCGATTTTATGAAGGAAATGGGTGATTTGGCAAAGCTGGTACAAGCTAGCGAGGGCGTCCGCCGTGTTGAGGATTTAGACGATGCTCTTGGATATGAACTGAGTGATTGTATGTGGTCGGCCATCATTTTAGCGAACAAGCTCGGCATAGATCTTGAAAAAGCATTTGTTAGGACGATGGATGAGCTCGATAGTAACTTGCACGAATAGCCCTAGGGTCATAATGTGCTATTGACACAATTGTACCATTTTGATACTCTATAGACATGAGCACAGTCAAAATACAAGTACCAATAGACAAAGACATCCGTGATCAATGGGAAGGTTACGCTCACTACAACGGCTTTGACTCCTTACAGGCCTATATCCGTTTCATTGCCAAGGCTGATGTAGATGGCAGAAGGGTGAATTTTGAAGAATCCGTGCGCTTGAGCCCGGAAGCTGAAGCGCGTTATGCGAAAGAAATTGCAGAGAACGAAAAGCTTCGCCGGCAGGGCAAGCTAAAGAGCTACGATAATGTCGATGACTTCATGCGGGACTTATTGTCGGATGAAGAAGATTGAATATACCAAGCAGTTCCAACGACGCCTCAAGCAACGTTATAGCCATCAACCCAGAGTTTTAGAACGGTTTAGAGTGCATCTAAAGCTTTTTAGCCAAGGTGTTCGTGGGCAACCACTCAATGATCATTCTCTGACAGGAAAGCTCAAGGGGCTTCGAGCCTTTTCAGTAGGTGGTGATGTCCGGGTGGTATATCAAGAGACGGAAGACCATTATCTCTTTCTCGATATCGGCTCTCATAATCAGGTATATTGAGCAATCTTTCATAGGCGAGTAGAACGCTTGTCTGTACGGAGTGCTATCTAATGTCGATCTCGCGCACCAATCTCGAATTATAAGTAAGATGCCCAATATAGGGCGTCTTCTGTTTTTGGCAACGGATCAAGTGGATATTGTAACTAGACACTCGATATTTCCGAGTACTTTCCGATACTCAATTACTATTATAAGCACTAGTTATAATAGTAATTGATACATGATACCAATGCGCATATACTTGCTGGATATGGGCTATAACTTTCAGAAGACGCCATACAATCAGCCTCGTGTTATTGAAGGAATATCAGTTACTACGTAAGTATACCTTGACATCAAGGAAACGATTAATACTAACGAGCTTTCTTCATAGGCTACACTATTTATCATGAGACAATTAGATTATTCAGACTCAAAAAAGGTGGGCCGGTATGTTGGGCCAGTGTTGGCGATACTGTTCTTATCCGAAATAAGAACAGTACATATATACGAAGTTTCGGCAAGCCCACAAATCGTATACCTAAATGGCTTCGTGCTTTTGTTATTTGGCTTCTATCTCGTTTCCATCCATAACATATGGACGAGGCACTGGCCAGTTTTAATCACTTTATCGGCGTGGAGTGCGACCTTGCTTGGTTTATATCGTTTGTTCTTTCCTACTTCCCCACAGGCACCTGTGGGCATGGCAACATATGTAATGCTTGCCGTTTTTGCAGGCATTGAAATTATCATTACCGCTATGTCCTATAAAAAATGAAGCCTCAGCGGTACTGCGAAGGCTAATAATTATCCGGGTGTATTCGTAAGAAATGTTGAGCCACACTATAATAGGCTGTATGCCAGACAAATCTGACGAAGAAATCCGCAAGAGCATTAGGTAGTACGAGGAGTCACTACCGGATTCTGAACGTAGTCCGAATGTTGAAGACGATACTAAGCGCCTTATTGAACGCGCTTCACAGCCGCTTCCAGCAAAGCCGGAAAAGCGGCAACATCTCGATGATTGTACCGATACACAAACTCGTTCACGTAATACTGAAGATACTTCGGACTAATGCAGTGGTATGTTCCGTCTAGTGCACGCTTGAGCTGTCCCCAAAAGCCCTCAATAGTGTTGGTGTGCACACCCGAACGAACATACTCTAGTTTGCTGTGGTTGACGAACTCGTGAGTAAAGTCGAGTTAAACGGCCAGATGTAATCCGGAGTCTGTTGCTCTTCATCTTCTTCGGTTGGTGGTTACTGTGGCGCTATAGCCCGACGCCAGGACAACAGCGAGGAATTCACCCGAAGAAACAGCTCAGTTGGTTTCGGACTGCCTGGGAATATGTGCAGTGGCTACTACGTACGCCACTGCTGCCACCGATACCTCTACAGAGAAAGGGAGAAAAGTGAGTGTGGGTTAGTAGTACGAGTCTTTCATACATAAGAAGTATACTGATCTCAACGGGGTTCCATCTAACGTCAATCTCGCGCACACAACGAGCCTTGTTTTGTTGTGACTGGCACATGATGTACATTGGAATGTATGAGTAAGCAGAGCGCTGGAATCCTTCTGTACCGCACTACTGGTCATGGAGTAGAAGTCTTACTGGTGCATCCCGGCGGACCATTTTGGGCTAAAAAAGACGCTGGGGCCTGGTCTATCCCTAAAGGTGAATTCTCTGAGGATGAGGACCCGTCAGCTGCAGCAGCCCGTGAATTTCACGAAGAACTGGGTATGGCCGTGCCAGAAGGTGAACGTATACCACTTGGCTCAGCCAAACAGGCTAGCGGTAAGATTGTCCACGCTTGGGCTCTTTGTGGAGACGTAGCCGTCGAGCAGATAAAGAGCAACACATTTCATATGCAATGGCCGCCAAAGACCGGTAAAGAACAGGAGTTTCCCGAGGTAGATAGGGCAGCCTGGTTCTCGCTGGCTGGTGCATCAAAAAAAGTCGTCAAAGGCCAGGTGCCACTACTGGAAACCTTGGCCAAGAAGCTCGGCGCGAATATAGAGCCAACGACCGAGCAGTCCGCACAAGCGAGTTTGTTTTAGGGCTGGCATATGGCGGAACCGAAATTCATATCAAAACCAGGACAAGTCGACTACACAAATATTCGTTATGCTCCGGCACTTAATGTGGTTGTCACCTTCAAGGGCAAGGTACTGCTCGTAAAACGGAGCGCTGATCTTCGGCTGTACCCGAACGTTTGGGCATCGATTGCCGGCTTCCTTGACGACAATCAGAGCATTGAGCAGAAGGCCTATGAAGAGCTTCATGAGGAACTTGGCCTGACAAAGCATGAGGTGATCAGCCTGCAGCGCGGTAGTCCTTTGCTCCGCGAGGATGAAACGCTTGACAAAACCTGGCTTATCGTGCCGGTACTGGCCCGGGTTACAACGGGACATTTTCAGCTCGATTGGGAAGCGAGCCAAGCCCAGTGGTTTGATCCGGACGACATTGCCAAACTCAAGCCGATGCTCCTGCCTGAACTCGATAAAGTGATTGGGCAGTTTTTCCCTTAGGAATGGTATAATATCTCTTGAAAGTTATGACAAACGTGATGTATTTTTTGGTTCGCAGCATGATGCCCGTGGGGGCATGACAATTTTTCTCGCATCTTTTTGTTTGTAGCAAGCTCTTAATAAAGGATAGACTATCATTATGAATTACTATGTCACGACCTCTATTGCGTACGTCAACGCTGATCCGCATATCGGCTACGGTATGGAACTGGTCATGGCTGACGTGCTGGCTCGGGCGGCCCGCCGACAGAAAAAGCCTACGATCTTTGCCACTGGCACAGACGAACATGGTACTAAGAATCGGCAGAAGGCAGCACAGCTTGGCATCGCACCCCAGGCCTATGTTGATCAAATGAGCCAGCGCTTCCGTGAGTTGCAGAAGCTGCTCAACATCAGCTGTGATCGTTTTATCCGTACCTCTGACCAGGCACATGAACAGCGTGCTCAAATTATCTGGCAGGCACTGCAAAAGGATATATATAAGGGAACCTATAGTGGTTGGTACGACGTCAAAGAGGAGGAGTTTGTTCCTGAAGCCAGGGCTGATCCGGCCCGCAAAGACCCCAAGCATCCTCAGGCTTATCAACATCTGCAGGAGCAAAACTACTTTTTCCGGTTGAGTAAGTACACCGAACAGGTCCGTGAGGCTATTGAAAGCGGTGCATTCCGGATCGTACCCGACACGCGCCGCAATGAAATATTGGCGGTGTTGAAAGAGGGCCTGGAGGATATCAGTATATCCAGGCCAAAGGAGAAACTCGATTGGGGCGTGTCAGTGCCGGGCGATGATAGCCAGCTCATGTACGTCTGGTTCGAGGCACTGATGAACTACCTGACGGTACTCGGCTATCCGGAGCACCAGGACTTTAAAAGCTTCTGGCCGGCTAATGTGCAAGTGGTCGGCAAGGATATTATCCGATTCCATGCCGCAATATGGCCAGCCATGTTGTTTTCGCTGGGATTGCCGCTGCCAGCCCAACTCTATGCCCATGGCTTTATAACCCTAAACGGTGAAAAGATGAGCAAGAGCGTCGGCAACGTCGTGGCGCCAGCCGATGTCGTCAAAAAGTACGGTGTAGATGCCTTTCGATACTACTTCCTGCGCCACATTCCCAGCTATAACGACGGCGATTTCAGCTGGGATCTAATGGATGCCGCTTACAACCACGAGCTGGCAGATGATCTCGGTAACGCTGTGTCCCGTACGGCTGCACTGATTATCAGGTATCAGAGCGGTGTTATCGGGGACATTCCGCCAGCGGAACACGATAGCGAGCCGATTGACGAGTATACTGCGGCGTGTCGTTTTGACAAGGCCTTGGAGGCTATCTGGGACCAGGTCCGTGGGCTCAATCAGTACATTGACGAGGCGAAGCCATGGGAGATTGCCAAGAGCGGCGACACAGCGCACCTACGCGAAGTGCTCGCTTACCAGGTGGGCTGCTTATTGGAAATTGCTGACGTGCTGAGCCCATTTTTGCCCGATACAGCTGCTAAAATCGAGGCCATGTTCAAAGAGGGCGTGGTACACCCGATGAGCAATACACTGTTTCCAAAACAAGTTGCGCAAGGCCAACCCCAAGGCGCCAAGTCCGACACTGACCGAGGATAAATCGGGAGAGCAGGATAGCTATGTCGCAACCAACGCTCACCGATACGCATTGCCATATTCATGAAGCGCAGGGCAGCCAGGCAGTTGACAGTCACGGCGTATCGGGCAAGTGGCGACAAGGAGGCGGCCCAGGCCCAGCAGCTATGATTGCTGAGGCTCAAGCTGCGGGGGTAACCCGACTCATTTGCGTTGGTACGACAGTTCGGGACAGCGAGCAGGCGGCTGTATTTGCTGCTCAACACACTCAGGTGTGGGCAAGTATAGGCGTGCATCCGCATGAAGCAGACGATACTCTAACAGACCCAGATCTTAAGCAGCTCAGCAGGCTCGTGGAACGGCCCAAAGTGGTAGCAGTCGGTGAATGCGGTCTGGACTATTTTTATCAACACGCCTCACGCAAAGCGCAAAAAGCGCTGTTGCATCATCAGATAGAGCTGGCCATACATGCCGGCTTACCGCTTATATTTCATGTTCGGGATGCCTTTGACGATTTCTGGCCGATCTTTGACTCATATACCGGCCTTCGCGGCGTGGTCCATAGCTTTACCGCCACTCCAGCCGAGTTGCAGCGGGTTTTGGATCGTGGTCTGTACGTGGGGCTCAACGGTATCATGACCTTTACTAGAGAACCGCAACAACTGGCGGCTGCCAAAGCCGTACCGTTGGATCGATTGCTCCTTGAAACGGATGCGCCGTTTTTGACACCTTCTCCATTTCGTGGTACAATTTGTCAACCAAAACATGTGCGGGTTACAGCTGATTTTTTGGGTAAACTACGCGATGAGCCCCTTGAAACGCTCGCAGCAGTAACAACACGGAATGCCCAAACGCTGTTTGGCCTAAAAACTCACTCACAAAGGTAGCTCATGAATTATGCAAAACAGCAGACCACTATTGGCGAGGTACAACTGAGCCGACGAGCTATCCGGGTTGCGGCAGTGGCAAATGCCAAAGCAGCGATTGCCCGACAATTCCCCCAACTATTTACGCCAAAACAAGCCAGAGAGCATGCTCCAGAAAATCCGTAGCCGATTGCCCCTCAAGCACCAGCGGGCGTTTGTCTATATCCGTCTGCTGCGTGAGGAGGCGGCAATCGGTGGTAGGTTGTTCGGTGTGATCTTGTATGGGACCCGCCGAGAATTTTTTTGCCTCGATGAGCATACCTGGATATGGCATGAAGAGTGGTTGGATCTACAGGGGCAACCTCATAGCATTGTCACTCGCTATGATGTACGCTCCAATGGTGTGTATAAGGCGCAGGACCATCAACTGTATCGGGTGATAGATGAACAGGAAGCACTGCGGTTGTATCGAGCAATTGAGCGATATAACGAGGCGGTCGATGTATTGCTGCAGTAAGGAAATCGCATGAATACCGATCTGAATCTTTATTTTGATTACGCCGCAGCCACGCCGATGGATGCGGCAGTCCTGGCGGCTATGCAACCCTATTTCTTTGATTCCTTTTATAACCCTTCGGCTACCTATCTGCCTGCTCAGGCGGTCCGAAATGATCTTGAGACTGCGCGGTCCGGTATTGCTGCAATAATTGGCGCAAAACGAAGTGAGATTATATTTACCGCTGGCGCGACCGAGGCTAACAACCTGGCCATACGCGGCGTCATGGAACAGTTTTCGGCCAGTAACGTGGTGGTAAGTGCTATCGAGCATGAGTCGGTCTTGCGCCCGGCAGAAGTCTCTGAACATCGTGTAGCACCGGTTGATGCGGCCGGTATCATTGATATAGCCCGGCTGGCTGATTGTATCGATGAGCAGACGGTGCTGGTGAGTGTCATGTACGCTAACAACGAGGTTGGCACCGTACAGCCCATTCGGGCTATAGCGAGACTCATCGAGAAAATTCGCCGGCAGCGCCAGGCAAATGGCAATTCGTTGCCGTTGTATCTTCATAGTGATGCCGCCCAGGCAGCGACATATTTAGATCTGCACGCATCACGTCTGGGGGTGGATATGATGAGTCTTAATGGTGGCAAGATATACGGCTCTAAGCAGAGCGGTATTCTCTTTGTTGGTAGCCACGTCAATGTGCTTCCGCTGATTAGTGGCGGCGGGCAAGAGCGAGGGCTGCGCAGCGGTACTGAGAACGTTGCCGGTGCAATTGGTTTAGCGAAGGCATTAGAGCTTGTTCAGGCGCACCGACATGAAGAATCACAACGGCTGCGCATGTTACAGAAGCTATTCGTTGAACAGCTCAAGACTCGGCTGCCGCAAGCCGTTATAAACGGTTCAATCAAGGAGCGCTTGCCGAATAACGTCCATATAACCATTCCAGGTACTGACAATGAACGTCTTATACTGGAGCTGGAACAGCAGGGTATCCTATGCGCTGCCGGATCAGCCTGCAGCGCCAGCAATGAAGAGCCATCACATGTACTTAGGGCAATGGGATTGAGCGACGACCAGGCACGCTCTAGCCTGCGCTTTAGCATGGGCAAATATACTGACGAGTCAGCAATACGACTGGTCGTCACAGCACTAGCTGAGGTTATTAAAAACATTAATCCTCTAAAACAGTAGCATTTTATCTCTGATACCTTGTATCACTCATCAAGACCTTGGCTATGTATGAGCCGGGGGCGGAGGACGAGCAGCCGTGTCAGTACCACCGCGGCATGTAAGCCCACTATGGCGAGCAGTAGAGCACCGACGCCAATGAACCAATTATGCGTTACAGCGGGATGCAGAGTGGCGACATGGCTGGCCGCAATCACATACGGCAAGGTATGGTAGAGCAGTTGGTGGCAAAGGAAGGCCAAAACACCTACTGCGCCCAGCCGGATAGCTGCGCGTAGCACTACGTCGGTGAGTATAGATTTTTTGTTTGAGTTCACATAGTGCAGCCGATGGATAAGTTCATCACCACTGCGCAGCTCATGTACTAACCCTTGTGCGAAAGAATACAGAACAAGCCCGACAACTGCCCAAAATAGGAAGAGCAGCACGTTGTTGATCAGTTGGTTACTGGCGAGGACTTGAGTAATGTGGCTAGTTGTCTGGTTAACAGAGCTGTGGGCATAGGCCCCGTGCAGGCTGAGCAGACTTTGCTGCAGATCACTCCGTGCGCGTGTCAGTAGGCCTGTCCCGACAGCAATGGTAAACGTCGTAGTAATACAGAACAACCCGCTCAACCAGGATGGCTGCAACATCGTCCCCAACAGCCGCAGGTCTGCTAATCCCACTATATTTTTTTGTGCCATCGCTACGAAGTTATTATATGGGCTAATCGATATAAAACAAATCCGGGCACTGTTTTACTCATGAAGTAAGATAGCGCGAAAACAGGGCGACGATGCGTTATTGCTCGGCTTCGCTATCATCTATTGGTTTGTAATAGCAAGGGCAAACGCTAAACCGATCGCATTGGGCATATCCTCCGCACCAAACCTTTTCATGATACGTGCACGCGCACCCTGAACGCTATTTTGCGATATACCCATACCCTCCATGATCTCTTTTATACTGAAACCGGCTGCGGCAAGAAAGAATTGAAGATCCTCGTCCTGAGTCAATACAGGCGTTTGTCTGATAGTAGGGCGAGGCATTGCTGCTTCATCGAGCCCGCGGTGCAGCAAAAAGGTATATACAATCCTCGGCTGATTCCCTATAGTCCTTAATTTCTTTAGTATTGCATCGACTGTATTACGATGCCGCTGTATTTGTCTGGCAATCTGTTCGGCTGTATAACCGTTGGCTAAGCCGCTAACAACCGCTTTTTCTCTCTCAGTGAGCTCACGAGGAGGCTGCTCGACATCTGCGACGAAGGCCTCAATTTGTTGTCGCAGGTCTGCTGATAGCCAATCGCCATAGACAGGATCTCTGTACAACTCAAGGTCGGGCATATTGATATGTGGCCTCTCCCCCTCTTCAAACTCAGCTAGGCTAGAAGGCCTATCTCCTCCTCCATCACCTCGTCCTGAACCTGCATTATGACCACTACCACTAGAATCAGTTGATGGTGTGCTGGGATTGTCAGGGTCTTGTGTGTCTGTGTCTGCCCTATTTCCTGTCTCCACCCCTCTGCTCCTATCCTCTGGCCCTTCTGCTCCCTCTCCATCATCACCTACTGCTCTATGGTCAGGCAGGTTGGGTTTGTCCGTGTCTGGTTCTATGGTCTTGGCTGATGGTTGTTCTGATTCTTCTGTAGTAGGTCTATCAGGTGCTGAAGGTAATGAAGGGCTGTGGACAGTATCACTGGGACTTATCCTATCGGGTGTAGGACTGTGTGCTGTAGCCTGGGGTTCCACTGAACTAGTATCAACCACTGCAGTGGTACGGAGCAGGCTGAGGGTAGGGTTAGGGTCTGTTGGGCCTGTGGATATGTCTTGTTCTTCAACTGTAGCTCCTGCTTCAATCCCTCCTGTTTCTGATCCATCTGTCTCATGCTGTGGATC
>DASYZQ010000004.1:0-43309 GCA_035946175.1 Saccharimonadales bacterium (SeqCode)
AGAATGAGCAGTACAGCTCACGAGAGCATTTTGAACGGGACATGTTTGTTTTTCCTTACTTACAAAAAGACAGACTTACCGTCATGCTTTCATGCTAGCAAAGGGCGTGGCAAGTGCGAAATGTGTGGATGGCTGGAGTCACATAATTTGTATGCCTGGCGTCACTGCGCATCATATCGACGCCTTTATCGACGATTTGTCAAAGTATAAGCGCCCACGTCATTAATCCCAGCAGCTCGGTTGACTTTGACAAAACATCTATATATTATCATCTAAACCATGGACTATGCGGTACAAACTGGAGCAGGAGAACCTGAAGCCCGGGCTGGCAACTATGGACAATATGACCTTGCTGCAGATATGGTGTATGATCGGATTACACAAGAAGGCCAATATTTTGACTATCCTAATGCGGCCCAAACGATAAGTGAGTTGGTTCCCCCACAAGCCCATATTTTAGAACTCTGTGTTGGCACTGGTAACTTAGCAAGTGAGCTTGCCAGACTCGGGCATCAAGTCACCGGGATAGATTTTAGCGATGAAATGCTTGCAAGTTGTCGCAATAAAACCACAGAACTGCCAGTGAGCCTTATCAAAGGTTCGGCTGAGACGTTCGACTTAGATGACCAATTTGATGCCGTAGTAATACATTCAGGTCACATTATCATTAATAGGGCAAGCGATGGATCTCTCAGACTGAATGGCGAAAGTGAGGGCTCGATGTCTAGGACCGTTTCATCAATCGGCCCACATGTAAAGCCTGGCGGTAAGCTAATCATGAATATTGAGGAGTGGGATGATAAACTCGTGCCCTACCAAGACGGATGAGTTTACCTAAGAATTATCGCCGAAGATACTTCGGAATTTGGCACACGGGTCCACGTTTTCTACGATCCAACCAAACAAACTATCACAAAGGAAATAAAGGTACGTCAACCGAAGATTTCGTTTCAGAATTTCATAGAGGAACTCAGACGTAACGGATTCGATAATTTTGAAGAATATCAGTCACCAAACACGCAAAATCATGACGCGACGATGTTCTGCTGCACGAAAATAACCTAGTGGATTGTTATAACTAGCCTTGCTACAATATAGACAGATTTACAAAATTGAGTAGGAGTTAGTTTATGAGCATTGCCCTTACCGGTATACGGCCAACCGGTGACCTAACAATTGCAAACTACGTAGGTGCTATGCAGCCTATAGTAGACATGCAAGAGACTTTTGACGGGCCAGTGAATGTATTCGTCGCAGATATACACGGTTTGACCGACCAAGAGCCTGACTTAGTAAATAGAACGCGGCTAGACACAGCCCGATCTCTAGTGGCTGCTGGAATCGACCCAGAGCGCACTACCGTCTATCTACAAAGCCAAATCGAGGAGGAAACCGTAGCGCTCGCTGGAATTTTAGATCGTCATACGACAGTTGCTGAACTGTTACGTATACCGACATTGAAGGAGAAACTGAAACGAGGGCAGGAAGCCGAGACCGCTACGCTCGCCCTCTTTCGTTACCCAGTTCTAATGGCGGCAGACATTTGCATACAAGATGCTACAGATGTTCCAGTAGGTGAAGACCAAATACCACACATTGAATTTACTAGGAGGGTAGCCCGCAGATTCAATAAAGAATACGGTGAGGGGGAGACGGTTCTTGTCGAACCAAGTGTCCTCGCCCTCCAAGCTGTCCGGATAGCTGCGCTTAATGGCGATGGCAAAATGAGCAAGTCGAGTCCAAATAGTGCGATTTTCTTAAAAGATAGTCCTACAGAAGTGGCCGCCAAAGTTAAACGCGCGCAAACCGCATTGCCAGGTGAAATGACCCCCGTTCTTGAGAGTCACTTTACGCTTGCCGATGCACTCAGTACATCACCAGAACAAAAAGCCGAGCTCGCGCATATGAAAGCGGCCCATGAAGATGGGCAGCCAGTCATGAAAGACTTTAAGGTGTTGCTAACGGATCGCATCAATGGTTTTTTAGAAGAATTTCAGGGGCGCTATGATAGCCTTACAGATGACGAAGTTAGAAGAGTGCTCATCGATGGAGCCGAAAAGGCGCATAACCAGGCACGAACCGTACTTGACCGCACCAAACAGGCAATGGGTCTTGTAGCATTCAGCTGAATATAGCTAGAAATCTTGATAATCACTCCTAAAAGTTTGATAGCATAGGAAAAACAAATTCGGTGGATAAGCAAAAATTAATTTTAGTTGTATGTAGAGGCAACATTGCCCGGTCTCCTTTTGCTGAGGCCATTATACATAAAGAGCTGATCAATCGAAATCTTGATGGGGAATACAGTGTAGCTTCTAGAGGTATTCAAGGTACATCTGTTGATCCTGAGCCAGTTAAGTTCCCTAAATTCCCACAATATGGGCAACTATACGAAAATTCAAGACCAACTTTAGAAAAATTCGGAGTGGATCTTGTCGATCATGTATCAACTACAATTGATGCCGATATCGCTGAATCATCAGACTTAATAATTGCTATGGATAATGAGGTCATTAGGGGCCTCAACGCTCTATTCCCGAATCAGGCTAACAAAATGCATCTGCTTACCGAAATTGCTAATCAGGATCATGATATTGTTGATCCCGCCGGTGTAAGCGGTGCGGAAAAACAGGAGCAGATATTCGACGAAATAGGCAATATAATTCTTTCAAATTTCCCGTATTGCTAGAATTGGCGAGCAATGCATAATCTTAATAGGAGCCCAATCTCAAGGTATTAACGGACATTAAGGATTGTCATGCAATGGCATGCGAGGGGTGTCAGGTCGTTAATTTAACTTGTAATAAAGCTGGGCAAGATTGATGTAGTTGAAACTCGCAATCTTCTAATCGACGGAGGGCCAGTAGACAAAGACTAAAAAGAACTAACGAATAATGGCATAATGATAGACATGAAGCAGGCTACGAACATATCGCTTTCCGAGCTAAATTTAATGGCCGAAAAAATGTATGGCACCCTAGTAAAGGCGGATGTTGACATAGTTAGAAACATCCTGGTGGTTGATATGGAGATGCACGCCGATGGCGAGGCTTACTTGCTCGAGAATGGGTCAAAACAGTCCGACCTGTGGGGCATCAACCTGCACCCTGATAAATTTGGTACAGACGAGTTTATCGAGTTTGACTCGATGATTAATATTCGGCCACGCCAGAGTAATCCCTCGAGGGGTGTGCTAGATGACGGTATCCGTGAAAAAATCTATGGGATCATAAAAGGGGCAGTACGTGAGTAGTAGCCATATATTTGACCAAGATAAATGGGCCAAGTTGTCACTTTATGAGCAGTTGGGGAATATTGGTAGCGAGGTAGGACGAACTATGAATGCTATGCAGCGAGGCGATGGAGTGTCAATGCAAGGTGCTTACTATCGGGCCCTCGACCTGATAGATGCGACAGTAGCTAGCTGGTCATCTGCTCCCAGGCGCAAAGAGCTACTACGCGCACGCGAAGAGCTTTCGATTGCAGTTGAATCACAAACAGTCGACAGAGGCCTGGACGCCTACTTCATGCAATACGCCATTGCTGCGCGTATGGCGCGGTAGACAGCAGGAATGCATTTCAGAAACGTGCATGAAACAGATTTTGTTTGCTACCTTTAGCGATTTTGTTGGAAGCAGCCACCAAGTAATCAGTGATAGAATAGCTCATGTCGCCCACAACCTATGACATCAATCATCTGAACTGGAATATCCAAAGTGGTGGCTTCGACGACTACGATCCCGAAATTCTGCATCCCACGCGCGGTGAAGCCATTACAAAACGTATAGCAGAATTCCGTGAGGTTAGTGGTATCAGTGCCGTAACACTGACCGATGCATATCGCTGGGATGATTATTACAACGGTGATAGTGGCATCGCAACCCATTTAGGCTTTCGTGAGGCGCATTATGTTCGTCTGAATGACGAACGGTTGAATCGGGATAACGGTGCGGGTATCGGTATAGCTTTCGCGACAGACGAGCGCGTGCATACAAGCAAAGCGCTTGATTTGGAAACACGTCAGGGTCTGGGTGTTATTCTGGATGTCGGTAGGTATGGGCTGCAAATTGCCAATGTATATTTGGATTACTTGGATGAAGGCATACGTATTCGGCAGGTGAGGGCACTCGATGCCGCACTCGAATCCGATATCCCAACACTAGCTATTGGTGACTTTAACGGACTTCGTCCCAACATGCGTGGCGCCTCAATGTGGGTAAGAGCAAAGGATCTTGCCCTACGTGCTCTCATTAATCCTACGGTGCAGGCCGTTGCTAGAGCCTGTCCCAATCAACGCGAGCTGGCAACTATTTTCCGCGAGATGAATCGTCGTGAGATAATACGGCTTATGGAATTACTGGGCTACCAAGACGGTGATAGTACCCGTAAGCAACCGACACTTCCGGCTAGGTTTCCGATGCTAGGCATAGACTATGTCTTTCGCAGGGGCAGAGTTTCAGTCAGTGATGTTATAGTGCGTCCAATTGATGGCGAGTCCGACCATCGACCTATGACATTTCGGTCGACGATTGCCGCTTAGGGTGGGGTACGCAAAATAAAAGGGCTAACTCACTCTCTCGCCCTTACTTCTTAGAAAACTATTCCTGGCAGGGGTGGTTGGACAGTGATCGAGCATTCCTCTCTGTTGGAGAAAACGATATTTACTGTGGGAACAATCAGGAGTCTCGACATAAATGTTGAGTTGACCTAAGTTTCAATATTGTAACTTTATAGTGTTTGTGATAGTATTATAAAGTTATGACATACAACAGCCAACTGGAAGCAATATTACAAGCAAGCGGATGGTCACAAGAGCAGCTTGCCGTTCAATTGGGCGTGTCTTTTCCTACCCTTAATGCCTGGGTTAATAGACGTGCTGTTCCGCGCCCCAAGGCACAAGCGAAAATTCAAGAGTTGTATGTATCGATCGTTGGCAGCCCAGACATCACAGCAGAAAAACTTACAGCCATCAAAAAAGCCGCCCTTACATACCGTATGACCGCGCAAAAGTTAGTCGAAAGCAAAGAATTGCTAGATAAATTGACTTTACACTTGACCTACCACACAAATACCATCGAAGGCAGCACCATGACACTGGCGGACGTTGAAGATGTACTGTTTGACAACAAAGTACTTACCAATAGGACCGCTATAGAGCAACTAGAGGCTCGTAATCATCAGACCGCACTTTACTGGCTTTTGGATGAGCTCGTCACCCGCGGTAGGGGATTCAGTGTTACTGAAGAACTTATCACGGGCATACATTTACGTCTCATGAATGGGATTGTCGGTGACGCCGGGCGATATCGTACTCACACTGTACGAATTATGGGAGCCCATGTGCCACTCGCTAACTGGCAGAAAGTACCAGAATTAATCACTCAGTTCATCAACACTCTACAGCAGAACGACAATCTTATCGAGTTGCTGGCACGGTCGCATGCGACATTTGAGAAGATACATCCATTCAGTGATGGTAATGGTCGAACTGGTCGCTTGCTAATTCTAGCCCTCGCCCTACATGCCGGCTACGTGCCGCCACTTGTGATAAAAGAGCGCAAACAGGCGTACTACAAATATCTAGAGATTGCACAAACCAAGCATAATCACACGCCGCTAGAGTTTTTTGTGGCAGAATCCATGCAGCTCAGTGGAGAATTACTAGCGCCCGAATAGGTAGCTAAGATTCTGCGTCCTGTTTGCCCTAGAAAATGATCGAACCCTTTTACATCTGTTAAATTAATTGCTGTTTCGTGGCAGGGGTGGTTGGAGGAAGATAGAACTTTTCTATCTGTTAGCGAAAACGCTATTTTGGAAAGTAGGAAGAATGACACAGAAATAGGAGAAGCGCAATGTTAGGCCTATTTCGACGTCTAGGCAAAGACGAATGTCATTCGGAGCTCCTCACATCCAAACTCTATAACGAAGATACGTTCTACCCTACGCTCATGAGGGATTTAGATGGCTGCGGAAGTGAAGTAATCATTGAGTGTCCATTTGTGACACGTCGACGGCTAGACAAATTAATGCCTATCTTTACAAAGCTTAAGGCAAGGAAGATAAGAATTATCGTCAACACTCGTGATCCGCATGAGTACGATGAAGAACAACGCCGTGACGATGCACATAGGGTGATTGCGCCGCTGCAACACCTAGGCGTGCATGTGCTATTCACCGGTGGCCACCATCGAAAACTTGTTATTTTGGACCGTAACATACTCTACGAGGGTTCGCTTAATGTGCTCTCGCAAAATGACAGTACTGAAGTGATGCGGAGAATCGAGTCGACACGGCTTGCATGGCAGATGATCCGGTTTATAGGAATTGATAAGCATACATAGCGGGAAACAACTGCCGCACAGATATTCTAGTCTAGGGCTACAGGCATGAAAAGCTAAAGCCCCTACAGTTGCGTAAGGGCTTTAGGATGCTCCTATCTCTACGCTATATTCTATGCGACCACTAACAGTTCTTGTGAAGTTTGCCGCGAAGTATTTTCAACAAAGCCGCCGTAGTCCTCCTTAAGCGTATGTGCGCTAAATAGGGAAGGTAATTCAGGTCTAGGAGCTGCAGGCACACACCTGCCCTTGTCTAGGTCTAAGAGGGCTCGCACAAATGGCGTGATCGACTCTTCATAGCTGACCTCAGGGCGAAACGACCATAGGCTTCGTCCGAAGTGTCTCGAAATGGTATACCTTATCCATGCTTCCGTCTCGCCCTCCTCATCCAGATCTCGCAACAGGTACGTCCTAAAATGCGGCACTCCTAGTGCACGAAGAACGACATCGCGAGTATTCCTATGTGGTGTGAGCTTGCCTTGCTCAAGTTCACTTAAGTAGTCTGGGTGGACACCCATTCTGCTCGCTAATTCTTGTACTGATATCAGGCATTGAATCCTGAGCGTACGGATGCGTTTGCCCAGCTCAATATCGATTGGCGAGGGTTGGCCATCGAAGTTATTCAGCTGACACTTGCAGTCGACCGGCGGCACACTACCTATCTTGATATCACGCGCTAATGAGTCTACAAAAGCATTCATTAGCCCTTTGCGGTCGCCCGCCATTTGTGCATATACGTCAAGCTCCTTGCCATAGTGCTGCCTAATTACGTTTCTAATTTGTTGTTTAAGTGTACGAGCCATGTCGCAACTCCTCCGTTTAAGTTAATATCCCCACTCGTGTACTAGCATAGCGAGTCTGAAATAAATTACGGAAGGCTAAACAGCCGCTCAATAACATAATTAAGGATGGTATGATGAGGTTAATGGAGTTTTTAGCGATTATTTCAGGAGTGGTAGTCGGTGTTGTAGTGTTCGCTGGCCGTCGCATTGATTATGTTCTGATACTGGTTCACTTTGGACATATACGCAGTGTCGCAACATTTGAGACAATCTACGATAACGCTGATGACGAAGCAACGTTTTCACTCAATGATAAGAGTTTAGGTGTGAAGACTTATGCCGAGTACTTACGACTACATAATGCGGTGCGCAAGACGGCATATACACGCTACAGAATGTTCTATGATAGCTTACTGCGCCTAGTCCTCATTCGTATGCTACCAATCCTGTTACTGCCAGCGATACTATTTTGGTCAAGGTGGTACTTCTATCTGTTTGGTTTGCTTATCGCCTGCACGGTCATTTTCACTTACAAAAGCTCCATCGTTAGGCACAAAGTTGGCTTCTACCAACGCATGTTAATTGGTGCAATACTTGCAAATTACCAAAAAGAGCAAAAGAAAAAGGCTAAAGCTAAATAAGGTCAATGCATTGACTAATCCATACCACTAGCGTATATTAAAGATACAAACCCCAACCGAAGACTACCCCTATTGGGCGGCTGGTCGTAAGATCTAGGTTGTTCCACCCTCTGCCGCAAGGTATGGTGGTTTTTTTGTGGGCTACAACCTGTACAACTTGTTATTTTTCTCTAGTTTTGAGATAAGGGCTTTATACTCACGTCGACCTTCAACCCCATCACGCACTAAGCCGGCAATGGCGTCAGCCAAGCGGATAATAGGGCTCGATTGGTCACGCTCACCATGTATGTTGCGGATTTTTACTCCTAACAGTCGGAATGAACGGCCGACTCGGGGTGTGAGGTTCTTGGATAAGCCATCTATCGCGATGGTCACTTTATAGTTATCGTCAATTTTGTGTTTCTCTCGGTACACATTGATAGCCTGGGCAGATGCGATCACCTGCTGGTCTTCAAAGAAGCTACCTTTTACGGCGGCATCGGTCTTGATACGCACGTACAGCTGGCCGGGCATCTCGCCATACAATAGCCCTTCAATATAGGCTAGTTGTTCTTTTGGCCTGGTCTTTACCCATTTACGTTTTTTCTTGCCACAGTCTTTCTCTAACTGCTCTAAAAAACGTTCAAGCTCATCCCGACGGGTATCGGTGACGACGACCGAGACAATAAACATTTTGCCAAGGGTGTCCTGGCCGGTTTCGTCGACGTAGCAGTAGAGTTTGTGAGTTTTCTGGGGCATATAGGTTAATCCTGTGATTAGTATACTACGGGGATAGATTTAGCGAAGCTACTGTCATTGACAATACTACTTTACTACGCTAAAGTACTCTTCATGCAATCCTCTGTTAACTCAGTATGGGAGACAGCAACAGCCCAGCAATTTGCTCGTGTCCTTGCTGCTATTGATAACGTTCAGACCATGCAGAACTTCCTTCGAGATGTCATGACCGAAAAAGAGATTATTGAAATAAGCTCACGACTAGAAGCAGCTAAGATGCTGCAATCAGGCAAAAAATATACGGAGATCATAGAGAAAACGAAACTCAGTAGCCGTACCGTCGCCCGCATCAGTGATTGGATGCAAAACGGCTGCGGTGGCTATGAAGCTGCACTCAAGCTCGTTGATGCGAGCGTTCATCATAACCATACACCGCCAGCTCGTGCTGAGTAGTTAGTCTTTTACTAAAGAACATAATACGCCAGCACAGAGCTGGCGTTTTTTGCTGTGTCCCAGCACAGCTAAACACTAATCTTACGGAGAAACCTATGATTACCCCACTAGAGCTAACCAAACAGCTCATCTCATTACCCAGTTATGTGAGCGATACCCAGGATGAAACACCGGTTATCGAGTTTCTTGCAGGCTTCCTTGCTACATCTTTCCCGACAATGACCGTTGGGAAACAATACCTCGCCAATACGAAACGCTGTAATCTCGTTTTGCGTGGCAAGAACAGTCCAAAGCTATTTGCACTGGGCCACATTGACACCGTGCAACCCAAGGCAGGCTGGCAAACCAACCCCCTACAGCCACTTGTCAAAGCAGGTAAGCTCTATGGCTTAGGCGCAGCAGACATGAAAGGCTCACTGGCCGCATTTCTATGTGCACTGTTGCAGGAGCGGCGGAACATCAAGCTCGACGACCTGATGCTCCTCATGTACGTGGACGAAGAGTACGACTTCAAAGGCATGAAGCGCTTTTTGAGTGACGACACAGTTCTGGCTATACAGCCAAAGCTGACACTCTCGCTTGACGGCGAATTGAGCATAGCGAGCGGCTGCCGTGGCCTTATTGAGCTTAGCCTTAGGATCAAAGGTAGGAGCGGTCACGCTGCCAATCCAGACAATGGCATCAACGCCATTACGCAGACAATCGCAGCGCTACAAACGGTCAATATGGAACTCGCGGCATGCCGGGACAATGACTTAGGCGAAACAACGACTAACCTCGCCTTTATCCAAGGTGGCGTTCTACAAACTGTCGGCAATAAAAACGTATGGCTCCGCGAAGGCAACGTTATACCAGACGCCGCCGAGCTCGTCTTTGAGGTTCGGCCGGCTTTACCTGCACTGACAGCTGAGCTAGTACTGCGAAAGATTAAGGCAGCTGCAGAGCGGGAAGGATTGAGGTTGGTGGACAGCTCTATTCGTCACGACATTCCGCCTTGGCCAGTGGATTACGACAGAGAGACACTCGCAGTACTCAAAAAGAGCTATGCCAATGCTGGTGTGCCATTCAGGCCATCCGACCGCAGACTGCAAGGCTATATCGACGCCCAAATGGTGACCGAGAAGATTACTGCACCAACCGTCATTATCGGCACAGGGGGCAACAACAAACATGGTGCGGATGAACATGTCCCACTTAAGAATATTGAAGCCACATCCAGAGTATATGCAGCCTTACTGCGCGAGGTACTGGCATGAGTGAACAACTGAGCCTTGAACAGGTGCCAGGCAACCCGCCAGAACTAGCCGGGCCGAATCTGGAGTCGCTTGCCAAGCTGTACGCCCGGGTCTTTGCTGGCGATCCCTGGAATGAATACACGGTCTGTTCTAGCACTGGCATGTTCTATGGCACAGACACTGAGCCAGACGGTATTTGTCCCGAGCCAGATTGTGGTACACGTCTGCAACTTGCATATCCCTTAGAGCAAACAGAAGAACATATTAGCCAGGAGCTTGCTCGCCCTGATGCCGCCTTACTTTTGCTGCGAGATCAAGAGCGCGATGGCGAGTTGGTTGGTTTTAGCTGGGGCTTTTCTTACGATAGTCCCGAAGCGCTGGCGGTAGCCAAATACAAGATGCCTGCAATGCAGCTTGCGATTAGTGGTCTGTTGCGTCGGCTCGATTTAGGGACAAACGGCATCTGGTATTTGTCAGAATCAGGGATTGAGAATGACCCACGATACCGAGGTAAAGGTCTCGGTCGTGCGTTTCACACAAGACGGCTTGCAATTGCACGTTCACTGGGGCTTGATGCTATTCAGCGAACCAGTGCGTATGGCAATATGTATCGTACTTCGAAACGGACCATGACACAGATTATGGGTGTGGAAACTGAGCCTGATCCGGATAGTGGCAAGTTGCGTCCGACAGGAGTCGTAGTGAATGGCCTTGAGGACAGTGAGATTGAGGGACGGGCGTTGTTTGGGCGAGGTTGTTAGGCAGCTTCATAAACTAATTCGGCGTCTCCCCGGCCACGGAAAGCAAAAACGTATATACTACCCTCATATGCCCCAAGGTCACAAAACCAAAATCAGCCATAAAGCCCGCGAATGGTCAGCCCGCTATCTCCCCGCAGAGGCTATTGCAACGATCACCGCACTTGTTGGGGCATTCATCATGCATCAACTCTCTGGCTCACTGGTAGCTGCAGCTATTGGTGGAACCATTGGAGATAATGTCGGCTACTATGGCTATTTTGTCATCAAAGAGGCAGCTAAACACTATGCTAAACACAAACAGCATGGTCAGTTCCGTAGAATGTTCCTTACTGCTAGTAAGACACTCCGGGATATGCTCGTAGAGTTCGGACCAGCTGAAGCATTAGACCTGTTTATTGTCCGACCATTCTGTATGTATGCTGGCCCACGTCTACTGCACAACTTTACCGTAGGCATATTAGTCGGTAAGTACGCTGCTGATGCCGTGTTTTATGTTGGTGCTATTACGGGATATGAGGTGAAGAAGCGGTATATTAGCGGCAAAGAACAACAATGAGTATTAACACACAACTAATCGCCAAGCAACTACAAGACCAATACGGTCTCGAGAGTGCCGTTTGCAAGGACTTATGTACGCTAGCAAATGACGCCATTGAAGTGACTGCACAAAGTGGTCACTATGCACTCAAACTATACAATCCAGCATCCCGCAACAAATCTGAAGTGCAATGGGAAATTGATCTCACACTCCATCTCATTAAGAACGGTGCGCCGGTAGCAAGGCCTGTAGCAGGCAATGATGGCTACCTACAATCATTTATAGTGAATGACCAAGAACGAGTAGCCGTGCTCTTCGAATGGGTAGCGGGAGCAAAACCTAAACCAGACTTAAGTACCTATGTGCTCGTTGGCAAAGCGGCAGCCCTCATTCATCAAGCTGCCGACACCTTTAGTTCCCCGTTAGAACGGGAAGTATATGACGCAGGTGTGCTCATAAATGAGCAACTCAAGCGGATGAAGCAGCCACTCATTGAAACTGGCCAACAGCAGCGGGTATTCGACCTAACCGAAAGACTACGTACAGCCCTAGATAACCCTACCCTTGACTGGGGTATATGCCATATGGACTTAACGCTAGATAATGTGCATCGTGATGGTGACAGCTTAATGGTCTTCGATTTGGATAGTGCTGGTGAATGTTGGCGTGCAACCGAGCCATGGGGCGTAAAGAAGGCAGCGGAAGACCGGTTTCAAGCCTGGCTTGAGGGCTACCGCACCATACGTCCATTCAGTAAAGCAGATGAAGATGCCGTAGCCGTCTTTGCAATAATTGAAGACATCCGGAACACTGTCTGGAAACTTGGCTTTGCTAATTCTTCACGGGGTAAGCCTTTGATGCAACCGGCGGAGCTGCCGCAGGTTGTGGATGAGTGGTTGGAGTGGGAGAAGAATAAGGTCAAGAATGTTTTGAGCGATTAACTGAGGGGATGAGGTTCCATTCGACGACCACTTGCCAAATCAGCCGGATCGTGGCGAAGAATTGACAATTCCAGAGAGAGAGAGTATTATCCAGCCATCATCTAGGAGGAAGGTATAGGTTATGGCTGGAGAAAGCGTTAGAGGTGGAGAACAACAGCAGGAATTGCTTGCCGACCGATGCGGGCGGCTCATTCCAGGATTTTGGAGTACAGAGGCGAGCTTGCTTGTATCCGACTATCAGGATGGTCGTGGTCCCTTTGGCAGTGATGTGGAGGAGCCTACTGAAGCAGGTCTTGCAGTAGCTCATTATTTCGCTCGCGGTCTGGCTGAACACGCCCTTGCAGATGGAGGTGTTGATCCAGCCTCCGCACAAGGCCAAGAACTTACCCAATTAGTTGGCGAACTTACTCCGCTCGCTGACCGAATAGCCGAGCAATGGGCAGCACAGGCTGCAGCTCGTGGTTCGGAATAGGCTTACCGTAAACCTTGCTATCGTAAATTAGTGGCGGTGCCGATAGAATATTTGACACACTGGAAATACCAGTATATCGTATACATCATGAACTACCGAAGCACCGCCTGCAGCTTCCCCCGCCCGCTGCCTGCCACGCAGTCGGGGTCTTTTCATACGCTCTAAATAAGTAACTACCAGTAAGCACAGACAGCCCCGACCAAGGGGCATTTTTTATGCCTATCGTTCTGTGCTTGCTACAGGAGTTAGATTATGGAAGTTTTAGAGAAAGATATTGTTGTCGTGAAAGTCGGCACCAGTACACTCACTGAAAAGCAAGCAGATGGCAGGGAAAGTCTAGATCGGTCTGCCTTTCGGCGAATTGGTACGCAACTTATGGGGTTACGGGAAGCAGGCTATGGAACGGTATTGGTTTCATCTGCTGCTATTACCGCTGGTATGGCCATAACAGGCCAGAGTGCTCGTCCAAGTAGAGCAACACACATGCATGAGTTACAGCGACTAGCAAGTATTGGACAACGCCATATATTGAATGCCTGGGCAGAGGCCTCACCTGGCAGCACGATTGGTGAACTACTCCTCACCAGACATGAGCTTGATCTAGCTAGTGAGCGAGATGAACTACTTACCGTAACCCATACCCTACTTACTCATGGTGATATTGCTATAGCCAATGAGAATGACAGTATTGCCCATGAAGAGATAGCCTTTGGAGATAATGATACTTTGGCAGCTACCTTTGCAGCGTGTATTGGTAGATCAGCGTTATTTGGTGGGCAAGTAAGACTAGTCCTATTAACCGATGTCGATGGTGTCTATGCTGATAAGGATGATCCGAGCTCAATCATACGACAGATAGATGATATTGATGCGTATGAGCAACTTGCTGGCGGCGCAGGCTCAGCAAATGGTACTGGTGGTATGGTGACGAAGTTTGCGGCTGCTCGTATTGCTATGGAGCATGGCATACCTATGTGGATTGCCAATGGAAAGACCGAGGATGTTATTCAGTTAGCTCTACGTGGAGAGGCTGGGACGGGGTTTGGGGTGGGAGCGGCGGATGTATCTGTTGATTAAGGTATCAGCAAGTCCTTCACCGTCCACCTAGAACCGTGCATATTCTTATACGCCATTTCTCATCGCCTCATCCATTGCCCGCTTAGCAACCTTGGCGAAAGTAGGATTACTCACTTTGTAGTATGGATAAGCCACAATACCCATAGTGAAAGCCCAGCCTCTGCCTCGTTCCCAAGTGGCTTCGTCTGGTTTTACTATATTACGAAATATATGGCGGCTCCGGGCATCAAGTACTGTCCAGGCAAACATGCAATCTACGGCAGGATCACCAACACCACATGAGCCCCAGTCAATAACGGCACTAATATGATCATTGCTCACCAGTAAGTTACCGGGATGCAGGTCCCCATGTATCCATACTGGTTTGCTCTCCCATTGTGGGAGGGATAGCACATGATCCCAGAAAGCGGTAGCTTGTTTGGTATCAATCTCTCCTCCTAGTTGAGCGATGGCGTTCCGTGTTTCTGCGTCTCGCGTGCTAAGCGGTAGACCGCGCTTACAGGTGGGAGCATTGGTCGTATCCACTTTCTGGAGTGCAGTAATGAATCCGCCTATGTCTTTGGCTGCTTGCTGTAAATCATCAAGGTGGCTAACGCTGAGATTTTTACCAGGGAGTAACTGACAAATCTCCCACGGCAAGGGGTACACTTCACTTGGCTTGCCCTGAGCAACAGGTGCTGGGATCGGCAGTGGTAGATGAGGGGCAAGTTTTGGTAGCCACTGGCATTCTTTCTCAATATTCTTAGCAGCCGGTTCAGTACGAGGTAAACGTAGAGCCAGGCTATCACCAAGTCGAAACATTACATTGTCGGTACCAGGAGGAGCAATTGGCTGCAAAGGCAAATCTTTCCACTCAGGGGATTGGTCAGCGAGGAGTGTGTGGACGAGGACAGCATCAATGGTGACTTCGTCTGGGTGCAGTTTCTGCATACTATCTACCCCTTAGCCACCCCAGTAACATTTTTCGCCTCATCCATCGTATAGAAGCCCTTCGAGAAATCTACTAGGGTTAGCTGATTACCAAAGGCATCCTCAACAATAACCAGCCTACCAACGTCTATGTCTTCTGGCGGGAATATGACTTTGCCGCCGGCTTTCTCAAATACTGTTGCAGCATGTTCTACTGATTCTACTAAGATGCTAGTTTCTGGATTGAGGGTAGTGCTCATGACTAGCTGCCCATCACCTAAGTGAACGGAAGCTATGTCTTCTTTCTTCCAGAAGGTTTGCAGACCCAGTTGTTCACGGTAGAAGTCTAAGCCTTCCTGGATGCTCGGAACTTTTACCAGGACTGCGTTTATTTTCTTTAGGACTGGGACATCATCAAATCTAGCATCAACGGTTATGAGCTCACCTGCCGTAATGTCTCTGAGGGCTACATCAGCTTGCTGTTCGTGGTCATTGCGGACATTAGGATGCTCTGAGTGATTTATATAGCGTGCGAGTCCTCCCTCAAAGAGATAGATTTGTCCGTTCAAGTTATGGGCAGCGAGATAGTCTTCTGGTGGTAGCTCCTTCAATTCCTTGAAGCTGATAGGTTTGAGATCAATAGTCAAGACAATCTCGCCTTTCTTGAAGGGACGAGCGGCATACAAGCCTTTGCCGGACATGTGGCCTGGGCCGAGGGTGAGGTTTTCATTTACGCTATTCCTAGTCTGCCTCATTACTTCCACGTCCGCTTCTTATTGATTTCCTCTTTGTTTCGAAAGGCTTGCTCCAAATCGACGTCAAGACGGTTTGCCAGTGCACAGAGCAGAATAAGGATGTCTCCGAATTCCCCAGCAGTATCAAAGTCGTAGTGCTTTGCTGCGTCAGTTCGCATATTGGTGTGGTCTGATTTACGGATACACTTGGCCAGTTCCCCAATCTCCTCACTTAAGAGGAGATATTTTTCCAGGACCGTGTTTTTGGCAAAACCTCGTTCTTGCTCTAGTTCAGCAACATACTGCTGGAAGTCATGGAGGGTGGGGTTTGGGCCGAGGTGGAGAGGGCTCATCCCACCACCTTCTGTTCATCACCATCGATTACGATCGCTTCACCATCTCGTAGTGCGATAAACGGCACGTGGTGATCTATAAGATAGTCAACACTCTTATCAATAGCAGCAGACTCAGGATGGTCTGACTTATAGTGCGGTGCAACTGCGTAAGGCAACAGGCCAAGGCAATCCCAAATGATTGCAGGATCATAACCCTCAGGCACCACATGTGGGTTATCCACCAATTCAACCCCATGCAAAGATGGGGTTAGCATATCAATACCAGCACTGTAGCCACTGTATACAATCCTATCCTCAGCAAGCAGTTCAGGAATAACCGTATCAGCACCACTCTGCTTGAAAGCACGGCGTAGCACGAAGGCATTACCACCACGGATCCAAACCAAGTCATAGCTTGCTAAATCCTGCTTGAGTGCTTCAGGCCTGCCAAAGTATGCCCGCAGATCAACTTCAGTGACCTTTAGATCGATACTTTTCAAACGCTCCATTTCCTGTCCGAGAGAGGCCTTGCGTTCTTCAACACTCAACATGTCCTGAGCATTTTGTATAAGCGCTGTGCGTCGGCCAGGACCAAGTAATTTCAGTAGTTCGTCAGGCTTGTTGCCGTTGCGGAAGGAGGAAAGGTAGAGTCTCATGTCTGAGCCCCTTCCGCTTCAAACCGCTTCCACCGACCCTCACTAATGACTTCGATGCTGTCGTCAACAACCTTGAGCGCTGAGTTATCATCAATTGCATACAGGGTGCGCTTGTACATGGTTGCCACACGTTGCAAAAGCTCATCAGTAATGTATGGGTATTCTGCTGCTGTGTAGTGTGGCCGCAGTAGAATGTCTACGATCCCCAACGCACGAGGCGAGCGTTGGCCCTCTGGCCCAATGTTCTCCAAGTCAACTGGTTGGCCATCAGCAATCTGCTTCAGAGATTTCGAACTCGTGACGATGCTATGGGTCGTCACCATACTGCCGGCACTGGAGCTAACATATACTTTTGTTTTGAGTAGTTCTGGTAATGCTTCGGCAAATCCCGCTCGTTCCAACCAGTAGCCGAGATAGTAGTTTGAGCCGCCACCAACAAACAGTACGTCGGCTTGTTCTATACGGTCCCACCACATAGCCTTGGGAAGATCGATCATGGCCGCTACATCAATAATCTCAAAAGACTTCCAGCCAACGTTATATGCATCATTCAGGTTATGAATAAACCAGGTCTTATCTCCGACTGCACCGTTCTGTGAAGTAGTGATGAAGACAACCGTGCATTCTTTTGATGGCTTACCCAGCAGCTCACGTAGCGCGGTCGCAATGGATTTATTGGTGATGGATTGGGAGGTTAGGAGTAGTTTCATGGTTTGGGTAGTTCCTTGGTTATAGCTGTTAGTAATTGCTGGCGTGTCACTCCCTCAAAATTATGCCCCGTAGCAATCTCAATGACCTCGATGCCAGACGAAAGCTCACTGAAATCCTGGCTGCCGATAATCTCATCCTCGGTGGCATTAATGAGAACGAGTTGCACGGTTTTGGCGAACTCATTGTAGTGCGCAATAGGATCAATCTCAATGCTTTGCCAGTATACCGCCGGTACGTTGGTGGTGCTGAAGTCTGCTCGTTTGAGACGTGATACTCCTTGTAGGTTAATATCTGAACCAGGTCGATCCTTAAAGAGCTGGAGCATGCTGTCAATACTGAGCTGGGCTGGTGGGGCAGTGAAGATGGCTTTGCGAATACCCTCAGGATTTGCCAGTGCTGCTACCACGCAGCCTTGGGAGTGACAGATCAGGTCAATAGTCGCATCGGGGTGATTCTGCTTAGTTTCTGCGGTGACCTGACGTAAGTGTTCGGCTTGTTCGTTGAGTGACGCAACCGTAAGATTGCCCATGGCTTCATCTACCTGGTTGTAGTCGAACATTAGGTGGTCATAGCCTGGCAGAGCAGCAGCAATGTCAGTGAACAAACCGCGGTCGTCTTTGCGGACGCCGAAGCCGTGGGAGTAGATGATGAGGTGTTTTGGCTTGTTCATTTTATTGCTCCCTCACCACAAACTCACCCTCCTTAAGCGCATAGACAGGCAAGCTAGTATCACCATATGCTTTCAGCTCATCATACGCCTGCTGCCAATCAATCGGCCCTCTCGGATCATCATCCCCAAAGTTGGACTGGTAGTGTGCAATAGTACGAATTGGTACAACGTTTAATCCATGACCAAGCTTTCGTTCATCCCCTGACCAAAAGCTTTCGGATAGCATATGGGTAGCTGCGGAATTTGAGGCTACAACCTTACCATCAAATACTCCTGCTAAGTCATAGCGAGAGAACATCCGTACAGCATGTGCTGTAATACCGCCATGTAAGTAGATGACATCATTGGCTTTAACTTGTTCTTCAAAAGCATCTGGATCAGCCGCCAGTGAACAGTGGAATGTCACACCTGCTGTTGCCCATTCCTGCAGTAGTCTGCTCATTGTTTCAAAGCGTGGCTGCCAGGTTTCCAATTCAGGCTCAGCAAAGAAGCAGAGCAAAACCTTAACATCAGACCCTAAGCCAGCTACTACCTCACGGACAAACTTACGAGCCAAAGCTGGTTGATTTTTCAGGCCGCCGGAGTTGAGGACGTATTCGGTCATGGTTTACCCCCTAACGTGTTATCGATCCAATCGAGCAGTTCAGGATTGCCGTCAATAACCGTAAACCAAATCATCGGTACCTCTTCAACCGAAACCTTCTTGACCTCAGCTATGATAGCTTGCTTGTGCTGCTCAGTTGTGTAACTCCATATAGTGCAATAGTGTGGCATATTGTTTACTTCACCTTTCCATAGAAAGTGAGCTGGAGCTTCAATGATTTGGCCGCCGGTCGCTAACTTCTTGGCAAGCAGAGTGTTCAGTATGGCTTTAGCTTGCGCTGAATTCTCGGCGCTGATTTTGACTTCGTAGTAGGTGGTCATACCAACTCCTCCAACAACTCAGGAAATTCAACAGTGTGCATATCCTCAAAACAGAAATGCCCATAGTTATGAAACTCCCGATACCTCACATCTTTAAGGATGGCTTTGTATTCTTTGTAAGCATCTCTGGCCGTTTCCATATCATTGTCTGACTCAAATATGACAAGCCCCTTCGTTCTTGCTGCAACGTTTGGATCAATCGTATAATCAAAGAACTCCTGACAATCTGTCCAACCTTTCCCAAGCGAAGGTGCGACTAACACCACCTTGCCAACGTGAACAGTGGGATGTTCAGTCAGCCACCGGACAATAAACCCGCCGCCGCAGCTGTGCCCAACCAGTATGGTGTCGGGGGTAATATCATAACGTTCGAATTCCTTCTGCCACGTCGGATAGTCTGGCTTCCAGGAGTTGGGTATCTCTGGAGTTTGGGCGTATATATCTTTAATGAAGAGCTGCTTTTGTAGCCAAGGTAGCCAATGCGAATTGCTAGCCGACGGGAGGGCGGGGTTATAGTACTCCTGCATGCCTGGATCGGGCATGCCGTGGAGGATGATGGCGGTTTTCATTGCACAACCCTCTCCACTATCTCAAACACCTTATTCCCCGCATCCAGTCTTGCCCTGGCTCCAATCGGCAGCATCATATTCTCGACGTTATGCCCAATCTCTCCAATTTGCATAATCGGGAAGTTGTAGCCATCGGTTACTTCAAGTACTAACTCGGCAATATCTCGGTCGTTGCCTTTTAAGCCTGGCTGGTCACTGCCTCGGCAGTACCCAATAATAAGACCGTTAATCTTATCGAGTATTCCATAGAACTTTAGTTTGGCAAGAGCACTATGTACATCACGCTTGCTGTACATGTAGAACTCCGTCACTAATATACTGCCCTCTATAATTGGCATATATTCAGTTGGGTATATATGCATGAAACCTGAGAAGTTACCGCCAATGATTGTGCCTTCAGCTATTATACCTGGGCGAATTGTTCTCCATCCTTTGTACGTGGTAGGGAGATCATTGAAGTCTCGCCAGCTAGGATTGGGATGAATACTGCCAAGCTCACCATCGAACCAAGCCTGCTTAATAGCAGCTACTTCGTATGTCATTGGCTCAACCGCAAAGTCCATAAACTCCAGACCTAGGAATGTAATAAGGCCAGTTTTAGCAAGGATAGGATTTTGTAGCGTTGTAGAGTCAGATATACCAGCAATTATTTTCGGATGTTGCTTTATGAGTCCGTAATCCAGCTTATCTACAAGTTCAATGGCCGTATTGCCACCTACTGAAAAGATGATAGCTTTGACATCGGGATTCTTTAGTGCCCAGTGGAAGTCATCAAGGCGCTGCTGGACAGTACCGGCGGAGTAATAGTGCTCTACTAAAGCATTCGGAGCGAGTACTGTTCTAAGACTGGTTGCTTGTTCAAAGTTATGACGGGCCTTCTCAACATCGTGCCCTTTAGCGGAGGGTGGCTGCGACGGTGAGATGATGGCTACGAGATCGCCGGGATGGAGTTTGGGTGGGGTCATGATTCGCTGCTCCGCGTTCCACTCTCTAGAGCCTTAATGAGCGACGTAATCATATCGTTATAAGGCGTCGGTATATTGTGCTTCTTGCCGAGCTCACTAATAGCCCCATTGATCGCATCAATCTCCGTTCGTTTCCCAACATGCAGATCTTGCCACATAGATGGGTAGAAATCGAGACCACCACCCCAATTGTCTTTGAGCTTATCGAGTAGTGAGTAGTTGAATACTAAACCTTCTGCTTTACCAACTGCTTCTAGCTCATCAAGAAGATGGGTGGCTATCTCAATACATTCCGGTGATTCAAGCATTTGCTTGACCGACAAGTTGGTTACGGCACTGAGCGCATTCTGCCCGTCATTGAGTACCATCTTATCCCACACTGCCTGCCGGATATTATCTGAAGCCTCCACACCAAAGCGTGTCTTGGCAAAGGCATCCAAGATAGGTCCAGCTTTGGCATCAATGATGGTACGACGATTAATACCAAGACCAACACTGCGATCATCACTACGCTTAGCACCTATATAAGTAAGACCTGCAGATACTCTGTTTGGATTATCTATGGTAGCCTTTAGAATCTCAAAGGCTAATAGGCCATTCTGTAAAGATATGACTGGAACATCTTGTCGAATGACTTTCGTAAGCTCTCGTGCGATTGCTTCGGTATCGTACGTCTTTAGCGCAACCACAATAGCATCGCAGTCTTTCAGATCTGTCATGTCGGCAGTTGCCGTCATGCCAGTAATCTCTTCAGTCTTATCTGCAAGAGTGAGCGAGATACCATGGGCATTGATGTGGTCGGCTTGTGCTTGGCTACGAGTCTTGATAACTACATCAGCAACTGGCGCCAGGAATGCAGCATAGGTTAGGCCGACGGCGCCACCACCGAGGATGGCGATTTTGGGTTTAGCTGGCATGTTTTTCATTGTGTATCCTTGTTCCTTATCTCAATATGTTGAATTTTATCTTTGTGTACAATAATGTACTCTAGGCCCGAGGACTCGATCTTTTTACCATCTGGCATCTCTCCCGTAAAGTCATAATCGAAGCACACAATACCTGGCTTTACTTCTTCGACGGATTTGACCTCCCAATGCAGTGAAGAGAACTTACCATGAAATGCTCGCTGCATTGCGAGAATATCTGCCTTGCCTAAGTAGACGCCGGTATTCTGAGAACTATACGTTGTGTTATCCGTTAATAGCTCTGCGATGCCAGTAGAATCACTGTTGTTAGAGAGATCGAAGTAGTGTTTGGCGATAGCAAGTGTTTCCGACACCTAGATACCTCCCCCATACCGCTCAATCACCTCAGCCAACCCATCGCTATCGACACTACCACACACCTCATCAGCCAAAGCCTTCAATTCTTCTTTGGCGTTGCCCATAGCAATCCTGTGCCCTACGCCATTGAATAAGTTAATATCGTTATTATCATCGCCAATACCTATTGTTGCTTCCTTTGGTATGTTGAGCATACGTAGTAATTCAGTAATGGCATGCTCTTTGGTAGCTTGTTTATGAGTAACGTGAATATCTACACCATGTAATGTCCATGAACCAACCCCAATTGCCTTAATGTCTGGTACTGCCTTGAGATCATCAAGGATGAGTTGGGCATGTCCTTGGCTACAGCCCATGATGTACATAACGTTGGTAGTAACAGCTTGGCGTTGGCTGGCTGGTTTGCCTTCACCAAGTACTTCATTACCACAGAGGATTTCATAGGGATACCGCATACAAGTCTGCAGTACCTTAGCAACGTCAGCTTCAGGAATAGCCATTTGCCAGAGTATCTTGTCGGTCATCGGATCAACAATCTGAGTGCCGGCAGAAATAACACAGGGATCAGTCAGCTGTAAGGCGTCAAAAATATATTTGGCTTTGGTAATAGCTCGGCCAGTAGCTGCACACAGCTTGAGTGCACTATGTGCATGTGCCCAATGGACGGCATCTATGAGCCTTTGTGAGGGTGCACCATCCTGCTGGAGGGGTATAGCGGTACCATCGAGGAGGTCAAAGATGAGGGCTTGGTAGGTCATACCTCTACCTCCGCCCACACCGGCAAATGATCCGAATATTCAGTTTGTAATATCTTCGCATCAACGGCCTTTATGTCAGACGAAGCAAAAATGTAGTCTAACCGCCAATTGAGCTTGTCTTCTTCAAAGCCATTGTAGGAGAATGGCTTTGTTGTCCAGGTCTTTTGCGCTAGGTCCGGGCCAACATTCTCTAGCACACTGCTAACCTTCTGGATTGTTGGTGAATCGGGTGTTGCGTTTAAGTCTCCGGTGAAAATAAAGTTGTTGACATTAGTCTGGAGTGCAGCTACTAGCTTATCTGCCTCCTGCTCTTTGCGCGGGGTTGTCGCAAAGCCGTTATCGGTGTAGGACATGTGTACTGTCCCAATGGTTATCTTCTTACCGTTTACGTCTAGTACCGCTTCTACATAGGCGCGGTATTCATCGTCATAGCCAACGCCATTAGCTTGCGGTTCATTGATCCAAACAAACCGGGTAGAAACAATTGGATGTTTGCTGAATATGCCATTGGCAATATCTATCTTACCCTCACCTAAATCAATTTGTTTGTAGTAGTGATTATAGCCAAGCTCTTTGGCGATATAGTCTGGGGTATGGCCAATCTCAGGGATGCCCTGGATGGTCAGTTCCTGTAAACAAACCACATCAGTAGGATGAGCTTTGAGAAATTTGGCAATGTTACGAATGCCTTCTCTGTACCAGATGTTCCATTGGAGGATGGAGAGGGTCATACCGCATCCTCCTCAGGCAAATTCTCATACCGTCCGTCTTGGTAGGGTGGATCACATATTTCATAGAACACGAGGCCGGCATCTTCGGGCGCTATCCACTGAATGATCTGCCCAGCCTGGACGACCACTTCTTTATTGGCACTTTTACTGTCAAAGGTATACGTCTCTACGTGCCCATCTTCTGAACGTACTGTTAGGATTCCTTTGCCTTCAAGAAATCCTTCAGCCGTCTTACCGTACAGGACTCTTTGTAGGGGTGTCTTACATCCTTTTGTGACGTGTATGATAGCTAGGTCTTGGGTGGCATCACCAACGAAAGCATATGTATCACACTCAACACCTTCTTTTACGTAGATTGTCTCCACGAAGGTAACTTCGTGATTCTTCCCATCTAGCGTGAAGGTATGTAGTTTGGTCGGCATTACTCTTGCTCCATCACACGCTTTAGTTTTTGCAGTATTGCTTGCAGATTGTCACGTGTAAACGGTTCTTGCAATTCACCGCTATCTAACCATACGCAATACTCTAATTCGCATCGTTTGTCGCCGAGTGGCTTGAAGGTGTACTTGACGTGCATGTCGCTACCTTTTTCGGTCCATACAAACATTACGCTAGGGTTATAGGCAGTAACTTCAAATTCTCTCCAACTATCATCTCTGCCTTGGTTTCTGTAGATGGTGCCGAGCTTCGTAGGCGTTTCGTTGGCTTCCTCTTTAACGATACCGTCGATCCATTTTGGAGTGTTATCGGGGTTGAGGGTAAAGGTGAAGGCTTCGTGGGCTGAGCGGTTGATGGTGATGGATAGGTTTAAGTTTTTCATGCGTCTACTACTCCAAAGTTTTTCAACACCACATCCTCTTTCTCATAGCTAGTCGGCAGCCTATGCGAAGAACCCAGCCACTCATTGTAGGCGTTGGTTAACCCATCGATCAGTGATACCTGCGGAGACCAGTCGAACTCTTTGGAGAACGTATCACTGGTTGTGAAGTACGAGACATTGTCAAAGGGAAAGATATCGCGATCAGTCATCCCAAAGTCTTTGTGGTTAACGTGCACTGCCTTGTATCCCTTGCCGACAATCTTTGCTGCAAGCCTTACGAGCGAATTAAGTGTGATGAGTTCATTCCCGCTGACGTTGTAGCATTCTCCAATGCCTTTTGGCGTTTCTGCAATACCGAGCAGGGCTCTACACAAATCAGTTACTTCACCCAACTGAATGACTGCTTGTCCGTCACTAGGCACTAGGATCGTTCTATCTTTCGTAATGCGGTCGAATAGGAAAGTCTCACGATCAATACTATTGCCAACGCCGTATACGTATGATGGACGTACGATCACTGTTGGAAAACCACTGTCTTTGTGGGCAGACAGTAATACCTGCTCGCAGGCCAGCTTGCTGCTCCCATAGGCTCCCCAAGCGCTATGCGCACCCTGGGCATAATCTTCAGCTATGGGCATTACGAGCGGCTCAAGGTACGTTGCTGCAGTACTAATGAAGACGTACTTCCTAGTACGATCACCGAATAGTTTGATCGTGTGCCGCATATCACGTTCAACGTATGCGCACATATCGAATACGGTATCGTATGAAGTGTCACCAATAGCCGCCCGCATCTTTTCGTAGTTGTTTCTGTCTGCTATGTGATGGGTAACGTTGGAGGGATATTCTCTTGAATGGTTCCCACGGTTAATAACGGTAACTGTGTGATCAGTTGTACCGAGGAGCTCAACAAGTCGCCAGCCGATGAATTTTGAGCCGCCAATAACTAGGATGTTCATGTCCTAATAATACTCTATGATCTGGCCGTAATGGCGCTTTTCGTTACAGAGTATACAGACCTGTCGTGTAGCTTGCCTTCATCCGCTGTACTCTGTTACCATTCAACTGTAAATAACAGTGGTGGGCAGAATATCTGTATGTTATATTTTGCATCCACCCAACAACTCAACTTATTTCAGAAAGCATTCGGTACTACAGCTTCTACGCAAATTGGTAGCATCCTTGCCCTTGCCGCTATCTTCGCAATGCTTTATCGGTTCGCCTTGTCATACGTTATTCGCTGGACTCTAGATATGCTTGATTATCGTCGTCTACAGAAAAGAAAACTCGTATTTCTAGAGCTTACACCGCCAGCATCGAATACAAAAACTGCTCTAGCAACAGCACAGCTTCACGCTGGACTTCACGGGCTACTTTGTAAGATGGCGTCTGGAGATAGGTTGTGGCGTCGCAAGCATATTATCTCACTTGAGATTGTGACAACTCGTGAGAACGGCATTCGATATATAGCCACATTAGACCCCTCTGATGTAGAGATGTTTAAGCACTTACTAATATCCTATTTGCCGAGCGTGGCTATCCGTGAGGTTGACGACTATCTACCCTATGCAAGCCCACACTCGCCAGTCACAATAGGAGATTACAAGCAAGCAGGCCACTTTGCTGTACCATTGGTTTCGCACGATCAGTTTGATCAGCATGACCCTATTGCATATATTACTGGCGCTTTAACTCGTCCATTGCCCGATGAACTCCTGTCTTTTCAACTAGTACTGTCACGTGCTGATCGTCGAACCATTAGCAAAGTCCGACACCAGCTACTGCATGGTAAGGATAGTGTCTCACGGTATTCTTGGTGGGCATATCCATTGATAATTGCCCTAAAACTTCTACACTTCTTCTTGGGCATCTTAGGGTTTGTTCTTGCACTGATCGGTGGCGATAGTTCTGATGTGCAGTACGGAAAACGAAATGAATTATCACCGCGCACTCAACACGTGATTGACGCAATTCATAGCAAATTAGACCAGCCGCTTTTTGATGTAAACGTCCGGGCATTAGCTGTTGGCCCAAATAGTAATAGACGGCTACAGAGTTTCGCAAACTCGTTACACATGCTTCACATGCCTGGCTATCAGGGGCTCGTATCGCGAGGGAGATTTCCAAACAAGTGGAAGTACCCCTACGAAATGAGAGCTTTCAGCGAGCGACTACCATCGATGTTCACAAGTAATTCAAACGTGCTAGCAGCGAGTGAACTAGCCGCGTTATATCATTTTCCATATGGCGAATACAACAGCACCGAAAACCTCGTAACATCTTTCAGTAAAACGCTTGCTGCACCTGTTGCCGTTAAACAGCATGCCGATCGGGAAATCTTTGACGTAGTTCTCGGTGTCAATGAACATCATGGAAGCAAAGTGCCAATCGGTCTGACTGCTGCTGAACGTGAGCGGCACGTCTATGTCATCGGCGGCACAGGCAATGGCAAAACGACGATGTTGCAGTATGAGCTCATGCAAGATATCCAGAATGGCAAAGGCGTGGCGATTATCGACCCGCATGGCGACCTGGCTGAGATGCTACTCCGTTATATCCCAGACGAACGCTTACAAGATGTTATATACTTTAATCCCCGTGATATCGCCCATCCGATTGGTCTAAACCTGCTAGAGCAACCAGAAGGCTTGAGCGAAGATGAACTTCTATTGGAGCGAGACTTCATCACCGAGTCTGTCGTATCAGTATTCCGAAAAATATTCTCCGAAGATGATAGCGGCGGCCATCGTATCGAACACTTCCTGCGTAACACCATTCATACCGCCTTCACGGTGCCTGATGCTACACTTTTCACAGTCTACAAGCTCCTTACCAATACCAAATTCCGTAACTCAGTTACCCGTAAACTCACCGACGAAGATTTAATTGACTTCTGGAAAGGTGAATTTAATCAAGCTGGCGACTATCAGAAGGTAAAGATGAGTAGCGGGGTAAACGCTAAACTCGGTAGGTTCCAGCGATCCGTAGTTAGCAGACGAATTCTAGAGCAACCGAAGTCCACTATAGATTTTGACGATATCATCCAGAACAACAAGATACTGATATGTAATTTCAGCAAAGGCCATATCGGCGAAGACACTTCAACGCTACTAGGCATTAGTGTCATGACTAAGCTCCAGCTTGCGGCGCTCCGTAGGTCTCGGCTAGGGCAGGGCGAACGCACACCGTTCTACCTATATGTTGACGAGTTTCAAAATTTTGCTACCACTTCGTTTGTACAGCTACTCAGTGAGGCCAGAAAGTATAAACTATTCCTGACGATGGCAGAACAATCCACTGCACAGCAAGAAGAACGGCGATTTGTAGACATTATCCTCGCCAATGTCGGCACAGTTATCTCTTTCCGATCAGGGAGTCCGGTTGACGAGGAATTGTTATTGCCGCTCTTCAGCCCGTACGTACAGAAAGGTGAGATTGCAAACCTCTCTGCGTTTAATTTCTATGCCAGATTATCAGGTATAAAAGCGCAGGAACCAATGTCTGGCATTACGGTAGTAATGCAAGATCAGGGCAGCCAAGATCAGGCCAAGCGAGTTATAGAATCGTCTCAGAAGCTATATGCCAAGTCCTTAGACAAAGACAAGTCAGTGGAGCCGATAGCCAAGCAAACCAAGAAACAGAGCACGACAAAACGGCGCACGAGTAACCAGGCGACGAGAAATGACAGAGAGCTAAAGGCGATCAAGCCCGTCGCCTGAAACTTGCATTTCTCTTACAGAAATACGAGTTGCAATACCTTACAACCCCTTGAAAAACTCATAGAGTGGGACGTTCATAGACTTAGCTAATTTCTGGAATGTGGTTAGATACCTTGGAAATCGTTGCCCCTGCTCGATATATGCAAGTGAATGTGCGGCCATGCCTGTCTTTTCTGCTAGCTGCTCTTGCGTGAGACCTTGCTGCTTACGCAAATCAGCAATACGCTTACCGAGTAGCTTCAGATTCTTTAATTCGGTAGGTGGCTTCATTAGCTTCACAATAACCAAGTAGCACAGATTGATACAGGCACAATTTGTGCTAGTGCAATGTGAATAGTATATTAGTTTGCAGATATAGCTAGCACGAATTGTGCCAGCTACTAGATAGATTCTGTCGACATGAAATACCAAACATTAGTGAACGAAGTACTTGCACGCCTAAAGGATATCCGATCCCTGAGACAAGAGCACTTCGTATGTCTATCAGTTGGATGTAATGGACGGGTAATTGCTTGTAGGACAGTGTTTATCGGCACACTAACCAGTGTCGTAGTACACCCTCGGGAGATCTTTGCCTGCGCTATCTCAGATCACGCATTGGAAATTATAGTCGCACACAACCATCCATCTGGAGAGGTAAGCCCAAGTCAACATGACATTAAGACAACGCAACAGTTAGTTGCCGCCGGGCAAATCCTAGGCATACCACTTCGGGACCATATTATTGTTTCAAGTCGTAGGCACTTTAGCTTTTTACGAAATGGGATGCTGTAAATCTGTACTACTAGTATGCAACTTTATTACTGGTAATGCTTGCAATCTGAGTTGGGGCATATGAGAATGGCCAGCATGAAAAACTATAAATCTATCCAAGTTCGTGTCCGAGAATCAACCCATCACCATATCATGGTCACTGCCTATTCGAATGGCATGACCGGAGCAGAGTTCATACTCCATGCACTTACTAAGCACGATGACGAAAAGCTTGCGAAGCTCATAGAAATTGAGCTTAAAAAGCGCCCAAAACCTGGAATGCCACAGACTCGTAGAACGTATTTGAAGCTACTACTCAAACACTTGCCGCCAAGACTGAAAGGGCGGAGTGCACGCTAATAACCGTAAATCATTTAAAAAGGGAAGTTCTAGAATGACCAAGTCCAATGACAAAGCTGATGACTCCGACGAGTGGGCACGTACCTTTATGGCTGAGCAACAGAAGCTGGCTGATGCCGAAGGTGTAGACCTTCTTGTATATATGGCGCACGCCCATGGAGGGCTTCTAAAGCCTGTAGTAATCAAGTTACTGAAACATGCGAAGGCCCACCCAGATAAATGTCCGGATGATTGTGCGTTCCTGGCATCGATCAGGAGGCTGAAGAAAAGTACAAAGTCAACAAAACATGGATCATAGGCCTGACTGCGTTGTCCTCATGTCAGCTCTGCCTTTGCTGGCTAAGTTTTGCTATACCTGGCAAACGCAATAGTAAAGTCAACACCTTTCTCCCGGGCCAGGTTCGCCAGCTCACCTAACTTAATCTTGAATGACAAAGAGTTCACATCGTTGGCGTCCTCAGGGATTTTTACGTTTGGCGTTACAAGCGTGAGCTTCAACCGCTTTACCTCAATAGTGGAACCGTCTTGCTTGGTGTACTTATTCGAGCGAGTAAAGTTAAGGGTAAGTGCGGCCTGGTCAAAAGCATAGCCAAAGTCTTTAGCCTCGCCAATTTTTATGACGTTAATTTCTCCATTCCTTGGGTCATATATATCGCTCACTTCCATTTTGACTTTTTTGCCGTTTACATTCTTGTGGTCGAGCTCACGGTCCCAGTCCTTAAGGCTCTTGTCCTGTTGGACTATTTTATCGATGACGTACCGTTCCCTGTATTTCAGCATCCCCTTGTCATCTTTGTGCGCATCCTGCCACGACCTAAGCTCACTAGCAGAGAATTGCATACTGATCTTTTCTGTGGATATCGAGCTAAGAAGTGTCGTCAGATTGTCCAGAAAAGTCTGGCTAAAGATATACCACTTGCCCCTATGCAAGAAGTATTCCCCGTCTCCAACGTAGTCGAGAAGGTTAATGAGCTTCGTGGTGAACTTACTGCTCTCATTAACGAACACCTTGACTTTAATGTCTCGAAGAACGTCCTCAAGATTTAGGTTGTTATCCTCAGTGAACTTCTTAACTGCCACTAGATCTAGTTCCCCTATGTTGTCGCTCTGTAATCTTCCACATTCTAAGCGAACATGCGTTTGCTGTGAGAATATAAAGTCAACGCCATACAGCTCGAAGTCGACTATACTCAGTTTCGCCTCATCATTCCCCGTGATAGCCCCAATAACTTCACTGTCCAATTGAGCGACTTGGGCGTCATCCTTAATGGGCACGATCCTGGGCAGACTGAATATGGGCTTCCGTTTGAGGCTCCTCTCTAGGTTGTCTAGTAGTATGTTGAGATTTGCGGGCAAATAGTCAATGCTGCCGAACTGCACACTCGTCCCGAAGTGTATGTAAGACTTTCCCCAGGTCTTGGAATCGCTTGCCTTTAGCTTTACGTAATCAGTCGCTTCTCCTGGCGTAAAGCTCAACACGGAGTCACCCGAAAAGCTTATTACCGATTTTGTTGTTTGGCCGGCAAAGTGCTTGGAACTTTTTGATTTGGCGCCATTGTCACTTCCGATACGTTCAGCAACCTTAAGTCCGAAGCTGTAATCTATGTACTCCTGTGCGTAGAAGTGCGTTCTTCCTAGCGCTATGAGAAATACTGAATGAGTCTTGGTATTTTCGGCGACTACCGCCGCTGAATAAACTCGATTCCTCATCTTCTGAAAGTCAACAAAAAAGGTGGCAAACTGCGTTAGCCACCATATTTCCGTTGGATGGGGGTCTTTCGTAAAGAAGACTGTAAGCTTGTAGTCCCCACACTTTCGTGAAGACACTTCATCAAATCCGCATGACGTTAACTTTGCGTTTAGGTCACTAGCCTTAGCCCGCCTAACTTGATATATGTTGTATTTGGCCATTAGAGGTCTACCTCTTTATCAACCACATAACGTGTACACATGGAGTTTCCCCTTAGTACCTAGCATAGCTAGACGTTAATATTTAGTGTGCTAGACTAAGGAGCGTGCATGGGGATCAAACTATGTACGCTGGCACCAGTTACAAGCTGGTGCTTTTCATATAGCCTGGCAATCTGCACGGAATTTCACCGAATCTACAGGTAATCGTTTGTGGCTTCTATTTGATCACTACACACCTGAACCCCATTATCCAGAGCTATTTAGACTCATTCTTTGTAGTTCTTAGAGTTACTAAAAAAGCTACAATTATTTTAGCAATTGTAGTTATGCTTTGTCAAAGCATAACTAATAGAAAGGCATCGATGTGCTCTAGTTCAATGATAGCATAAGCATAGGCACCATCGTCAATAGTTGTAACCGCCGCTTACTATATTTTCTCGACGTAAGCAGCCTCACCTTTCTCGATGCCATCCTTAGCCTTAAGGTAGGCTAGGCGGGGGATCTGCAGCGCATTTTTGTTGAGTTTTGTTTTCTGGTCGGTTAATAGTTTCAATCCTATGGTGTGGTCACTATCGTTACCCTGTAACATTTCGACTTCATTGAAATTAGAGAGCTGCTGAAGCAAATAATCAAAATCGTCACCTGATTGCTTGTGTTGTGCTGCCTTTTCCTGGGGCTTGAGGAATGTACTGATAGCGCCTAGTGCAGCCACTGTCATTGCTAGCAATGCTATTGTCCCAGTAGACAGCGTGGAGTTCTTGACACCTATAAATGCCGCCAACCCTGCAGTTGCAATTCCGAGCGTATAGTGCACGCCATTCCATATCCCAGCCGCGTTATAATGTCCCTTCTTACAGAACAGCACATCAACCTTAAGCTCACTGATTCTTTTCTTGATGGATATATCGACGCCTTTACTCATGATCCTATCCGTATGCTGGGAAGAATTCTCCCAGCAATATTTTCCATATTCTGATTGCTTCCACAGGATTATTCTCTTCGATTTCAAGGGCCCTACCTGATAATGTGGCTGCCTGTTCGGTTTTTTTAATAACCGCGGTCTCCAGTCCCAAGATAATCATCAAGCCTATCCTGCATAACTGGATCGTAACACCAATGTCTCAAATAGTTGGGTAGATCTTTAAAAAAGAGGGCTAACATTGATGAGTAGGTATAGGCCTGAGTGTATTCATGGTATCGATGGTACATCATACACTCAAGATGAAAACTTTTGATTGGCCATCTTTCCTCGCGATTCCATCCCTTAACCATTTTAATAAGCGGCTTGAAACAGTTGTCCATATTAGTGTTTATGTTGGTCATATAGTCGGCAAACGTGAAGGGATTCGTTGGTACCCATTTATCTCTGCTGGTGTCTGGAATGCGATAATAGCCGTTCTCGTGCTTAAAGGCAGGAACAACATCAAGCCTAAACTCCGTGAGAGCCATAGTGACACAATTCGTGTCACTTCGCATTGTCGTTTTGGGGTATTTAGCTTGAAGAATTTGCCTAAATCTATCTAGCACAAGCTGAGCACCCTCGGAGCTGTCCCATGCCTTGTTCTTGCCATAATGCAGGATAACCATGACATCGACATCAGCTTCGCTGAGATATCGAGTTAGCGTGTGTCTGTCCCATGAGCCAATTACCTTTGATCTTTCGTCGTGAAGTACCAGCTCCTTCTCTAGCGCCTTGGTGACATTTTGGCGGCAATTAGAAACAGTCGTCTGCTGTCTGTCGGTTAGCTCAAGGTTAGTCAGGTATTCCTTAAATGACTGTTTGACTGTCGTGGCCATCGATTACCTCACGTCTCAATAAGCTAAGTATACCATCTTACCTCTGTTGTGACATAGAGATATCCCTCCCGCAACCCCTACATGGTAAGGCCATTACCGACCGCATCAATGTCGTTCGTCCTGGCGGGCGCTCCACATTGACACGTTCGGTCTGAGGCCTTGTTTTTTGGCTGTAAGCGGGAGGAATCCTTGGCTTGCAAGCTTATTACTTTAAAAGGAGGCGAGGATTATGCCCTACGCTCAGCAAGATATAGAAGAAATAGCATCAAGGAACGATTTGTTTCGAGCAATGTGTATGAGGCCTATGGTCACTAAGGGCATACAAGAGCTTGAGGATGTCTTTGGACTTGTTCAGGCGGTGAGACGCTTTACGGATTTTACAGAAGATTGTGATCCCTATGGTGAGCATGATTTCGGTAGTCTTGAGTGGTACGGTACGAGGGTCTACTGGAAGATCAGCTATTACGACCAGAAGCTAGAGTATGGTAGTGACCCGTTGAGCGATGGGTGCCGGCGGGTGATTACGATTATGACGGCTGAGGAATATTAGCTGTCACGTCCTGAGTATGACGTAAAACTACTCGAACAGGCCGATATTTACTTGGGGAGCAAATACACTAGCCCAGACGCTTACTCGACCGCTTGCAACGGCCTCTATTGTCGTCGCTAATATCATCAGGTCATCTTCATCCATACCTAGGTTATCCAGCTTTTGAGCTGTTTTATATAGAAAAGCATTCTTCGATCTAGCGTCCTTTAGTACAAAAACAATGCGTGGATACTCGCCGTCCCACCCTTCGTCTTCACTATGAGTAATAATCTCATCTAGTCTTTTGTTGATTATGTATGGCAGGCTGTCATGAGCTAGGACAACCATGACCTCATCGCCGTCTGGTGTACGTACATACAGGTCAGGACGGTTCTTCGGGAATTGCTTGAAGCGGTTAATCTCAGCCCTTGTGAATAGATCAGATCCTTCGGGGACATTCCGTCTGATGGCAGGGTAGCAGGCTAGTGCGTCTAGCGAATGTTCAACGAACTCAGCACTAGCCGTATCGTTCTTATACAAGGCATGGACGGCGGATTCTCGGACACCTAAAAGGCCTCGGACAGTCGTGACGCCCGGTTTGCTCAAGTAATAGTAAGCAGCTCTCCGGTCTATACGATAGTGCTTCTCGTATACTTTCACGACTAGATCAGAAGCCACTAGACGTTCTAATGCTTCATATGTACTGTCGGCACGAATACCTAGTACTTGGGCTAATAATTTTGCTGATACAAATCGGAACTTGAATAGTAGCTTAAGGATGCGTTGTTGTTGCTGTGTTAGTTTGGCTGTCTTTTCGGTTGAATTCATAAAGTCACGCTCTTATACGTAAGTATAAAAAGAGGGAGAGTGCTTAGCAAATATATAACCTGTTAGTAGCATCGCTCTAACCCCTAATGCACTCGGGGTATTTGTCCACAGGAATATGTATAATTAGCATTGCCAATTACTTTAAATAGCATTACTATTTATATAGAGGTCGTACGTTAATAATTCGGCTAGCAAGCGTTAGAATGGAGGGTAGAATATGATATTAAGCGACGCTTTAACACAAGCATGTGTGTGCCAGTATTATGAGCAGGCGGGCACCATAGACGAAACAACGGATGAAGATCTGCTGTCGATTGTACGCCATACACGAAAGCGCAAGGCCAGCGGTAAATAGCATTGCTGCTAGGTCTGTACTACAATAGACCTTAATGGCCATAAAGATTGTCAGTATGCAAGTAAAAATTTCGGAAGCCGTGCGTGAACGCGCCAAGGAGCTTGCCAAAGAACGAGGTATGAATCTAAACGACCTCGTTCTAGAGCTCTTCGCGAAAATTGGCGACAAGGAACTTAAGAAACTGGTGGAGATAGAACAGAAAGAAAAACCGCGCCGGGGAAGACCCTGGGATAAATAGCAACCCGCTAGCCGAATTATAGACGTACCGATCTCCGGTACGTTTTTGTTGTATGTACATAAAGAGGGAAATATGGGGCATATAGAAGCACTCGCTAAACTTTCACAAAAACTGGCCGGCGTTCTCACAATCAAGGACTCTGCAATCGAAGAGTTACGCGAGATTCTAGAAGCCGAGCAGGACAAGCCAGTCACACAGGCAGAAGCCAAAGCTATCGGCGAAAGCCTTATAACAACTTTCAAAGTACTTGCGGGGAACCGCGAAATATTAGGTGTTGAAAAGATCAGAGGAGGGAAACAGTGAGTAATAAGTATAACCGTTCAGTGATACTCGCCAGGGTATCGAGCAAAGCCCAGGAGGACGAAGGCTACTCGCTCGACTCACAAGTAAAGCTTTTAAACGGCTACTGTGAAAATAAAGGGCTAAGTGTAGAACGCGTCTTCAAAATAGCAGAAACAGCATCAAAAGATCAGAGTCGCAAAACATTCAAGGAACTACTTACATACATATCCAAGAATCGGATATATCACTTGGCGGTAGAGAAAACCGACCGACTTACGCGCAACCTCAAAGATGCAGTAGCGATTGACGATTGGCTATATAAAGATAATAAGCGTATGCTGCACGCCGTTAAAGAAAATCTGCTTTTACATAAAGAGGCTCGCTCCGACGTAAAGTTTATGTGGAACATTCACTTGGCAGTAGCCAAAAAGTACACTGACAACCTCAGGGAAGAAGCAATGAAAGGTTGGGCAGAGAAATTAGCTCAGGGATGGCTACCGGCGGTGCCGCCAATTGGCTATAAAACCATTACGGAGAACGGTAAGCGAATCCACGTGCCCGATCCGGCAACGATGAAGACGGTTCAGAGAGTATTCGAGGACTACCTGAAGCCAAACCAGTCAGTACGCACCGCAACGCTGGCGGCTTACGAAATGGGGCTACGCACCAGAAACGGACACCAGATCACATTGAGTATGATGCATAAGATACTCCTGAATCCGTTTTATATCGGTATTAATCACTTCAACGGCGCAGATTACCCGGGTGTACAAACTCCGATAATTCAGAAGAAAGTCTTTGATGCTGTGCAGGAAAAAATTCATAGCGGCCGACCTCAGAAACTCCAACGACATAACGTCTCATTGAGCGGTGTCACGTTCTGCGCAAGCTGTGGTAAACAAGTTAGCTGGCAGCTTCAGAAGGGCCATTATTACGGAGCATGTCAGCGAAGAGTGTCGGACTGCAAAGGTCGCAAGTATGTTCGTGAAGAAACAGTACAGAGTGCTGTGGTAAACCAGCTAAACCGCTTGTTTTGCCCATCCCAACTAGTCATGCAATGGGTACTCGAAACCATGCGGGAGAGCGTGAATAAGGACGTAGATAACAAAGAGGAGGTGCGAGCGAATTCACAAGCCCGCATCAACCGCCTGAAGGCCATGGACGACACACTATATGACGATCGCCTCGCAGGCGAAATATCCAAGGAAAAATACGCCCAGAAACATGCGCAGATCCAACAAGAGATTGAAGTAATGGAGCGGGCACTTGAGACGTTTGAAGACGATGTAGCGGAGCGCAAACAGCGCGGTATATACCTTACAGAGCTATCGCAACGTGCAGGCATCTACTACGCCGACAAGAGCGACGATGAAAAGCGCCAGGTAATCCTGGAGTTATTCGACAAGATAGTAATAGATAACGGAGAGGTAACGGTCAAGATGAAGCGTTTTTTAGCACGAATCGCTAAAGCCAGCGACAAATCGAGAGAAGTCTTGAGCACCTTAAAAGTCAGTGATAGAACCATAGAAAACACCCCCGATAACGGGGGTGACGAGATCGTGCTAAACGCACTGCGTTCTATATGGCAGGGGTGGCCGGACTTGAACCGACAGCACGACTTTTGGAGAGTCGCCGCTTACCATTAACGAACACCCCTACAATTCCCAAGTCCAGTATAAACTATCCTGTCCATAAGTAACATGAATAACCCTACGTACAAATGCACCGTTAAACACAAAAGGTCAATGAGCCGTAATGGCTCAATAGCTTGGAATCACCCTAATCAGGGAGCAAGCTATGGCCATGAGTTACTCAAAGTTTTTCCTTGGGTTAGCTGCCACCACCAGAGACAACAGAGGCGCGATTTACGTTAGGAAGTTTCGTGATTCAGGTTACCTTCTCTTTTCGTTTTGACCGTAATCTGATATACATAGGTAATATGTCAAAGATAGTGCCCACTAAACCGCTGTTTATACTTCTTTACGGGTTTCCCGGATCAGGAAAAACGTTTTTTGCCCGACAGCTTGCCGAAATTCTCCAGGCAGCACATATTCACAGTGACCGCATTCGCTCAGAACTGTTTGAGCAACCCCGTTTCGATAAAGAGGAGAATACTGTCATTTCACAGCTCATGGACTATATGGCCGAAGAGTTCCTGCGTGCCGGGCTTAGCGTGGTCTATGATGTAAACGCCATGCGTCTCGCCCAACGCCGCGCGCTCAGGGACATGGCCCGTAAGAGCCACGCCATACCTGTTCTCGTATGGCTCCAGATAGATGTAGATAGCGCCTATAACCGGGCGACAAAACGCGATCGACGCCGTGTCGACGATAAATACAGTCCAACGCTCGACCAGGCCACCTATCAACGAATAGTCAGCGGCATGCAGAATCCGCAGCCAGCCGAAGACTACGTGGTTATCAGTGGCAAACACACCTTTAACACACAGTTTAGCGCGCTATTGAAGCGACTCCGCGAGTTAGGCCTGGTCACACTCTCCACAGCCAAAGGAGGTTCCGCCAACGTTGTCCGACCAGGTCTCGTGAATCTTGTACCAAAACCTGCCAGCGGCAGAGTCGACATGACACGGCGAAATATTGTGATCCGCTAGTCTAAAATAGTCACCGATGGCAACAAAGCAAATCTTCTTGCCGGATATAGGGCAAGTATACCTATACAAAAAACGCGGCAATCGGAGCCTACGCATCAGCTTGAGCCACGACGGCCGTGTTCGAGTATCCATGCCCTACTGGGCACCATATTATGTCGGTGAGGATTTCGCTCGTTCACAAAGACAGTGGATACAGGACCACCGCCGACCCGACCCTAACCCTTTACGGCAAGGGCAACGTATTGGCAAAGCCCATCATCTCTATTTTGTATCACAAGACGCTCAATCAAAGTCCACAGCACGGATTGGCGATACTGAGATCAAAGTCCATGTCCCCCCAGGAATGACGCTAGAGGAAGCAAGTGTACAGCAGGCTGCCCAACGGGCCGGCGTCCGAGCCCTTCGCCAAGAAGCCGAAGCCTTACTGCCACAACGACTGGCGACACTCTCCAAGCAGACCGGGCTGACGTACAAAAGTGTTATGGTACGACAACTTAAAAGTCGCTGGGGAAGTTGTAATAGCCAAAAGGAAATCACGCTCAGCTTGTTTCTGATGCAACTACCGTGGCGGCTTATTGATTATGTACTGATACATGAGCTCACCCACACTAAAGTAATGCGGCATGGCAAGCCATTTTGGCAGGAAATAGAGCAATATCTACCTAATGCCAAGATACTAAAAAAAGAGATTGCCAGTTATCATCCAATACTTACCCCCGAGGCGATGACTGTGGCATAATAAAGTCATGGTTCAGTTGTTACGAAGAGGAAGGCGACGCTCACGTGCTGCCATCGAGCATGAGCGGCTATTGAGCCTCGTCAACAGCATGGCCGATGGGGTGATTGCCGTTGACGAGCACCTTGACGTCGTGCTATCTAATGGGGCAGCCCTGAACGTCCTTGATAGCAACAGTTCGCTCCAAGGCAAATCAATTCAGTCGATCTTTAAGCCATTCGACAAAAATAACCAGCCGGTAGGCGTCCCAAAACTTATCCGCGGAGCTAAAACCCCAAGCTCGCGAAGAGATTTACACCTGGTTTACAGCGATGGCAGTATTGTCGATCTATACCTCAGTATAGCGCCGGTGCATCTCGGCTTTGGCGAGAAAGGCGCCCGGGGATTTGTGCTTCTTATGCGAGACATCACCCGGGAAAAGTCACTCGAAGAGGAACGTGATGAGTTTATTAGCATGGTGTCACATGAGCTACGTACACCGATTGCCGTATCAGAGGGGAATATCAGTAACGCACAGTTTATTCTCGATAAAACCAAAGATTTGAGCACCATCAAGCAAGCACTTGATGCGGCGCATGAACAAATCATTTTTCTAGCCTCTATGGTCAATGACCTCGCCACGCTATCACGAGCCGAGCGAGGGAAACTGACCGTTGACATCACCAGCATCGATATACCGGCATTGCTCAAGGCGGTCACAGGCAACTATACACCTGAGGCGAACAAGCGCCACCTGGAGCTGCACCTACGTATAGACCCAGGAGTAAAAGCGCTACAGACGAGTGAACTCTACGTACGCGAAATACTGCAGAACTTCATGACGAACGCACTTAAATATACCGAAAAGGGCAGTGTCACGCTTTCGGCTACAGCGGCCGACAACGGAGTTACCTTTGCCGTCACTGATACCGGTATTGGCATCAGCAAGAGCGATCAAGAGAAACTCTTCGATAAATTCTTTCGCTCCGATGACTACCGAGCTCGTAAGGTCAACGGTACCGGATTGGGCCTATATGTAACCGTCAAGCTTGCCCGCCTTTTGCATGCAGATATCGATGTGGCAAGCAATCTCAATGAAGGTTCGACCTTCTCAATAACCATCCCGAACTTGAAATAGGATTGGCTCATGTCTTGACTGGCGGTAGATGCGCGACTACATGCATGGCCGGAATGCAAATATTACGTCCTTTCCAGCTGACCGTCGAAAATTCATACCCCCCCATAGAATAGTGCATAAGCCCTATATCCATCAGGACCATGAGCGGCAGGCCTATGGGAGCAAACCACCAGCTATTGATGTGGGTTTCAAGCACCATACACAGATAGCTGACAACCAGCAATAAACAAGTAACGCCCTCAATCACCACATAAAGCATTCCGGGGTGTATCCACCATGCGCCCAAGAACAGCCCGAAGGGCAGTACCAAAAAGCTGAGTTCGAGCACGCTGGAAAGCAGGACATTCTCAGGACGGCGGTGCAACTGAGGATAACGGGTACGCACTGCCGTGGCCCGCTGCTCACTCACAGACTTAGCGCTCTCTATGCCAAGCGTCTTACTCGAGCGACGAAAGCTATAACCATCAGTTGCCAGTAACTGTTTGGCAAAGTAGGCCTCCGGTACGATCGAACGACTGACCGCTGCAAAGCCGCCGGCCTTTTGTAAAATATCAACCTGTATTACCCAACAGCTACTAATAACCGGCGGTCTGTTGAAAAAACGACGGGGCGGCACTAACTCCCACCAGTACCGCATAGCTTGGATGAGCGAAAACTGGCTATAAGTGGTCCGATGTCGAAGTGGCAAGATACTAATCATCTGTTTGTTGTTGTTCAGCATAAACTCCATAATCTGGCGGATACTGTCGGACGAAAAACGGACATCAGCACCACAAAAAAGCAGGTATTCGCCGCTGGCTTCAGCAGCTAGACGCGCATAGGCATTGTTCTTGGCGAGCCATGTTGGTTCGGGTTCTTCTCCTGAGATAAAACGCACCCCGGCATGCGCGAAACTTCGTATGATATCCGGTGTACGACGATTCGGCGAGCAATCATCAAATACCAAAATTTCCAGTTTCGGGTAGTCACTTTTTATCAGGCTATCGAGGCAGGTTTGCAGGTCATCAGTTTCATTACGAGCTGGAATAGCCACGGTAACTGCGGGCAGCAGTTTATCCGGTACCTGCTTTTCCCTCGGCGGCCAAGCAGTACGCTTGGCACGGCGCAGCGTTGATGCCAGGAATAGTGCTGCCACACTAAGCTGCAGCGTAACGGCAAAAAGCCACGTGGCATTGCTGGCGATATGCAGATAGTGCCAGTCTATCCACAGTAAAACAACGAATAATTGAGCTGCATTGAGCATGAATGAACTCCGCCGGATAGCCCGACGAAGATATGTCTCATGCATGCGACCCTCTGCAATGCGAAGTAGATTGAAAACTCTATATGCCCCAACCGTCAAAAATAGGCTGCCAAAAAACCCGGGTCGCCACCACAGCAACGCTGTCATACTGAATGCGGTAGATGCAGCTGCAATCGAACTTAATTGTCGCCGATGACCCCAACAGTAAGTTAAAGTGGGTACAGCCAGATCAAGCAGAACAGACAAGGCAAAAATAAGACCAGCAACTACGGGAACAGTCATTTGCTTTTAACTATACGGCAATTGGTATGATCACAGAAAGCTTTGACTAAACAAAATTTGCATTAATATCACATATTAGTATATAATATACTTATGACAGTCCCTGCCACTGAACAATTCGTGCCGATAGGAGTCTATCCTGAGTCGCCAGTAGAATATACCGATGACTTTAGTGATATCAGAGAGCGATTTTTGACACTTGCAGATGAATATGGCGTCAAATCCATTTTTCGTCCAGGCGCCAGGCCTGATGCTCCATCAACGCCAACAGACCCCTCATGCGAACGAGCCCAAGAAGGCCCAGGAGCAATCCCAGCAACGGCAACCCTCTGTGATGAGCCTGTCAACTTCGAACTCCAAGGATTATCCACCACTGACCCATCTGCCCACCTGCAATCAAAGATACCAAGACAAGACAGCACAGGAAAAGCGGTTGGCCGCGTTATTGAGAGAGTACTCAATCGCACCAATGCACGTCGAACACTTGCAGCCATTGGTCTCGTAGCCGCCTGTGTCTCCGGCGCTGTGGCTGCTCAGGGGGTTAAAACTGCCCTACAAGCCAGTAAAGAATCGTCTAGCGTGCTCTTTACACCCACACTGGGCGGCCCACCCGTAAGTGATAATAACCGCATAGTCAGACAAGACCGCAATAGCTATAACGACTACAGCGTATATATGCCTTACCTTAAACAACAAACATTCGGCTTCGGTGAACGTTTCGGGTGAGGGGGTATTCGAAGCCGTATACGGCGGCCTAGGAACAATCATCCCGATCGCCCTGATCGGCGGTACAAGACGAAAGCGAACGCGAGTCCCTATATCAACCCCGACATCCCTATCTGATTTATTCACTCCGTCTACTAATGTTAACCCAAAATTAAAACCGTAGCATCCCAAGTTAAAACTGGAGTGACTGAGGAGTCTCTATCTGTTGGTAACCAAGTACCTCATTGTCTTTTAGGAATCGTACTTCAGTTAGGTTTCTGCCCGGAATAACATGTAGCGTTACTGCTGTGCTGTCTGGCAGGTTACCGGGTACACTAATCTGCATACCATCAAAAGAGATCTCGCCATAACCATTGACCTTACGTTCTGCCCTCAAGCAAAAAATGTCCTTGGTAGAAGTAACGGGAGGCGTAGCTTTCATTACGTCAAGTGGGTGAAATACCGTTCTTCCGTCATTGACCGCATTCATGAAGCGTACGGCTGGTATCTCACCAGTTGTGGAGTGCACCGCTCGGTTATTGTACCGATCGACTTCTTGAGCCAGAATTGTCTGCACTGCATCGAGACTACGAGCATGCTCCCTAGCGGCTCTTCGCACAATTCGGTCTTGCATCCACCGGTAAGGTCGCTCAATCTTACCTTTGGCTTCAGGACTAAGCGCATAGGTTACCTTCATGGCAGTGGCTTCGACACATTGTTTCCACTGAGGAGCAATGTCATCGGTGCCAAGCACCCTTTGGTAATTAGCAGCACTCCGTCCGTTTTTGTCGGGTTCGCTACATACCGGAAGATAGCATGGTTATCTGAGTAGTACTGAACACCGACACCGTAATGCATGACAACCGACTCCAGTGATTCAATGTGCGCCCAGGATGATTCATGCTCAAAAAGCTCGGCGAAGACTAGTTTACGGCTATGGTCGTCAAGTGTGGTAATGAGTGACCATTTGAGTGGGCTACCGTTTTGTTTGACTGCATACGGTGACCATTGATGGAGGGAAGCATCGTGCTGTAACAACATACCAACGGAGTCCGGTTAGTACCTGCCGAGTGTGTAGACTTTTGTTCTTCGGTCGTTCAAGATAGAAGCCCCATTGCTTCGCGTAGTTAATAACTGTTTGAGCCGTTAAGCTACTGCCCGTACTGTCTACCACAGCGTCACGGATAGCTGAGTAGTTGTAAAACATGATTGGCATAGCCGGGTTATCTATGAAGCTTTTCTCCAGCTCTAGCTCCTTACGAATAGCAGCCGTAATGGTTCTGTCTTTTTTGTGGTTTGCGTAATCCCGGCCATAGCTAACCGTGAACTTTGATGGGTGAGCTTTGTAGGCCTTTAGCAGCCCATAGAACCGACTTTGTTTGACACCTAACAGATGACAGACGTCATCTCGACGCATGGTACCATCTATGTACCAAGCTAGGTATTGTTTTACCTGATCGCTCGTAAAGTTATTATGTAGTTGCGCCATAGCCCCCTCCCGCATTACTTGTTACTCCCGTAACTAGCGTAAGCACAGAGGACTATGGTTTTAAAGAGTTACGCGTAAACTACTCCAGTTTTATCTTTGTTTCGTTTCCGCTCCACTTTTATGTTTGTGATGAAACGGCCTACCGGTAATGAGCATTCCACTTTTATTTTTGGGGTAACATCACTCCGTCTACTAATGTCCAGGTTCAGACACATCGAGGACACTTCTAGAATATATCTAGGAGGTCTTCATGTATGGAAAAGTAGGGATTGGCACACCCTCCAGTATTAGGGATGTAGCACCACCTAAGCTAAAGCAGATAAGACAAACTGTC
>DASYZQ010000005.1:0-48256 GCA_035946175.1 Saccharimonadales bacterium (SeqCode)
CGGCACAAAAGAAGACGACTTGACCAAGCGAACAACATACACGTCAGCATGTACCAGCAGAAGTGGGAGGTGGTGAAACCAGCGATTCGAGCTGCCTTAGCTCAGGCTATGCGAGCTTGAAAGTGCGAAATGCGTGTCTATGTGCTATTTACCTCTTATAGGCTCCACCGACGCCTGAGGCGCAATGCATATAACGCCGCGCCGGTCAGTACCGTTCCTGCGAATAGTCCAATTACATCCCCAGGACCAGTGTTGACTAGAGCCTGGGTGCTGGCGGCAGCTGGCTGAGTACCGGTACTCGAGCTGTTCGGTGTCTGAGAAGAGGTATTGGTAGGAGTACTCGTACCTGATGTCGGCGTCGGGGCTGATGGCTTGGCCGTTGTTGCCTGGTGTTTTTTATTCGAACCACCTTTCGGAGGGCAAGGTGCGTTAGAGATAGACTGTGAGCAGTTTGCCGTCTTGGTTGGTGTGCTCTTGTGAGATAGTGCCCAGCCGCCATATCCGGCTGCCACGACAACCAAGGCTATAAGGATATGCCCCCAGCGCAGTTGCCAACCACTGTTGGCATCGTCCCCTAACACCTGCTGATCTTCCTCCATCGTATTAGTACAATACCACAATATACCAGGTATGCAACTTCCAGCGCTCAAATACGCGCCAGGTCGTATATAATGGGCGGGTAGGAGAGATAGCATGCTTGGCATTGATTTAGTACACATCCCCGAATTTCAGAAACAGCTAACACTCGGCGGTGCGACCTTTCGCCACAAAGCCTTTCGGGCTGAAGAGCTTGGCAATAACAGCCTCGAACACTTGGCGGGTGTTTGGGCTGCCAAGGAAGCAGTCCTGAAAGCCAGCGGGCTGAAAGCAGGTAGCTGGACAGATATCCACGTGTCATATAACACTCAGGGAAAACCCTACGCCACCGCTGGTGATAGGCAATACGAGGTATCAATCGCCCATCACGGCGACTATGCCGTAGCCGTGGCAACCGAGAGCGGATCGTCGTGACATACAAGAATTTCGCTCACTATGTCGACAGCCTGAAAGCTTTTGATAATCGACTAGCACTCACTATTCGACCGTTTATAAAAATAGAACGACTAACCTATAAGGACCTACGGTTACGAGCTTATCAAGCAGCCCATTATCTGAGCTCTGAGGGTGTGGCATCAGGCCAGCGCATTCTGGTGATTGGGCTCAATTCACCTCAGTGGGTCGAACTCTTGCTCGGGGCCCAGCTGATCGGAGTCGTGGTTGTTCCGGTCGATGTGCGAAGCCCCATTGAGACCGTTCATAAATATGCACAGCGAACCACACCAAAACTGATCTTTCGCAGCACATATCTGCTACCCGAGCTTGATAAGCACTATGAGACACGACTACTGGAAGCACTCGATGACCTTATTGCTGAGCAGTCAGTTACACCCCCAAAGCTGGATCTCACCGGCCAGGAAACCGCAATCATTGTTTTCACCTCCGGTACAACCGCTGAGCCGAAAGGCGTCATGCTCAGCCAACGCAATATCTTAAGTAACGTCTCAGGCGTCCAGCAGGCCTTGACCATTAATCCGGGGTGGCGGCTCCTGTCGGTGCTACCATTGTCACATACATATGAGCTGACTGGAGGCTGTCTGGCACTACTCTCAGCCGGAGCAAGTATCTTCTACCTGCCGCGAGTAACGTCGCTCGCGATTGCTCGTGGCCTACAGGAATACCGCATCACGACTATCCTGGCTGTTCCGCAGCTGCTCAGCTTGTTCTTGGAGCGTATCCGTCAAACAGCAAATGATCAAGGGCGAGCAGGCGTATTGGAAGCAGCCTTGCAGCTGGCGCGGATACTGCCGTTCACACTTCGCCGACAATTGTTCCATAGCGTTCATCAGCGTCTTGGCGGACACCTCGATATGATCGTAACTGGTGGGGCGCCCATCCCCATTGCAGTTGCCACTACCTGGGAACGGATGGGAGTAAAAACGGTACAAGGCTACGGCCTCACTGAAACCTCGCCGGTTCTGGCAGTCAACAACCCCGAACATCGCCGACTTGATTCGCCAGGTAAACCACTGAGTAATGTGAAACTCCGTATTGCCAATAATGATCACGAGATCCAAGTCAAGGGGCCAAATGTCTTTTCGATGTATTGGCACGATGCAGCAGCGACACGAGCTGCCTTCACATATGACGGCTGGTTCCGGACCGGCGATATCGGACGGCTGGACCATGGTTGGCTACAGATTCAAGGTAGGTCTAAGTTCGCCATTGTTCTCAGCAGCGGTCTCAAAGTCTTCCCAGAAGACGTCGAGCTGGTAGCAGACAAACATCCGGCTCTCAAAGCAGTCTGCGTTGTTGGTGTTACACAGTCCGACGGGGAAGCGGTCGAGGCGGTGGTAATATCCGAAAGATCGGACAGAACAATCACGGCCGCCATTGCCCAAATCAATGCCCAACTTGAATCGTTCCAGCATATTAGCATCTGGGAGCGATGGCCCGAGACGGATTTTCCGAGGACTCGGCTCTTAAAAACCGACCGAAGAGCTGTCCAACAGTGGGCCAATGCATCTCTGACAGCAGAAACAGTGCCTGTCGAGACGACCCAAACTATTGCCACCGTCGATCCGATACTCCATATTCTGCGACTTAGCCTTGGACAACCCAAAGTACGCATTAAAGAATCGGATCGGCTGGCAGATCTCGGTCTTGATTCCTTACGACGTTTAACAGTAGTATCGCTGATCGAGGAACAATTGGGTGTCACGATTGCTGAATCCCATCTTAACCAGACGACTACTGTAGCGACTTTGCGCCATTTGGTGAAGAAAGGGGCACCGGCCGAGTCGCCGGCACCCCACCCAGTCTGGCCGTTTTATCCCCAAGTTCGAATCATCGGCAACATAGCCCGAGAGACCCTGGTCCGTTGTTTCCTTCGCCTCTGGGTACGGCAACGCTCAGAGGGCATAGAGCACTTGCGGACAGTCACCGGCCCAGCGATATTCATCTTTAACCATGTTGACGGCTTTGACGCCCCCGTTGTGTATAAGGCACTGCCATGGCGTATCCGCCGGCGACTCGCGGTGGCCCAAGCAGATGACGTTATGCGGGCCCATAAGATTTTGGCATTTGCGACTCGACTTGGCTATGCGGCCTTTAATTTTGCGCGGGTCGAACCGTTTACACCCAGCCTGGAGTATACTGGTCGCCTGGTTGATCAAGGCTATAGTATCGCACTGGCACCAGAAGGGAAGTTGAGTGCCACCGGTAAACTGCTGCCTTTCAAGTCGGGTATCGGGCTACTGGCCGTAGAACTCGGTATACCAGTTGTGCCGATGAAGACAATTGGTCTGTATGGCACGGTACCGCTTCATAAATCCTGGCCTGTGAAACGAAGCCAGGTAACTGTGCGGATTGGCCAGCCGCTCCGTTTCAATAAAGGAACCTCGTACGATCAGGCCACACAGCAACTGCGTCAGGCAATGCAGCAGCTATAGGATCACTACGTCAATCTTTTGTAATGTTATAGAGCAACCCTCACACAGAATGGCATCAGGGAAATGGAATAGGAAAAATAAAAATAGCCTTTACGCTCATGTTTGGCCTGCCGTATACTAGATCCTAGCCATGTGTGGGCTGGTAATAACCTTCCTCCGCACAGACTTATTCTTAAGATCAAGGCAGCCATACTCACCGACCGTGTCGAGCGGTCAAGCGTCACTGACAGCCCATAATTAAGCTTCAGCTCTTCGGCAGTACGGGACACACTTGAACGGTAGTCGTGGTTCCTCATCCGAAACAGCTTTTTCAAAACCCGTTCACTGGTAGAGCAAAACCTCAGCCGGTTATTTTGTTATACATCTCAAAAGAAGGAGCTTAATTATGGAAACTCGTCAAACTATCAACAAAGAAGTTACTATCACCGCCTGGTATTTTCGCAATCGTCAACAACTCACCAGCTTTCCCCGACGTATGGAATTCGATCGGCACGAATATACCTTCGCCGAAGGTTTACGTTACCTGGTGCAAAAAGGCCGCAGCGTCATCCAGCTGTTCGATATGACGGACGGCACAGCCAAGTACCGCCTCAAATTCGATACCTCCGAGCAGATATGGACACTTGTAAGTATCACTGACGCCCAGACTGCGTATTAATTGTAAGAGTACAGAAGGCACACACAGAAGCCCTGGACTTCGTAGAGCAAGGATAACCTAGAATATAATCGCTTGACCTATGCGTGAGAGGTATTCTTCCTTATCGCCGCTAAGCCAGCGACGACGCACTTCTCGTTCGATGAGTATCCTGGGTGTCCTCGGCCCTCCATGGGACTTAGACGAGTTCGTCTGCTCCACAAGCCCTACGCGCTGCAATGCTCGGAAAATCTTTCGTAGAGACTCCTCTAATGCATCACCATGTAAGCCCTCAGTACCCTGTAACTGCTGTAATAGCTCAGTGATGGTCCTGCCGGTTCTGCCTCTTCCTACGTGTGCTTTCGACCGCGCTACAGCGTCTATAACTGCCTGTGCAAGTTTGCTCTCTACTCTATTCAGTGGGCGTCCTTTTGATTGGTCCTCTTCGCCATTACCTTGCTGCCCATTTTTTTTGCCAGGTGTCTCGAGAGGCGGCTGGATGGTATATACAAGGTTCCCATCCTGCTTGGATGCATAGAGCACTTCGCGTCCTACCTCCTGTGCTATTAATTTCTGGCGGGTTTCCAAATCGGGTATCATCTGAGCAAGTTCCTTGAGAAGTTTTCCTCTCCGGATAGTTGATCTTGAACTTGAAGAAAATATTCGCACCAGTCTGCCATCAAGCGGAGCAACAACTGCTTCAGCATGTACCGGTGACGTCTGAACTTTTGGGGAGGTATCACGAGTAGCAGGGGCTGGTGAGGGCCCTCGTCGGTGAGACGGTGATTGGGGCGGCGGAGTAGGTCGTATCACTCCTGGCTCGACGACAACCGGTTGGGCACGGTGATACTCTGCAAGACCATATTTGATAGTACCGTCGTCTGTTTCCTCTAACCACCACGTATAAAGCGGCTGCTCTTCTCCCTCATTAAGTCGCCCAAGTATATCGTCTCTCATTTCATCGAAAAGCTGCTGCCAGTCTTCATCATCCGGAGGAAGGCCAACGTTATAATGCTGCCACGTGTCCAGGTGCCCCTCAAAATCAGCAATAGAAAATAGCCCATTTTTCATTGCAAATTCTTTGAGGCCATCACTCACAAGCCTGTAGTGCTCTTCACCTAATTCTGGCCATAATTCGATAGGCTTATCTATAGAACTAGGGTACTGAAGCCGAAGCCCAGGCTCCAGAATAACATTGGAACAACCTTGCTCTGACATAGAATGCTATCGTAACACATAGTCGTGTGCTGCACAACTATGTGTCACAGACATTGGTAGTACCCTTTGTGGCCGACTCGCTGGCTGAGTGAGTGGGGCCGTCTTGAGACAATGAGCTGCTATACCGCCTCAATGCGTCTGACAGACATAGTCCTCATCAAGCGTACGAACATACTGGGTAAGCCAGGTACCGCCGCCGGTGAAGTTGTCGCCACGACATTCGGCCGTGGCGATCTGGCGACTGGCACTACCAGTTGCAACCCAATTCGGTAAACCATTTCGCCAATTATTGGTAATGAGATCCCATTGGCCAGGATAGGAGTAGATACCGACAGCCGCAAACAGCGTTGCATGCGTAATGCCGGCTACCTCTCCTGCAATTGATGCCCGGTTGTACAGTGGGTTTGTCGTCCAGGAATTATCCGTTTCGACGTCAACCCACCACTGATTAGCATGCACACCTTGCCGAGCCGCGTAGGTAACCGCATACACACCGGCATTAAACCCCCAATTATATGCCAGGCAGACATTATCTTGTCGACTGCAGTGTTTGGGAGTACTCGCAAAACGGAGTCCATAGTCTCGACCTGGATATCCACTATTAGCATACAAAGATACATTGGAAAATCGTGCCGCCTCAGCCCGCAGGCATGTATTCGGTCGAAAATCTAAACCGCCGTTGGCACCAATAATCGCCGAGGGTCGGAGGAATTTAGTGGCCGCATGGCAATTCCCATGCGGCCATGATACGTCAACAGCAGTCGAACCCTGCACATAGGTCGGCACGACAGCAAATACGGGAGCAGTAGCGTATAGAACTGAGAGAGCTATTATAGTAGTTGCGAAGCTGCTTATCTTGCGTCTGCTGCTCATAACCGGCCATGGCTTCTATTACATACGTACTAGTATATCGCAGAGAAGCAAGCCAACTTCATGCCCCAGATTTGCCCGACAAAACACCATAGTAAGATTACCGACCATTGCTCGTGTCGTATACTGATAGTGTGAAGCAATGACTATCTTTAGATTAAGAAGTCGCACACAATGCAGCGCCGAGCAAGAAAACAATTCAAAGAATCCATATCTGTCCCATTAGCGGGTGGGGCTGCTATGCCATATGAGATGAACCGCAGCCTACCCAATCCAGCCTATGTAAGCACCGCTCGACCCAGTCCGGAGTCGGCACCCCTGAAAATCCAGTCAAAGCGCCCATGGAAAAAGATTATTATCCGCAGCTGCCTCAGCCTATTACTACTGCTCATACTGGCCGGTAGCTGGATAGGATATAAGTTCATATATAACGAGGTTAAGGTGTTCGGCTGGAGTGGTATCTGGAGCCTGATTCATCCCGGTCCACTCAACAGCCAGGGCGGGCGAGTAAACATCCTGCTCGCCGGCGATTCAGTTGGTCGTACTGATAACGGTGGCGGGCAACAGCTGACCGACTCAATCATGCTCGTCAGTATTGACACTCAAAAACATACGGCGTTTCTGCTCAGTATACCCAGAGATCTATGGGTTAAAATCCCCGGCTTCGGATACTCCAAAATCAATGCCGCAGCCGAAGACGGCGCCAGCGACTACAGCAACAATCCGAGTTACGATCAAAATGGCATGGGGCTGCTGGAGCAGGTTGTTTCCAAGAATTTCGGCATACCAATCGACTACTACGGCCTGATCGACTACGCCGCCTTCAAAGATGCCGTGAACGCCGTTGGCGGTATTACTGTCAACATCCAAAGCAACGATCCGCGAGGGCTCTATGACGCCAGCGCTGCAGCCCCAGGCAATCCGCAACCGCTGGTCGAACTCAGCAATGGCGTCCATACTCTCGACGGCCAAGAAGCACTGAATCTCGCTCGAGCCCGGGGTGATGCCTTTGGCTCCTACGGTTTTGCTGGCAGTGATTTTACTCGTACCCAAAATCAACGCATGATGATGTTAGCCATCAAAGATAAAGTCACCAGTGCCGGGGTGCTGTCCAATCCTTTCAAGCTCGGTCAACTCTTTGATTCGTTCGGCAATAACGTACAGACTGATCTGAGTCTCGGCAATGCTCGGCAGCTTTACAACATCAGTAGAGGTATCAGCAATGCCAACATTGCATCCAAAGGCCTGAATAATATAAACGGCCACAATTTGCTGACCGGCTACTTGACACCTGATGGCGAAGACGCTCTGATACCAACCACCGGGGTCGATAATTATTCGGTGATTCAGGCCTTTGTCGCTCAGCTGACCGATAATAGCCAGTAATAAAAACTGATGATAAAATAAGCTCAGTAGTAATAGAAATAATTAGCCCAGGCGCAACGGCGGGCTGGCAGGAAGGTTACATAATGACTGACAACCATACGATTAACATGAAGCTCGAGTTAGTCCCGCTCCCGGTATCCGACGTTGATCGTGCCAAGAAATTCTACACTGACAAGGTTGGATTTCATATGGACTTGGATGTAAAGCCCAGTGCCGGCATGCGCATCGTACAATTAACGCCACCCGGTTCTGCCTGTTCTATCATGATCGGTACCGGCATGGGTGATATCACCGATATGAAGCCCGGATCATTCCGAGGGCTGCATTTAGTGGTCAAAGATATTGCAAGCGCTAGACAGGCCCTGCTTGACCGAGGCCTTGACATAAGCGACATCCAGGATATGGGTGGAGTGCTCTATGCCTACTTTAGCGATCCTGACGGAAACACTTGGGCAGTACAAGAGATCCGTCCTGACGCAAAAATGCCAAAAGAGGCTTAAGAATAATTCGATGGCTTAGGCACTTCTAATGGGTAATGTCTCTAACATTCCTACGAAGGCAAAATGGTGTTAACCATCGGGATGATTCTGACCGTGGATCTTAGTGAGGGTAGTATCCACCGCTATAGTACCGGTCGTTACAAACAGATCTTCTAATTACGCTAATCGAAAAAGCAAGCTTTGCCAGTGCCTTACGTAATTACTACAGAGCTCGCCGGGCAGGAAGGAATTCTGGGGAGCATAACTACTTATATTCGAGGAGACATAGTGGTAAGAGTACTAAATAGGACCGGACCGATCAGTATGTGTAGTCGTAGGCACTAGGGACATGCGCTCCACCTGCCGAATATGTATTAAGCGTTTTCAAACGCTTAATACATATAAAAGAAGGAGGTAATGCAATTCTAGAATTATAGACGACTAACATCGATGGTGAACTAGACAATTCTATTCTTACGATCCCTGGGCTATAGATAGTATTGGCAGAGCACTCTTCTCGGCCCTACGTGCTCGCTTCTCATTTGGCATCCCAAAATAATATAGCACTTCATATGCTGCTAAATTGACGTCAAAAGCATACTGGGTATCCCTCTGAAGAGCCCCGATCGTTTCTCCCTTTGCCGCACTATAGGCTAATGCCAGGAAGGCTACTGCTCCTAAGGCTACAGCCCCTTTTACAAGAAAGTATCGAGCAACATTCAGAGACCTATCCCGGTCTGTTCTCACCCCAGTAACCACATCGATACGATGCTGACTCTCATGAGCAAGTGCCTTATTCAGCTTTTGGATATTAAGCCCAGGCAATACATTGACAGTTATTTCGCCGGTACTAGGAATGTGCTCGCTAGCACAAGTTGGTGTGACGGGGGCCGCGAATGTAATGGAAGTCTCCATAATTGCTTCTGGAGACGCACCCCTTTTAGCAAGATCATCTGCGTAGGTCTTGTAATCAAAGTCAATTACCCCAGACCCAAGCATCTTGCCTAGTCCTACGTCGAAGCTGACTTGGGGTGCGGTCTCTGGAATAGACAAAGTATCGATTGACATGACCGTGGATTATGTACTAACTGCCAGTTCTTGTCAAACTATTTCCTACACCACTTGCTGCCTACCTCATCCCAACTAGTGTATAGCTATGATACTCGCAAAAGGCCGCAGCCGTCAGTCTCATAAAATCGCCGTCTCATGAACGTCTACTTTTCACATCCAATGTTACGCCCAGCGCACCTAAGGCCCGCCTCTCTCGGTAATAGACTAACCCAAGGGATGTGCCTGTCCTTTTGGCTATCTCAGGTCCACCATGAGGACGCCCATCCCTAAGACCATACATATCTATTAACACTTGCTTGAACTCGGGTGACATGTATGCGCCCAATACTCTTTCTAATGCGGTAATCCTTAGTTTGCTCAAACGGGCTTGGGGTGGTATAGGCTCATCAACTAACGCCAAAATACTAGGACGTTTTTACGACGCGAATTGTCTGCATGCCCATTGTAGGAGATTTAACGAACCATTTTCAATCTGCGGGATAGTGACAGCCAGTTCTCGCTTAGCTTTATACAAGGTAGCCCGTATGCTTATATCGACTACTCCATATATTTCCGTCAGCTCTTTTACGGAGTATGCCGGACCATCTAAGCCATAATGCTTACGCAGAAGCTCTGCGGCAAAAGGTGTTAGCAGTGCAAGGGCGCGTTCGAGAACAACCTCCCTCTCCGGACTATTCGTAGCCTATCCTGCTTCTAAAGATGGAAGCTGTACGGTGTCCAAAAAAGGCACATTATCTTCCTCTAGGGCGCCAATACCTTCATAAAATAAGGGAGGCGCGACCACGCTCTCCGTTACTACAATATCTGACACGTAAACTCCCAGTGTCTCGGCAGCCTTTCCCCGATACTCCTTGGTTGTAACGTCAGTAATGGTAGGCTCTTCCGACACTAATCTCTTGTAGCCTCGAATGATATCCTGTTGCCAGCCACTCAATTGATTAGTGTGGTACTTCTGAGCATCAACCTCCTTGCCGAGAAATCCCTTGAGAACATATTCTAGATAGTCAGGGAACGACTCGTGCCCCTTCTTTTGTGCATAGTTCCGGATACCTACTACTAGACCTGTGCATGCCGCACCTATTAAATCGTCAAGAGATAGTGTTCTGGTTCGATCCCACACTTTCCAGGCACGACTTATGCTAAAGGATAGATAATGCTCAGCGATACGATCGCTAGCTTCACGTGCCGCTTCCGAGAGTTGGATAGTGACATTGCCCTCCCGATCCTGAGACTGATACATGCCCCCCGCGATTATTCCGAAGAGTCGTTCTTGTTTCTTCAATACTAGTCCGAGGAAGCTCCCGCGCCATATGTCTAAAACGACTCAGGCTATCAAGTGCGCTCCGGCCGGCGTATGTAACTAAACTGGGGTCCCTAACAATCTCATCTGGGCGTGAATCCGCAGGCATAGCTGCATCGTCAACATCTATAACATCTGCCTGCGGCATTCGTTCACTACCCGGGACGACACCCATTTTCACAGTATAGAGCATCACCCAACCGGCTAACGCAATCGGTCCCAAATACCACCGTTTTTGACACTCAACCGAATACTTATCACGCAACAAGCTATTCTTGAATAGGTGAGAGTATTATTACACGTATTCACGGCCAAGGCTCCGAATACCTGATGTTTGCGGTACAATAAGCTCATGGTTTTTGAGCTCCTTGCTTGGTGGTACGGTCCTGGCTGGAAACAGGCAATTGCCCGCATATACCAGTGGGCAAGGGGAGCTCAAAGGGCATTTTCGGCCGGTCTCCTGCTGCGCACTCTGTTTGAACCATGGCGCCGGATTATCAGTGTCGGCGGACGCTCGTTCGATGCTAAGTTACGTGATGCCGCAGACAATCTTGTCTCTCGGTTTGTTGGCGCCAGCGTACGATTCTTGGTCCTGATCGCCGCGATGGCAGCAATGATCGGAGCCATAGTCTTTGGGGCTATAGTGGCATTCGCCTGGCCACTAATACCGCTCGGCATACTCTACTGCCTATATCGTGGAGTTGCGGGATGAACACTGAGCTGCGGCTGAATAGTCTGCGAGTCCGCAAAGCCCGATTACAACACCATATAGGTGCAGGTGGCTACGATGGTATGCGCCTCGGCGTCCTCGCGGCCGCAATTGGCGGCACCTACTGTTTGCTAATAGGAGAACTGCCTCGGCTGGGTTTTGGGCTACTCGGCTTGGCACTACTGCTTTTAATGCTCGTCATGTGGTATCGCTATGATATCAGCAGTAATCAACCGCGACTGCCCGCCCGTACGCTCGACGATATTATCGCCCCGGTGCTACTCGCTCGGTTGCGGCAACCGATCACACCGCAATCTGTCTGGAATGCCGCACTGCGTGAACCGGCGGGCCGGTTTATATGTAATCGATTAGCTATCGATGCGGCAATTATCCGGGAACTCCTAGGCACCGATGCAGTGAGAATGAATGTCGTGTGGCAAGAAGCCATTACCTTGCTGGATCAGAATCAGACAGCCGTACCACAACTCCATGGTGGTACCGCGATGGCGGCGATTCTACTATCATCACCTGCCGGCCGCGACTATCTCACACAGCTTCATTTAAATCCTGAAGACGTGACTGAGGTTTATACATGGCTGAATCGGCAACTGGCATACATCGCCCGGCCGAGAGCCTACTTTGGTGGTGTAGGACGGGACTGGGCCTCGGGCTTTACACCCTACTTGGAGCGATATGGGCAAAACATTAGTCATGCCATAGAGACTTGGGGAGGTTATGGCCGCTACGCCTCCCATGCCGATATCCTCGGCAGCGTAGCAACTAACCTAGCTCGCGATATGGCAGTTGCCTTAGTAGGCCCGGCTGGCGTCGGTAAAACCGAGCTAGTGTTCGCCTTGGCCGATCGGCTACTAGAAGGTGCCGCGCCTGACCTACAGTACTACCAGATCATTAGCCTTGATGCCTCTGCTATTCTAGCAACGAGTCAGGGAAATATAGAGCGGCTGATGACCATCCTCTTCGGCGAGGCCATAGCCGCCGGTAATATTATCCTGTACCTCGACGAAGCACAACTGTTCTTCGGTCACGGCGTCGGTGCCTTCGATATGAGCCAGCTACTATTACCAGTGCTGAAAAACAAAGCTCTCAAGATAGTCACGTCATTTACGCCGGGCGACTGGCAACGACTGAAAGCAGCCAACGAATCACTGTCAGCCAGTTTTGCACCGGTAATACTCCACGAACCTGAAGCCGATGCGATCATGAAAGTTGTCGAAGACAGTGCTATTTTGCTTGAAATTCGTCAGCAAAATATTCTTATCACCTACCAGGCGATTCGTGAGGCCTATCGATTGAGCGGCCAGTACATGCAGGAGGATGCCTACCCGGGCAAGGCGATTGTACTTCTCGAGCAGGCGGTGCCGTTTATTCAGAATCAGATCATGGGCGCCGAGACCGTCCAGGCGGCAGTGGAAAAAATGCGCGGCGTTCGGGTATCAGCCGCTCAAGCGCCCGAGGCAGATATGCTGCTGCATCTGGAGGATCGGATACACCAGCGTATGATCAACCAAAAACAGGCTGTCGACGTTGTCGCTGCGGCACTGCGACGCAGCCGGGCAGGCGTGTCAAGCCCGAAACGCCCAGTTGGCAGCTTCCTTTTTCTGGGGCCTACTGGCGTCGGTAAAACTGAATTGGCCAGATCTCTTGCGGCCGTCTATTTCGGCGACGAGCAACAGATGATACGGCTGGATATGAGTGAGTACCAAAGTCCAGAAGATGTCTCTCGGCTGCTACAGGGAGGCAACCAGGAGGGGAATAATCAGAATCTTCTGACAACGATACGACAGCAGCCATTTTCGGTAGTTCTGCTCGACGAAGTCGAAAAGGCCCACCCAAACATTCTAAACCTATTGCTGCAAATGTTTGATGAAGGGCAGTTGACCGACGAACAGGGCAAGCCGGCTTCATTCCGCAGTGCTATTATTATTGCCACCAGCAATGCCGGTGCCACCGATATTATAGCCAAAGTACGCGAAGGGCATAGCCTCGATGAAACGTTCGAGCGAAATCTGCTCGACAAGCTGATCAGCATAGGTACCTTTAAACCGGAACTCATCAATCGTTTTGACGAAGTCGTACTCTTCCGTCCCCTAAATCAATCCGAAATCGGTCAAGTCGCACAACTAATGCTCGAAGAGGTCAATCATACCCTCGCAAGGCAGAACATCCAGGTAGTACTGACGCCAGCAGCTTTAGAGACGATTGTGAAAGCTGGCTACGATCCGGAGTTCGGTGCTCGCCCCTTGCGACGAGTGATTCAAAAGACAGTTGAAGACGCCGTGGCAGTGAAGATTCTCCAGAAGCAAGCGCAAGCGGGAAGCATCATCACACTCGATGCTCCAGACTTGGCGATCCGCGCGCAACATGGTGACCAGGCTTTGTGAGTCACTCAGGGCCCCAGTTCTTGATTTGTCAGATAAACGAAAGCATAATGCAAGAAGAAAAACGTGATACGAAAGGAGTATTCGCATGATCCGCACTAGTGTCAGACTACTTTTCAAAACCTTGTCTATTGGCATAGTCCCTCTTGTGATCGGCCAGCTCGTCTTAGCCCCAATTACAACAGCTGCCGGTATACCGCCTGGAGTGAAATATGTGATGGATGGCATCTGTGGGTATGGTGCCGGCCCATGCGCAGCACACTACACGTCTCGCCGCTATCTAAACCCATCCCGTTACTATATCCGGGCCTGGGAAGTATGCACGGACTATCAAAAGCTGTATGGCGCGTGGCAGCCCAGTAACGTCACATCAAATACTGGCTCCTGCGGACCATATGCATACGCTACTAGATCCGGATTTCAATACAGCGAAGCACATCACTATAGCTTACAATGCTGGGTATTCCCCCAGTATACGCAGGGAAGATGCTAATTGGTGAAAACGACGCCCGCCATAGCTCCATCAATCGCCCATATCTACACTGCACAGCCATACTAGCGCTTATTGCTGCAGCTGGATAGTCATGCCCTCAGCAGCTAAAGCCTTGATAACAAGACGACCATTTGAATTCTTTTTCATAGCATACCCACTGATGTATTGGGTATTCGCCCCACACCCAGATGGGCGGCCCAAAAGAGGGTCAACTGGCAACTGTTTCAAATAGGTCGGAACGAGCAGGGGACAGAGGTTCAACTCTCCGCTAATACTCCCAATAAACTGCCAATTGCCACTAAGGCCCGAGGGGACATTACCGGTATGGGCCTCATAGGACTCCACACCCTGCATAATTTGCGCCATGCCGATCCGACGGGCAGCATTACGCTCGTCCATATCATATCTTTTGGGATGCAACAGCAAGAGACCGCCGGCCGCTAGAAGCACAATAAGGCTGCTCGCTACCAGCAACTCAACTAGGGTAAAACCACCACTATGGCGAATATGCGACATCGTGCTTAGTATTATAGAGGAAAAGGTAGCGTGGAAGCCTAAAAGCGCCATCCCCCAGGTTATGTACTACTCACTCGCCCCCTGGGCTATAGCCTGCGCATCACCTCGAGCGGCTTGTTCGTCAGTGAGGTTTATGCGTCAACCATGCCTATCGTCCAGCCCAGATCAATCGCACCTCTAGACCAAAAACTAGCTTCTTCGTTGCAAACCAAGATCATGATGCAAAAACATTGGCCACAGCGCTATACTATAGGGGAATATGGATTGGCTTGATCTCATTATTGTTGTATTGCTGCTTGGAGGGATCGGGCGTGGCATTCAGCTGGGGCTGGTTCGACAGGCTGGTTCGACCATCGGCTTCTTTGGTGGACTGTTTTTAGGAGCATATATCGGAGAAAAATTGCTCGTTCGCGTCGCCCAGACAGCGAGCTCACGAGCCTTTTTTTCGGTCCTACTCACCCTCGGCTGCGCTATGATCTGTTCGAGCATCGGTGAATACCTTGGCGCTGTTTTAAAGTACCGCATGCGGGCTAAATTCATCGACAAATTTGATCAGATATTCGGTGGGGCCGTCGGTGCAGCGACCTTGCTGGGCGGCATCTGGTTGGCAGCCGCACTATTTGCTAATATGCCGCTGAATGAGCTGCAGAGTCAGCTGCATAATTCAACGATTATTGCTAAACTGGACCGCTCATTCCCGCCGGCCCCGGATGTTTTAAGTCGAATCGGGCGACTAGTGGTCCCGGATAATTTCCCGCAGGTTTTCGCAGGTTTAGAGCCGCATATCAACACTAGTCCGTCACTGCCATCGCTAGGCGACATCAGCACGGTGGCACAGCGCGATGAAAACTCCGTTGTGAAAGTCGCCGGCCGCGGATGCGGCGGTATTGTCGAAGGCTCTGGCTTTGTTGCCGGGCCTGATCTTGTCATAACCAATGCACACGTTGTAGCCGGTATTGCTAATCCATACGTGCTGAGCAATAATCGCACGCTGCCGGCTGACGTGGTGTGGTTTGACCCCAATGTCGACTTTGCACTACTACGGGTCGATGGGCTCAGTGAAGCACCGCTCACTATCGATAATCAGACGGTCTATAATGGTACACCTGGTGCCGTTCTTGGCTATCCCGGCGGCGGGCCGTTTACTGCCGTGCCGGCTGCAGTGCTGCAAGAATTTACGGCAGTGGGCCATAACATCTACAACCAGGGGCAGACTACCCGCGATGTCTACTCCATAAAAGCCTCAGTCGTACCGGGCAATTCCGGCGGGCCACTCATCAGCAAAAGCGGGCAGGTAATCGGACTCGTTTTCGCACAGTCGACTACGTATAATCAGGTAGGATATGCGTTGACAGCAAAACAGTTTGTCAGCGAATTCCATCAAGCCAGCAGCAATACTCAGCCAGTGAGTACCGGCAGCTGTGCAGAATAGCATATATGCCTAAGGGGAAATCAATGGACAGTAGCAAAAGGTGGAATTTAGATCGAGCAATACCATGGCTGCTCGTAATCGGCGGTTCGCTTGGCCTGATCAGCTCCATCGTACTAACCTATGATCAGGTACAGATATGGCGTAATCCAAATTACCATCCTGTCTGTAGCCTCAATCCGGTAGTTAGCTGCGGCACGGTTATCAATTCACAACAAGGACATGTGCTTGGTATCCCGGCACCGTTTCTTGGGCTTATTGCTTTTACGGTTCTCATCACCATAGGTGTTGCCATCTGGGCCGGTGGTCGGTTCAGGCGTTGGTTTTGGCTCGGCCTGGAAGGTGGCAGTCTGGCAGGTGTTATCGGCGCCATGCTACTCTTTCTATTAAGCATCTACCGAGTGCATGCGTTGTGCCCCTTCTGCCTCGTGACCGATATAGCAGTCTATACCGTCGCCTGGTACATAAGCTTGTATACGATTGACCAGGGTTTTATTCATCTCCCAAAGCAGGCGATTCCAGGAGCCCGATTTGCTCGACGGCATCACCTCGATTTACTGATAGGGTTGTTCCTTCTACTGGTGATCTTCACCTTGCACCATTTCTGGTACTACTATGGGCAATATTTATAAAACGACTCGTGGGGGCGTTTGAGTTACTATAACTGAATGCTGACAATTTGATACAAGAAAGAAGTAGGCAAGGCCAAGAACTGGAAGTACCTCATAAGCTCCTCCTACTCACGCCGCAGCGCTTCAATGGGATCTTTGCGAGCTGCTTTCAGGGCCGGCGCGACACCGAATATGACACCGATCATAATAGACACAGTCGTAGACATCATAATTGCCCAAACAGATATAACCGGCTTTAGGCTAGTGTAGACTCGAAGCAGTATATCGGTCCCCACGGCAACAGCAATACCCAGTGCGCCGCCAGAAACACTCAGCACCATAGCCTCGTACAAGAATTGCCGTAGGATTTGACGATTGGTGGCACCAACCGCCTTGCGGACACCGATTTCATGTATTCGTTCGGTTACCGACACAAGCATAACATTCATAATGCCAACTCCACCGACGATCAGGGAAATAACTGCCACCGCTGTAATAAGATTGGTGAGCAGGTCGACCACTTGGCTGCTTGATGAAACTTGTTGTGACGGGCTCAGCACGCTGAAGTCCTGTTCGCCGCCATGAGCATGCCGTAAACTCCCAGTAATGTCGCCCGCAGCTTGCGCCACATTATTAGGGTTATTTGGCTTGGCTAGGATAGCATACGATTGCAGGCTACTGCCGGTGATCTGATCAGCAGCCTGATAGGGTATAAAGATAGCGTCATTGAAATTGGCGGTCGGCGACAGTGGGGTGGTATTGAAGCCCGAGAAGATCCCGCCAACAATAAATGTCTGCCCCCGGAATGAGAACTCATGGCCAAGCGGTACATACTCACCAAACATGCGCTGCGCGATGCTCTGGCCGAGTACTGCAATATTGCTCTGTGACTGATCTGCTGTAAAGAAATTACCGTAGAGAATCGCCTGATTCAGAACGCCTGGCAAATTAGGGTTCGTAGCCACAACCAGCGCATTACGCACCGATTGGCCGGCGGCAGTAACCGCACCGGGCACAACGCCTAGTGGCGCGGCAATCGCCACGCTCGGAGTATTTTGAACCGCCTGCAAATCCTGCTCGCTCAAACCACTGATACTGCTAAGCCCGAACAGCAAATCGGCATTCTGAAGCTGGCCGACCGAGCTACTGCCACCGACATGGCCAGGACGAACCGTGATAAGGTCTTTCCCAAACTGGCTCACTTGTTGACTAATCTGCTGCTTGACGCCTTCGCCGATTCCTACTACCGTAACAACTGATACAATCCCGATAACCACGCCCAGCATCGTGAGCAAATTACGCCAGCGAGTACCACGGAGGCTTACCAAAGCCATCTTAATATCGCCGCTACTACTAAACATGACGGGCTCCTGACCCAGTCGATTTTGCAGCCCTCTTTGACACCTTAGACTTAGTCCTGGGAGCTTTCGTGTTACGGGTCTTGCTAGCCGCCGACATATTGGGCAAGGCCTCCATGAGCGCTGATACACCTTTCAGGTCATCCTCTTCGGTGGTGGTCGGTATACTATACATAACTTTGTGTGCCGTGGCTGCTACTTCGCCCAGCGTGGTCTGCTCGTCGTGGATGATGCTGCCGTCACGCATATAGACAACCCGAGTAGCATAGCGGGTCAGTTCAGGGTTGTGAGTAACAAAGAGAATCGTGTTGCCAGTTTTATGGACTTCGCCTAGAAGCTCCATTACCAAACGGGAACTGGCACTATCGAGATTACCGGTTGGTTCATCGGCAATAATAATATCCGGTTCATTAACTAGCGCTCGAGCAATAGCAACACTCTGTGCTTGACCGCCACTCAACTGTGCAGGGTAGTAGAACTCTCGATCCTGTAAGCCAACCCGCTCAAGCATATTACTAGCCAGGCGTAAACGTCGACTGAGCGATACCCCCTTATATACAAGTGGCAGTGCCACATTATCTAAGACATTCAAGCGAGGCAATAAATTCGATGACTGAAAGATAAAACCTACAGTATCGCGACGGGCCCTGGCTCGCTGCGAGCTGCGGAGCTTGGCCACAGACCGACGCCGCAAAACATACTCGCCATTAGTCGGACGGTCCAGAAGCCCAATGATATTCATTAGTGTCGACTTGCCGGAACCGCTCGGGCCCATTACACCGACGAACTCACCAGCGGCAATATCGAGAGAAACATCATCGAGTGCTATGGTCGTAGCATCACCAAAACCGTACAGCTTACTGACGTCTTCGAGATGAATAAGGGGAGCAGACATTACATAATTAGTGTAGCGTCGGATTTGCATTGCCTGCAAGGTGTTTTCGTAGTAATTTTTAGCTATACTACGCATATGGGTATTTAGGAGAGATGCAGGAGCGGCTGAACTGGCACGCCTGGAACGCGTGTATAGAGGCAACTCTATCGTGGGTTCGAATCCCACTCTCTCCGCCAAAAAGCTATAACTATAAGCTATGCTACAGCCAATGAAATACGCAATAATCGTTATAGATATGCTTGAAGATTTCTTCCAGGAAGGCCGCCTCAGAGAGCATCGCAGTAATCTCGTAGCACATACTAATGAGCTCACCGCTTTTGCTAGACAGCACAATATACCCGTAATATGGGTACGGCAAGAATTTAAAGCCGATCTTAGTGACGCGTTCCTGGCAATGCGTAAACACCATCACTTAGTTACCATAGAGAACACCAAAGGCTGCCAGATACTTAAAGAATTACACAGAGAGTCCGGTGACTACGAAGTAATTAAGAAACGCTATAGCGCTTTTTTTAGAACCAACCTTGATATGCTATTAACCAAGCTCAATATCAACGCACTTATTATATGCGGAGTTAATACGCACGCCTGCGTTAGAATGGCGGCCATTGATGCCTATCAACGAGATTATGAGGTTATCCTGGCTACCGATTGCATTGACTCCTACGACAAAGAGCATCACAGCGTCTCACTGAAATACCTTACAAGAGAAATAGCCAGCGGTAAGACGAATCAAGAAATATTGAGAGATTCACCCTAGCCGCGCATCCCAGCGTGGATCGCTAGATGATCCGTCTAGCCGATGCGGGTTCCGACCACTTTTCCTTGTACTGCCCGTAGAATATTACTCTGCCTCATGGCATCTAAGACAACGAGTGGCATATTCTGTTCCATGGCCAACCCCAGCGCGGCTTTGTCCATAATACGGATAGCATTGTCTTCAACGGCTTGTTTGTAGCTCATCTTCGGTACCATCGTCGCGTCAGGATGCTCTATCGGATCTTTAGTGTAGACACCATCCACCTTGGTCGTTTTAATGACGACGTTGCAGTCTAGCTCAAGAGCTAGACTAACCGCTGCTGTGTCATGGGTAAAGTAAGGCCGGGCAATACCACCAGCAATAATAAGCACGCGTCGCTGCTCAAGATGCTTTTCAGCACGACGATATGAATAAGACTCCGCGACCTGCTCGGCGAAAATCATGCTCATACAGCGGGTGAGCACACCTTCAGCCTCGAAAACATCAGTCAAGGCCATGGCATTCATAAGCCCAGAAAGCATACCCATCTGATCGGCAGTAACCCGCTTAATACCATGCCCAGCTAGGCTCGCGCCACGCACTACATTACCACCACCGACAACAAGTGCAAGCTGGCAGCCGGCATCAACCACCTTTTTACTTTCATGAGCCAAATAGCGAGCTATATCCGTATCAATACCGAATTCGTGTTTACCTGAAAGCTGCTCACCAGAAAACTTAACCAGCACCCTTTTATACATTGCCCATAGGGTAGCAGAGGTTTCATCAAAAGGCAAAATCGTCCACTGTAGATCCCGCTCAAAACATTGGTGACATGTTATCTGCAACATTTCATGTAGAATGAGATAATAGCCTTAGGGCAGGGAACATAGCATGCTAAAAATTTATTCATGGAATATCAATGGCATTCGTGCAGTCATGGGTAAAAACCTGCTGCTGCCGTTTTTGACAAAAGAGCATCCGGATATCCTATGTCTGCAAGAAATCAAAGCCAAACAAGAGCAGGCCACCTTGCATCTGCCAAACTATGACCAGATTTGGTACTCCGCCGAAAAGCCCGGCTATTCCGGCACCGCTATTTTCAGTAAATCAAAGATACTCAGCACATCTAGCGGCTTCCCGCAAAGTATCATTGGTTCATACAAAATGAGCGGTGATGTGTACGGCGACCCCAACAAAGAGGGCAGGGTTCTCACTGCCGAATATGAACCATTTTACGTGGTCTCGGTATACACACCGAATGCAAAGGACAATCTCAGCCGTTTGACTCTCCGCCAAAAACATTGGGATCCTGGCTTCCTAGCCTACGTACAACAACTGGAAAAGAAAAAACCGGTCATTTTCTGTGGTGATTTGAATGTTGCCCACACGCCTGACGATTTAGCTCGCCCGAAAGAAAATAAAGGTAAAAAAGGCTACACCACACAGGAGCGGGAAGGGTTCCAGCGATTTTTAGATGCCGGTTTTGTCGATACCTTTCGGCTCTTTACCCAAGGCCCTGGTCACTACAGCTGGTGGACGCACTGGGCCAATGCCCGGGCTCGCAACGTCGGCTGGCGGATCGATTACATCCTCGTCTCCAAGCAACTCGAAAATAAAGTGAAGGCTGCAGATATTCACACAGACGTCTTTGGCTCCGACCATTGCCCGGTAAGTGTTACGATGGACATATCACTATGAGCCATAAAACTCAACAGCCAACTTTTAATGATGCCCTCGTCACGCTGGATCAGATAAAGGCAGTTATTCTCCCGTATTTGTTGGAGCGGGGATGGGACAAGTTAGAGCCACGAGATTTGGCTACATCTATCGTGATTGAGGCAACCGAACTTTTGGAGCACTTCCAGTGGGGCACCCCGGATATAGAGGATCGACGCGCTCATATTCGCGACGAGCTAGCCGACACGTTTACCTATCTTATAGAATTTGCTATGCGACTCGATATCGACATTGCAGAGGCCTTCCATGACAAGCTGGAGCGCGTTAAGCAGAAATATCCCGTTAGTCTCTTTAACCCCAGCAACAAAGAATATAATCGTGGCGACTATATACGCATCAAGCAGTTGCATCGCGCCCATAAAAACAAATCATGACACCCGACCAATACACCATCCAGGAAATTTTCGTTGATGTCGGTCATGGCCATACACTCTATGTGCAGGAATGGGGCGATACCAGAGGGTTACCGATCATATTCTTACATGGAGGCCCTGGTAATGGTTGTAATGATACCCACCGACAAACCTTTGATCCCGACCGGCAACACGTCATTTTTATTGACCAGCGTGGTACGGGCCGTAGCCTACCACACGGTTCAATGGCTCATAATACTACCCAAGATCTTATTGCAGATATAGAAAAAGTAGTCGTTCAGTTGAAGTTGCCGCCGTTTGTACTCACTGGCGGATCATGGGGGTCCTGTCTTGCGCTGGCCTATGGGCTGGCACATCCTAAACGAGTACGGGCTATGGTACTAGACGGAATTTTCACCGGATCACAGAGTGAGATCAATTACTTGGATCAAGGCAGCTTCCAGGTTCACTTTCCGGACGTATGGGAGTGGTTGACCAAGCAAGTTCCCAGAAGAGAGCAGGCAGATCCTGTTACCCATCTCGCACATAAAGCACTCGGCAATGGGCCAGCCTCCATACGGGCGGCCTATCTGTATGGGCAGCTAGAGCGATCGCTTTTGAGTCTTGACGATCGTTTTACACCCCCGCCACTGGCCGACTACGACCCAAGCAGTATCCGTATTGAATTGTATTATATGAAAAACCGTTGCTTCATGCCGGATCAATATATTCTGCAAAATGCCCACAGGCTGAGCATGCCAGTATGGTTGATCCAGGGAAGATACGATATGGTTTGTCCCGGCAAAACCGCGTATGCACTTCATAAACGACTCAAAAACAGCGAACTCATCTGGGCTACTAGCGGGCACAGGGGCGAACGGGAAGTATGGAATATACGCCGCAGCATTCTGCTGCAGCTGGCAAAGGGAGTAGAATAGTCACCAGTTCAGCTTAGGACCGAGATAAGGCACTAAAAACGCATGTGGGCATCGCAAAGAAAGTTGAGTGAGCAAATAACAAGTGAACCGATCATATTGGCATAGACAAGAAGATAAGCCTTTGTTTCCGGAGCTGCTTTGGAGCCGACCGGAAAATCGGCTGGCTGCCGGTAAATTGTTCATTATTGGCGGTAACGTTCACCACTTCACAACGGTCGCTGAAAGCTATCAGATAGCCATGGACACTGGTCTTGGTACCGCGCGAGTATTACTGCCCGATGCGTTACAAAAGACCGTTGGGAAGGTATTCGAAGCTGGTGATTTCGTTTCCAGCACACCCAGTGGTAGCTTCGCTAGGCAGGCACTTGCGCCCATACTGGATGCCAGTGTCTGGGCTGATGCGATACTAATAGCAGGAGATCTTGGTCGAAATGCAGAAACTGCCATCTTGCTCGAGTCACTACTACAAAGGACAAATCTACCGATGGTCATATCCCAAGATGCCATCAATTATATTACCGCCACACCACAAGCGGTAAAGGAAAGAAGCAATACAACGCTCGTGCTAAGTCTTTCACAACTACAACATCTGACTAAGACTATAAAATTCACCCAGGCAGTAACATTCAGTATGGGTACAGCACAACTCGTGGACTGGCTGCATGCGTTTACTACAGAATATCCCATCTATATAGTGACCGAACATCTTAATACCATTTTGGTAGCTTGCAACGGGGATGTAAGTACCACCAAACTCAAGCAAGAAATGCCGATATGGCGCACAACCATAGCCGCTAAAGCCAGCGTCTGGTGGCTGCAGAACAAGCAAAAGCCATTTGCAGCGTTAACGACTGCTGTCGTGTCTGATCAGGAATGACAAAAACTAGCGGCCTTGCCTTAGCCAAACAGGTGATTGCCATACCAGACCGGTGAGATAACTTACACAAGCTTAAGAGATATTTGCCGCTTTGGGCCATCATTCTTGGGCAATTTCTTATACGGAGCACCTATTAGGCAAACCTGGCAGGACCTGGTCGAAATAACGATGCACCATGAATAAGGAGCCATGCTGGTGGGCGAGGAGGGAGTTGAACCCTCACGAGATTACTCTCACAGGATTTTGAGTCCAGCGCGTCTGCCAGTTCCGCCACTCGCCCCCACAGGTGCTATCAAGGTGGTATTGTACTATAATTAACTGGCTAGTGCGAACATAAGCATGTCATGAGTCTGTTATCCAAAAGTCATCATAACTTTGATTCCCATAGGAAAAAACCTGGCCTTGTGGTAAATAAACGGCATTCGCGCACCATTGGCCCGCTGCAGGCAACTCGTAGCGACTTCCAAGAAAGGACTCGGGGTGCTAATCCGGCGGCCGAACTCATTCGTCGCAAAATCAACGAACTCTATGCAAAAGAACCGAGCGCCCAGCAAGAGCAGGCAAACACTCTAGCTAACAATGGGCCGGCACAATACTCCAAGCATCAGCGTTTTATGTATGAGTTGAGTACCTCCGGGAAGCCACTAGCTCAGATTCAAACCGAATGGCACAACTATTACATCAACCTGTCCGACAATGAGAAGCATGAGGTCTGGCAAGAGTTCTACGAGACCAATGCCCGCCAACCGTCTGCCTACACACAGTTCGTCAGAAGCCAGGCAGCCCAACAGCCGGCTACAACACCGCCGCCACATATCCCTCACAAAGATCGTTTTGCCATTCTCAGGGCTCCAGTTTTCGTATCCGATCACGCCCCAGTTCAACAGGCAACAGGCCAAACGGCGGCAGGCATCAAGAGACAAATGCTTGAGGAGATCAAGACGTATAACCGTACACAGCTCAAGCTGCACCACCATATACAATCATTGGCCTTCGGTCTGGGCCTCGGAGTATTAGTACTATTTATTTTCCTATTCGGCTTCTTCAATCAAATTATTATAGCGCCACTTATTCAACCAGCCAGTACTCAAAGCAACACGCCAATCATTCTGAGTACCAGTGGCGTCGCACCAAGCTCAAATCCCGAAGTTATCATACCGAAAATTAACGTTGAGATTCCGGTCATATATGACGAGACGTCTGTCAACGATGCGGCCGTCGAAACATCGTTGCAAGATGGAGTTCTGCACTATCCAACGACCGTTTTCCCGGGCCAACTGGGTAATGCCGCTTTCTTCGGGCACTCCAGCAACAACATCCTAAACCCGGGCAAGTACAAATTCGCATTCGTATTACTACATACTCTGGTACCCGGTGACGTGTTCTATCTTACCTACAATGATAAAGTTTATGCCTACCAAGTATACGATCGGCAAATCGTTAACCCTGGAGATGTTTCAGTGTTGAACAACGTCCCCGGTAAGATTGCCACCGCAACACTGATTACCTGTGATCCACCCGGTACATCTATTAACCGTCTGGTCGTCTGGGGAGAGCAGATCAGCCCTGATCCAAGTACCAATGCCTCACCAGCACAGACAATCACCCCGGCCGAGCAGCCCGGCCAACTAGCAAACGACGGACCAAGCCTTTGGGGACGCTTCACGCACTGGTTGACAAACCTCCTATAGATCGGCTGGCGCGAGGAGGGCGGTGGCATTCAGTGCGATTTGCGCCGGGCTACTACCATTCGCCGGTACCGAATTAAAGTCGTATACATAGTGATAATTGCTACTAAAAAATGGCAGCTCTCCTGGTATGGTCGGCATTAGTGTCTGCTGATTAGCACTATCGTAGTCGAAAACCACAAGCTTACCACCGCTGGTATAGGTAATACGGTCACCATCCATCCAGGTAGCGAACTGCTGCGGCGCATCGAGCGGCGTGGTATTCTTCTGGTACGTATAGTTCTTATCATTCTGGGCATCGTAGACTGAGAACATTGAGCCGTTTTCACCCATTATAAACTGTGCACTGGCCGAAAACGCCACTTGACTAGGATCTGCCACCTTCAATATAGATATCGGGGCTAGCGTTTGAGCTGGTTCAGCCTGCAACTCGACCTGAGGATCACGATATACGTACACGTTACTGCCCACCGTAGTACCAGCTACGATGTACCAGTGGCCACTATACTGAGTAAAATCGAGCAAATACTGACCACCAGACGGGATTGCGAGCTGACGAATGGGATAGGTAGTACTCCCTTGCTGTAGCTCCACATTCACTTTGCCACTCGGCGCATTCTGCGTTGTAGCGTAGAGCAATGTGCCACTGCTATAAGGCTTGAAACCCATAATGTCAGATAGATAGGTCTTGGGGACGGGGGTATTCAGCGTCGCAGTATCGAGCGTGTTCGATGACTGATCGTAGATGTAGTAGTTGGTATAGTCACTACTATCAATGAACTCAAGTTTTGTCGGGTTGGTACCAAAAGTATTCGTTAGGTTAACCGACTGCGTCGGATCCTGGCGATTGAGTAAAATATATTCACTGACTGATTGGCCACTCTCCTCGAAAAAGTGTTGCAAGATAACATGAGCATTATCGGTGGACCATTCGTCAAGCTGCCAACTCTGTGGACCGGTTGAGGAACTCAGTACATTGCTCGGAATCGTCAACGTTGTCTGGCTCGCAGTCACTTTGGCGGGGGTACTCTGGCCCAGATCAAACTCATCAAATTGACCAAAGTTGTTTGGTGAAGCAACCAGAAGATACTGTCGGCTGGGGCTCTGCAGTACCAAACTTGGCTGCGTTGCGTAATCCCTGATACTGCTACTTGTCAGACTGGTTGGGAAAAGGAAGGGATAATCAAAATGCTCGACACTACCACCTTCCACACTCACCGCCCGTACCCACGGCCGGTAACCAGCCCGGGCAAGTCGAAATGTGTACTGGCCGGCTTGCAGAAAAATCCGTTTGTTGGTGTTACCGTTAGCCTTGCCGTCAATGTAAATGGTAGCTGGATTAGGCTGTGAGGAAACAAACACCAGTCCTTGCTGAATAATCTGCCCGTTTTTGCCCAATTCGTAGCCATACGCACGATATAGCAATATGGTAGTTGTAAGCAATATAGCGATGCCAATGAGAAAATAGCCGACTATTAGTCGACGGGCATGGGCTTTTTGTTTTCGGGGATCAAGGAAATCCATAGTAATTGGGTACATTACTTATTATATGGCTCGGCTCATGTTTTTGTATACCGACCGTTAAAGAAGAGGGTTGTTGACAACCTCCGTCCTTCTCAGCTAGTATCAAGCTACATCGACGTAAAAGCAAGGTGTTGAGAGATAAGTGAGGTGTAATTCCTCCGCAGTGCCGCTACTGTTACAGCCAGAAAACCGACCCTATGTTTTTAAGCCGGGGGAGACTTTCGAGCAAAAGTGTTTTCAGCTCTCAAAAGAGAGCCAGAAAACAGCCTCCCTGGCAGCTCTTATGCAAATGAGAGTGCTTTTGCCTAAAGTAGCCTACAAAGCTAAATACAAGAAGGGGCAAAGGACTACTATGAAAAAATTAATCGCTCCGCGAACCAATGTGCTCGCACTCATGATAATCCTGGCCGGCGCTTGGCGGCTACTGCTGGCCACACCGATCATGACATCATTCAGTAATTTCACACCGATCGGCGCTATAGCACTATTCGGTGGATGTTACTACATAACGAAGAGTAAGGCACTGTCTGTAACGCTGTTGACGCTTTGGCTCAGTGATCTCTTACTTGATCGAGTGTTTTACTACCACTCTTGGGTACTCTTTTACAGCGGTTTTGCCTGGGTGTATGGCGCATTTTCCGTAATGGTCATCATCGGCAAGTTCATTAAAAAGGTAAACGTTCGCAACATTATTTTGGCTTGTATATTGGCGACTTTAGCCCACTGGATCATCACCGACCTTGGAGTATGGTTGGCTCATACACCGGATCCTACTACCGGTAAACCCTATGCTTTCAACCTGGCTGGCTACATCCGTTGCCTGGATTTGGCCATACCATATGAGAAAAACTTACTTATCGGAAACCTGGTCTTCAGCGGTGTAATGTTCGGTGCTTTTGAGTGGGCCCAACGACGCTTCCCAATACTCCGCTTGCAACAGCGTACCGAGCAGCTATCTCACGAGGCAGCCTAAAAAATACGCATGTTACATCTCATTACTGGCGGCGAGCGTTCAGGCAAGACCCGCTACGGCATGCGGCTAGCAGAGCAGCTGGCTAAGGCACCCCTGTATGTCGCCACAGCCCGCGTATGGGACGCAGACTTTAGAGAACGGATCGAACAACATAAACTTAGCCGAGGGGTGCAATGGGTCAGTATCGAGGAAGAGAAACAGCTCAGCAACTTGGATCTGAAAAACAAAGTGGCGGTAATCGACTGCGTGACGCTCTGGCTGACGAACTTCTGGGTTGATACCAACCATAGCCTCACCGCGTCGTTACGCCAGGCCCAGGAAGAAATAGATAAGCTCGCTGTGACTGATGCTATCTTGTTTATTATTTCTAACGAAATCGGTATGAGCGTCCATGCGGATACGAAAACCGTCCGTAAATTTGTAGAGTTGCAAGGTCTTGTTAACCAATATATTGCCGAGAAGGCCGATGCCGTTACATTGATGATCGCCGGTATACCGCTGACCGTAAAATCATGAAAGATAAAAGCACCATACTACGCCAAGCCAAGCGCCAACTCGACACCGCCCTTGCCGGATGGGTCTACTTCACCCGGGTCCCGCTGCCTTCCCAAATTAGTAAGCACATCGACTATGAACGGCAGTCATTGGCACAAAGCGCCAAGTACCTACCACTTATCGGCATAGCCGTAGGTTCCGCCGCTGGCAGCGTATACTGGCTAGCGTTCCAAGCTCTTGGCAGTTACGAGCTCGCAGTCCTACTAGGGCTGGTGGCAGCCACGGCCATGACGGGCGCTTTTCACGAGGACGGTTTAGCCGATTTCTTTGATGCATTTGGCAACGGCTTTATGCCGAAAGAGCAGGTACTCCGGATTATGAAGGACTCTCGGATCGGTACCTACGGCAGCCTAGCCCTACTGCTCAGTGTCCTGCTCAAGTACCAAAGTCTGCTGAGCCTAACAACTACACTCATCGTGCCGACACTCATAGCCGGGCACAGCTTCTCCAGATTCGCCGCTGGGTCGTTCATCTTTACCGATCGCTACGTTCGGGACAACGATGAAAGTCATTTCAAACCACTGCTCAAAGATGCCATGCATGGTAGTGACTTCGTTGTCATGGCAAGCTTAGGCATCGTCCCGATAGCACTTTTGGGCCACTGGCAATATGTACTCCTCGTACCATTCCTATGGCTACTCCGATGCCTCTTTGGCAACTGGTTCACCCGAAAGATCGGCGGCTATACCGGCGACTGCCTCGGCGCTACCCAGCAGGTGATTGAAGTCGGCTTCTACTTAGGCGTTATTGCTATCACAAAAGCTTTTGGCCTATGAGGCTGTACCTCCTGCGACATACCCCTGTCAAAAGTAGCCCAGCAATTTGCTATGGGCAAAGTGAGGTAGCGCTCAGCAGTAGCTATCCAACGGATTTGGGACAAGTGAGAGTCAAACTCAAACAGCTTCATTTCAATGCCATAGTCAGCAGCCCACTTGGACGCTGCAAACGATTGGCCGAGGATTTAGCAATAGGGGATTTAGTGTTCGACAATCGATTGCTTGAATTCAACTTCGGCGATTGGGAACAAAAAACGTGGGAGCAAATCGGCGAAGGCAACATCAGACAGTGGGCAGATCACCTGGACGCCTATCATTGTCCTAACGGAGAGTCTTATGCCGACTTGCGAAAAAGGACAGTGTCATTTTGGAAAGATAGTATTGCACAATATCCAGGCAAAACCATCCTGGTTGTTACTCATGCCGGTGTTATCCGCTGCCTACTGGCTTCGGCCCTCGATATGCCCCTCCATAACGCCTTCCGGCTGCAGATAGATTATGGTAGTTTAAGCGCCATCACATTGGCCAACGGTCAACCTAGAGTCCTTTTCACTAATCGATAATTACCCGTAGATCCATCTGCCTACAGGGCGGGTATCCTTTTGCGCACTAGTGGAGCTGATACAATCAGTAAATATGGCTGTATGCTCCTTTATTTCTGGCGAAGGTTTTGTGCCGTACGGCAAACTAAGAGTGCTTGCGCTTTTACAGCAATCGAGCGTAAGATAGGAGGACAAACGTAAGCTTGCATAATAGCAAAGACGTCAGATGGGGAAATACGTTGGTAAGGCAACAAAGCACCATTGATATTAACGGCAAGCGGTATAATGCGGCCACTGGGGCGCTCCTGTCACGCAGTGAGCATAGAGCATCTCGCGTGAGGGGCCGCCGAGTAGTTGATGGCTTCGTAAGCCCTAGACCAGCCGGGATCACTCTATCGCAAACGCCAGCTACCCAAAAAACTAAACCGGCCAAGCTGCATCATTTGCCAACATCGACACATAGGGTTCACGCCACTCCAAAAACGCTCCGGCCGCATGAGCCGCAGCATCCCAAGACTCTTATGCGTAGAGCTGTTCGTAAGCCCCAGCCCACACTCAAGCTAGCTATCAAAGCGCAGTTACCAAGTGATATTACGGCAATTCAGCCGGTCACTGCGGCCATGGGGCACACAGTCGGTGACTTCAATCCTACCCGGCTTGCTCGAGCAAAAAACACTCCGCAAAGCTCATTTATTCGACGTTTCGGCAATGGGGCCATACCAGATATGGGCAATCATCAATCCGACGAATCGCTTTTGACACATAAAAAGATGCCCGCCGAGGCAGCAGCATCGCATGTCAAATCATCTTCGAAGGGGCCAACTGCAGACATGTTTGAGTCAGCTATCGCCAGCGCGACCAGCCATCAGCAGAAACCACCGAGAGTAGCACGGCGGCGCGGGCGAGCCCAGAAGGTCGTCGGCGGCATTGTCACTCTCTGTACATTGCTTGTTGTCTGTGCCTTGCTCGCATATATAAACCTGACAACGATTGAATTGCGATTTGCTTCGATGGAAGCCGGCTTCAATGCTACCGTACCAAACTACAGGGAACTGGGATTTTCGCTCGAAGCAATCAAGCTTGCCGGTAAAACGGTTGCCATGAATTTTCTCTCAGGGAACACGAGTTTCACCTTAACGCAACAGGCCTCAAATTGGGATAGCCAGACCCTGCTTGAGACAATGTCGTCCGAAACCGACAGCTTGCCGCAGACATTACAAAGTGATGGACATACTATTTATGTGTTCGCCAACAATCATGCTACGTGGGTCAGCGGTGGCATCCATTACGATATCAACGGCAACACTAATCTCAACACTCAAGAGATCACATCCTTTGCTGACAGCATGTAGTTGTTAAAGCTGTATCGTACATTTTTCGAATACACCCTATTCCCGTATAATGACGGCCATGACGGTTCGCACGAGATTCGCACCAAGTCCAACGGGTTATGTACATGTCGGCAGTATTCGCACTGCACTGTTTGCGTGGTTGCTAGCTCAACAAAATAACGGGGTGTTTATCCTGCGGCTAGAAGATACAGATAAAGCCCGTGAGGTAGCCGGCTCGGGTGAACATATTATGGAGAGTCTGAAACGACTCGGTCTCCAATGGGACGAAGGGCCGGACATTGGCGGGCCATACGGCCCATATAAGCAGAGCGAGCGTTTAGCCACTTACCGGCACTGGGCCCAAAAGCTCATTGATAGTGGACGCGCCTATGCTGATCCCTACAGCCCAGAACAAGTCGAGCGCTTTCGGACGGATGCTAAGGCAGCGAAACATCCATTTTTGTATCGTGACCATAGGCCAAATAGCCCACCAAAGTGGGACGGTACACAGCCGTTGCGTTTTCACTCAGAACCCAAGCCATACCACTGGCACGATGAAGTACTGGGTGATCTCTCAGCCGGGGCAGAAGTAATTGACGACTTTGTGCTTCTCAAAGCTGACGGCTACCCAACATACAACTTTGCACATATTATCGATGACCATCTCATGCAGATTACACATGTCATTCGCTCACAGGAGTTTACAGCCTCAGTGCCACGCTACCTTAATCTCTACGAGGCATTGCGCCTAGAACACCCCCTTCTGGCAACCATGCCATACGTAATGGGTCCTGGCGGCAAAAAGAAACTCAGTAAACGCGACGGGGCCAAAGACGTCCTTGACTATGTGCGACAGGGGTTCCTGCCTGAAGCCCTTGTTAACTTTATAGCCACTCTAGGCTGGAACGATGGCACTGAACAAGAGATTTTTTCAATGGATGAATTAATCAAAAAGTTTAGTCTGGAACGCGTTCAACGGAGTGGGGCACAGTTTGATGAACAACGACTTATTTGGATGGACGGCTGTCATATCCGTCAGCTTCCGCTCGAAAAGCTATACAAGAAAGTTGAACATTTTTGGCCAAAGGAGGCTACGAACTACGATACTGAGTACAAACATCGTGTGCTCGCGCTGGTACAGGACCGGCTCAAGTATGGCGCTGAGCTGGTCGAGCTTACGAAATTCTTCTTTACTGATCTCTCGGTCGACGCGAGTCTCCTTGACAGCTCTAAGCAGCTTAAGAAAATAGACCGACAAACCATCAAAAAACTATTGAATCAGGCTAAGGCCAGCTTAGAACAATCGGACTTCACTCTCGACGATGTAACGCACCGGCTTAATGAGCTTCTTGAAACGACTGCACAAAAGCCAGCAGTGCTGTTCAGTATCATCCGGATCGCCACAACCCAGGCTCCGGCGAGCCCCGGATTGGCTGACACACTCGCAGTACTGGGAAAAGAGCGAAGCCTCGACCGAATCGACCAGGCGCTGGCCGCCTGGTAATAATTTTGTATAAGTTTTGGGCGCGAAACCATAAGCATTTGTTACAATACATGGTATGGAAAATGACAAACAAGAGCCGTCCCATGACGGTGATGGAGCGAAAGATGCTGATAGGCAAACTAGCGGACCCGGCCATGAGTCCTTTACACCGCCTGAAGCTGTCGCCAAGAATGAGGAAACCCTAAATGAGACGAGTACAACTGGAGCACTCGATAGTTCACCAGTTGGGCCAAAGCACTGGTGGAGACGCATCCACTTAACTAAAAAACAATGGATTATTGTCGGCTTCGTGACAGTAGCCCTTATCGGGGTAGGCACCACGACCTATGCTTTGTTACGTAACCCCCCACCAAAACCAGTAGCGCATAAGCAACTTAAGAAGAAGGTGCTCATAACCGCCGTGCCGACTACCGTGCCGTCCACGCTGACTGGTTTGCCGGTCACCCCAAGCGTCAACCAACGACCGGTTACTGCCGTTATGATAGAGAATAGCACCTTTGCTCGGCCGCAATCTGGGCTCGATCAGGCTGGCGTCGTGTTCGAAGCAATTGCCGAGGGAGGTATTACCCGCTTTGTGGCGCTATACCAAGATACAACGCCCTCGTACGTTGGACCAGTGCGTAGCGTACGCCCTTATTATCTACAATGGCTTCTCGGCTTTGATGCAGCAATCGCTCATGTCGGTGGTAGCCCCGAGGCGTTGCAGGATATTCCAAACTGGAACGTCAAGGACCTGAATCAGTTCTATAACAGCAACTACTTTACACGTATATCCAGCCGTGCTGCACCGCACAATGTCTACACTAGCATTGCTCAACTGAATGCTTTGGAAGCCAGTAAGGGCTATACGACTAGCAATTTTACGGGCTTCCCCCGAAAGGCCGATCAACCCAGCAAGACTCCTGACGCCAAAACCATCAACTTCACACTCTCCGGACCTGACTATAATGCCCAGTATCAGTACGATCCATCGGCGAACGATTATAAGCGCTCTGAGGGTGGGGCACCACATATGGAAATCAACAGTGCCGGTGTACAAACCCAAATCACGCCAAAGGTTGTTATTGGCATGGTTATGACTTATGGCCTGGAATCGGATGACCTACACAGCAGCTACGCGACAATCGGCTCAGGGCCGGTATATATCTTCCAGGACGGTACGGTCACGCAGGGCACCTGGCACAAAACATCCAATACAGCTCAGATCACCTTCACTGATAGCAAAGGAGCAACCATCAATCTCAATGCTGGTTACACCTGGTTTACAGCACTTGCCGCAACCAGTGATGTAAGTTACCAATAAGCCAAAGAAAACCTATGGATCATATTCAACGGTTCACCCGCCAACTTCGCGACTACCTGCTAGCCTTACTGGTAATTAACAACTTGGTCATTCTGCTCGATTGGTGGATTGTTGAGCAAGTCCTCCATATAACTGGCTACTGGGCGCTTGCAGCGCTGCTCCTCGTACCACTCTTGTCGGTGAGCCTGCTTCCCTGGATCAGCACCCGCTATCTAGTCCAGCCCACCAAGCTGATCTGGCAGGCGATTCTGCACATAGCGCCGGATACTGCCAATACTGCTGCGCCCGACTTGCAAAAAAGTCACTTCGGTAAAGATTTAGTCACATACCTAGTTGGGCATATTTACCAAATGGCCAGCATCGTTGAGAATATTGAAAAAACGGCCAATAAGCCTAAAACAGACTTGACTACTGACTTTGTTGCCAGCAGTCTCCCCCTTCCGTTACTAGTACTCGACCAGCAGGAAACCATTCTGTTCGCCAATAAAGCTATGCTTAATTACATCAAAAAGGTGAAAAGCGACGTGGTCGGAAAAAGTCTGTACTCAGTCATTGATATGGCGTTCAGTAGCGAGCACACCTTCGACGATTGGCTGAAAGCGGCCAAAGCCGACAAGGTAACTGACACTCGAACCTGGGAACGCGTTCGCCTCAACTTGGGCGATTCCCATATTACAAGGCTACTCGACCTTGCTGCCTACTACAACAAAAACAACCCAGAGCACTTTGAGACCATGCTCGTCTTCTTTGACCATACCATCCAATACTCTCAGGATGATCAAGCCATGAACTACGTTGCCGTAGCGGTACATGAGCTACGTACACCGATAACTTTGCTGCGCGGCTATGTTGAGGCCTTCGAGGAAGAGCTAGACGGCAAAGCTACCGGAGAGCTGGCTGACTTCATGCAGAAAATGCGGGCTGCTTCTCAACAACTGACTGCATTCGTAGATAACATCCTCAATGTCGCTCGGATTGAAAATGACCAGCTGGCACTGACACTACATGAAGGACAATGGCCGGATATCCTGCAATCAGCCGTGGGCGACATGCAGCTGCGGGCCGAGGTACGCGGTATCAAGTTAGAGCTGCAGATCGACAAAGACCTGCCAACTGTAGCAGCCGATCGGGTTAGTATCTACGAGGTAATCAGTAATCTCATTGACAACGCCATCAAATACAGTGGTACGAGCAAACGCATCACCATTCACAGCTATGCAAGTAAGAACGGCGTCGAGACAACGGTACAGGACTTCGGTGTCGGCATACCGATAAGCGCCATGCCCAACCTTTTTGAGAAGTTTTATCGTAATCACCGTAGTCGTAATCAAATCGGTGGTACTGGCTTAGGCCTATATCTTAGCAAGGCTATCATTGATGCCCATGGCGGCCATATCTGGGTACACTCCAAGGAAGGAGAGGGAACTACCTTCGGCTTCTCCCTACCAGCCTATAAAGATGTTGCTGCCACGCTCAGAAATCAGGATAATAACGACATCGTCCGTGGAGCACACGGATGGATTAAGAATCACTCGATGTATAGGAGATAGCTTTATGGACCCCACTGCACCTATCCCATCACCAAACCCAAACGGCAAGAAAGTGCTCTGCATTGAAGACGAGCACTTCATTAGCGAGCTGTATGCACGAGCACTGAGCCGAGCCGGCTATGAGACCACTGTAGTGGTCGACGGGCAGAAGGGCCTCGAACTAGCCCAAACTAACCAATATGACATTATCCTTCTTGACCTCATGATACCGACAATTACCGGCACTGAGGTGCTCCGCCGTTTGCGTGATCCGAAGCAAACAGCTGCGCTCAAGGCCAAGATCATTGTGACTACCAATCTCGAACAACGTGAGGATGTCCGAGCTGACATCGAGCGGCAGGCTGATGGATACATCATTAAAGCGGCAGTGACACCACGTGAACTGGTTGAGTTCCTAAATTCCATCAAGCTATCCGAATAAACCCTTTCCTCTTCAAACCAGTATAATAAAAGCTACGATGGAGCCGGGAGACGACCAAGACGATAACGCTGTGACCGTACATAGCGGTTTTCCTAATCCAGCAGATGATCGGAGCTTGGGTTCGCTCGACCTGCAACAGCTACTTGTCACGAGGCCTATCAGCACTTTTTTGTTCCGTATCCGTGGCCACAATTGGGAGAGTCTAGGTATTTTTGATTCCGACATCGCGATCGTTGACCGAACACCATATCCCACACCCAACGATCTCGCTATTTGGTGGGGTGAGCAGGGGGTTTGTAGCATTTCACAATTCCGCGACATACCAAAATCGGCAACTATTTGGGGAGTTGTTACCGCAATTATTCACCAGTACCGAAAGACCAGACAATGAAACTATTTGCCTTAGTGGACTGCAATAACTTCTTCGTAAGCTGCGAGCGTGTCTTCCGGCCCGATCTTGAAGATAAACCGGTTGTAGTACTCTCCAGTAATGACGGCTGCGTGGTAGCTCGAAGCAACCAGGCTAAAGCACTCGGAATAAAAATGGGGGCTCCAGCTTTTCAGCTACAACAGCTGTTCAATCAAGAAGCCGTCATTCAATTTTCAGCCAATTTTGAACTCTACGGCAACATTAGCCGACGGATCACCGAACTACTACGTGGGATAGCTCCAAGAATCGAAGTTTATTCCGTTGACGAATCATTTATAGATCTCTCGTCCCTTAGTAGCACGGACTACCAGCAGTGGGGAACTGTCTTGCGAGCCCGTATTCTGCGGGAAATCGGGGTCCCAGTCTCGATTGGAATTGCGCCCACCAAAACGCTCGCGAAACTAGCAGCCGATATCGCCAAGAGGCAGGAGAGCTATGAGGGGGTGTGTATGTTCCCGGACGCTATCCCAGAACCGGTCTTAGCAACTGTGCCGATATGTGATGTCTGGGGCGTTGGTCGAAAATTAACCCCCAAGCTCCAAGCCGAGGGCATCGGCAGCGCGCTGGCTTTATCTAAATTACGCCCACAGCGTGCTCAGCAGCTGATGGGTATTCACGGACGCCAAGTCGTCAGTGAGCTGAACGGTGTCAGCTGCTTCCCCCTAGAAAGTAATCGGGCTGCCACCCAAAGCATCATGCGCAGTCGTACCTTTGGCGAGGATACCGATGAGACCTACGTTATAGAGTCCAGCATCGCCACGCTGGCGGCCCAAGCAGCCTTCGCCCTACGACAAGGCAGCTTGCTAGCAAAGCAAATCGGGTTGCTACTGACAACCAACCGACACAAACCAGGGTATCGACGGTGGTATCGAGAGGTAATATTATCAACACCTACTAATGATACTGGTCTGATCATCAGCCGGCTCGTCAATGAGCTAGAAAGCATTTATACTGGCCAACAGACCTACCACCGACTTGGCATATTTCTGCACGATTTAGTAGACGAACGTAACTTCCAGACCGACCTGCTTGGCATCAGGGATATAGTCGAACACGACCGCACCCGCTCTCGTATGCGGGCGATTGACCAAATCAACTCTGTCCATGGTAAAGGAAATATTCGCTACGCCGCCGAGGACTTAAGCAAACGCTGGCGGCCTAAGCAGCAAATGCGCTCTCCACACTACGTCAGTGACTGGAATGAGCTACCGATTGCTCAGATATATGAGCGTCCTAAGACAGGGGTCTAACGACGTGGATGAGCGCTGATATATTGTCCGGCGGCGGTAAATTCTTCGGGCGTGCCGCAGTGTAGATACTTGCCCAAGGTACGATAGACTCGGAACGTCTGTCCGGCAGTCAATGCCGCCATGATCGGAAAAGTCAGCTCGTGTTCACCCGAACGTTTGGTCTGCATTTCTTGGGTTAGATACTCCCAGATACTATTACTGAGGCCGTACCAACTAATATTGGTTGCCAGAATGGGATCCTTCGGAGCATCTGCCAAGGCCGGCTTTTCCAGCCACCGCCGGAGATTCCCCTGATCGTCTACGTCGAAGACGCCAAACCGCACTGCTTCTTCCCGGCGCATGGGCGTACCCACAATAACATGATCAGAGCCAGCTTTCTGCCAGGTCTCTATGGCAAGATTTAGTTCTGAAATAGGCTTTTCATGATACATAAAATTATCTCCAGTCATAACGAAGAATTGTTCCTCGCCCTGGAGTGCTTCACGGGCTACAAACGGGGGTACGACTGTGCCATAGGCATCAGGGGGCTGTATGACATATTCATACCTGAGGCCGTAAGCAGCCCGTCGGGCTTGCTCAATATGTACTAATTCAAGTTTGCCTGATTCTTCATAGCGTTTTATGAGACTATCGTCGATATTCTCAAAATAGTCCTGCAGTTGCTGTTTACCGCGCTCAGTCGTGACAAATATAATCCGCTCTAGACCAGCCCGTGAGCACTCTTCTATAACCCAGTCGATAAGCAGACGTGTTTGACTACCGGCATAGATTGGCAACATGTACTTTTCGATGCTCCAAGTAGCGGGCAACATGCGGCTGCCAATACCAGCAACTGATATAACGGCAGTTGTGACGGATGAGCTTGATAACATATTTCGACTCCTTATTAGAGAGATGCCTGGGTATAGTAGCACAACCAGACCTTTTCAAAAGGTCTGGAAGACGAGCAAGTCAGGGCTAAATAGTCTCAGCATAACAATCAGTCAAATTGCAGGGTCGCCAGTACAAAGAGTAGAGCGCTGAGACCAGCGCTGACAATGATCAATGCCCAGGTGGCATATCGTTCCAGCAGCATATGGACAGTCCGCAAGATTTCCGTCTTTCTCTGGGTTGGCGCAAGCCAAAAAACGACAACGACCAGTGCTTGTAAGAAAAGCGCGGCGATTGCATACACGATAACGGCTGTTATAAGTTGTAGCACTGTGAGCTGTAATTGGCCGATCCTTACCATTGCAACTACAAAAACTACATCAACAATAGATTGGGCCATTACCAGTAGCGCTCCTAGGGTAAATAATCGATAGTTGCTGAGCCTTAAGGATTCACGCATGCGGGCTGATGGCTCAACGTCAAGTTTGCCACGCTGTGATTGGATAAAACATGTCAGGGCAATGGCCAGAAGACAAACACCTACCAGCAGCTCTATCGTGGGCAATAACCAATGGCTATCTCGCTCAAAACGCAGGACCACCCGGCCAAGACCAGCAGCAAATACCACGCCCATGGCCACAAGGGAAGTAAAACTACCACCCAGGAATGCGAAGACACGCGCATGCGGCCGCTTTTGGACAAGCAGAATAGGCATGACGCCAATACCAACCGGATCAATTGCAGATAAGCCCAAGAGGGCCAGAGCTGTATAAAGGGCAATCACTATAGCAGTATGACGCTGAAGTCGTAACCGGTAAAGCCGCCATATGCTTTGCCTACATTGAGGTATGGGATCTATCGACTAGCTCAAACCTCTCTTAGCAATTCTTTAAGATCATCTATCTTGTAGTCGCCTAGTTTACTACGGAAAGGTTGCCCCGCATGAGCGTACAGATATGCCTTGCCGCCTGTTTGTCGAGCCAGCTCCATATCAGTTGCAGAATCACCAATAACGATAATCTCATCGTAATCTTTTCCCTGGACAAAATCAGTCAGGGCATCATACTTAGTGCGCTTAGCTTCGCGAGCATGTTGGTTTACGGCAATCGCATTTTGCTCATTGAAGTAGTCGTGCAGCCCCAGGGCATTAATATATACTGGCAGGGATTCAGGTGTCGTGTTAGAGATAAGCACTTGTTCGTGGTCTTGTGCTATCGCTTGCAGGGTCTCGATTGCATTTCGAGAGGGCTGTATGTGTCGTGCAATAATCGTTACACCTTCGGGGCTATTGGAGAACGCAAAGCATGCGGCCTGCAACTCGACATGCTTCTCCGCAGACTCTTCCGGCAGAAGAAATTCAAAGTATTGATACCATTTCAACCCATAAAGCTGAGACGAGTGATTGTCACTAAACCGCTGCGCGTATCCGTACTTTTCAAGTATCAAATTCGACATTTCGATAGCAGCATTCTCATTGCCTTGTTCAAGTGTGCCGTGCAAATCCCAGACAAAAAGTTTCATATGAACAATTATATAGGAAATATATAGGAAGGAAGTGAACTCAAAGGAGCAGAGACCCGCCTAAGTCTACCCCAGCCGCACTGAGCACGCGACACTCGGGTCCAGGCCAGGAAGTTACGGAGTAATTCTATTCGGCCCCAGTTGGGAGAGAAAGCTAATACCTATATCAGGACGTGGCTGGTGGCACCTTGGGCAAGCAGTTCCTGGACTGGGTATATTGAGCCACCATCCTTGCACGGTGTTCGGGAAAGTGGCATTGGCTATATCTAATAATTGCTGTGGTGTAGGATCACCAGCGGTTGGGTTAGTGGATACCCCCGACAAGACGACCACCCGGGGGTTGGCTCTGCGACTGCCCTGTGCTCGTGATTGGATATGATTGACATACATTGAAACGCTAGCCTGTTCTGATTGAGCCTGGACATCAACAACATCAGCATAAGGAGCTACCTGGACACTATAGCTTGATGGAACAGGCGTAGCAATCAACAACAGCCTGTGGGCATGAGCAATTTCATTGGCCCGCTGATAGTAAAAGACTACGTTTTGCCGTTCATTGCGCGGCGTAAGTTGCCATGGTTCATTATCATAGAGGACGGCCTTGACATATGAAGGTATGGCGCCACTTGATATGCTTCTTGCAAAGGTAGTTTCAGAGGTAAAGTCACGGGTAGGGATTATGTGCAAGCCTTGCTCCGCTGGGGTCGTCTGGTCAGGGCTGAAACCAGTGACATATAAGATGTCATTGGCTAGCGCAGCACGGGCTGACATATTAGCGCTCATCTTATCAAGTACTGTATGACTCATAATCCAGTAACGCTGTGCCTGCGGATGGGGCCTATCCGCAGAAGCCCAAATTATTGTCGCAATACCTACTAAAATAACGAGGGCGAAGAACACCACAACGCGGCTCGAGCCGAAAAACCGAAACAGACGATCTATAGCAGTCGGCCGCCCAACGGATTGTTTATTGTGATTATTATGTGATAGGGGGCGTGCCTTATTTATCATTTTTTAAGTATATCAAGCAGTGAAGCTCTCTGCCGTGATAGGTAGTGATAGGAGAGAATCGAACTCCAACCTAAGGGAGAAACAAAAAGAAAGGCCTGAGACAATGAAGCGTCGAACTCTTTCATATCTATTATTTCAATTGCTGAGCCCGACCCACCTCAAATGGAACGTTTTGTATCTAAGTTTGGTGAAACTACACCTTAGGCTGAAAGAATTAGGATATATTGAGCACAACGGCAAGGTTACTGTAATCGACCAAGCACAAGAGGATAGGGCAGATCATGAAGAGGAAAGATTTCCCAGAAATTCCAAACTTAAAGTCTAACGGGTCCTCCCTAACTTTTGTACGACGATACATAATCAACCAGACTACTCAAGGCTAAAGCTATTGACGATATTAGCTAGAATAGCTAATATCTAATTATGACAATATCCAACGTACACGAAGCAAAGACTAACTTAAGTAAACTACTTGATGATGCGGCCGGCGGCAACGAGGTAGTTATCACTCGTCGCGGCGGAGCCGTTACGCGTTTTAAGCTAATGCCGATATACCCAAGCCACACGAAGCATGCGGTATTCGGCGCTTATAAGCATAAGATATCTTTTGCGCCCGACTATGATACTGCCGACCAGGAAATTACCGACCTCTTTGAAGAAGGTGCAAACAATTAGATGATCTTGCTCGATACAAACGTTTTATTGTGGTTCTTTGCTGGCAATGAGCGATTATCCGTAGAGACTCGTAGTGCGATAGCGGATGATCCTGGTAACTATATTGTGTCGACGATCTCATTTTGGGAAATTGCCATAAAGCGACAAATTGGGAAGCTTACCGCCAATCTAGATGTGCCCCAGGCCATTCGGAACGCTGGCTTTATGACACTCGACATTACAACAGCTCACATTTGCACTTATGAGTCTCTGCCGCTCCTCCACCGAGATCCATTCGACCGCATGCTTATTGCTCAATCCAAAACTGAACGTCTACCACTACTAACTGGCGACCTAAAGCTAAAAGAATACGATGTTAGAATAGTTAGCGCCCTAGGCTAAAAACAGCTCAGATGCGAGTGTCTTCACCTTTGCAAATCTCAATTGGTGACCCCTGCGGGATTCGAACCCGCGATCTTCAGGCTGAGAACCTGACGTCCTAGGCCACTAGACGAAGGGGCCAGAAATATCGAAAAAAATAACTGGTTGTAGTCTAACATAACAGGGAAGGGCATTCAACGACACCGTTTAGTCATTGGCGAGCATGGGCCTTAACTACTATACTGAAACATAAGCATGTACGACTTCATGTTTATTCACCACGTCGGCAAGGTGTGGTATAGGTTGTATTGGGCTTATATCACTCTCGCCAGTTTGTTCCTAGTGGTCGTGTATTTCGTCCAAAAGGCCATACCCCCCTTCAACCACTTTGGGCTACCAGTGGTTACAAGCAGTGTACTAATTCTGTGCCTGGCCCAGATCATATATGGCCTGAGCATTTACTGGCTTATATATAAACGGAGTGACGCCCTCGCCACCTTTATTGGCGGCATGCTCTTCGTCCTGGTCATAGTTAGCGGATTAAACGGTTCTGGCCTAACCAACGCCGCACTGCTATATATCATATATTGGCTGGTTGTCATCGTGTTCAGCGCTATGTTTGGCGTCCTGATCTCGGCCGGCGCCATCTTCCTACCCATAGTCTTCGTCCTATCACAATACAATTTTCAGATCAGGCAGCCGAGTGCTGCCAGTATCGTGCTGGTTGTTGGTAGTGCTGTATGTACCTTCATCGGATACCTCTTCTGGCGAACACGATTCGACGATCAGCAGACTAAAGCAGTTAGTAGATTATCAACTATGCTCCGCAGCAACCAACAGCAATCAGAAATTCTCATTCAATCCATTGCCGACGGGATCATTGTTATCGACACTGAAGGGAAGATAACGCTTATGAACACCGCCGCCGGCAGAATGACCGAATGGCCTGTGGACGAAGCAAGTGATGTCGATGTCCGACTTGTAGTCAAACTTCATAAAGAGCATGGTGAAGAGCTGACCAAGAGCGAAGACCCTTTCAGCCTCGCCCTACAACAGCAACAGCACATTAGTAGAATTGTTGAACTTATGGGTAGGGTTAGTAAAAAACAGATTGTATCACTTGTTATTTCACCGATACTATTGCCCAAAGCTAATGAGCTGGCGGGAGCTGTAGCCGTAATACGAGACGTCAGCCAGGAGCATGCCATCGAACAGCAGAGGGCAGATTTCATCAGCACAGCGGCGCACGAGATGCGCACACCTGTCGCAGCGATCGAGGGGTACCTGTCGCTAGCCTTGAATGAACGCGTCAGTAGTGTCGATAACCGAGCCCGTGGCTATCTGCAAAAGGCCCATGCCTCAACCCAACATCTAGGTAAACTCTTCCAAGATCTATTGACGTCATCCAAGGCCGAAGATGGCCGGCTGAGCAGTCATTCAGTGGTGGTCGAAATGGGTGCCTTCTTACAGCAATTGACAGATGAATTTAGATTGGTCGCACAGAAAAAGGGTCTTGCCGTCGAATATTTGATCGGCACGGCGAACGATAGAGACATAGAGAACGATAAGGAGACTGCCAATGTACATATGGTGCGTCCGCTTTACTATGCGCTTGTCGATCCTGAACGCATCCGTGAGGTGATGTCCAATCTCTTCGATAACGCCTGCAAGTACACTCAACAAGGGAAGATTTCCATCGGCATCACCAGTAATGAGGAAGTCATACAAATATACGTCCGTGACACCGGCAGCGGTATACCTGCCGAAGATCTCCCGCATCTTTTCCAAAAGTTTTATCGTGTAGACAACTCTGCCACACGGACTATCGGCGGAACAGGCCTCGGTCTATTCATATGCCGCAAGATCGTAGAGCTTTACAAGGGTCGAATTTGGGTCGAAAGCACACTCGGAAAAGGTAGTACATTTTTTATCAACCTGCCGCGGCTCAGTACCCAAAAAGCGGTTGAGCTGCAGCATCAAAGCACTTCACCGGCCACCCCTTCCACACTACAGTAGGATTCATGCTACAATAAACGAAAACGTAAGCGATAATCCAGGATCAGGAGAAAGAGCACATAACTATGGCATCAAAAGTTTTGCTCGTTGAAGATGACACCAACTTGCGCGAAATTTACGAGGCCCGACTCCATGCCGAAGGTTATGACATTGTAGTCGCAAAAGACGGCGAGGAGGCCCTAGTGGTGGCCAAGCAAGAGCAGCCGGAGCTCATCATTGCCGATGTCATGATGCCACGGGTCAGTGGTTTCGAAATGCTCGACATCCTGAGAAACACCAACGAGCTCAAGTACACCAAGGTCATCATGCTGACCGCCCTCGGGCAAGTCGAAGATCAAAAAAGAGCGACTCAGTTAGGGGCTGACCGTTATCTTGTGAAATCCCAGGTGACCTTAGAGGATATCGTAAAAGCTGCCAAGGAATTACTTGGTGATAGTGACACAGCTGCCCCGGCAGTACCACAGCCAGTAGCAATCACCTCAGCTCCGACACCGCCGACTACAGCCTCAACCAACTCGACTACCAGCAATACGAATGACCAGCTAATTGCTGATGCGCTCCAAGGTCTATCGACACAAGGAGCACCCGCGGCAACCATTTCTGCACCCACTACCCCAGCAGCAACGCCAACCCCTACATTGCCAACCCCTCCCGCCGCTCCAGCTCAACCCTTGGCTACTTCTAACATTCCGAGCCCAGCCCCTGTGGCCACTGCTCAACCAACAACGCCAACCCCTACATTGCCCAATGATACGAATGATGACGACGTAACGATTGCACACAAAAAGATCATCTCTCCACCGTCGGAGTCAACGGAATCGAAGCCTGATCTCAATGAACTTTTGGCGCGTGAGGATAGTGCACCGAACAGCAGCTCCCAATATGGGGATGGGGGGGCTCCAGCGCATGTGCCCGGTCATATTATTTCGCCCAAATCCATTGATGGTATATCCGCCAAGCCCAACAACCTCTAGTAGACGGCGGTCAATATGCGTATCAATAGATACATCGCTCTTTGCAGTGGGCTGTCTCGCCGGGCAGTCGATCAACTTATTAGCCATGGGCACGTCCAGGTTAATAACATTCCCGCGACAATTGGCAGCCAGGTTACGGATACCGATCATGTTACACTCGATGGGAAACCGTTACAGCGGCCGGTCGTATCGAAGACAGTATTACTAAACAAGCCGGTAGGCTATGTCTGTAGTCGAAATGGGCAAGGAAGCAAGACCATCTACGATCTGCTACCAGCAGAGCTACATGCGCTCAAACCAGTAGGCCGTTTGGATAAAGATTCCTCTGGATTGATTCTGCTCACCACCGACGGTGCATTGGCGCAGAAGTTAACCCACCCCAGTCAACAGAAACAAAAGGTCTATAGGATAGAGCTGGACAAACCGCTGCAATCGCCAGATCAGCATATGATTGGGCAGGGCATTCGGCTTGAGGACGGACTGAGTAGGTTAAAACTTACAGGTCATGGCCGACTATGGGTAATCTCAATGCATGAAGGCCGTAATCGCCAGATCAGACGCACATTTGCGGCACTCGGCTACACTGTGCGAAGCCTACATCGCACGCAATTTGGCCCATACTTACTTAACCCGACACTGCTCGCCGGATCGTTCCTAACGCTATAGAGCTCCGAGCTACTGATTTTTTCGTATATACTAAGCAGTAATGCCCTCTAAGAAACTACCCATTGTGGCCATAATCGGCCGCGCAAATGTTGGTAAATCAAGCCTTTTTAATACGGTTCTGTCTCGACGCGAGGCAATCGTAGCCCAAGAAGCAGGCACGACCCGTGACAGCGTTACCGCCAAGGCGTCCTGGCATACGCAGGATTTTTGGTTAGTGGATACTGCCGGCGTCAAAGATCCGGAAGACGATTTTGAGCTTACTATTCAAGAACAAATCCAGCAGGCAGTAGAAAGTGCCGATATCCTTTGGGTTATGGTCGAGGCAACCATCCCGATTACCGATGAGGACCGCCGTGTGGCCCGAACAGCGCTTAAGAGTCGTAAACCCGTCTATCTTATTGTCAATAAGATAGACCAGGTGAGCCGCACCGAGGAAATTCTGGGGGACTTCCAACGCCTCGGCATCCAGACAATCATCGCGACCAGCACTACGCAGCGTCGCGGTATTCATGAATTGCTCGACGGCCTGGTTCAGACGATACCGAAAATGCGGCTGCCGGACGCCACAGATCGCCTGCATATTGCGCTTCTCGGTCGACCGAATGTCGGCAAATCGTATTTATTTAATACACTTGCTAAGAAACAGCAGGCAATCGTAGCCGATAGGGCGGGTACGACTAGAGATATTAACCGCAGCGTAGTGCGCTTTAAAGGTCGCGAGCTTGAGATTATGGATACGGCTGGAATTCGTCGATCAGGCCGTATCGAACGAGGTGTGGAACACTTCAGCGTTTTGCGTTCTCTAAGCGCTATTGAACAAGCCGACGTATGCTGCCTACTTATGGACGCTAACGAACTAAACGTGCAGCTTGATCAAAAAATCGCTGGACTTGTCAAAGATAGCGGCAAGGGGTTGATAATCATCGTCAGTAAGTGGGACAGCATAGAAGAGAAAACTACTCAGACCCGTGATCAGTTGGCTCGGCAGATTGCCGCAGCATTCGATTTTGTACCCTGGGCCCCCCTTATATTCACAAGCGCTGTCACTGGACAAAACGTTGCTCAAATCTTCGAACTTGTTTTGAATATCGATGAGCAACGTGCTAAGCGAATTTCCACCGCTGAGCTCAATAGCTGGCTCCGTGAAGTTGTCAGTCGTCATCCGCCGGCAGGTCTAAAGAACCGGGCCCCTAAGCTCAACTACATTGTCCAGGAAGACGATAACCCCACGCCGGCCTTCAAAATATTCGGCTCACACACCAAGTTCTTACACTGGAGCTATCGGCGCTATTTGGAACGTTGCTTACGTGAGGCCTACGGTTTTGCCGGTACGTCAGTGCAGTTGTGGTTCATTGAAAAGCACGAGACACATCGACACGGACATAGTCCAACCAAAGAATAGCTAGTTCATCTTGTTTAGTAAAATTTTAGCGGCGATAGACCTATCGGGTATACTGAGCGCTATGGGAATTATTCAGAAGAATCCGCTTGACGGCATGGCCTCACAGTTCTATACGGTTGGGCTCAATAAAAATATCGTCGTTGCCGGGCTTGGCAACATCGGTAATGAATATGAAGAAACCCGCCATAATGTTGGCTTCACCTGCCTAGATAGCTTCGTTCTTCAAAACAACTTCGATCCATGGGCAGAGAAAAAGAACCTACATTGCTTACTCACCAGCCGCAACCTGGGGGCAACTCGCGTGATTGCGATAAAGCCGACAACACTGATGAACCTAAGTGGAGAAGCAGTAGCAGCAGTCATTCATTATTACAAGGTTGAGCTTCGAGATGTTGTCGTGGTGCACGATGAGCTCGATATCCCATTTGGCCAAATCAGGATTCGGCGGGGCGGCAGTGATGCTGGGCATAATGGCGTTAAGTCTGTGTCTGCCCACATCGGGGAGGGCTATGGCCGGATCCGAATAGGTATCGGGCCGAAAATACCAGAACAAATGGACAGCGCAGATTTTGTGCTAGCCCGTTTCTCTGGGCAGGAACAGGCTCATATCAAGGCACTGACACTAGAGGTAAATGCAATCTTAGCCGAATATATATACGGTGATCAACTACAGCCTGAGACAAGAGCGTTTATTGTCTGAAGGTATAAAAAACGGCCTACGAGAGGGGGTGGGCACCGCTCGTAGGCCAATTTTAGGGGTATTACTAGAAAGAATACCCCTAACAACCTCCCGAAGGGGGTTACACCCTTTAAGCCCACCCAGCGAAGCATCAGATGCCAAACTATATAAAGCACTGTGCCGACTACAAGAGTCATCTTTACGGACTCGCTCTTTGAGGGCCCACCGAAGGGCCCTATTATGATCCGAAGGCCATAATGGGCGCTTAAAGGGGTTAGTTTGTTTTAGAGCGCATGTCTGTTCGTAATTGAAACCAACAAGCGCCGATACCGATAAGTGGAGGGTAACAACTTTCGTTATGGCACGCTCTAAAACAATCTAACAATTTTGTTAGAATGGGGGATAAAAGGTACGTAAGCATTTTATAATGCTTACAAATTGCGATTCTAGCAAAACTATTTCTTTATGTCAATACCTTTACAGCTTTTTGTACTGTAGTCAATAATCTTTCAAACAAAACATAAGCAATACGCTATACTGAATAAAAGAAATGAAAACAATCATTTATGTAAGCTTAACTATCGGCTCGCTAGTAACCCGAATTCCGTTAGGCCAAAACAGATAGGATAAGATCCACTTGCAGTAAAAGAGCCACGGTATGTGGCTCTTTTTTGGTATGGTGATGGTTGTAAGCCAATAACACAAAAACCAAAGGAGATTTTTATGCAATTT
>DASYZQ010000006.1:0-4694 GCA_035946175.1 Saccharimonadales bacterium (SeqCode)
GACCGGGTTATGCGAACAACTGCAGGACTGTGGAACTACCATTTGGCATACGGGCAGCTTGAACCGAACGCATAACAGAGGATTCCCTTTAGGCGAATAGTGTATCTGTGTGCAGGTTATTGGGGAGCAGGTCTTTTGTCAGTGAGGATAATCCGATCAATTGGTGGCCTAACCTTATCGAACAGCTTCTAAAACCGCTGTCAGATAACAGGCCTGCTCGTTATCGGAGTTACGATTGGAAACTCAAAAAATTTACTAGATGGCATGATCTTAAGCCAACCGATTTTGTAATTCTTGAAGGCGTATCAGCGTCACGTAAAGTCTTTAAGCCTTACCTAAGCTATAGTATCTGGCTTGAGACGCCGCGGCATGAACGGTTGCGCCGGGGTTTAGAGCGGGACGGTGAGACCATGCGTAAGCAGTGGGAACAGTGGATGAGCTTGGAGGATGCATATATAAGACGCGAGCATCCTGAACAGACAGCAGATATTGTCATCAGCGGGGCTGCCGATGTGCCTTTGATATAATAGTCATATTAATGCCACCCGTAGTATCTATACCTCAGAACACTCAGCCAAGGCGATTACGCGTCCGGATCATTGTTGCAATCCTACTTTTGCTGATTGCCGCGATTGGTCTCTGGTGGCTTACTCGCAGTAGCACAACCAAAAGTTCCCATGTGATCACAACTACGACGACACAGCAAAAAGTCGCTTCGGCGACCAATATTCGGCTTATTGCGACAGGGGACTGGATTGCCCATGATGCGGTGAATGCTGCTGCCAAACAACCGGACGGTACATATAACTACCTGCCATTAGTCAGTGACTTTATCCCCGTATTCAAGCAGGCGGATATCCGTTTTTGTAATGATCCGATTCTAAACGGTGGGGAGAGTTTAGGGATCAGTGGCTATCCGAAATTTAATTCACCGACCGAATTCGTGAAGGATATGGGTAAGTTAGGCTGTAATCTTGCAAATACTGCGTCAAACCACAGCTTCGACTATACACAGGCGAACATAAATAACTCGGTCGCTGCATGGCAGCAAGTACCCAATATGCTTGCGGTAGCCGGTGAGAATCAGAACCAGCAACAGCATGATGCAATCCATATTTTTACAGTCAAAGGTGTCGAGATTGCATTTCTAGCCTATACGACCTATTCCAATACTGACGCACCGCCGCTTAATAACTACGGTGTCAATATCTTCAGTCAGAGTTTTGCTTCCTCCCAAATACAGCAAGCCAAACAGCAAGGTGCCCAGTTTATTATCGTCAGCATGCGCTGGGGGACCGAGTACTCTACACGGGTTGATCCGGATCAGCACCAAGACGCCCAGTGGCTGGCTGATCAAGGAGTTAATCTTATACTCGGTCACGGTTCGCATGAACTACAGTCGGTTCAGCAACTCAAAGGGGCTGATGGGCAATCTACCACGGTATGGTACAGTCTAGGCAATTTTTTGAATACGCAGGAACTACCGGAGACTCTCTTCAATGGTTTGGCTGTTATAGACATTAATACTCAGAGCAAACAGATTACGGCCATGCACTATCTGCCCATCTATATGCACTATGAGTGGACGGCTGCTCAACAGGCGGCGGATGATATCAATGCCCGCGGTCATCTACATCTCTATCTTCTCGAAGATGCCACACAAAGCATGATTGATGCCCAGCAGCTGCATACCTCTATTGTCGCTCAAAGGCATCGCATGACCAGCACGTTGTCGGCTAATGGTCTTGATATCCCGCTGATCAATTCACACCAGCTCTATAGCGAGAGACCATAAAAGTTAAGAATAGCGGGCGCGCGTTGCCTTAAGTAGCCAGTGTTGTCTCAAGCTTCAACAACGACCGTGGTGCCCACGCTCGTCCAATGATATAACCAGGCCATAGCTGCAAGCGGCGTCTCCACGCAGCCATGCGAGGCATTCGATGAATTGGGGTTGATGCTGCCGAAGTCATTAGCGGTCCGCCAGGTTGCGTCATGAAAGTCATAGTGACCATACTGATTGTAGAGAAAAATTATGTCATAGTTGACGAAATCGTTCCAACAGACAGTCGGGTTGTCGGTATCGCAGCCGATAAGATGTGTATCCGCTCGCTTCGAAATTATATGGTAAGTTCCTGTTGGAGTAAGGTCGGAAGCGATGTTCTCGTTGCCAGTTATAACGGGAGCGCTCATGGCAACACTACTGCCACTACAAGCCCATGTGCGTCGCATACTGACACTGACAATAAGAAGTTGGGCTAAGGTATTCGAAGAACAGACGTTGGTTGGTGAAGGTGCGGAGGAGCCCATAGAAGGCGTTTGAGTAAGGGTTTTCGGGGCATCAGTAGTAGGGCTATAGACCAGCACGATGCCTAAGATGACAAACAGCACTATAGCTAAGTTGTAGATTTTTTTAGAAGATCGTTTTTTTCTGTTTTGCTTTTGAGCAGGAATGGTTACAAACTGCATATGCGATATATTATACAGGCCGTATAGCTCTACTGCCCAGAGAAGAATGAGATGATTGCTCTTAGTATCGTTTTTAGACCAGAGATATGGTAGGCTTTTCACTAGTGTGGGGCATTAGCTCAGTTGGCTAGAGCGCGGCATTCGCATTGCCGAGGTCCGGGGTTCGACTCCCCGATGCTCCACCATAGGGTTCTTACTCGAACACGTTGTCCCTAGCGCGGCGACCAGCAGGTCGCCAAGCGCTTGGGGCTCCCCAGTGCCCGCCGTGAGGCGGGCACGTTCATGTTCTGCATGCTCCAGGGCTTTGCTGAGGCTGGATTCCCGCCGGGCGTACAGCACGGTCTCAAACGGTTCGTTCAGTTCGTCACTGGCTACGTAGGGGCCTTGCTCGTCGGCTTGCAGGTAGAGCTTGCCGAAGATCGCGTTGTTGAGGACTTTCCTGGCCCGTACCCCTGCTGCCTGGTAGAGCGCCAAGGGATCGGCCAGCAGGTTCAGTACGGTGGTCAGCAGCTCGTAACCGCTGTCGATCGGACTGTCAGCCTGGGCCAGCCGTTCTTGGATGCGGGTTCGTTCCTCTCGGACCTTCCGCATCTTGGCTGACAGTTTTTCCTTGGGCCAGTCCGGGTCGCCCACCAGGTCGAGGTAGCGGTCTTCTTGTTCATCGATGGTGGCAAGCTGCCGGGTGAGCTGACTGCGCAGCCGGGTCCCGCAGCACGCAGGCGCCTACCCGTAAGTGCCTCCTGCAAGGTTGCCTTGGAGAACCTCGTACGCAAGGCGAGCTGGTCGTAGGTCAGCCCCGCACGGTTTCGTAGATCACGCAACCAGTACGCCAGCTCCCGTACCGGTGACCCATCCCGCCCCAATGGCTTCTCTGGACGCCCCATGCCCCACCCCATCGTCTGGTGGCAGTTATCCGGATCAACCCGGAGAATGCCACGCGACAACCTGTCTGTCCAGGTAGATGCCAAGGGGAGAAAGTTGCACAGCAAGATTTGTCCGGAGATCGACTGATCTAATCCTCACAGACCAAATCATCGCTCCTGCGAACGTAAGGTTTGTCGAAGCATCGTGCATTGGCGGACGATAATTGGGCACACGGGAGGTCGGGGACGATGGGTAACGGGTGAATACACAACTACAAGGGAGTAGGTTATATCGCCATACTTCAGACACGCCGAAGGCCTTCCAACAAGGGCACCCGCCTGGTACAACATTGGAAGGCCTTCGACAAGTTTACGTCGAGTCATCAAGCTCACGATAAGACCTAGAAATTGTCCTACAATAGAATAGACAAGACGTATGAGACTTATCAACCCGATCCCATGAGAGCTATCCTCCTTTCACATTCAGAAGGATAGCACATTAGTTCTGGCGACGCCATTCCCACCTCAAGCCATACTTGCGGCTGTGTTCACAGTGCGTAAATTGACGCTCAACGTAGCCATTCGAGGCGATTTCGAGCATTTGCGGAGAGTCGTCGTCAGGCGTGGCCCACCCCTCGGTCTGAGCCTCAACATCAAAATACCAGGCTCTGACGGGAAGCGCCGCCGGGTCAAATTGGGCTCTGACGGTCAAGCTCCGCATTTCACGGCCTCTTACCTCGTATAGGATAGCCTGCCTACATACCTGTTCCGAGTTGAATTTTGTAGTGTAGGCAAAAAAGTATTCCTCACCTGGCGCCAGAGTACGGGCAAAACGCAGAGTCCCCATTCGGCCACCCATTGGAAGATCGCGAAGGGGGCCATCCAAAACGCAGTTCGCAAGCGGAACAATCTCGACAGGAGCATCCGGCTCGTTGAAGTACCACCCCACGGCGTCATAGTGATCGATTGGCCCATGCGCCGTTAGCCATCGATAACTGATAGATTGAATCCCTACATTACCTCGGAACAGGTAAAGTGCATCGGTTCGATTGAACGAGATGGGTGAAGAACTCATTGGAGCTTTTGGCGGACCGGTTCTATAGCTTTGCCAGCCGGGAACAGCATCATTGACCTACATCCGGAAGTTGAAGCTGGCAGTCGATCGAAGTATCAGTGAGGCAAGCGGTGAATCAAACTTGATCACCGCAGTCCGCGGGATGGGTTATAGACACGCATTTCGCACTTTCAAGCTCGCATAGCCTGAGCTAAGGCAGCTCGAATCGCTGGTTTCACCACCTCCCACTTCTGCTGGTACATGCTGACGTGTATGTTGTTCGCTTGGTCAAGTCGTCTTCTTTTGTGCCG
>DASYZQ010000007.1:0-39068 GCA_035946175.1 Saccharimonadales bacterium (SeqCode)
TGCATAGCAGTAGCTCTCGCCTTAGGTAGTAAGGGATTGTTAGAATAGCTCATACGGCTGTTCTCCTGTTTAGATGTAGTAGTCCTTACAGTGTAGAACAGCCGGTTTTTAGTGTTGCAGAGGTGGTGAGGTAGTACGTGACTATTGACTTTTTACCCCCTTATATGTTACTCTACCCCAGTTAAGTGAGGACTTTTGGTGATTGCCAAAAAACCGAATACGCTTGAAGCGTTCAAGCTGTTCTATGAGGAATTGCCCTCATCGTCAGCGCCCAGCCGGATTCGCCGGTCACGTACATCGAAGTTAAGTTACTAAATAGGCCCCACCTCAGTAAAAAACTGTCGCGGGTCTATTTTAGTACCTGGGATTCGTACTACCTTCCACAGAATTGTAGTACTTTTCCACTAGGCTTTTAAACAGTTCAATGTCAATATATAGACATGGTATGTGTTTATTGTAGGTCTGCCACCCGCATCGCGAACTCTCGGCTTCAAAAACAAACTAACCAAGTGTGGAGAAGAAGACGCTGCCTTTCCTGTAGTACGATCTTTACCACCCGAGAGGCAGCCGACACCTCGGGGGTCTTCATGCTACGAACCACTAATCATCTCATGCAGTTTTCAAGGGATTCGCTTTTCCTATCAATCTACGAAAGCTGCAAACATCGGCAGCATCCCATCAGGGATGCAACCGCCCTAACGCAGACTGTTGTAAGCCGTCTAGGCATCGCTACGAATGACGATGGCATAATCGACCGTGAAGATCTGGTTAGCATTGTTGCAGAAACACTACAACGTTTCGACGTTATAGCGGCTGCTGTTTACAACGGAATTCACTCTCTGAATCAGACTTAAGCTAAGGCTTGCTGTTGGCAGGTGTCTGGCTCCCAGAAACTACTGCTTTCTCAGTAGTGTCAAACTTACTGATATACCAGCCAAGCATGATCCTCGTCTGTGAATAGATTGCGGCGAACGATCCATATGCTATTGTTGTGATTGGTAAATAGAGCCACTGTAAGATCATAAATATCGATCGGTGGCGCTTATAGCGTGCCGGACGAGGGGGCAAGGTCCGAATACTCACATACAGTGAAGCCAATGCCCCAATAAGGCCAAAGGTCTGGATCCGGCTAACAATTAGTGGGAGTTCATTGGCTGTGTAGTTCTGGGGATGTAGTAACACCGGGACAAAGGCGGCAAATGTTAACAACAAAGCACCTGAAGCCCACGTAACATGGCCCTCCAAGGTACGCAAAAATTTAGAGATCAAGTCACGTTTCGGCACCGTATTCTTTTTGAAAAAACCCTGGTCGGCGATATAGGCAATGTCAGAAGCGCCATATGTCCAGCGTCGCAATTGTATAAACTGGGCTTTCAGCGTACGAATGTATCCTTTAGCCAATACAGCATCTTGATAGATGGGCACATACATAGGGTAAACCCTATAGTCTCCATTGTAGTAGAAGTAGCTTCGCCAAAACTGATGACCATCTTCAACGATTGTCCGGACGCTCCAGAAATTCATATCTATGAGTGCCCGCATACTCTGTGCGTGGGCAGAAAAGTTTCGCTCTAAATGCGGACGTTGTGTCAGAACAATATAAAAGAAGTTATTACCCGTTGCTATAACGCGCATTGGCGCAGGGGCATCCCAAATATTATTCGTATACATTGGTAGCGGTTGATATGAGGCGCGTACCGGATCTGGAGCAACGCAATAAAGATAGGTAAGGGCGGCGAGGTACTGCTTGTCAGGCCGATTATCCGCATCGAGAACAGTGACAATAACACGGAGTGGATCTATGCGCTGCTGCTCAAGATAGTGCTCCAGCCAATGGCCAGCATATGTAGCATTGCCCCCTTTGCCGATTTGTTCGTTTGGGATGTTATTGGGATGCTTGACCGCTGAAGCATAGTAAAAATGCTCCCTATAGCGTTCAACTAGCTCTTCCGACTGCTGCTCCTTCTCTGCTCCAGCCCGACTCTCGTATGCCAATATAAAAATAACCTTTTTCATGTCGTAGTCTGATTGCAGGATACGTTCAATAGTGGTTTCAATGATCGTACGTTCTTCGTTATATGTAGCTATGATAATCGCATGAATAACCTCACTTGGCTTGATAACCGGCCCCCTCAGGCCCAGCCTAATGAGATTATCATAGTGCCACTTAGGGCGTATGACGCTGGCGTCGTTCAAAGATAGTGCCTCAATTTCGGCATCCAGTTCAAGCCAGGGGAGTCTCATATATTTACGCATATCCCGGAAACCTGCCAAGGCCCTGACATCTACTGCGACTGATCTTGTAAAGTAGACTATAATGTAGCCAAGAATAAAGAAGGCAGCTGCTGTGACACTAACAAGGCTTAAAATAAACGGCATAAACAGTAGCGTCCACGTAAGCGCACCAGGCAGGATTTCAAAAAATCGGTATTTGAAATGCCGATCTTGTTCGAGAGGGATATCCAGATCTATCATTAACGTAACACCAGTAGTGCATTACTGACGATTACGTCTAGCAGGAGCAGAAGCATCCCAAGAGATAAAATCGCTACGGCTAGCTGTCGGCGTAAGTGATACGTCTTGATGCTCAGGAAAATATTCATTATGCACACGACGATGGCATAGACGATAAAGCTGAGCAATACTGTCACACTACCCGTCTTAAAAGCACTAATTCCAAGATTAGACCGATACTGTACTATATATGGCCCACTCGTTCCCTGCCCGGAAGCAAGGTGTAACAATGCCGATACAACACACAAAAAAGCAAGAAAAGCATTAGTGCTTATTAAAAGCAAGACAAGTCTATCGTGGAGATACTGTTTTGGTACTGCCATATATTGAACTACTGATTCCTATTCTATGTCTTGGCGTGTATTTCGTCGAGCAGGAAAAGGGGAGCCAAGATAATAAGTAAAAGCTTCAAGTGTTGTGGTGCGGATAGAGAGAATCGAACTCTCCTCTCGGCCTTGGGAAGGCCGCATAATGGCCACTATACGATACCCGCCTGAATTATATTTTGGAGCCACCTGCCGGGATCGAACCGGCGACCTACGCTTTACGAAAGCGCCGCTCTACCGACTGAGCTAAGGTGGCGAAATCATGTTTATTATAACAGATCAATAACGCTCGCCTCTGGTTTCGAAGACACTAGGATAACAATATGGGTGGCAAAAAATCATACCGTTACGACCTGCGTCGCAGCTCTCGTGTTATTTGTCTCTCCGCTTAAGCGCTTCAAGTACCATGGTTATTCCCTTCAATTCAGTCATCTGCTGGTCTTGTAGCGTCGCCAGATATGTCAATGTTTGATGGTCAGCATCAGCTTTGGCATTATTTTGGGACTGGATGACGTTTTGACCAACCATGATAATCGGCAATAATATGAGCTGTAGAACGGTCTGTGAGATATAGGTAACCCACGTAATCATGCTGTTGGCATGGATAACCGGACCAAGTTCCAATAAGTCCAGAAGTATAAAAATGTAAGCACACCACATGCTACCAACTGCCTTAGTGATTCCTACGGCCAACAAGGTATTAAGCTTGCCCATGCCTGTGGTGGGCCTTCTGAGAAACTCCCTCGGATGTCTAACGGCTTTATGATCTCGCACACTTGTACTATAGCAAATATTTCTATCCGTTGCCTGCTCCTCAGTTACTGCTTAGTAGTGAATAACTACTGGGGTACCAATTGGTGCCCAGTCATAGACCCACTCGGCATCACCGACCTCCAGCCCCACACAGCCATGTGACGTATTCACATTGCCAAATACACTTGTTGGACGCCAATAGTTGCCATGGATGGCATCCCCAGATTTATCAAAGTAATTTATCCAAGGCACATCCGGCTGTATGTAGCCAGGGCCAGCCATGGTCTGGGATATTACTTTATCCCAAATATAGAAAGTACCAGTCGGTGTTGGCGTTGAGGGTTTGCCGGCAGTGGCCAAAAAGGAGTTAACAATGTTGCCGGACTGATAGGCATACAGACGTTTCGTTGTCAGGTTAACCTCTATCCACTGCGGCCAGTTGCCTGCAGTCACGGTGTTGAATGCTGTAGTTACGGCTGGCATCGTTACAGCAAAATTTTTACCGTCAAGAAGCTGCTGACTGATTGTGGTTGCCGCTGTTTGCTGGCCAGTTATGACCACGCCATCCTTACCATTGACGGCGACTGATGTAGTGCCATCGGCGAGCACTATCGAGACTTGGTCATGCCCCGCCTGATATGATTGACTAGCAAGCTCTGCAAGATAATTATTAAGCGTTACACCGTTAACAGCAACGTTGACTGTCTTAGCAACTACGTTCGGTGTAAGGCTGAGCCAGGAGGCAATATCAGCTGGCGACGGCGTAACCACTTGCCCACCCACGGAGATGCTAAGCTGCTCTTTAATAATTTGATTAATTTTCTGGGTTGCTGATGCCAGTTGGCCGTCAGTAATTGCTGGGCTTAGGGCTGTTTTAGTGAGCGTCAATGGTTCGGTACTGAGTAACTTGGCCCGATACATGATGACGTGCTGTGCATTTTTCAAGCCATATTCTGAGCCCACTTTGGCACTCGTTAGTGATACTGTGCCATTGCTGATTGTTACATTCGCATTGGTCGGCTGGGAGATAATCATAGTCGCATTTTGCGCAACGAAACTATTGAACTGCGAATGATTTATCTTCCAGATCATTGCGGCAGAAATAGGCTGCCACCACTCAAGCAAGTGTTTTATTGATGAGCTATGCTTCAGTGCCTGTAATGACGCCGTATCATTAAGCACTAGGCCAGCCGCGGATGCTGGGAATGTTTTTATTTTATTACCAGGATACTGTATGCGAAGCCTATAGCTTGCAGCAATTTGGTCCAGCAGCCTAATTTCACTACTACGTGAGCTAGTCGTCCTAATGTGCAGATTCCCAACTTGATATGAAAGATAGGTAATATTACCAATTGACCAAGTGGTCAAGAGGGCGACCACTCCGACTGTGGCAATAATGAGCGTCTGGCGTAGAGACTGAAGGCGCTTGGATAGTACTTTCTCTGTCTTTTTTGCAGACTTTTTCGCCGTATTAATTAAATGATTAATCGACACTACCATTTTTTATTTTAGCCTTTCATACTAGACTATACCATATAGATGACTCTGGGTCAACTTAGTGTCAGTACAATTAAGGTCGCCTCGTACTCACCGAGGCGCATGCGATCGGAGTCAACACTACTTGTATGGGTATTCCTATAGATAAGCCGCTTGGCCCACGATCCGCCCTAATAATATAGTTGCTTCTGCTTAATAAAATCGAGCTGGCTTTCTATAATGTATCCCTTCTCGAAGGCTACTTTTGGGTTTTGTCGTATATTTGTAGCAGATATGTCCTCCTCGACTTGCACATGTACTATCTCGTACGAGAACTTCTTGGCAATGTGAAGAGGTAACTCTGCGATGGCCGCCTCTAGTTCTCGCTGATTTACAGTTGGCCGCACGACGACCGTATAATGGAAAAGGAGAAGCGCATCGTTGAGTCCAAACTTTTTGTCTTTAGCGAACTCTACTATTACATCGCTCGCTACCGTTCTAACAATATGATAGCCATTAAGATAACGAGCTGCGAACTGCTTGAGGTTTTCTGGTTGTATGTAATCGATTGTATGGACTTCCACAACAAAGGGCAACCTATGGCTAGTAAGCATCAAGTTTGCGAGTTTTATACGGTTCTGCCAACTGCTTGCTAAAGGTTTTTTGGGGTTGGTCTTGATAATGGCAACGACTGCTTTATCAAAGGGATGTGCACGGTATGTCCGCTCTAATTGCCATAGATGACCAAGATGGTATGGGTCAAAGGTCCCAGTATACAGCACAGCTTCTTTCATGATGGCAGTATACCAAAACAGGTCGTATGAGCTCTGTTTTTATACTCCTTATAGTTGGCAGGCCGTAGCCGAGCAGGTATTGAACTTTTTATGTGTATCACAAACAAGGAGAAACCAGCCACTAGCTTAAGTACTTCTTCTGAAGAGCCTTATCAAACGTTTCAAGCTTCATCTTTTCCCGTTTAGCTCTTACTAAGAGATAACAGTCTGCAAAATCGAGACTCGTAGCTGTCAGCAGATCAATTATCTCTGCCATCAACTCGTCATTCTCGTATTTAAAGGCCGACGTCCGCCCTATAAGTAATAAGGCTTCACTTGTTTGTTGTCGATCCCGTCCGGTGCTGCGCAAAACGTATATTATTTCAGCGACTACGATGTCAGTTACGATTAAGCTGCCGGGCTTCGCTTTTTGAACCAATTCCTCTGCTTTGGTACTAAGCTCCTGATGGTCACCCAGTAACCAGCGTAATAATATGTTTGTATCAACGAACGCCATACTTCTCCGCTAGTTGAGAGCCTATAGCCTTTTCATTTTCGGAAGGTTTATCTTTAAAAGTCGGCTTATTTAGAATCGCTCGTACCTCAGCCAAAGTTTTTGGGGGAGTTAACACTATTTCGTCTTTGTCGTTTAAGTAGATAGTGGCCTTCCCTATCCTATCTAGGCTGAGCTTTTCACGAAATTCTTTAGGGATGGTAATTTGTCCCTTGCTAGTAAGACTATAAGTATAATTCATATTACTCATGTTATATGAGTAATACTACTATGTCAATAGTATTACTTGGCGGGCTCGACCGGATTCGAACCGGCGATCTCCTCCGTGACAGGGAGGCATGTTAGGCCTCTACACCACGAGCCCTTAGCGTAACAGGGGCAATCATAGCAAGGATTGAGCTTAAAAGCAAACGGTATAGCCTGCCATACACGATTACCTTCTAGGTATGAATGTAAAAGTGAGGGGCCTCTTTGGCCCTAAGTGGGGCGATGTACATATCTATACTATTGAACGCTATGTATATATGAGAGGCCTGAATCTCATCACCATTTACCGCAGTTACCTTCTCGATTTCCAGACCACTTCCAGTGTTGATAATGCCAGATATTTGTCCAGGCCTCAAGCCATACAGTGCATTTACTACCTGGGGAGAAACGTTCTGATTCTGCTTGTTTATAGAAAAACCATAGGCTCCACCATTACCACTTGTTGAAGCGTCGTCCGAATACTGTTTGGCGAGTGACGCAAAATCGCCACCACTCTTGAGTTGACTGAGTACATTTTGTGCTCGCTTATGTGCTACGGGGTCTAATTTTGATACTACATTTTGGGCGAGCATTTGTTGCTGAAGTTCACGCCTGAAATCATTAATAGACCACCCCCAGAATTCCTTCAAGACATCAGCAAAAACTCGATTACTGCTACCTAATCGATTCTGCTGCTGCAATAGAGTAATTTCATTGTTCAGTTGGTTGTCTGTAACCACAACGTCGTTCTGCCGAGCAAGTTGTTTGACATACGCAGCCTCAATCACCTCATTCAGCGCCTGCTGTCGGAATTGAGCTAACTGCTGTTTACCTGAGAGGCTGCTAAAGTCAACGTTCTGCTGTGTTTGATAATAATGGATATAATGGCGGACTTCAAAAAGATAGCTTTCGTAGGAAATAAAGTGAGTTCCTGCCTTTGCTATAGGAAATGGAACTACTTGAGTGACATCATATACAAAGCTCGAGGTAGATTGAAATTTATATAATGCTAACAAACAATAGCCAAAAAATGTCACTACGGCCCCGGCGAATAGACCAACCGATATTAAGACAATGCGATTTGTCGAGTGCCGCAATGGATAAATATACTTCCGCGCGCTGCCAATCACTGCCTCGCGATGTTCGGCTACTGTTTCATTGGTAATGCGAGGAATCGTCTGGATGGCCTGTTCAAGAGCCTCCTCAGGAGCTCGGCGCCCTAATCGGGGCGTCGCTAATACGACCCGCTTGGATATGCTGACGGCATATTGAGCGTGTTTATTAATAATTTTCGGAGTGCGCTTATGAATAAGGGCCATATGACTCTTATTCACTATTGCACCGCCAAATCTACGCTTCGACCGCTTCATCTTTAGTCTCAACTATTTCCTGTGCTCTTCCCTCGCCCGGTGATGCAGCTATACCCTTATCACGGAGGACCTCAAGCAACTTTTTTTGAATTGCTGCAGGGTGATGTATCTCGTGAATTACTAAGTCGCCCACGAATGTCTGCATCATAATTGTACCAAATCCAAGTAGTGTTGCCTGTAACCCAGATATTTCATAGTTTATCATCTGGATTTGGCCAAGCCCCATATCGACAACACTGCGATGAAAAAGCCCTCGCTGTGTTATCTGTATAAGGCGCTGATCAGTTACGATAAATACACTAAAGTACCAGCCAATCCACGATGGTAGCATCAATAGCGTTCCAACCACTACGCCAATACCTAAGCCAATAAAGTAGACTGAATACTCAGGCTTAAAGATTGAGGGAACTGTCCCCAGCAGAACCGCAAGCATAGACAATATAAGACCACGACGCATGACAATCGGATGCTTGCGAAAAACAAACAGTACCTCCTCATCATCGAATTGATCTGCGAAATACTTTTCAGACATATCTGTATTTTAACGCCTCACTTCCAGCCCACCAAGGCAGCAATCTAAATACAGCCCGCAAACAGTGTCTTCTTTTGGTGGCCCGGGAGGGATTCGAACCCCCAACACCCACCTTAGGACGGTGATGTTCTATCCATTGAACTACCGGACCGACGCTTTGATTGTAACGGTGTTGCCGTAAAATCACCAGCGTATGGGCAATATTCTAATAGTATTTGACGTAGGTGACTGCGTCAGCAGTCAACTGGTAATCATAGATCTTTTCTTTGCCAAACCAAAGTTCTATTTCATTAGCAGCCTCTTTGGCATTTTCACTTGCATGGAAGAGATTATGAATAGAGCGTTTTTCGGCATTAGCAATCGCTGGGCTATCGACAGAATAATCACCACGAATCGTCCCCACTGCCGCTTTAAAAGGCAACGTATGACCAGCCAGCTTACGAACCATTTCGATCGCCTGGATGCCCTCGACTACCATACAGACGACTGGTCCTGAAGTCATGTAGCCAATCAGGCTTTCGGTGACCTCCTGGCCAAGGACTGACTTATCATCGCTACCCAAGATTTCTTTAGCACTCACTTCGAGGCCTTCAAATCCTGAAACGCTCTTCTCCCCTAAACGCCGCACCCACGCCTCGTCACTCATCGGATAATGGTGACGCACCATTTGTTCATCTGGCTGTATCATTTTAAGCGCTACCACCTTAAGGCCTGACTTTTCAATACGTCGAACAATCTCACCTATAAGCCCCCTCATGACTCCATCGGGCTTGATCATACAAAACGTCCGCTGGAACTTGACTGACTGTAAAATAGGATGTAACTGACTCATATTCTTAACTACTCCTTAATCAAATAATTTTAATTACTTAATGTGCTGCAGACCATTATAATTGAAACCCGCATTACGGATGCAGCGATTCCATTATAACAGGTATGGCAAAGCTGTCAGGTCGACTTATCACTAGCACTGCCAACTATAGATGCTTAACCAAGATCACATCTCAAATATAGCCGATGCTCCTACATGTGGAAATGAAGCGGAACACTCCGCTTGCTAGGGTGATTGGTAGTCTTTATGTTTACTCGTAGTACAATAAATACAGATAGAATAAAGCCGAAAGAGACGTCAATGCCGGAATCATTACAACAAGATCCCGAACAACAGTTTAGCCCGGAGCATCAGTACATTGAAGGTCCCTGGAAAAGAATATCTGGCGACACACCTCTTAGCGATTGGGAATTAAAGGCACTCGGTCCAACGTTTGACTTGGCGTATGGATCTGGTAATTGGGATGCTCATTCGATTGCAGCAGATGAACGACAGCGTGGCGGGTATGCGATAACCGTCTCTCCTGACGCACATAATGTCTATGCACTTACCGCACGTCGTATGGATGAACAAGGACCTGGCGACAATACTCATATACAGCTACAGCAAGGGTTACGCAACCTAGCCAAAGCAGAGGGTCATTTACAGCCTGACGAGTTGTCGCCTCCCCGAAACGACACAGATGGCTTGCCTCCAAGTCCTCAAAGAAACTAGCACTAGTAATTGGCGTAGAGTAAATATTGGCGGCCTTATGGATGGATGTTAGTTCTCCGAGTATATCGAAAAGACAGCCTGGGGTTTCTGTTCTATCAGTAAAGTGCTGCCCAGAAGTGTCAGCAGGGCTTTACGGGCACGAAATCCGTAGTGTGTTCCCAGGAATGATGAATATTAATACCGACAACGATATTCTCTGGGCATACCACGCGAAGCTAGAAGAATTGTTGGGTGTACCGTTTACTTTTGTCACCCCTACAGCTCATGGAAGAAAGGAAGCTTCGAGAATTACAGCAAGCAAGCTCGACATCATGTTTATAAAGGCTCTGACATCTCAATATAGTGACCAATATCTACAGATGGCTGAAGCAAAGCTTAACGGGCGGCGGTACATGACAGTACTCGGATACCAAAAAACTGTCCCGCTTCAAAACCGAAAAGCTAGATGGCTAGTGTCCCGCTTAGGGGCTACGCGTACGGCTACTTGAACTAGTAAGTGTTATACAATAAAGATATGCTATTTTCCAAAGGTAAAACAGATTTTCTGGAATATCTAGAAGTAGAACAAAATCGCTCGCAGCGCACTATTGCGAACTACGATCATTATTTAACCCGATTACTGGATTTTGCCGGCAATGACTTGGCTATAGAGGATATCACCCCCGAACTAGTACGAAAATGGCGTTTGTGGCTGAATCGGCTTGGTACGAATGTCTCTGATGAGCTTCAGAAGGTTACCCAGAATTATCATCTCATCGCCCTGAGAGGGTTCCTGAGATTCTGCGCAAAGCGAGATATACCCGCGCTGGCACCGGATAAAATCGAGCTTGGCCGCACCCAGCGCAAACAGATATCTTTTCCGACACGCGAGGAGCTCGATCGTATGCTTCTGCAGCCCAACACTGATACCCTCGCAGGGCTACGTGATCGGGCAATCCTGGAGTTACTATTCAGTAGTGGGTTGCGTGTCTCTGAGCTCGTTGGCTTGGACCGAGATCATATAAACTTGAAACGCCGTGAATTTACCGTACGCGGTAAAGGCCAGAAGGATCGACCGATCTTCATAAGCCCTGAGGCATCGGAATGGTTAGAACGCTATCTCGATCATCGACAGGACAATACTCGACCTTTATTCGTCCGCTATAGCGGTGCTAAGGTGGTTGACCTCAGCGGTAATTTCCATCGCTTGACCGCCAGAAGTGTTCAAAGGCTGGTGAGCCGCTATGCGCTACTGGCTGGAATCACCAAACATATTAGCCCTCACTCGCTCCGACACCTCTTTGCAACCGATCTACTTATGAATGGTGCCGATCTGCGCAGCGTACAGGCACTACTCGGCCATAGTAATATCGCGACTACGCAAATCTATACCCATGTCACTGACCCGCAATTGAAACGAATCCATGAGCAGTTTCATGACCATACAGATCAAAAAAGTTAGTAGAAGGTCATTTCAGCACGGAAGGCACAATTACGGAGAGCATCCCTCAGGGCCTACCCCATAATAACCGTTCAGCACGGCAAACTGTTTACATATGGGGTTAGTACTTTCCAGGGCAAAATCCGGCAAGCCGTTCTGGGTAGTAAGTGGGGCATAGACGGCAATACGCCGTAGCACGTTCTGGGCTTTACCGGTTGCGTCAACAACTACTTCAGCCCCATAGAGTTTCAGATTGCTACCGCCACTATCTTGTGCCGTAATCTGCAGATTATGAGCATCAATTTCCTGAGAGCTAATGCGCATATAGTATTTGTTGCCCTGGCTGCTTAAGCCGGTGATAGTGATTTTGCAGGTCGGTGTAGGCGGACTACCCTGGGGCACATTACAATTCAAGCCAAAAGCATCATTTGTATTACCGCTACTCGCCGGCTGAAAAGCGAGTGACGAGGCGGTCGCCGTCGTGTCAGGCACAACGAAAAACGTCATGGTATTTTCTTCGAGTTGAGTAGCATTTTGCGAGAGAGTAGTCGGGACAAGATCAACACGCAACACTCCATAATTACACTGCCAGTTAGAACTAAACTGCTTGTCGAGTGAAGGATTCGCGTTAGGGCAAGTCGTGTTAGAACTAGGTGGTTCTCCTCCCCATTGCAGAGTCAATTGGCTGATAGCACCACTCGCGGCGTTAATCGGTACTACAATCGAATGCAAGCCTACATCACCATACCGGATAATTGGTGGCTCTGCGTTGACAGTCAGACAGCTATAAGACGCACCATCAGCAAGGGTGAATGGTGGCAACTTCCCATCCCATACATCTGGAGATGGCTGGCCCGGGAGTGGCTGATTACCGCTCTGCAGCATGCAGTTTGGCTCGGTAAAGTCTGCAAGTGGCACTGATGATATATTGGTCTGTATGACTTGGAGCGCATCATTTATGCCGCTCTCGGCTGCATATAAAGCTGCGACGCTTAACTGCTGATCGAGTTGCGTTGTCTGATTTCGGCGAGCAGTTTGAGCAAACCCGAGCACGATCAGACTAATTACAACCATTAGGACCATCGTCACGAGCAACGACACAATTCCACGCTCTGCATTGTCTGGATTTGGGTTATGCTGCTCTATATCGCTCATGGCTATATGTTTCATTGTCATTGTACACGTTGGACAACAATTGTACTAAGCTTTGTCACAGAGCAGAATTGATCACCAGCGCTACCCCTACAGACTACGTCAGGTGCTGTCGGATGATTCGGGCCCTGGCTCTGCGATATCAATAGATCATCATTGCCATAAGTGACCTGTAGTGTTATTTCATAAGCGGCCGGAATGCCATTTTGGCCAGTTCCATTTACAGAGCTAATAATAAGATTACTCAATCGCATCTGTGGGCTCAACAGTTCCCGTCCGGATATTGCGCCACCAGAATGCAGTGGCTGTGGTGGCGTCGCGGGACAATTTCCAGACAATGGATTCTCAACGAGGCTGTGGTATTTTTGGTTGGCGCCAAGAGGAGTAGTGTTTGTACCAACCAGTTGTTCGCCGAGTAAGTAACTAAACTGTATATTGCCAACACAAAAAGCGGCATCTGTATCTGGGCCAATATTCAACGTCGGCATGACCGGGCCCCCGAATTGAATTGCTTGGGCAATAGTACTTATAACGTTGGTGGCCACAGTTTGCGTATTAGCACCCGTCACACCTTTATAGTAAGTACCGGTTATTTGGAGCACCCCTTCAGTGACCAGCAATAGAACCATAGAAAAAACAACCGTGGCAATTAATAGTTCCACAATGGTGAAACCACCAGCGGAGGGCTCTACGGAATTACAATTTTGTCGATCTGTCACGGCTGGTATATCCTATAGCTCAGCTGCACCTGGTCATTAACACTAGCCGCACCCGACCAGCTTGCCCGAGCTGTAAATCCCCACCCTTTTGGGTGCGATGCGCCTAGAGTATGGCCGGTGATTGTCACGTTGTAGGTAGTCTGATCGACCTGGTTATCTTCAACTCCGGCACTATTGAGCTGGCAAGGGTTGTTTGGAGCTCCAGGCGTGGCGATAGATACAGATAATGAACCTGCCGTACTCGTGATACAAAATGGGCCGGAGTTTGAAGTAGACGGAAAGATTGTAGGCAGAGCACTCGATTCGGTCGCGATAACCGACTTCAGACCTTCAATTTGGCCTTGCAGCAGCTGCACAGCCTGGGCATGTTCTTGAGCATCGCGAGTCGCATGCAGACTGTTATTACTGATCACATAGGCACCACCCAGAATCAGGCTGACAATGCTAACAGCAATGAGTACCTCAACAATAGTATCACCGAGCTGATTTCGTGATAGGTGACGTATTAACATGGACTCGTATCGCTTATCGTTAGATTGACATCCAGTTGATTATTTGTGCCATTACCATTAGTACCTATGGTTATAATAGCGTACTGATTGGTGGTTCCGCTCCGGAAACAGATGGTGACACCGCCTGATGGGTTCGGCGTCGGCTGAGAAGCCTGATTCTCCAGATATGCATTAATTTTGCTCTCACCTGCTACTTTCGACTGATGCAACGCACTGTTAACGATCGGGTATAGATCGACTTGGGACGTACCAGAAGCAATGCCGCTGCTAGAATCGTATGATGGTAGGCTGTATATGAAGCCAACTGCACCAATGTGGACTGGGGAAGAACCATTATTCTCATATATCATGCCGGCAGCATGTAAACCATATTCGAGCATACCAGTGCTACTAGATAGTGCTACAACAGTCGGATCTAGCGACGCCAGACCGGCAACCTGCTGACCGATCGCATCTTCCTTTATACCAGCTATCGGATATACCAAGAACTGTTCTGGATGGGTATTATGCACAGCAAACTGCATGACCTTACCGAGGAATGCGCATTTTTCGTTCTTACCCTGTGGGCTACTTACAGGGCTTATTGTGAGTGAGCCGCCCGACACTGTACATGAGAAGTTGTTGAGGCTGGCATATTGGCCAGCAGCAACTTCGCTGACGCTATCCTGAATTTGTTGTTGAATGGCGCGGGCTGCCTGGTCAAACTCAGTCTGGTCAGTCTTACCGCTTATAAGGGCCACAGCACTCAAAAATAACAGCCCAGTTACTGCCAGGACGATCATAATCTCAACCACGGTAAAGCCCGAAGCGCGAGCCCGAATCATATAGCTCAGTATAGCATAAGCGCTAACTCGAAGCCGGATCCAGACAAACCCGTTGATCACTACGTTACACTGGATAGCCCCATATACCAGCTAATAATGTGTGCGCCAAACAGTTGTACAATTACTGAGGCCAAGAGAAGAAATGGCCCGAAAGGTACCACGGCTTTTGGCTTCAATCGACCCCTCACCATGAGAGGTAGCATCGCTATTGTGCCTACAAGAGAAGCAAGAAACAGCAGCAGCAACGCTCGTTCGGCGCCGCCTGATAGCAGACCGAGCATTATCCCCAATTTCACGTCCCCACCACCAATCCACCGGCCTTTGGATATCTGAAATAGTACATAAAATGTTCCACTGATTATAGTTACACCGGCCGCCCCAGCAAGAATCGTTGTCCAGCCAGCTCCGTACCAAAATACCAGCACGAGCAGTTGTAAGGCTGCCAGAGCAATCAAAGGATAGACGATTTTATTAGGAAGTATGTACCAGCGGATATCGTAAGCTGCCAATGCCACAAAACCGACGATAAACAAGAGCCACAAAATGAATTGAAAGAGGCCTGCCCCGTTCAGAGGCAGCGGCCACCAAGCATATGAAGCTAGAAATAATAGCGGCATGACAATTTCAACCAGTGGGCTGTCGTCAATGTGGTGGTAGCAGTATCGGCATCTGCCCCTCAGTAGCAACCAGCTTACGACAGGAACCAGATCTCGCACAGCGAGCTGGTGGTGGCAGTATTGGCACTCTGAACGGTCCCACAACCAGTCTTTTCCTTCATGAAAGCGCCAAATAAAGGCATTTACAAAACTACCCCAGACTAGTCCGAGCAATATGAGCAAAAAAATAATCATATGCAGTATGGTAGCATACGATACTGTAGAGCCATACTACGAGAACAGGCTCCAAGGTGAGCCTGTTCTCGTAACTTACCTACAGATACTGTGAGCGCTCTACGATTGCTGGCACTGAACAGCATAACTATTAGCGGCTGTTTCTATCTCATACAACACGGCTACAGATTCTGCCGAACCAGCAATCGCTTGAGGGATACCTGCCCCTGACGTGCCACAGTTATCACCTAAAACAATTTCCGCATAGTCTGTTCCTGCACCATTTGGTAATGTCACCGGATTGGTGGGGGAGACATTTAAGTAGACACTCCCCTTTGCCCCTGCATTAGTTGCACAGTTTACATTATAGTAACCGACCTTGCTGTCGGAACTAGCAGAACCAGTGGGGCCAGTAAAGCTAATAGTGGTTGTCCCACTACAGCTTGTCGGCAAAGCACCGCTATTATTATTTTCGAATTCAGTAACGCCACCTATCAAGGAACTTATATCATTCTTTCTAGTAGTGTTTCTAGCACTACGCTGAAGAGCTGGTACTGCAAGAAAAACAATCAAAAGTATTAATCCAGCAATCGCTAGGACAATTAACACCTCAATAATCGTGAAGCCTCGGTTATTTTTCTGTTTCAACGACATGGTGCAAATGCCCCCTTTACATGGTTAGTTAACTGCTTATGCTTGAGATAATACATGACTTTGGCTGCAGCGTGCAAGTCTTTTTTACAGCACACCTCATTAATAATTCACGAATGATTGGTTGGCCAGGCCATAGATAGGGATAAGGATGGAGGCGACAATCGTAAAAGCCATAATCCCTAGTATGACCATCAGGACTGGCTCAATAATCGTAGATATGGTCTTGACTTCATTATCCACCTCTTTCTCGTAATAGTCAGCTGTTTTACTGAGCATTTGCTCCAGAGAGCCCGACTGTTCACCGATTCGAATCATGTTCGGCACCAAATCGATGAAGTTTGGATCACCTTGCAGCGAATCGGATAGCTGCTTACCAACCTTTACCTTATCAATAGCTCGCTTAATTGAGCCCTGGATATGCACATTGTTAACGGCATCAGCGGTAATTTCCAACATCTGGATGATGGGCACACCACTGGCAACAAGTGTCGTCCCAGTCCGCGCAAAGCGGGCCATATACATTTTCATGAATAGTCGACCGAAGGGTGGTATGCGAATTTTGAGCATGTCAAGGAAATGCCGCCCACCCAATGTCCTAATCCAACGGTTGCCAAAAAACGCCAAGAGTACCACGACAATAAGCACAATCCACCAGAAATGAGTCACAAAGTGAGAAACACTGAGCAATATTCGGGTAATGAGCGGTAAATGAGCGCCTGGTAAGCTTGTATAGATAAGCTGCACTTGCGGTAAAACCTTAACGATCATGAAGCCAACCACCGTAAACATGACGAATAGCACAATGATCGGATAAATGAGCGCTCCACGGACTTTACTGAGCAAGTCCGCATCTTTTTCCTGTTGGGCTGCTAAACGTTCCAATGCCTTATCTAATGTGCCAGAGGCTTCACCGGCCGCAACAAGACTTACATAAAGACGATTGAATACTTCGGGGTGCTTTTCCATGGCTGCCGCCAGGGAAGAACCGGCCTCCACGTCAGCGATGACACGTGTAATGACTACCTTGAGTGGCTTACTCGTAGTCTGTTGCGATACGGTACGCAGACTCTGCAATAACGGCAGACCAGCATTCAAAAGCGTCGACAGCTGTCGTGAAAAAAGTACCTTGTCCTTACTTTTCACATGCTTCAGTACTTTGCCCAGCCCTATGGTCCTATCGCCAGCTAGCGTTATCTCAATAGGTACCAGGCCTTGCTTATGAATCAATCTGGCCGCAGCCTGCTCACTATCAGCCTGGACCTCAGCCTTGATGTACTGTCCGGTGCCCGAGTCACGAGCCGTATACTTAAATGAAAGCATCTGTCTGCCTATTACTCCCGCATTAGCCGATCCAGTTCTTCAACATCGACTGCGTAGTTACGTGCCTCATCGTAGCTGATTGTACCGGCGTGTATCAGACCTACCAACGTTTTGTCCATTGACTGCATACCGTACTCAGCACCGGTTTGAATGACTGCTTCTAGTTGATGGGTCTTACCTTCACGGATAATGTTCCGGACAGCCGGGGTAGCGATGAGAATCTCGGCGGCGGCAATCCGTCCACTGCCGATTGCCGGTATAAGACGTTGAGAACAAATGGCCATGAGGATATTACTCAGCTGAGAACGAATCTGCGGTTGCTGGTGCGGCGGAAAGACGTCGATCATACGATCAATGCTCTGCGCCGCCGAGTTGGTGTGCAGGGTTGCAAATACCAAGTGCCCTGTCTCGGCAATGGTAATTGCTGAAGCGATCGTCTCCAAATCACGCATCTCGCCGATCAATACCACATCAGGATCCTCGCGGAGTGCTGATCGTAGGGCTGCCGAGAATGAGTAGGTATCATAGTGCACCTCTCGCTGAACAATAACCGACTTTTTAGATTTATGGGTAAACTCTATCGGGTCTTCAATGGTGATGATATGTTGGGATCGCTCCAAGTTGATCTTATGGATCATTGCCGCCAGTGTAGTTGACTTCCCTGAACCGGTCGGGCCCGTCACCAGTACCAAACCACGCGGATAGCTGGCAAACTTATTAACAACCGCCGGCAAACCGAGCTGCTCGATAGTCAGGATTTCATTAGGGATCATACGAAGAGCTGCCGCCAAATTACCTCGCTCATGAAAAGCATTGACCCGAAATCGTCCCAAATCACCGAAAGCAAAGCTGAAATCAAATTCTTTATCTTTTAGCAATATCTGCTTCTGATCTTCGTCGAGAATAGCGAATACTAGGGTTTCAACGGCTTCATCATTCAACACTTCAGCTGCCGGAACCGCCACGAGTTTTCCGTCAACTCTAAGCATGGGTGGCAAACCGACCTGCAGATGTAGGTCGGAAGCTTTTTTCTTGATGACTTCTTCGAGCAGTACTTCAATTCGTGGTGTGCCCTGCATTATTTTTTTGCCCCCCCTTAAGCGCTGTCGGCGCTCGCAACCCGATTTACCTCAGAAAGCGTTGTCAGACCAGCAAGTGCTTTCAAATAGCCGTCTTCCCGCATCATTACCATCCCTTGCCGCTGCGCCTCCTTTTGGATCTCAGACGAGGTTGCTCGCTTTAATATAAGATCCTGGATTTTTTCGCTGATACCAAAGACCTCATAAATACCCATTCGGCCTTTGTAACCACCCGGTGTATCGGGGCTATCCTTGCCCTTGCACAAAGTATAAGCGTTTTGTGTGGCCAGTGGCAAGCGCTCATACCCGAGATCCTCGCAAACCTTCGGGGCATCAGTCTGCGTCTTGGGGAGCAAGTGACCGACCGTAGCCTTGATCATTTCGGTTTCTACCTTATCCGACTGATACGTCTCTTGATGTACGGTGCCGACTTTCCGAAGCAATCGCTGCCCAATAACCGTCCGGACTGTTGAGGCGATCAAAAACGGTTCAATATTCATATCCAGCAGCCGCGGCAATATGCCAGCAGCAGAGTTAGTATGCAGAGTGCTGAATACTAGGTGCCCAGTTAAAGCAGCCTGCACTGCCAGCTCAGCAGTCTCTTGATCCCGGATTTCACCGACCATAATGACATCGGGATCTTGCCGGAGGATAGACCGAAGTCCATTAGCGAAAGTCAGACCCACGTCGGGATTGACCTGGATCTGGTTAATACCATCCATCTTGTACTCGACCGGATCTTCCAGGGTCACAATATTGATAGCGTCGGTCTTAACCTCTTGTAATAGCGCATAGAGTGACGTGGTCTTACCCGAACCAGTGGGGCCAGAAGTAAGGATCATGCCGCTAGTACCTTTGATCCCTTCACGGATGGTTCTCAGGGCCCGGCCGACATAGCCCATGTCTTCCAGCCGCAGACTGGTTGTACCTTTATCCAAAAGGCGGATTACCACCTGCTCTCCCCAAACCACCGGAGATATGGCAATACGCAGGTCAATGTTGCGACCGGCCGCACGGGTCGTGAACTCGCCATCCTGAGGGATTCGGTGCTCATCAATCTTTAGGTTAGCTAGGATCTTTATACGAGAGATGAGCGGTGGTTCAGTGCTCTTGGGTAGCCGTAATATCTCCCTCAAGATGCCATCGATCCGGCAGCGAATCTTTAGTGCATTCGGCAGCGGTTCGATATGGATATCACTGGCACCGTTTTTGGCAGCAAACTCCAGAATGGTTGACAGGGCCTTACTGACCGGGGAATCCTGTACAAGGGTATTGATCTTATTTCTCTCCGGTATTGCATTGACATGTACGGCATCGGTTGCCCCGCCCATGGTGCTGATTTCACCGGCAACTTCCTGTGAGATATTAGCCTGATACTGCCGCAGTACCTGCCTAATACCGGACTCACTAGCGGCATAAACTTTAAGAGGCCGGCCGATTTTGTTGCTCAAAAAATCGACCGCTTGCACATTGTCAGCATCAAGCATAGCGACAACAAGACGGCTTTGCATTTCGCCAAGGGGTACGGCCATATAGCGGCTCGCGACATCTTCGGGCAGCAAATCGAGTACCGATGGCTCCACCCGAACGGTACTTAGATTAACGTAAGGCACCTTGGTGACATTGGCAACAGTCTTGGTAAGAATCTCATCAGACACCCGTCCACTACCCACCAGAGTGGTCAAAAATGGGCTATGTTGCTTTACTGCTTGGGCTTTGAGTTCCTCCAATTGCTGCGAGCTTAAAGCCCCGTTTTTAACCAGACCCTCTTCCACCTGCTTCTGTGTAGCAGCAGATAAAATGCTCATAATGCGCCTCTTGGGGAAACCCTTATATTGCTGCCTCTATGGCGAGCTTGAGCCATTAAATGGATTGCTGTTCTTGGCATTGCCGACCTGAATAAACTGTGTGGGGTCAAGTGCGGTGCTATTGAAATAGGTACTGTCAGGCGATGGAAAGGTTGGTGAGATAGTCTGCACCACATCGACCTGTTGCTGGCGACCACCCGACGACGCAAAAAGGTACCGCGACAAGAAAAGTGATATCACTGCACTAATAAAGACGACTACAACGATTAAAGAAATGTCTTTCTGCTTCACTGCACCGTCTCCTTGGTTATATTGAGCAACTTCTGGGGCTGATAAAACGTTTGGGCACTCACCGCAGCCGTCATGCTAGCTTGGTTGCCCGAGAGCTGTATGTTTTGGATCTGCATCGGCCGGATCGATTGCTGCAGTATGTTAATGAGATTTTGAATCCCCTGATATGAACCCTGTACCGAGAATTGAAACGGCATAGCTTGCGGCGTGGGGCTTGAGCTGCTCTGATTAGTCTGGGCTTGTACTTCCTGATCGGTCCCGCTGATGTTCTGAATGGACAGACCCTGGCCCTTGATAATGCTCTCGATGGTGGTAACAAGTGCTGGAAAATCATAAGTACTCGGCAAGGCATCGAGGACAATCTTGGCATTATTGCCATCTTGAGGGCCAGCACCGTTCGGGTTGCCACCGAGCATGTTTTGTGGAGTAGTAGTAAACGCCTGATAGGCATCAACTAGATTGGTCCGAGCATTGAGATCAGCTTCTACGTTCGACTTGGCCCGCTGCTCTTGGGAGATTACCCGATTTTGGTAGCCAATTTGACCGACCAACGTTTTCGCAGCAATTGCGCTGAAAACGACCAAGAAGGCAGCTACAGCCGTCATGGTTACTATCTTACGATTAGCCTGCGTAATCAGCGATCGTTTGGTAAATGAATTCGTCCGTGCCATATTGTCCACCCCCTATGAAGATGATTGTACGAAAAGTACTCCCGGTTGCGCTACTTGCGAGCGCGTATTAATAACTCCTGGGACACTGAGTGTTACGCTGTTCGTCTGAGCAAAGATTGCCGGATCAAAATTGGCAGTAATAGTATAGGTCGTGCCAGCATTACTGCTATCGCTGAAGTTCGACAGTACTACGTTAGAGAAAGCCGGTTTACCAGCAGACTGGCTTTGGGTGCTGTAAGCGGTAAACTTCAGTGTATCGGTAAACTGATTGACCGTGGCCAAGCTATCAGCTGAACCAGTAATGTTGATAGTATTCTTGATATAGTCAACTTTTAGTTGCCCGACGGTCGCCTTAGTTGGGGTAAGCTCGGTCAAATATGTCACTAACCGTGATACTGCTGGTTTAGCGTCGTGTAGGGCCGGCAGTGCGGACAGTTGGCCCTGGACGGTCAAAATCCGACTGAGATCAGCAGTATTTTGTAATTTTGTGGTACCAGTTTTGACGCTATTTCTGAGATTATTAAGCTGCGTCTTTTGGGCTATATCTACTATGGAGATAAGAATAACCAGTACGGCAACTGAGAAGATAATCAGAAATGTGGACACCACAATAACCAGATGCTCCTGGTGCTTGGCGCGTACATACTGCAGCTTTATATCTGGTAGTAAGTTAAACTGGATCATTCCGCTCGCTCCGCCAGGCCGGTCGCGACCCCGAATTGATTTGATACGTTGAGCAGTTCATTTTGGCGTTCCGGCGCAAAGGCTACGTTACGCCAGGCATTGCCGATTTCAACTTCAACACCAAATTTATTGGCAATATAAAGTGGGAATTCCGGCAGAGCCGAAGCCCCACCAGTGACAATGATACGACCCACCTTCTGATCGGTATAGCGGGTCTGAAAAAACTTTATCGACTTGTCTATTTCGGTCGTCAGCACATCGACAATACTAATGATTGCATCGTAAATACGCCCCTCAAGCTTGTCACGACTTAGGCCAAACTTGAAAACGAACTGGCGGGCCTGCTTGTCCTCAATGTTGAGATTTTGAGCAGCCGCCCGGACAATTGACTCGACACCAGTTGGAATCGAGCGGGTCAGCCGAGGCGCACCGCCCATAGTAACCACTAAGTCAGTGGTAGTACTGCCAATGTCCAAAACCATCTGGGTTGTGGTAACATCAGGGGCAATCAAAGCGCGGGCTAATGCCAGGTTGTCGGGTTCAAAGGCAATGACCTCTAGACCGATGGCTTCAAGCAGATCAAGACGGTTTTCAACAAAGGTATTTTCAACGCTAGAAAGCAGGATCTCTACCTTGGTTTTGTCTTTGGGCGAGTCACCAATGACGGCCCAATCAATCTTCGACTTATCCGGAGGTGTTGGGATCAATGAATCGGCCTGATAACGGATTGCTTTTGCGAGCTCGTCAGTTGGCAACCGGTCAAAATCAATGACAGCCGTGAATACTTTTTGTGACGGTATACCAACCGCAACATTGCGTGAACTCGGCCGAGCTTGCGCCACCAACTCTTTTATAACCTGGGCGAGTTTTTGCTCATCTGTCTTGGAGTCGCTCAAAACGATCTTACTGTCAATGGGTACATAGGCATACTTGATCAGTGTCTTGGTGGCACCATTACCGTGCAATTCCACCAAACGCACTGCCGTCGTGCCGATATCCAGCCCAAAAAATGCCGATACGCCGCTTAGTAGACTCATCTTGGCCTGATTATACCATAAGCACCATGGCTCAAACCAACGTGATGAGACTTACGATCTACAGAACTGGCGGCAAACTTACCACGGCATTGTATTCATTGAGGGAGACCTGCTGATTCGGTTGGGCTATCCAGAGACTTGGGTTGTAATTGAACTGTTCAGCGCCATCGCTCGTCGGCGAACCAGGCACATGGTCACCAGGAGCGTTAGAAAGCGTACCATAAGTTCGCAGCAGCTCTACCCGGTTGGCGACAAAGGAACCTTTGATGGTCAGTTGGCTGTGGCTGTTGCAGGTATTATACAAAGTGGCATCAGGGAGGGTGGGTGGTCCTATGGCAGTAGCACAGGTGGCGATACAGCCACTGTCCCCAGTACCGCAATCGCCAGCTGTGAGATTGTTACGCTGGGCAATATATATACCATCAAGTTGAGTGACGGCTGGATCAATGTAAATATTGCCACTGACGATGAGTTCGAAGAGCGGGATCTGACCCGGCGTCCAGCTGCCGTTGTAGGTAATGTTGTTCTTGATGTAGACGTTCCCGTTGACGTAGAGCTGGATGGTTGTACCTGAACCAATGGTAATGCTGCTACCAGCAATCTCTACAATCTCTAGTGGGTTGGGGTTAGTAGTAGCATCATAAGTATAGATACCATTCAAACCGCTGAGGGCTGTGGTGCCAGAACTAGGGGGAGACTGTGGCAAAGGTTGGCCCCCCTGGGGTGTAGCTGTATAGTAGTCTGGAATACACGGCATTGGTGGAGTTTTGGCGTACCCTCCCCCATAAGTCCCACCGGACTCGTCAGCAGAAACATTACCGAAAGAGAGGCTATCTGGTGCACTGCTTGGTTGTCCGCTGGAGAATAGGTTGAGCGCACCGGTAGCGTAAGCGGCAAACTCACTGCCGGCACCATTATAGTTCGACGGTCCCTGATTCCAGGAAGTAATTGAAGCAGTAGTATTCAGACTGCAGCTATTTGTTGTGGTATCAACTAGACCATTGCCTGCAGAGATATCTCCACCGAATACTTTGAAGTAGGGCTTAGCGGCGACTGTTACACATACCTCGACGATCGCTGGCGGGCTACCCGGCTGCGGAGTCGGCTGGGGTATAGAGAGCGAATCACAAATAGTACTGTTCACATCGCTCGATTTCACCGTGTAGTTTGTCGGTGTACCCACAGATGTGGTTGACCTCCCAGGAAGCTTGCCGCTGCTATCGCCGCAGATGAAGCTGTTGGTCCCGACGTCATCGCCTGGACTGTTGGGCGGTGGGGTTGGGAAAACACCAGTATGGGATTTGGGATTCGGATCAAAATTCAGACATGATTCAGCCGTTGTGGTATTTTGGGTATTCTCAATAGAGTAACTAAAAATGATTTTGTCGCCGACCTCAGCACTGGTCGCATTGGCCACTCCGGCAACAGTTACGTCTACAATGGGGATAAGGTTATAGCTCACAATCGGTGGCGGCGGTAGCCCGCTAGAGTCCCCAATCGGGTTACCGCAGTCCCTCTTCAATTCATAAAGAAGGTGGTGATTCGTATCCCAAAACTTAATAAATTCGACGCCGTTCTCTGGGCACGGCGGGAGACTGCTACGAGTTTCCGTATAGAATGCATCATCATTATGCCCCCCCTGCTTATAACTATTTATATCCCCGCAGGCTAAGGTGCCCGTCACATCCCACTCAACAAGACCGCTCGGCCCAGTCGTTACCCCCGGTCTAGGACTTGCTGTATCAAAGGCGTTAACCTCGGCCTCCCATTGGTTCAATTGCGCTGTGGTAGGGACACGACTAGCGGGTATTTGATTCGATCCTCCGTTATAACCAAGCATGGTAAAGATAATAAACTCGGCACCGGTCTTGTCTTGCCCTCCTCCACTGAGATCGCCCTTAATAAAATTAATAAAGCTCGTGGCATCCCTAACTCGATTCGGGAAGCCCGGCGGGCTAAGGACATTGCCACCCATATTGTCGCCTTGGTCATCGAAATAACCACAAAACTGAGCCCGGCCATACGCTAAGGCACGTCCGCCACAAGCCAATGCAGTATGAGTACTCGCTGCGACCGTTACGCCCAAAGTGGCAAGTCCGATAATGGTGCCTAATAGCAGCCTGCCTCTCATTTACTACTGTCCTCCAGGCCCTGTAGGTTAGCCTGAGCACCCGCTATCTGCCCACTGATGTTCGTACGGAGCGTCGGATTAGTAGTATGTTGCAATTGAGATTGCAGATATTGTATGCCGAGGTGATATTGAGCTGCCGCTGCATTCATATCGCCTGCTCGGTAGTAAATACTTGCAAGAAGCAGTGCATCTGCAGGCTCCGTACCCGGATCAAGCTGGTGCTTCAGTGTGTAGTAGTGAATAGCAGTGAGGTATGCTCCATTATTCGCTTCTGCAGTGGCAAGCATATCATAGAGGGTAACTTTCTGTGATCGAGTATGAGCATCACTCACAACACTGAGTAATAAAGCAACGGGCGCCCCGGTCTGGTCGCTATTATTGATCTCGCTGTTGGCCTTTTGCAGTGCAATGTTCAGCTGCTTGGTTTGTTCCGAATGGTTCCATGCATAGACGCTAACGACCACAATAGCCATGATGGCAATTATTATACAAGCAATACCCAGTGGTCGCTTTATAAGGTACCACCGGCTAGTAGTAGCAACGACCGGTTTAGAATCATCCATAGCAATTACATTTATAGTAAACCATAAACGAATTCGTGTTAAGGCCGACTAGGTTCGAAAGGTTCGACATAGCCCTGTTAGGGAGTAGGCCTGATTTCTAACCCTAGGCCATCATATCGGGCTTCATTTCAGCTTTCCGGTTTTTAATGACAAGTAGCGCCAATACTGCAGCCCCCAAGCCAAATCCGATGGCTGTGTAAAAACCAGCCCGAAAACCATGGACTGTCGCCGCAATAGCTGTTAGCCGCGTAATCGGATGAGCGTGGTGCAGATAATGAGTCGTACTCGATGAGGCAATGGCACTTAAAACAGCCAGGCCAAGCGAGCCCCCAACCTGCTGTGCAGTATTAACCAAACCCGAAGCCAGGCCAGATAAGTGACCGGCCACACCACTGGTAGCCGCCACAAGGACACTGACAAAGGTTAGCCCTAAACCTAGGCCCATGACAATAAAACCGGGAAGAATATGCGTTGCGTAGTTGCTGTGCACCGACAAATGAGCAAGCAGGAAAAGGCCTATGCCAGCAATAAACGGTCCAATTATAAGTAGCGGTTTGAAGCCGATCCGTTTCATCAGCCGCGGTGCATTTGTAGCACTAAGCGCCACGGCAAAGGGTATAGGAAGGAAGCTAAAACCGGTCCGCACTGGTGAGTAACCCAGGATATTCTGCACATAGAGTGTCGTGAAGAAGAAGACCGAAAAGAGTGATGCAGCAATGAGCAATTGTATGGTATTGGCTCCTGAGACGTTGCGGATGCGGAAAATCGACAACGGCATGAGCGGTTTTTTAGTGCGTGCTTCATTAATGATGAAGCCTATGAGCAGCATAGTGCTCATAGCAAAGTATACTAACACGCGGTGCGATAACCAACCGTCAGTCGGCGCCTTGGTTAGACCATATACCAGTAGCATCAGCCCGCTCGTTACCAAAACCGCACCGGGTAGATCCAGCGAAGTCTGTTTTTCTTCGGATTCGTGCTTCGTCAGCAATTGCCAGGCACCGAGTACCACAAAAAGTCCAACCGGTACGTTCACAAAGAAGTTCCAACGCCAGCCCAGGTACTGCGTGATGATACCGCCAAGCAGCACACCAACCGCCGCGCCACCGGAGGCAACCGCTCCCCAGACAGATAGCGCCAGATTACGCTCATGTCCCTCTTTATACGTGACCAGCACGATTGATAATGCTGCTGGCGACATAAAGGCACCAGCCAAGCCCTGCAGTGCCCTCAAGCCAATAAGCATCCCCCCTGATTGGGACAACCCATCTGCCAAAGAGGCGAGCGCAAACATACTCACGCCGACCAGAAATACCCGGCGGCGGCCGAAGAAATCCGCTGCCCGGCCGCCGAGCAGTAGGAAACCGCCAAATGCCAATGTATAGGCAGTTATAACCCATTGTAGGTTGGTCTGACTCAGATGAAACGCCCGTTGCACGGTTGGCAGCATAACGTTGACGATCGATATATCCAACACCACCATAAACTGTGCGAGCGCGAGGAGCACTAAGATAATCCAATGGTTCGTTTCTTTTCTCATATCCAGATAATGTTCCCTATTGTTATTGTGTGCTTGTATTTTTACGTCTATCTACATAAAATGTAGTTGCAAAATAAAATTGTACTCGTCAATAGTTGACGATGTCAACATTATACAGTCATGATTCGTGATTCTAAGCAGCGCTATATACAGCTTCTCGATTTCTTGCTCGCTCAGAAGCGGGTCTTACTTGATACTGGCCTAGCTTACGACCTCACACTGGCACAGGCCATTACCCTACTTTTACTGGAAAAACCGCAGCCAATGCACTTTGTGGCCACAAGGATAAGCTGTGATGCATCAAATGTTACCGGTATCGTAGATAGTTTGGAGCGCAAGAATCTGGTCCAGCGTATCGACAGCCCCGCTGATCGCCGCATCCGCCTACTTAAATTACAGCCAAAGGGTACGCAGCTGCGTAAGCTACTCCTGGGAGAGTTGAGTCGTAATCTAGACAGTTTGCTCAACAACCTAGTAGATACTGAACAGGAGGAGTTTTTTCAGCTCCTCAAAAATATAGCATCATAGATCATTAAGCATACTCTTATGTAGCACGGCGTTTGTACTGGTACATAGCCAGCGGTACAAATACGATCAACAGACACACTGACCAGATAATGATCTTCCAAACTGCCCCATGTTCGTTAACGCCAAGTGCCAGCTGGCGGGCGGCATTGGCCATGAAGGTGATCGGCTGGTTGCGTACAAAGTCCTGTAGCCAATGTGGCATAGTCTGTATTGGCACGAAGACGGCACTGGCGAATGTCAACGGGAATATGAAGACGAAGCTGGCGAGCTGAGCGGTTTCCGAATCTTTGGCAATCATTCCGACAAAGGCAAATATCCAAGAAAGTGCCAAGCCGAACAATATCGCTAGCGCTGCCATTCCGATTGCCGAACCAATACCGTGGTGAAAACGAAAGCCCAGCAGACCTCCGACGATCAGCATGATGACAATCACGACTGCATTACGGACCGCATCGGATAGCGTCCGCCCGGCAACAACCGCCAGTCGGCTCATAGGAAGTGAGCGCAAACGGTCAATAATGCCCTTACTCATGTCGTCCGCTAGACCGATGCCGGTTTGCACACCGCCGAACATGACCATGTTGACCATGATACCCGGTAACAGATAGTCGATATACTTATTACCCGGTACCTGCACCGTGTGGCCCAAAGCACCGCCGAAGACATAGTTGAAAAGCAGCAAAAACATAATCGGCTGTACTGATGAAAAGAATATGAGCTGAGGCAGCCGGACATACCGCCGCAGATTTCGCACGGTCATAATCCAAGTATCACGAAGAGTTTGTAGTAGGCTCATCGACTTCCTCTTTTCCCTTGTGCCTTCGCATTTTTGATGTTTACAGGGCGGGTCTTTTGGCCAGTAAGCTCTAGGAACACGTCGTCGAGCGAGGGGCGATGGAGTGATAACGATCCAACCCTGATTTTGGCATCGTTCAAGGCTTGTACAATAGCCATCAGTTTCTTGGAGCCGTCGGTGACCGGCACATGTATGGTTGCAGTCGTTTCATCAAAGTCAGCAGGCCGTTTAGCGAACTTCCCAATTGCCTGAAGTGCCCCTTCATGCTGAGCTACTTTTTCGAGCTGCAATTCTATAATATCTCCACCAAGACGGGCCTTTAGCTGGTCGCTCGTGCCTTCGGCGATAACCTTTCCTTCATTGACTACCGCAATCTGAGCGGCCAGCTCGTCGGCTTCTTCCAAGTATTGTGTAGTTAGCAGGATTGACGTGCCGCTTACGACAAGTTCTCTAACAATGGCCCAGATGTCTTTGCGAGAATTTGGATCAAGTCCAGTTGTTGGCTCATCAAGAAAGAGGATTTTTGGTTGGCCTACCAGACTGGCCCCGAGATCTAAACGGCGGCGCATCCCACCTGAATAGGTCTTCACCTGCCGGTCGGCGGCCTCAACTAAACCAAGCCGTTCAATCAGGTCATGTGACCGTTTTCTGGCTTCACGACGTTTGAGGCCATACAACAGACCGGTCATATATACGTTCTCGTAACCCGTTTGGAATTCGTCTACTGCAGCATACTGGCCTGCTAGCCCAATAATTTCCCGAACCTTTTCTGGCTCTTGGGTCGTATCCAGACCGTGCACCTTGGCAGTGCCGCTCGTCGGATCAAGCAAGGTGCTTAGTATCCTGACAATTGTCGTTTTGCCGGCGCCGTTGGGGCCAAGCAGCCCAAAAACGGTTCCCTCTTCAGCGGCCAGGCTCACCCCATCCAGCGCGTGAACGTTGCCAAAATGTTTGACCAGGTTCCGAACCTCAAAAGCTTTTGCCATATGCCCTGCCTAAAACCTTCCATGCCACTGTATACCCATTTATGATTTGGATCAAAATCTATCAGAATAAGAAATACTTAAACCCATTCTGAAAGTAATTTAGTTCGTATGAGTTCTCTTGCTACTTTTGCCAGACTGCCGTCATTGGTTATAAATAAATCGGCTTTATTCTTAATTGCCGTAATAAGATGTATAGCATCAGGGAGTCTTAGGCTACCCCCGTATTTAAACCTTAATTCTCCGGCTCGCATGCAGACGTAATTGTCACAAGCAGTAGTTGACAGATTTCTTACCTGCTCAATAAAATTCTCTAAGTCTACCGGCTCCTTACCGGTACCGACACTGAGGACCTCGCCATAAATAAGTGATGAAGATACTGCAATATATTTTCCGCTAGCTACGTCCCTTATAAGCTGCTGGGCATGGTTGCTATGCTCTTCATGGGGAGATAGAGCAGCAATCAATACATCACTATCGAGCGCGATTAACATACAGAGCCGCTTACCAATCTTGGTCTCGCATTTTATGCAATGCGCGACCTGCGTTAGCCGGAAACGCGTCACCGTACTGACCCAAGAAGTCATCTAGAGTTTTATCTTTACGGAAGACTATTTCATTCTCAGACACACGCTCAACCCTAAATCGTTGCCCTTCAGGTTTAGTTAGGCCTAACTTCCTACGAGCCATCTTAGGTATCACCACTTGATATTTACTAGATAGAGTTACTACATTGGTTGTCATAGGTACATAATAGTTCATCGTTAAACGGAAGTCAAGCGTTATACGTTTAATATACGTTAAACGGGACTAACTCTATCCCGCCATATGATTCGGGGAGAAATGCTGATTTCACTTCAAACCTAGAGAGGTCTTAATGGTTAACTTCAAAGACTATCCTCTACTGCTGCCCAACTACCATCGGCCAACGGCCATAAACCGTCCAGTACCTCACCTGGCTGTAGAGCCAATTCCGTGGGCAATACAGACTCGATCGGCCGCTGGCGAGAACTCGTCGGGTCGCTGCCATTCTGCCCAGCTACATAGCATTCCTGCAGATCGCTCGCCGCGCCAGTTGCGTGCACGAAGTTTCTTACCATCCTGAAGTAAGGCACCTGGTAATGCCATAGGTACTATATCACCAGACCGCACCACCGTTGGCAATCCTGTTAATCCGGACGTGTGATCTGGGTTGCTCTGCTTCTCGGAGCAATTGGTTAAGTAGACTAGGATTACCCCTTACTAGCGCTTGCACTGCACCGCGAACTCGGCTCGTGGGTTCCGGTAATTCTTCACTCAGATAACGATTATTTGCCCCTAGCCATTCATAAAGAGGATCATTAAACCCACATGCAGCGCATGCTCGCCACATCGGCAAAGGGATGAGCCTAGGATATATGGACTGTTTATTGCTAAGCGATTACCCTGCTCATATCTTGCGCCTCCCATGGTTTATAGATATTACTGCCCTCGTCATTTATTTACAACAGAGAGGAGGTCCTGCCGGCTAGATATTACATCAGAGCCATCTCTCTGTTAGAATTGTGTCATGACTTCTTCTGTTCAATGCGGTATCGTGAGCTCGCTACTCTACAATTCAACTTCTCCTTTAACATGCCGCCATTAGACAAAAGAACACGCGGTTATCTACCAAAATACATAAAAGAGCTTCAAACTAGTGTCGGCGGTGAGTGGTGACAGTTGACGTATGGGATTACAGCGGCCGATAATTAAGATATGGCAAGACCACATAAAGGCCAGCATAAAGTCCCTCGAACCTACTTGGAAGCCTTCACTGATCCAAAGGGTATGCTTTGGGTAGCCAACAACGAGCTAAAAATCTATCAAGATAAACCTCGTAACGTTCTAACTGAACGTGATTTTTATACAGTCCGTTTTCCATCAGGCGGAGGGAGTTTAGTGATAGAGACTGAGTTCTTGGGTGGTATAGAGGCTGCCTATGCTAAGCTCTACCGAGAAAAACTCAAAGATCAAAAACAACTGACTGATGAAGAAAAAGGTATTTTAGCGATATTTCTGGCATCAATGATGGAACGAAGTCCGCGTCGCAGAGAAGCCATGCAGGATTTTTTCAATGAGGTAACGACCCGAACTGGGCAAATGCAAGCGATGGTCGATGCTATGACACCAGAAGAAAGGAAAGCTTTCGGCGACAGACAGCCGCCTGTTAGTGAAGAAAGCCGTAAAAATTCTATACCCGCCAGTGAGTTCGTTCGTCTAGGAAAGGATGTACCTTCATTACACAGTTCCGAAATACCACGAATGGTGACTTTTACTGCCCCGATCCTATTTGATATGAGCTGGGGATTTATGACCCGATCTGGAGGTGATCCGTTCATAACATCGGATAACCCTGCCATTATTGTTAATCCATCAATTCCTTACGATTCGTTCTGGGGACCTGGGCTTGGCCAAAAGGATGTTGAAATCACGATACCATTGTCACCCGACCTAGCGTTGCTAGTAGGTTGGCAAATAGAGCATGAAAGGATGTATATCCCAGTTGAAGCTGCAACAGTTCAAGAACTAAACCGTAGGCTTATGCGACACAGTGACACCTTAATTAGTAATGAAAGTTCAATCCTTGAAAAGCAAGCCGAGCGAATAAGACAACATTTAAAGAAACAGGGATTGAAAAGCTAATACCCCCTGTTTAGCTCACTATATTTCCACTCCTCTAATTTCCTGAGCCTCAGTTAGCATGTATACATACATTATCTGTTTTGCCAAAGAGTTAGATTATGCTTGACGTAATAATTATTGTATAGTATTTTAATAGGAAATTGAGGGAGCAAGTGCTCCCTTTTTATTTGATTATTTAAGAGATTTTATGGATACTAAGAAACTTATTAATTATGGATTGCAGGATTTATCTATAGACGTCGTTGAGTATGACGATAATCAGCCACGCAAAGATATATCAGCTAAAGCGGCTATTTCTAACTTAAAGCGTTCTATTGAACACTATGGAATTCAGCAACCAATTACGGTTACTGAATATGAACGTGGCAAATACAAGATTATTGATGGCCACAGACGTTACATTTGCGCTAACGAACTAGAGTTAAAAGTCGTGCCGTGTTTGGTTTACCCCGAGCTTAGCCCTGGTGAAATGGAGGCCAGACGCTACGAAATGCAAAATATCCGCAGACCTTGGAAGCCATTAGAGCGATCAGATGCCTTACATCGTATGAAGCGGGAGTTTGGCTTTCAGTCAATCAAAGAGTTGGCACAGTACATTGGTATTTCAGAGGCATCAGCAGCAGATTATTTGCATTTGAGAGAACAACAGCTTCACTTGCTTAGTCGTTTAGCTGAGCGTGGACTGAATGACACTTATCAAATTGAAATCGTCCGTCTTAAGCCCCATCTGCGGAAAGTTGGCGGTATGCAAGTTGATCAAATAATTGACGACATTCTTGACCGTATTTCTAACGGTACAATTAAAAGCTCCAAAGACATTCGTATCATAAAAAGTGCGTTTATCCGTTTCGACTTATATGGTGACATTCTGGCAACATATTTGAAGAACCCAGAAATGCGGGTACAAGAACTCGAAGAACAAATCTTGCGTAATGGTTTCTCGTGGGATATTCAAAAAGCAGTAGCAACAATTGCTAAAAAGAAGTCTAAAGGCGAAAGAATGACCGATAAAGAAGTGAATGCTTTAGAGCAGCTAGTTCAAATCAGTCAAGAAATGATTGAGGCAGAACGTGCAGTTATTTAATGAGGACAAGTTAAAGGGTGTAGCCTACTACCGTTTTTCGGCAGAGGATAAACAAGAAAACTCTATTGAGAACCAACGAGAAGCGTTGGAAAAGAAAGTAGCAGCAGAAGATATAGAACTCGTCGAAGCATTTAAAGACGAAGGAATATCAGGTTTAACTTTTAACCGTCCTGGCTTTCAGGCTATGCTCGAAAAGTATGTCTATGCAGACGATGCACCAAAGATTGATTACATCTTGTTTTACGACGCCTCAAGGTTTGGTCGAGTGCAAAAAATAAGTCATGCCTGGCGTCTAATTGCTGACATGGAAGACCGCAACATTCGTCTGGGTTCGGTCGACAGAGGAATCCCACGAAGTGATATGACAGTTTCTGACACTATCATCATGACGCTAGACTTTGTTATGTCTAAGGAATACGTACGACTACTGAGCAACAAAGTTTCCGCCGGTTGTAGAAAGATAGCTAGCCAAGGATATTCGGCAGGCGGAGTAGCTCCATACGGATACGTTCGTATTTTACTTGATGAGCAACGGAATCGTGTTCGTATTCTAGAACATGGTGTACATAAGGAAGTATCAAATCAACGTGTCGCCTTTGAACCTGCAACAACAGGTGAAGCCGAAATAGTAAAACGTATTTTTCGTGAATTCGTTGATCTGGGATATTTTCCAACCGATATAGCTGAGACGTTAAATGACGACGGCATTCCAACAGCTAAAAATAAACAGTGGAACTCTTCGAGCGTTGTTCGTATTCTTACAAACGAAACTTACACTGGCACGCGTGTCTATGATAAAACATGGGCAAAACTTAAGGAGCAAAAGCGAGCGAACCCACCTGAAGAATGGGTACGCTGTCTAAACGCACATGAGGCACTGGTGAATACTGATACATTTCACAAAGCACAAGAACGTCTATATTGGCTAAGTCCCCGAAGTCGTAATCAAAGTTCTCGCCGCATTTACACCGTGCAATCCTATGTTAATAAATACCTTGAAGAAGTTATTTCGGATTATAATGACGATCAGAAGCATTATATTCGTCGTTACACCCCTATCAGCTTTGGAGCAAATTATTCAGTCGATGGTATGGACAGAGTTTGTTTCTATTTACCACCAGATAAAACAAAGTACGATGAGTTTTTGCTTTGTGCTGTTGATATAAACAATGCCACCTCAGGGTTGCAGGCTGTCTATAAACTGAAAAGTGAAGATCTTAATAAACATAGTTTTGTAATAATCGGCGATGAGGCACCCTACAGCCCACTAGAACAAAATGAACTTAAGGATGCTATTCTAAACCTTGTAAACAAAGTCGTGAGCTATCACGCTCCATGGCTTAAAATAACGGCTCCATCTGGCATCTAGTTAATAAGTTTAACTATTGAGCCAAGGTTATCTGTGAAGGATTTGTTACTTCAATCTGGGGGGCACCATAGTAACTAGTGATAGTGCCTGAAACATCGATAGTTTTATTTGCATACTTATTCGTCAAACCCGGTCCAAAAGAATAACTTGATGGTATCCATACTTCAAATCCGCTTGAATAGTTGCGGTATTCATCAATAAAGCTATTACCTTCTGACGAAACATAGGTATAGCCAACCGTAAAACTAACGCAATCTGTCTTGCCAATATTATTCCTCGCTTGTGCAACACTTAAACAGTTAAGGTCTTTCTTTTTATGTAGAGCAGAACTAATAACGGCAACGCTAAGAATTATGATGGCTATTACTGCTAAGCCAATCGCATAACTCTTAACTTCTTTCAGTGCTTGTTTTGTCATCTAGTTATTGTCCTGTGTAATTAAATGAATTAGCAAAGTTATTGAAGTCGTCTTGACTAGAACCTAGTGCCAGTAGGCCATACTCATTATTACCAACGAAAAACACTCTTAGATAACCAGTGTAAGTGTTACCTGATATTTGTGTAGTAAATTGTGTGTCTATGGATGGATGCCCTTGATGGTTTGAGGAGTTACTATTCGTTACATTTCCTTTTATAGCCTGTACTAAGTTAGTAGAGCTGGTTTGAAGTGCAGATTGCATGTCCGAGTTAGATAAATTAGTGAAATCAAAGCCCTGTGATGGCCAGCTATAGGCGTAGACATCGTATTCCTGGCTATCATTATTTACTTGGCTATCATAAGTAGTTATAGGAACTGTATAGCCTGACACCTGTGAGCTTGAATTTGATACCGTTGGTCTCCCGGGAAAGTTAATTGTGAAGAAATTGTTTGTAGCCGTATACAGAGATGATTGCTGACTAATTGAACTATTGTTTTGTTGAGATGAGGTGTTAGCGGTTGTTGATGACCTAAATTTGAAAACTAGTGATACTATGCCTGCTGCTATCAGTACGGTAAATACGATGGCTTGGATTGTGGAGATATGCAGCGATTGATGTTTAGTAAACTTGGGTTTAAGTTTTGATTTTAGTTTTCTATATCGCCCATAATTTATGAATGATTGGATCGACACAATTAAAGGTAAAATACCGGGAGTTAGAAGAAGCAGTAAAAAACCATTAAATAACAAAAATCCAGCAATATGCTTTCCCCGAGCATAACGAATGTATTTACCAGAATAAATGAGGTAAAGCCCAACAATTAGATAAAAAATCCAAACACCAACTGCTTGAGGTCCGTCATAGCTCTGCAACCATATTACGCCCGCACCTACTGCAAGTAACAACCAACCAATTATTTCTGTGTTTTGTCCTGTATTTTTTATGGTATTAAGCTTGTTTTTTATTTCGTTTTTTTCGCCAGTATCTAAACTTTTATGATTGGAAACAAGTAATGCTGCTTGTTTTTTAGCTTTTCGCCTAGTTATAAGTAAATAGATAGACAAACCAATTAGTAGAATAAGTAATGCGTCTGCTGGATATAGCAAAAAGTGTTCTGCCATCAAACTGGGGTGATAGTAGTGTTCGTTTGAACGCCTATCAATAATGACGCCAATGATATAAAGAACAGGTATTATACCTACAAGTAACAGGGCTAGTTTACTGAGTAGGCTATGAGTTGATGGTTTTTCTTCGGTCTCTGCTTCAATAATGTTGTTGTCTTCACTCTCGGCTTTTTCTATCAAAATAGAACCAATAATTCTAGCTCCAAATGTTAAAACAAGCATGAAAATCAAGTTCCAGAAATAGCTCCACTCATGATGCATGGCTGAAGCGACTAGCCCAAAAGGTACAACGCCAAAACCAAGTATAAATATACCTAGAATTACGGCTCCAAGGCCCCATAACAAGTAAGTTACCAAAAATCCCAGTACCCATAGTGATAGGCCGTATATAAGCGACGAAATAAACAGCTCTAGCCCATACCATGCTCTAGTTTTTTTGAAGAATACTAGTGGAAGAGACAGTATATTGACCGCAAGCAGTATCACACTTATCCAAGCAAGTATGGGATCAGCTTTTATTGCTACTCTGGGTCCATAAGCAAATACCAATACAAAGCCAGCAATAACCCCAACAAATATCAGTAGTCCAATTATCCCAGCCCCGATATTTTTTATGGTTTGCACTATATGGTCTCTTATAATGTTGTTATTAGTTTAATGATATGCCTTAAATTGTAAAATGTCCTAATTTAGCAGTGTTTCTGTACCTGATTGGATACCCTCTGATCTTAATTACTTGCTTCTACTTGCTAGGGGTAAAGGTAGCCTGCCCCAAACTAGAAATTGAAATAATATCGCCATCAGTCAGCGTTACCGTAAGACTTGGTACACCACCAGCCGCACCAGCGTTACCTAGTATCTCGTTGTAGCTATCTGTACCACTGACGACAAAGTTACCGCTCTGGCCAGCAGCAGGGGTTACTACATACCTACCAGCACCAATGTCCTGACCAACCGTAAATGTGCCAGTATAAAGGCTCGTTGTAGTATATGCAGTTGAAAATGGTGTGGTAACGGGTGTAAAGCTAACGCTGCTTAAACTAGATATTTGGATTTGGTCGCCATCAGATATTTGCACTCTGACTTTTGGCACGCCACCTGCTGCTCCCGCATTACCCAAAATCTCGTTATAGCTGTCAGTCCCGCTAACCGTAAAGTTACCGCTCTGTCCTGCACCAGGCGTTACATCATATAAGCCATCAGCTACATCTTTGCCGCCTGTAAATGTACCCGCACCTAGCGTGGTTGCTGTGCCAGTAACTTTGCGTGTTGGGGCAGCGGCTGGTTTTGTCGCAGTCGTAGGTTTACTGGTGGTTGATGATGCTGGTGTAGAGTTAAGGCTTGCCGTCTTGTCGCTAGTTGGCTTACTACTACCATTCGCCACCGAAACAATGATAATCAGCAGGATAATACCGGCCACAATACTAAGTGCCTTATGATTTGCGAACCAGTTACCTGATTGCTTTGATTTATTGCCTTCCATTTTTCCTGCCTGTTCCTTCCATACAATGTTATTAACCGATTTTGTAGCTATCATAATGATGTCTATAAGCCAGAGAATACCGAGCAAACCAAAGGTAAATAGTTTTAATAGGCCCTTAGCGGTTTTGCCTAAGTAAAATTGGTCAATACCAAACCAACCTAGAAAAACAGATAAAACAAGAGCGGTCGCCCAATCTCGCTCTAGTACACCCATGCTTTTAGGTGAGGGCTGATTAACTGTCACATTATTCACAATATGCGAATTATGCTTTTCGTGTCTGTCCTCGCCCATTATAAACTCCTTGTTTAAGTTATATCTGTTAAATTAACACAAATTACTCATAAAATAAACTAATAGTTTATGTAACTATCTGTTTATAATTCTTAACCTAAGTGCATGAGTAATGCACAAGAACAGAAACTATTAAAAGCTTTTGGGAAACGTCTAGCACAGGTACGTAAAAGCCGCGGTGTTACGCAACAACAACTAGCAGAAAAACTTGGCATGAGTGTTGTTACGATTGCTTACCTAGAGACTGGTAAAAGATTTGCTAGACTCGGTACCCTACACAAGATAGCTAAAGCCTTGCGCGTTGATATATCCGAGCTATTCAAAAATTTATAGCTAACTACTTACCCCACCATCCAACTCACTATTTTTAAAGGTGTTATTTCAGTACACTAGGATTGGTATGAGTATTGGACAAATGAGCATTGATGCTTTTCTTTTTGAGTGTAATCAAAGCCCTCTTTTGAAGGATTTTCGTAGTGTCGAGCAGCCAATTACGCTCTCAACTCTAAAAGAAGCAGATTTTATTAAGCCATTTTATACTCTAGCTGACTTATCAATACTGACGAACGTGCTCTATTTCATTGAGCCATTCGTCCCAAAAAAGTTGATCCTAGATAAATCGTCATTTAAAGATTTGATCCATTGGTATGAAATTGGAAAACTACACAATCAAAAATTCATTGTCGGTTTAAGAAAGAGAATGGGTATATCCCACCCAAATCGTGGCTTCAATATCGATAAGGATTTTTTACCTCCACACGTACAAGACTTTGGCGCCCACTACAACAACGTTTACTTAGACGACGGCTTCAGCGAAGAGTATAGGTACTGGTTTTTTAAAACTGTTGAGGGATTAGAATTCTACGATGATTTTGAAAAGTGGGAAACAGCTACAGCTAATAGACTTGCTCCCCATTAGCCCCTCAGCCATACTTACGGTATGAACACAAACACCAAAAGCAACCGAGTCATGAAAGCTATGACCGGATTAAGTCACTATGAATTCGAGCAATTAGTACCAGCCTTCGAGCAGGAACTCTA
>DASYZQ010000008.1:0-86034 GCA_035946175.1 Saccharimonadales bacterium (SeqCode)
AACAAACTTGATGAACTTATTGCCAAATTTCCGGATGAACGATGGATGACAGCAAGCAAGATCCGTAATGCAGCAAACGATACTATGTTTTATATCTCTCAGGCAGTCGGCAGTAGCCTGACTTATGCCACCGAGTGGGAATGGAATAGTGCCCGCAAAAACTTATTTGCTCTGCAGGCAATATACGTGTTTGCAGACAAGCAAAAATTCCTAGAGCTTGACCCGAGTATTGTCAAACGGATCGACGCTCTTTTGAAGAAGATTGACACCCAAATAGATACGGCTAAGAAAGCCACCAACGAGAAGGACAAAGAAGACTTAGAACCGTGGCTGGAGAAGCATCGGTTGTGGAGAGAGATAAACGATAAGTAGCGACTAGCCAGCAGTCATTTTCCATATTTATTGACACGTGTTAACGACGGTCTTAGACTCTAAAATAATAAACAGCAGTAAAACGAGAGGAATGAGCACATGGTCAAGTTTGAAGACCGCTACCGTTTCATTGGCTCAGTATATGTACTGCTGCGTGACAGTAGCAAAGTACTGCTACTTAGACGAGCGAATACCGGCTACCACGACGGCGAGTATAGCCTGCCAGCAGGGCACATGGATGGCGGCGAACCTGCTGCACTAGCCGCAGTGCGTGAGGCCAAAGAAGAAGTTGGAGTGAATATTGACCCGAAGGATCTAGATATCGTACATACGCTCCACCGCTACTCCGATCAACCCGAACCGCATGAACGCATCGACCTGTTTTTTGAAACTGATACCTGGAAGGGCGAACCAACCAATGCCGAACCCGACAAGTGCGATGAACTCAAATGGGTAGCTATTGGTAATCTCCCAGAAAACATGGTACCGGAGGTTGAGCATATGTTCCGAGAGATGGCTAGGCGCAGTATGTATTCTGACTTCAACTTTATTGCACGGCAGTGACCGGCCAAGGTCTACTGTCTAAGTCATGGGCAGTTCATCTGCCTTGGCTTCAAAAAGTGAGTACAAGTCGGTTCGCCTAAATGTACCACCTGTAGTACAGTGGTCACATGCCGCCTTTCGATCTTGCCCAGATATTAGATGTGCCAGATCTCCCGGCCCATCTTATGCAAGTAGAGCAGACGCTTCAAGAAAGTGTCAGTAGTGCGACGGCTTCTATCCAAAAGCCCGCCTTGCGGGTCATCAGTGGCAAGAGTAAACGGCTCAGACCGGCACTGATTATCGCTATTGCCGCCAGCCAAAAACAGAATATCACTAAAACAGTGGTCGCCGCTTGTAGTGCTCTCGAGCTCGTCCATATTGCCACCCTGATCCATGACGATATTATCGACCAGAGCAATAGTCGGCGTGGCGTACCGACCATCAACAGCATAGAAGGTCCCGATCAAGCTATTGTGGTTGGTGACTACCTCTTTTCCCGTGCCATAGCCCTCGCAGCTCAGATCAATAGCGAAGCTGTCAGGCTGGTAGCTACTATCATAGCTGCCCTATGCGACGGCCAGAGCCGAGAATTGGTCGACAGAAACAACACTAAGCGAAGTGAAAAATCCGCCCTCAAAGCTATGCACGACAAGACAGCCATGCTGTTCGCAGCGGCGTGCGAACTCGGCGGTCTGTGCGCCAATAGTGATCAATCAACCCGCCAGGCATTCAATACCTACGGGAAAGCACTCGGCATGGCTTTCCAGTGCATTGATGATGTACTGGATCTGGTATCAGCGCCCGAACTAACCGGCAAACCAACAGCTCATGACGTCCTGGAGGGAGTGTATACCCTTCCTGTCATTCTGGCGCTCCGTGGACCACACCAGGCGACAGTGGAACGATATCTCACAAGCAAACAGCGTTTGTCAAAACTCACCGAGCTACTTATGCAAGATGGTACCATTGCAGAAACTTTGCGGCGTGCCAAACAATACAATCAACAGGCCCAAAAGGCTATCGGCGCTATTGATCGGGACAGATCGATGATGTCACTTGCCAAATTGCCGGATCACTATCTGCAATGGGCTATGCAACATCTTGTGGCTGAGGGCTACCGCACTCGGCTAGCCAAGGCAATTTCCTAGAAATGCCGTCGAATATGGCTGAAGCTGTAATCCCAATCAGCCATGGCCTTTTTATGGGGGTTAAAGATACCTTGCGGGTCCATAATCAGCTTAACTTCACGGAAAATAGCCAGCATCTGCTTACCATACATCTTGCCCAGCCACGGTCCGCGTACCAGCCCATCATTATGTTCGCCGCTCAATGAGCCGTGATATTTGAGCACCAATGCGTTGACTTCTCCCATCGCCGGCAGCAGTTTGGCCCGATCGCTTGGGTCCTCAAGCCGCATAAGCGGGATAATATGAAAATTGCCATCTCCCATATGCCCGGCGACTGTAGCCAGCAGGTGATACTTCCGGATAATCTGCCGGATCTTTGGCAAAAACTCGGACAGATAGGACGGGTTTACCACCAGATCATCAATGAACGGCGCGGTGTGCTTGTCCTTAACTTTGCTTCTCAGTAAATTGAAGCTCTGCCGCCGCATCAGCCAGAATTTTTCACTTTTGCCCTCAGTGGCGTCCTCTTCGAAGCCGTTGATCTCATAACGAGCCCGGTAAACCTTGAGCTCACGGTGCAAGCCAGTGATCTTGGCCCGCACCTCTTCTTCAGTTCGACCATTGAATTCGACCATCAGTATCAGCTTGGGGATACCGTGTAGAAGCTGCAGCCCGTCAGGGATCAAACTAATGAGCAAATGAATGAATTTCCGTAACCCCAGAGTCTTCAGGAAACTCGGCAAAAAACGGATCGACAGCCATAGTGTGGCATCGTCAAAACTCTCAAAGGTGGCCGGATGAGACTCCAGCACCTTTGGAATGATCTCGCCGAGACTATCCAGGTCTTTCAAAAATAGTACCAGCAGACCCGAGTGAGGACGGGCCGGTACCAAATCTAGATGAATATCCGTTACCAAACCAAGCGTACCCTGTGCTCCAACAATCAGCTTCGTCAAATCAAACACGCCGTGCTGCCGATCCCAGACATCCCACAGATTATAGCCAGTAGAGTTTTTGCTCACCTTCGGTTTTGCCGCCTTAATCTGCTCGTGGTGCTTGTCTAAAAGATCAAACAGTTTTTTATACAGTCGGCCCTCAAAATCCGGCTGGGCCATTTTCTTGACCAGCTCCCGCCGGCCGAGTGGCTTGACCGTTCGCTCGATGCCGTCGGCAAAGACAAAGCGCAGGCTACTTACATAATTTTCAGTCTTGCCGAACTCCAGCGACTTTTCGCCGCCGGAATTATTGTTAACCATACCGCCGACCGTACACAGTTCGCGCGAAGCCGGGTAGCAGGGAAGCAGGGCTTTATGCTTCAAGGTCTGCTTTTCAAAATCTCGATACAGCACACCCGGCTGCACCTGGGCGGTCGTGGCTGAAACATCACCAATATCCGTAAAATGCCGACGGAAATCGACAATGATCGAGTCATTGATGGCTCCGCCCGACATATCCGTACCCGCTGAACGAGCCGTCAGCGAAAGTTTGGGCATAGTCTTTTTCTTTGTCGCCGTCAGACAGACCAACAGGGCAACGTCACGCGCATCCCGGGGGCTGACCACCAACGCCGGCTGGATCTCAAACATCGAAGCATCGTGGCTATAAAGTTCCTTGGTAGCCGAGCTGTCATCAACCTCTCCCCGAAAACCAGACTTTATCAAGGTCTGCTTAAACTCATCCATACTGTTAAGCTTAAGCACTACGTGGCAGATGCGCAAGAAGGTTACGACCAAGCCGCATCGAACAGCCTGGAAATCAGTGGCCGGTAGATAAATACTGTCATACTCAATCCGCAGCCAATGATATACAGCTGAAACACCGATACAGCGCTGACAGGATAAGTTATCAGGGTCAGGAAAGCCGCCCCGGCACTGGTCAGATAAAACCACGGTGACTCAGAACGGGGCTGCCGCCATGTTTTTACAAACGCCGGCACATAGGCGGCAAAGTCGCCGACGATACCTCCCCAAACTCCAATAATAGGGTTGCTAGTAAGTGCCCAGGCAGTGATACCCAGTAGTGCAATCATAAGGCAAGCCCAATCGAGTCTGGCCCTGCCGCCTATACCCCGCCATAGGCTCAATCCAAAGATAACAATTCCCTGCAAGCAAAAAATACTCGTCAGCAGTAGCGCACCTGGATTGCCGTGTGCGGCTACAGCTCCGACGAATGTAACTGCCAGCACAATCATAAGCGCAAACCGGGTCATCCGGTGCGGCCGAGATTTACCACGAACAATGCTAACAATGTAGGTTATCGGGGAGATGAGCGCCAACATAAGGCTGGCAGTAACGAGAGCACCATGCATGGAAGGCTACGACCCTACTTTATCCAACGTACCCCGCTGGGCATTGTAGTCCCTGATATATGGAATAGCTGCAGCTGCAATTATCGTTATGATACCGACATCTACCACCGACCCGACATGTTCGCTGAAGAAAAGTATCCCGAACAATACTCCGAATACAATCTCGAGTAGCCCCAAGATACCGGCGACACCAGCCTCCACAAGTTTGAGGCCGGTAATGAACAACCAGGAAGCCGCGACCGAGGCTATGGCAAAGAAAACGAGATAGAGCCACTGGGCGTACCAACCAACTGCTGGATGCTGTTCACGAAACACCGACGCCATAAATATATTGGCTACGACCGATGTGGCCCAAAGAAACACCGTGGATTGGGTGGCGTTATATGGCAGGTGCTTAACGATAACACTATTGGATGCAATGCTCAGCCCACTTACCGCTGCCCCTACGAGAGCTAACCACCCTAAATCGGCTATGCTTGGCGTAAAAATCAAATAGAGCCCAATAAGGCCAAGCAGAGTAGCCAGCCATTTGTCCTTACTAAATCGCTCGCGAGCAAACAACCAACCGAAGAAGAACATGCCTATAACAATACCAGCATAGTTAATAGTTAAAGCTATACCAATACCGGCATGTAAGACTGCGTAATAAAATGGCCCCCACGTAAAACATGAAGAGAATAACAGCCCAGCTACATACGGCCAGTGACGCCTCCAATTGATTGGACCGAGTTGATGCCGAGCTATGGCAACCGGAACCATGATAACCAGAACTAGAATGCTTCGTAATGCCGATGCCGTATAACCGCCAAAAAAGTTACCCATCAATGTCGTCCAAATACCATAGCTCGCATAAAACAGTGAGGAAAGCACTATGATGCTGGCGCCAAGAGGTGCATTGAGCCTACGTTTGATCATACCTACATAAGAAAAGCACTATTTTGCATAAGCTACCAGCAGAAATGCTGTAAGGGCCAGGAAGATACCAGCATACGCCAGAGGTGCCAGAATTTCTCGAAACAGCAGGAAGCCGAGCATATTAACCAATACCAAGCTCATTGCCGAAAAGAGCGTCATAGTGCGACTCAGATCAAGCCGCGTAAACACATACAATTGTCCGAATACCGCCGGGATGCGCACAGCAATATACAGAGCAAACCACCATGACATAAACGTGGCCATATGAAACCCGAGTTTTGGCATATTGATCCTAGCCAGAACATCACTTATTGTGAATAGGAGCTGGCTAACAATAATAACCGCCACAAAGTTCATCGTTATTTATCATACCCTAAAGATTGCTATAATCATAAGCATGGTGGTCCAAAATAAACAGCGAATTCTGATCGTCGGCGGCGGCTTTGGTGGCATCAAAGCAGCTCTGGATTTATGTAAAAACAGCCGATTCGAAATCACATTACTCTCGGACAGCCCCAATTTCCGCTATAACCCAGCGCTCTACCACACAGCCACTGGTGGAATCCGCGCCGAATCCAACATCCCGCTATTTACTATCTTCCGTGACAAGGCAGTCACACTGGCCAGAGGCAGAGCAATCAAGCTTGATCGGGCAAGCAAAACAGTTTATGACGATAAAAATAAAGCCTATTCGTACGACATCCTCATCCTGGCACTTGGCATGGTCACCAACTATTTCGGCATACATGGATTAGCCGAGTACTCATACGGCATCAAATCGATTAAAGAGGCGGAGCGTTTCAAACGCCACATTCACCAGCAGCTGACCAATGAGCATAAGCCGGATCTCAACTATATCATAGTTGGCGGTGGCCCCACCGGCATAGAACTTGCCGGGGCGTTGCCTGAATATCTGCACCGCATTGCCCAGGCCCATAGTATCAAGCACAAAGCGATTCGCATCGAACTCGTGGAAGCCAACCGCCACCTAGTACCACGGTTGCCGAAATCCACGGGCAAAGCCATTGAGCGCCAGCTGCGCCGGCTTGGTGTTACACTTATCTTGGGCAAAAAAGTAGAAGGCGAAACCGCCTCAGCGCTCATGATTGACGGCAAACCCCTGCCCAGTCACACCGTCATTTGGACAGCAGGCATGGCCAACGCCCCGTTCTACACAGAGAACAACTTTCAGCTTAATGAGCATGGTAAGGTAGCGGTCGACCAGTACCTCCAAACAGAATCGGGTATCTTTGTACTCGGCGATAACAACAGTACTCCATATAGCGGCATGGCTCAAACCGCGATATATGATGGACATTTTGTTGCCCAAAATCTGATACGTCAAAGCGAGCAAAAAAAGCCGAAAGCTTACAGGCCAAAAAAACCCGTCTACGTCATGCCGGCAGGGCCCAAATGGGCAGCCGTCCTATGGGGAAGATGGCAGTTTCATGGTCGCATAGGCTGGTTGCTCCGAAGCCTGGCTGACTTATGGGCTCTTCATGATGTTGAACCGTGGTGGCAAGCGGCCGAACAGTGGATGACCGAATTCGGTACCGAAGAACAGTGTCCCACTTGCGCCACGTGGCAGGATAGTTGAAAAAGCCTTGGACGACCGTGATATAGTAGCGCAAATTTACAGGTGACTGAGCGAATAAACAAGATATCATCTCTAGCATAGACCAATTCGTATGCTAGAGTATGGACGACAACTACGTTTAATTTAGAGAGGGGGATACATGACTTTTGACGAATACCAGAAACAAGCCCTGACAACTGCCAAAAATAACTACGACCCAATTATGGAGAAAACCATTTGGGCTATGGGTGTTGCCGGTGAAGCAGGCGAGGTTGTAGAGAAATGGAAGAAAATAGTTGCCTATAAAGATGGCGTTGTAACAGAAGAGGACAAAGCAGAGCTGGCTAAAGAATTAGGCGACGTCGTATGGTATATAGCCGTTATGGCTCACTCACTCGGTTTATCCTTCGAGGATGTCATGCAACGCAATGTAGCCAAACTCAAAGACCGCCAAAAGCGAGGGGTGATTACCGGGCAAGGGGATAATCGGTAGCGTACCCGTACATGCCTGGCGTCCTACGTTCTCACCGAGTATAGACAGATTGACAGCCTACTAACTACAAGCTAATAGGCCAAATATGATTGATCTCACTGGAGCTACAGCATTTTCTCGAGTGTATTGAGGTTACGTACCGTCGTCACCCCCTTATACTTCGGCTGCGCTAACAGTTTAGCGAACACTGTGTCAGTTGAATGACCCTTCGGCACATGCCAGTAGACCGCGTAATCACGGGCAACGATATCCTCAACATCCGTATCGATCTCGGCTCGATGCGAAGCAAGCTCGTCAGCGACCGCTTGTGATGCACACAGAACTGCATAGCGATGAGCATCCGCATCGTCAAGAAATGGATAGGCTGCTACGGTACTGCCCAGGGCATCCCTCGGATAAATAAGCACAAACGCCTCGTAGTGAAACTCCTCATGCAGAGTCTTTTCTAAAATGTGCTTGAGTTCAACTGCTGGTAGCGGAGAATCAAGCGTAATATTACCAGTCTGCACATAGGTCTGTACATCACTGACAGGCAAACTGGTCAAGCAATCCTTTAATGCGATCATAGGAACCTTGATCCCCCCAACGTTGATACCACGTAAGAATATTGCGTATTTCATGTAAAACGACTTATTCGTCCTTTAGCTCAAGCTCCTTGGGATCAATATTGAGATGCTTGGCAATTACCTGCAATTGATGGTCAACGCTATTATCGTTGGCTATAATCTGTTGCTCAAGTATGACGTCGTTATCCAGAGCCTGTTTTATATGCAATATCAAGGTAGTCAGCGCATCCTGGGCCCGATTGGCAGCAGCAGCAACCAAGAAACCAATAAAAAGTTCCGCAACGGTTGTTATGAGGTTCAGCGGGAAATTAAAACCTTGAGAGGTAAACCATGTTGGTAACCATGACCCGCTGGCCAGATGCGGCCCACCAAAAGCAAATATACACGTCCAGATAACGACAAGAATAAACCAGAATGCAATGTTCGGCGGTTTGCCCATCGCCTCGCTGATCCAGTTGGCAAACCTAAGAAATGTCCCCACTTCAGTGACGTCTCGTGGTTTTGGTTTGTTAGTTGTTCTTAGTGCCATGCTATCTCCTTGTGTACTTTCATTATAACTGGTGACATACCGATATTAAGCACAACTACTGCGGCTACATCCAGACAATAACCCCATTATTTGATAGTTTAATTTTAGCAAGTGCAGTCTTTGCGCGATTGCACGAGAAAGGATCATGCTGATACAATTACCGTACTATGAACGAAGACGTTGTCCAAGATCTGAAACAATTTATCAGTACAACTGTCTCACAACAGACTGCGTCACTGCAAGACAGCATACATTTAGATTTACAAAGACTCGACCAAAAACTTACATCACAGATAGGGGACTTATCTCATAGTGTTGCAGATGCAATCGAGACATCAAATGAAGTCAACGACCGCACCAAGACCCTCGATGATCATGAGCGTCGTATTGCCCGTCTCGAACAACGTCTTGCCTGAGACCCTCTGCTTTTCTCACGAAAAATTGTAACCTTTTTGCTCCAAAAACAAGCTAAACCAGGGGTGCTCAGAATATGATCCGGACACCACCGAGTTCATCATAATTGTAGGGGTGGTGGTTATGAATGGAGCCGATTAGGATACGGTTTTTACGGACTTTGAATTGCTTGGATATATCATCAATGACCTCAGGGCCAAACGGTTTGTCGTTGTATACCAAAGACAACTGCAACTTCGGATAAATCCCGGCCTTCTGTAGATATGGCAGCGTCTCAGCAATCTCTTTGTAGGGATGGTCCGTCTTATCGGTGTCTTGATCCTTACAGACAACAAGCGTCACCTTACGCCCCGTCTCATTCCGATAGATATAGTTGAGAATTCGAGATAAGCGATTTGTGTTATGAAGTAGTACCACAAACTTGCCTTGGATTAGATCATTGAATGTATGTTCAATATATCGATTAAGGAGGGGTATCTGTCGCGTTGTTCGCAGTAAAAAGCCCAAAACCGCATCTTCGTAGATCACGCATAGCACTACGATAAACGAAGGGATGAAGTACATACAGAAATAGACAAAGTTACGCGGATCCAAATAGATATTGCCAATAACTCCAATCGCGGTAGCTGAGAAGGCTAGAATGGCAAAAATAGCCGGCGCCTTGAAGCTGCGTTTTAGTTCACTCCGATTGAGCTTGAGAATGAGATTACCAAGCGCGAACGAGCTCATGACCCCCAAGAAGGCAATAGTGTAGACTCCGGCCAATGACAGCAGATTACCCTTGGTCACCAATAGGATGGAGCTACAGAGCAAGAAGAAAACCAAGACAATGTACGGATATGAACCCCGCTTATTTTCTCGAGTCAAGATATTTGGCAGACAGGCATCGCCAGCCATCCGATGCATCAATCCGCTAACACCCACAAATGCCGTTAAGACGGCCCCCCACAGCACCACGAAGGCGTCAATACTAACCAAATACTCAAACGGTTTGCCGCCAATAACCCGGGCAGCATCTGCCAGCAGAAAGTTATCTGCCGCTCCAACGGCGTGGAGTGACATGGTATTTAGAACAACCAGCGCTATAAGAGGATTAAAAATGGTAACACCGATCAGCATATTGCGAAGGGTTTTCCGGAACGTGCCTTTCTTTTGCTCTTCGACGAAGTTAGCTGAACTCTCAAAACCAGATACCCCCAGAAGTGATGCCGAGAAACCAAGAACCAAGGTTATGATCAAACCCTTACTCGACACAATGCCAGACGTGTGATGCATGTTGCTGGCCAAGTATGATGCGCCACCGTGGAAGGCATAGACCGCGCCGAGAATCAAAAACGCTATGAGTGTCAGCACATGGAACGAAAAGATACCCAGAGCCACACGGGCTGAATCCTTAATACCCCCCACCACAAGCAACCCCAATACCGCCAGTAGCCCAATCGTCATCGGCATAATCGGGAACGTAAGGATACGGCTTAAGTATTCAACGCCGACGTTACCGGATAACACTGCCGTCGCCATGTAAGACAAAATAGTCATGGTACCGGCTGTAGCCGCAAAGGTCTTGGAAGTGCCGTTGAGCAGACAGTTATAAGCCCCGCCGTTTAGAGGTAGGGCTTCGACGACTTCGGTATATACTGCCTTATAAAGGAAAAGTACCAGACATATAAAAAGTAAAATCACCGGTGCATAAACACCGGTGAACATAATAGCAACTCCCGAAACGTAGAGTGCCGAGCTTAAAATATCATTACCACAAATCGCGGTTGCAAGAAACTGACCAAGCTTTTGACCGTGGCCACCACGGGCAATACGCCCATTTTTGGTACCTGTACCCATAATGGTTAGTTGACCTTTACTATGAATTAGGAGTTAATAAAGTTTAACGTGTGCGATTGTAGGCCTGCCAGGCCCATTCGTCAATAAGAAAATGTTTCATTTTTGTGTTGAAACATAGTCAAATACGCTGTAGCTCAAATGTCGTTAGTACTTACTTTTATCAGGAAGCCTTGGATTTAGCACTGCCGACCAGCACGCCATGGAGTGGCTTGGGTTATTGCACAGCAAGGCAACCTGGCCTATACTGCTGAACACTGATGAGCCTGTGGCAAAAGATCAAGCTCTATTTCGGGAAATGTCCCATGTGTGGAGGCAGGGTGATACGCTGGAATTGGCAAAAAGCCGTCTGCACCAAATGCGGACGATCATGGCGGGTCAGCGGGCTCTGAGGGGCACTGTATTATAACCTCCGCGAACAACGAGAATCTTAACAGAGATCTGAGGCAATTTGTTGCTACGCCTAAAACTAGGGTCAGCTTAAAAGACGCTCTTACAAATACATTCTTAAGGCTTCAGATATAATAGCTCACATAAGGAGGGTGTTCTTCTGGATAATTATCAGGCGGCGCTAACGCGTCTCAACCCCAACCAACGCCGGGCCGTTGAGAAGCTGGATGGTCCAGTATTAGTTATCGCCGGACCCGGTACCGGCAAAACCCAACTACTTACCGCCCGTATTGCCCGTATTCTGGCCACCACTGACACATTGCCAGAGAACATTCTATGCCTTACCTTCACCGATTCGGCAGTAAGCACCATGCGGGAACGGCTCAACCAGCTGATTGGCGCTACCGCCTACGACGTCACTATAAGTACCTATCACGCTTTTGGCAGTGAACTGATTCGCCGATGGCCAGACTATTTCCTACAGCTCAGCGACATGGAACCGGTTAACGATTTGGGCATTGATCAAATCTTTCGGGAAATCATCGGGGAATTGCCGTACACTAACCCACTCAAATACTCTGACAACTACATCAAAGAGGTGCAGACCATCATTAGTGATGCCAAACGAGCTTTGTTGACACCCGACGATCTGCTAGCCGTAGCCGAGCAAAATCAGACATTCTTAGATCAGGCCAACCCTGTTACTGCTCAGTGCCTCGAAGCTGTCAGTCGTATGGATAAAACAGTTATCCCGCACTTTGCCAGGCTAGGCAAAGAGCTTCGATCCCTCATAACCGACAAATCCCCGGTAGGCCGGGTCACCCCCCTAGCCCAACTAACTGTACAAGAACTCGATACGGCTGTGGCTGAGGCTGAAACGCTTGGCAAGCAAACACCACTGACGGCCTGGAAAAATAAGTGGTTAGAAAAAGATGTACAAAATCATTTTGTTTTATCGAGCAAAAAAGCCCAACAAAAGCTACGCGCCGTGGCTGAGGTTTATCGACGCTACTTAGCTGAACTGCAGGCCAGAGAGCTCTACGACTATGACGATATGATTCTCCAAGCTGTAGCAGCCCTCCAAAGTCATGATGACTTCCGTTATTCCTTGCAAGAACGCTACCTATACATCCTACTCGACGAGTTTCAGGACACTAATGGTGCCCAATTCCGCCTGGTAGAACTACTGACTGACAATCCGGTCAATGAGGGCCGCCCTAACGTACTGGCGGTTGGTGATGATGACCAGGCCATTTATGCCTTCCAGGGGGCCAATTACTCCAACATGTTGCAATTCCAGCAAACGTACCGCGACGTCGCATTAGTACCACTAACCCAGAACTACCGCTCCCAGCCAGCTATTCTGCACACCGCCCGCGGCATCGCCGAACAGATTGAATCTCGTCTTCATCACCACTTCCCTCAAATCGAAAAAACCCTAACCGCAGAAGCCCGGGCTAAGAAGACATCAATTCTTGAACGCCGAGAAGCGCAAAGCGATGTCGAACAATTTGCCTGGGTTACTGATCGTATTAAGCAATTACACGCCAAGAGTATGCCGCTCCGTGAGATTGCAATACTGGCCCCTCAGCATAAATACCTCGAGCCAATGGTAGCTTTTCTGCAGCAAGCCGGTCTACCGCTGCGCTATGAGAAACGCGAGAATATCTTAGACGACCCGACAGTTAGTGAACTACTATCAATGGCGGAATTAGCCCTCGCCATTGATAAACAGCCGGAACTCGCCGATAGCCTCTGGCCTCAAATACTGAGCTATCGGTGTTGGAATTTACCAACCAGCCTTATATGGCAGATGAGCTGGCAGGCTCAAGACGACAAGCAACACTGGAGTGACGTATTACTAGGTAACGAGGTTACCCGTTCCATAGCGCTATTTTTTATCCGACTTGGGCAATTGACAGCCAGCGAACCATTGGAAGTCGCACTCGACTACCTTATCGGGGTGAGCGAACTAGAGCTTCTGGAAGCTGACGGGCCAGACGCCTACTGTTCACCATTTTACGAGTATCACTTTGGCCAACCGCTTAAAGCTGCCAGCTTAACTCAGCAGGTGGCAGCCGAGAAACCAACAGCCAGTTTCGGCACGTTTTGGCGGTTACTATCCCATCTGACGGTACTAAGAGCCCATCTGCGAGACTACCAGCACGGTCGCTCTGAAACCCTAAAACTCGACGATCTGATTGAATTTGTAGCTGCCCACCGGGCAGCAGACATTAAGATCTTAGATACCAGCCCCTACCAAGAGGCTGATGATGCCGTTCAGCTGATGACCACTTTCAAATCCAAGGGCCAAGAATTTGAAGCGGTGTTCGTGCTAGCTTGCAATGATGACGTGTGGGGGAGCAGCACTCGTACTCAGAGCAATCGACTGACCTTACCGGCCAACCTGCAGTTTATTCGCTACGGTGGAGCTACGAACGACGAACGACTACGATTGTTTTACGTAGCGCTGACCCGGGCCAAATCTCATCTATATCTAGTCAATTACACCACTACCTACAGCGGTCGTACGGCAACCCGGCTACGCTACCTGGATGAGCGCCGCGATGAACAAAATCGGCTCATAAGTCCGCTACTGCCCGAGAAACAGCAATTGGTGCTGCCGGCTAGCGATGGCACACTTCCCCCGGAAGCAGCGGAACTGACTGCCTATTGGCTACAGCGTCACAGAGCTGCACTCAGTGAACAATCCCTCAAAAGCTTACTGCGTACTCGGCTGCAAGATTACCAACTCAGTCCCACAGATATTGGCAGTTTCATAGATCTGGTGCATAGCGGACCGGAGGATTTTCTGCTAGAACGATTACTCCGCTTTCCCAGAAGTCCAGCACCCGAAATGCAATACGGGCAAGCTATTCATGACACCTTGCAGTGGATTCACTTGCAAAATAAGGCAACCGGAAAACTGCCCAGTCTAAAAGCCGCTCATTCCCGATTCCAGTCCCGTCTGGTTCGTATGCCGCTAAGCGGCCAACAGCAAGATCAGTTTGAGCACCGTGGCAAAACAGCTCTTAGTGCCTATCTGGCGCAGCGGGCCGATACGATCGCGCCGGGCAATGAGTGTGAGTATAACTTCCGTGGGGAAGGGGTTTTTGTTGGCAAAGCTCACATGAGTGGCAAGATCGATAAGCTCATAGTTGACCAAAAGAATAAACAGCTCACGATCGTCGACTACAAGACCGGCAAAGCTCACCACCGTTGGCAACGGGATATTAAGCTCCATAAGTATCGGCAGCAATTGTATCTATATAAGTCACTGGCCGAGCGATCGCACAGCTTTGCCGGATATAAGGTAGTCGATGCTTACGTTGAGTTTGTTGAGCCCGATGAAGAGGGAATGATTCAGGAGCTCCACCTGCATCTCGATAGCCAAGAGCAGCAAACAATAGAGCAATTGGCACAAGCTGTCTGGCAATGCATCCAATCGCTGACGTTCCCAGATACCACATCGTATAAATCGGACCTCAGCGGAGTTGAGACATTTGAGCAATGGCTTGCTAACATACCCGAATAATAGATACGCATAACGATTAGAAAAGTGCAGACTATTTCCAGGCCGCTAGAAATTGTCTCTCATGGCGCTTGACGACCTTGTCAGAACCGAGCAGCCCATGCTTTGACATGTCAGGCGAATATCTGCTCGCCGGAACAGTGCGCCCTAAGGCTTCAGCCATGGCCCGGACATGGTGCGGAGCCCCACCGCAACATATACCTATATAATTGACCCCTATATCCTTAGCTTCCATGGCAAATTCGGCCATTTCCCCCCGTGTGCATAAGAAGGAATCTAGGGATAACGGAAAGGCATTCACGCCCTTATACTTCAGAACATGAAAGTTAGGATGCCTAGATGTCGTATGGTATGGCACTGGCTGTGCCGCAATGGGGCAAGAGACAGTTTTACGCAGTCTTCTTAGAAGTGGTAGCATCGTTTTAGGTCCACGTATGCAGTTAAATCCAACTACATCGGCACCGTTCGCTTCGAGCAACCGGCAGCCCTCCACCCAATCATAGCCATCTTTGCTCTTAGGGTATGCCGCACCAAAGGTGACTAATGCCGGCAGTTGATATTTCTTTATAACCCCCAAAGCAATGAGCGCCTCGCCTATATATCCAATGGTCTCAGCGATAATAAAATCGGCGCCCTCTTCGGCGGCCCAGCGTACTTGCTCATCATACATTTGACGAACGATAGCCGAAGTATGCTTTTTGTTAGCCGGATCATACACCCAGGTATTACAGATATTGCCAGCAACGAGAACATCGTTCCCTTCGGCAATCTCTTTCGCGATTCGAACCGCTTGCCGATTCAGCTGTTCCAAGTCCTTTTCTCGGTCAATAATGCGCAACTTATCCCGGTGCGCATAGTAGGTGAATGCCACCAATACCTCACTGCCAGCTCGCAAAAACTCTCTATGTAACTGGCGCAGCGCGTCCGGATGGTCTAAAACCACTTCAGGCACATACGCTCCAGCCTTAACGTAACCGCGTCTCTCAAGTTCAAATAGGTAGCCTTCGGCCCCAAGTACAGTGCCTTCTTGTAACCTCTCCACTAAGCCATGCTTTATGTGTGACATAACAAATTTCCCCAAGAAGAATTATTTGAATACAATCAAAAAACTGGCCCTAGGCCGGTTATTGTATTCAGATATTCTATAACGATCAGGATATCGGCCTAGGGCACAGCATAACCATCATCATAATCTGTGAGTTGCAAACAAACATGAGCTGAAGTATACAGCGGCCTGACGTATTGGACAATGTTAGAGCGAAAGACATTTTTTACGATTTGAGGTTCTTTGCGCTTCTACTTCGACTCCGATACAATAAAAAGCCTATGGTTGCAGTGCAACTGGCGAGAGTAGGACGACAAACGAGGAAAGTGCAATTGTTATGGTAACTGTGATTGCCGTTATCGCGCTCGTCGTTTTTTCAGCAATTTGTTCAGGTCTTAATGTCGGCTTGGTATCACTCGACGAAGGGGACGTCCGACGCAAGGCCAAGCTCGGCAATAAGTTCGCCCGCCAAGTACTACCGCTTCGCACTAACCTGCATCTTAGTTTAGCCGGTATTCTGCTATCAAATATCGCGAGCATTACCGGCACATCACTGGTATTGAATAACCGATTTAATGGCGTTGTTGCCGAGATCGCCAGCACGCTGCTTATCGTCATCTTCGGCGAGATTCTACCGCAGGCCCTCTTTGCGCGTTACGCGCTTAGGTTCTGCGCCCGTCTGGCACCGTTGCTGCGTCTTATGATCGTTGTCACATACCCAATCGCTAAACCGCTACAGCTGCTGTTGGACCGATTATTCCCATATGAGCAGCCACATCTGCAGACGCGCAGAGAGCTGGGTCTTATCATGGCCGAGCATGCGGCAGCCGAGGAAAGTGAACTTGACGAAGATGAAGTTGAAATTATTCGTGGTGCTTTGCTGTTGAGCGAAAAACGAGTACAGGACATAACGACGGAGCTACGGAAGGTCTACTGGATGAGCCCAGAGACATCCATCAATGCAAGCAAGATTGACGAGATCAAGCAAAAAGGCTGGAGCCGTATTCCAATTCTCAACCGTCAACGAACAACCTGTTTTGGTATCTTGCTCATGAAAGATCTCGTCGATATCGACTTCGATAACCACACCCACAAGGTTGAAGACCTGCCGCTCTATCCCACCCAAATCGTCGGCAGTCGAACAGCGCTGGATACGCTGTTCCGAAAGTTTATCAATGGCGGTATACATCTCTTTCCGGTCGAGCAGAATGACCAGATTATCGGTATTGTTACTATTGAAGATCTACTTGAAGAGATTGTCGGTCATGAAATTGAAGATGAAACTGATCGCCTTCGGAAAAAACATCGACACAGTTAAATCACCCCCTCTATGTAATAGCTGCAGTCTTCATAACCTATAAAAAATCAGACAGCAGCCTTGTTAGATCTTTAACATGTCGTCGTTGCAGCTTTTGTTACATTAAGTCATTGTCCGTTCATGCAGGAGGTACGTATGGAACAGCGGCTCAAACGGCTCGGGACCAGCACATTCGTCCGCCACAATGCTATCTTCTTCATCGGAGCACTTGCTATCGGCTTTTTAAACTATTTGTACTACCCGGTGCTTGGCCGCCTGCTTCAACCAGGCAGTTTCGGTGAGCTGCAGGCACTGGTCTCGATATTCACCCAGATTGCTATCTTCCTAAGCGTCCTGGGACTTATGACAGTTACTATCGTTACCAATTATTCTAATAATGCCCAACGTAATCGTGTTATCGTGGAACTGGAGAAGTTATCCTTATTGCTCGTATTCGGGCTTGTGGCGGCTACCGTACTGAGTGCCAATATGCTCAAACACTTCTTTCAATTTCACTCAACGGCACCATTTCTAGTACTGGCATTCGCCATCGCAGCCAGCGTACCGCTCATGTTTCGAAGTTCCTACCTACGGGGGCGACAGCACTTTGGCCTAGCCGCCTGGATAGGCGTGATCGCTTCCGCCGCCGACTTAGTGCTCGCAGCCGCCTTGGTATTGGCCGGGTGGGGCACCACGGGCGCCATTACCGGTCTGCTTCTCGGGCAGGCCATTGCTTGTGGAGTCGCCATTATCTGGGCTCGACGGCAGGGTTTCACTGCACCACTGTACGGTTCTGTCCGGCTGCCTAACGTCCGACTCATAGCACCTGAACTACGCTACGCACTGTTGGTGTTTATCAGTTCGCTGGTAATGACCGCCATGTATAGCATTGATACTGTAGTAGTGAAACATTATTTCGACAGCCGTACCGCTGGGCTGTATGCCGGTATAGCTACCGTAGCCCGAATCGTCTTTTTCCTGAGTGCCTCGGTCGGTCAGGTCTTATTGCCCACTGTTCGATTAGACAGTCCTGTGAGGCATAATCAATTGGTCCTATTCAAGTCCTTGCTACTGCTGAGTGCAATTGGCGGCAGTACCTTGGTCATCTTTGCACTACTGCCGAGAATGGTCATCGGTCTACTCATGGGCGGAACGTATTTGAGGTATGCCGGGCTGCTGCCACGGCTTAGCCTCGTTATCTTTCTAGTATCACTGCTCAACTTATTTGTAACCTATCACCTGGCATTGCGCCATTACGCCATCGGCTTGGTGGTGATACTCGGCAGTATCGTGACCTACGCACAGTTGCGAGCCCATCACCAAACCCTGCCAGCCGTAATCAATAGCTTGCTCTACGGCTGTTTAGCAATGTTCGCGGCGGTCGGGCTATGGCTCAGCAGTGTCAAGTTGCGCTATGCCTATAGAAGCACGTAATAAAAGAAAGGGAAGACGCCTATGCAACAACTTATTTCGATCATTGTGCCAGTATATAACGAGGCTCCAAGTCTGCCGGATTTTTGCAGTGAAATCACCAAATACACGCACCGGCTGCCGTTCCGGTTCGAATGTATCTTTGTGGATGATGGCAGCAGCGATGATTCGCCTGCAATGCTGAGAAACCTTGCTCAAAGACGTCATGGCATACGCTACATCCAACTATCCCGTAATTTCGGTAAGGAGGCAGCGGTATCGGCCGGGCTGCACGCCGCCAGCGGTGACGCGGCTATTATTCTCGATGCCGATCTGCAGCACCCGCCTCGGCTCATCCGTCAATTTATCACCAAGTGGCAACACGGTGCTGATGTCGTCGTCGGCGTTAAGCACTACAGTGCCAATGAGGGTTGGTTTAAGCGCTTCAGCTCACATTTGTTCTACCGCATGCTTGGGATGATTTCGCACACCAACATTACACCGCATGCCAGCGATTTCCGGCTGGTCGATCGGCGAGTTATGAATGAATTCCGTAATCTCCGCGAGCATAATCGCATGACGCGCGGGCTGATTGACTGGCTCGGCTTTAAGCGTGACTACGTCGAGTTCGTGGCACCTCCACGCCGACATGGTGAACGGGGATATTCATACCGCAAACTTATTAATCTAGCCATGAATAACTTTACAGCTTACAGCTTAGTGCCCCTGAAGCTGGCCGGGTATGTCGGTACATTTATTCTCATTTTTGCCGGGGTGTTGAGCTCAACTGTTTATATTGATCAGATCATGCTTCATGATCCGCTGCGCCTGAAAGTAACCGGCACTGCCATGCTGGCGCTCATGCTGCTATTTCTTGTTGGCGTAGTGCTGGCATGCCTCGGGCTGATTGCGCTCTATATCGCACATATTCATGATGAGGTAGTCGACCGACCACTCTATGTCGTCCGCAGTCATGATGACGAAGCAACTGCCGAGTCTGAGACAATCGACCAAGAGCCAGTCAAGCTGGAGATGGACAGGTGAATATACTCTGGCTGACCTGGAAGGATCATCAGCACCCGGAAGCCGGCGGCGCCGAAGTGGTTTTGCGGCAACTATCCTGGCGGCTGCGTCAGGATGGGCATCACGTGACTTGGCTCACTTGCGGTTATCCGGGCGCGCCGGCTCGGCAGCAACTGGAAGGCATCGATATTATCCGGGTAGGCTCAAACCGATACCTGCATTCGTTTCAGGCACTAGCATACTATCTGAAAAATCTCCGGGGAAAATATGATGTCATCATTGAAGTTGTCAATACGGCGCCCTATTTCGGGGTATTTTTCGGCGGGAAGGCCCGCGGCTTTTTATTCTACCACCAGCTGGCTCGTGGGATATGGTTCTATGAGACAAAACCGCCATTGAGCCAGTTTGGTTACTTCGTGTTCGAACCGCTCGCAACTCGGCTTCTGAGCCGGGCACCAGTGAAAGTCATTACTGTATCGGAAAGTACCCGCGCTGATCTTATACACTATGGCTTTCGGCCCCAGAACATCAACATCATATCCGAAGGCTTTGAGAGTAAACCAGCGGCCCGCCTGAATGCTATAAAGTTCCCGCAACCAACCATCCTATCTTTTGGAGCAATTCGCAGCATGAAGCGCACCATGGATCAAATCGAAGCATTTGAACTGGCTAAAAAGCGCCTGCCGGATTTACAGCTGATCGTCGCCGGTAATGCCGCCGGGCCCTACGGGCAACAGGTGTTGGCTCGCATCCGGTCCAGCCCGTTCGCTGCCGACATACAGTACCTAGGTAAAATCAATGATGCCGAGAAATTCCGCCTCATGCGCCGCGTACATGCAACCATGCAAACGGCCCTGAAAGAGGGGTGGGGCATTACCATTATCGAGGCAGCTTCTCAAGGCACACCGGCTGTCGTCTATGACGTCGACGGGCTGCGTGACAGCGTCAAACATAGACAGACAGGTCTTGTTACAGAGCCAAAGCCAGCTGCACTGGCAAAGGCTATTGTTGAATTGCTTACAGATAGCATGCTCTACCAACGTCTGCGCCGAGCTGGCTGGCAGTGGAGCAAACAGCTTACGTTCGACCGTTCCTATGAACAGCTAAAGACAATTCTGGAGGTCCCATGAAACAGCCGCTCGTTAGCGTCATCGTCACGACGCGTAATAATGAATCGACTCTGGAGGCGTGTCTACGCTCTATCGCCACGCAAAGCTACAATCCGATTGAACTTATTGTCGTAGATAATTTTTCGACCGACCAGACCATTGCAATAGCCCGAGGCTACACTACGCGAGTTTTCCAACGCGGACCGGAACGAACCGCCCAGCGTAATTTCGCCGTAGGGCAAGCTAAAGGCAGCTATGTGCTGATCGTGGACTCGGACATGGAATTGAACAAATCGGTTGTCTCGGCCTGCGTCCAAACCGTCCAAACCACTCCTCATACTCAGGCTGTTATTATTCCTGAGGAGTCGTTTGGCGAAGGTTTCTGGGCGCAATGTAAACGCTTAGAGCGATCCTTCTATGTTGGCGTTGACGCCATTGAAGCTGCCCGATTTTTCGCCCGGTCACTCTATAAACAGTTGGGTGGTTATAGCGAGGCATTTTTTGCTGGCGAGGACTGGGATTTATCACGCCGGGCAGCAAAGCTGACCAACATAACCCGTGTTGACGAATACATCCGGCATAATGAGGGCCATCCTCACTTTAGCTCAACTGTGCACAAAAAATATTTCTATGCCAAGCAGGCACGTGCCTTCTTTTCGGCCAATCCGAACAGCTCGGCATTGACCGATCAGTCAGGACCGCTAGCTCGTTATCGGCTATTTTTCTCAAACCCAGCCAAACTTTTTAAAAATCCCATACTGGGTGCGAGCATGCTGCTTCTTAAAACGTGCGAGTTCGGCGGTGGCGCCTTAGGCTATCTAACCAGTCGGGAGAAAGCGGGGGCAGCCAATGAATAGGCCGTTGGTAAGCATCATCATACCCACATACAGACGACAGACGGCACTGCAGCGATTATTACGTTCAGTCACCGACTCAGACTACCCCAAAGAATCAATAGAGGTAGTCATCGTCGACAACGGCCGAGAGGAGACGCTACAGCCAGCTCTCGAATCAGTCTATAAACCACTGCGTATCATTACTCCCCCGGAAAATCTCTTTTCCAACCCGGCGCGCCGGATGGGCGCAGCCGTAGCACTCGGCACATACGTGTTTCTGCTAGATGACGATAACACGCTGGATCCCCAGTGCCTATTGGCTCTAATCAACACGCTGGAAAACAATCCAGATATCGGTGCGGTAGGACCGCTCATGCTGGAAGGAGACAGTGAGAAAATTTGGTGCGCCGGGGCCCGCGTTTCGCGTCTAGGAACCACGCATCATCTCTATCAGGGTGAACAGCTTCGGCCCGGGCAGTTGCCTGACGTTATTACGGACATCGACTACTTTCCCAACGCTTGTATGGTTCGCCGAACTGTACTGCAAGCAGTACCGCTTGACGAAGTCAATTTCCCCCATAATTGGGCTGAGATCGATTTCGGCTTGCGGATCCGCCAGGCGGGCTACCAGATTGCCTGCATCACACACGCCATCGACCATCACCACATCGGTTATGGTGGCAGCCTGACCCGGCTCGGTAGCACCAAGACATATGATCAGGCAAAGTCCCGACTACTTTTTCGCAAACGTCATAAGGCCGGTGTCAGCGACTGGATGATTTTTTGGTTGCTTATCTTTCCGGCTTCCTCGGCTGTCTATGTCTGGCACATCATGCGGCTGACTGATCATCGGTTGAGCGTGCTGAATGCATATGCCCGGGGTACCATGGATGGGCTGCGGCAGCCACTGGAGACAATACCTCAGCTTGGAGAAGGGATATGAAGATACTCTTTTTACCAGCCCACTATGTCTTCGATGATCACCAATATGGAACGGAACCGGACCATGCCTATAACATCGTCAACCGTATCGCTTCTCTCCACCCCGATTCATTAGTCGTCACCGGCCGGAAAAATATATTGAAAGCGACAAACTATCGGATTATGGAACTACAGCCCCATAAGGCCGGCTTCAATATGTCGTTTCAAAACGCGCTGATATTCAATATTCGCTATACCGTGGCTATGGTACGCATCCTACGGAAAGAACAGTTTGACCTCATCCACCATGTCCGACCTTTCGAGCTTGGCTCAACGTTTAATATGGCCATACTGCTCGGCGTTCACAAAAGAGTCCCCTTTGTCGTTGGTTCTTTCTGCTCACCGTATGCCAAAGGGAAAGCAGATCCCGCTAATTACGATAAGCCCCAAAATCGAATCAAGAAACTTGCCGGAACAGCTCTGGGTCAGCTGATAAGTCTGGGGCTGGGACCGCTCTGCACGGCAACGCTTAAAAAGGCGGACGCCATTTTTGTCGTTAATCGACATACCCGCGAGCTGGTACTAGGTCGATCCCCTCAGAGCCGGATCGTTATTATGCCGCCAGGTAAGGACAGGGATACATACCGCTATAATGCCCACAAAAAGTATCACCGGGATAAGCTCACCTTCATCTCCGTCGGTAATCTCATACCACGCAAAGGTTTTGATCAACTCATCGCAGCTTTCGGCAACGTTGCCGCCAACTATCCGGAAGCTCGGCTGTTGATTGTCGGTGGTGGTTTTGCTGCAGACATGTTGCAGGATGATGCCAGACGCCACGGGGTGGCCAAACAGGTTATTTTCACCGGCCGGATGGCAAACAGCGACATGCCGGCATTATACGCCCAGGCGGATATATATGCCGCTATGCCTATCGAGGAGGCCTTCGGCCATACCTACATAGAAGCCATGGCATCAGGCCTGCCGATAATCGCCACGGCAACAATCGGGGCAACTGAGATTATCGGCGGCGAGCCGTTCGGCAAGCTCATTACCTGTGGCGACACTACGGCTATGGCCGCTCATATGGGACATTTTCTGCGTCATCCCAAGACGATTCCTCGGCTGGCTCGCCTTGCTAGGGCCAAATTTGAAAAGTACTATGCCTGGAGCGGTATCATTCCGCGCTACCTTGAAACCTATCAAGCCGTATTGGATAAGCGGATAACGCCGGACCAGCTGCCAATCAAAGCACCGCTATCAGTAGAGGGCGAGCTACCAAATTAATGTTCCCCTTAGATCGCGGCGGGCGGAAGCAGATACCGTTAGCTATGGCCATACTTGAAAGACCACAGTGGCAGCACAGCATTGAACGTATAACAACAATCCGGCACCGTCTCAACTGGTGGCTGATGGGCGGGCTACTGATTGCCATAGCGACTCACGCCAATTGGATCTTCGGACATGGTATCTTGAGCTATGAAGATTGGAGCTATATCTACCCTCGAGCGCTTAAAGAATTATTCGCTCTACCGTATGCCTGGGACCCAAAGGGGCTTGGACAGCTCAACTTAACCGCAGCAGTCTATCCACTCAATCTCGTCGCAGGATTGTTGGCCCACCTCGGCGCAACCTACGCCACCACCGAACGGCTGACATTCATGTGGCCGACCTTAATAGCTGGTTTCGCCAGCCCATTTTATCTGATTCGCTATCTCACCAAGTCCAACAAAGCCGGCTTCATTGCCGGGCTGATCTACCAATACAATGTCATTAGCCTACTGGAGCAGACTCAACACCTTACCATATTCGGCGCGGAAGCCTTTGCGCCATTGGCTTTGCTCTTTCTGATACGGGCCTTTCGCGAACGAACGGCCGTTGATGTAGCCAAAGCCGGGCTATTCGGCTTCGTGGTGTGCTGGTATGACTTCCGTATTTTTTATATCTTGTCTCTTATAGTCATCCCGTTCGCCGGCTTAGAGCTACTACGAGGTGTCTATTCACTACGATCATGGATATTACGTACACTGACAGTGCTTGGTGGGTTGCTGGTAACGATGCTACTCAATACCTTCTGGTTCATCGCGGTAGGCCTTGGCGGGCAGGTAAGCTCGAATGCAATTTTCAATCGTGGTCTATTTGGCTATCAGTACCTGAGTCTGATGAATGCCCTGGCACTCTATCACTCTTTTTGGACCACGATCGGGCCCCAGTGGTTTACCATTCACTCACCCAGCCTCTATTTTTGGATACTGCCGTGCCTGGCGGTTTATGCCATCATCTCAGCACGCGATAAATTCACTGTGCTTTTGTTTGCCACGTTGGGGCTTATCGGCATCTTTTTGACCAAGGAAATAGCCGTTCCGTTCGGAGAAGTCTATCTATGGTTGTTCGGCCATCTGCCCGGCTTCAACGCATTTCGGGACGCCAGTAAGTTCTACTTCCTTATATCGCTCAGCTACGCCGGGCTTATCGGCAGCCTATTTGCCAACCACCTATCGAAAAGAACTACACGCCGCTACTTCAATAGCACTTATCTACTGCTTGCGCTGATCGTCCTTGTACTGGGGGCCAATCTTTTACCACTGGCAAGGGGTTACATGGGTTCGCTCTTCGTCACCCGGCACATACCCAATGACTACCAGATCATTTCGCAAAAATTACTTCAAAATAACTCCTACTTCCGGACTCTTTGGGTCCCGCAGCCGTCGCGCTGGTCCGAATACAACCTGCTGCACCCGCAGCTCAGTCTTGCCGGACTCGACCAGAACTACATTGATCCGAACCCCACTCCGGCCATTTTTCCCACCGGTTCAAGCCAACTTATGGCCTCGGGAGACTTTGCCCATCTCCTATCCGCAGCCTCTGTCCGTTATGTCATCGTACCACTACGCGACACCGCTAACGATGATGATTTCTTTCCGTCATATGGTAACGACCGCCAGTATTTCATTAACGCCCTGAATAACCTCGGCTTCCTAAGGCGTATCAATATTGGCACGAAACAGCTCGTAGTGTATGAAAATACCACATTTCGGCCCTATGTAACTACTGATAGCTCGATTACAGATATACCACTAAGCTCGGAGATCCCTTCGCTGTGGCCGCTTGTAAGTCGTAGCAGCCCTGATTTTGCAGTCTCAGGCACCGCCAACCCTCAAGATGGATCGATTCGGCCGCTGTTTGATGCCCAGATGGGTAATCCGGATCAGACCAGCGGGCTGCAGGAGCGCACCCAGCTGCCAGCCAATAGCTACCTATACACTGTCCCGACCGCTCGTGATATCACATACCAGATAGTCAAGGGAGGCCTCCAGTTTTCGGATATGGCGGCAGGCGGGGCGCTGACAATGAATGGTACGGCGATTGATACGATACATCCGTCCCTGCCAAAACTGAACCCCATTCCACTAAGCCCGAAGAGCACCTATTTCGTCGGAGCCGGCTCAAGTTTGCAGCCAATTGATCTAAGCAGCACAAAACAGCAGTATATCGGCAACGTCAGTGGGCCAATAATGCTTTACAGTAGCGATACTGCCAATCTGCTACCGGATGCGTCATTTGAATCGGGCCTCTGGCAAAAGACCGTCGGTGACTGCAATAACTATGATAATGAGTCCATTATTGCCATGTCTCTCAGCAACCAAGCCACCGATGGTAACCATGCGCTGGAACTCGATTCGCTCAAACATACAGCCTGCACCGAAGAGCAGGCGATAGGACTCAGCGCCAATCAAACCTACTTGTTTCGTTTCGACTACGAGAATCAGGGCGGGCAAAAGGTCGGTTATAAGATATACTTCAACGATCCGGCACATACGACGATCAGTCAAGATTTGCCAACTAACGGCCTACACTGGCGAACGCTGTTGCGAAGCATTACTATCCCCGCAGAGGCAACTACGCTCAGGTTGCAAGTATTCGGCTATCCTGACAGCAACGGCCGGTACAACTCGCAGAGTTTTTATGATAACTTCCGCTTGAATCGGCTCTCCCCACTACTGAACCTGCCAGGAGTGAGCGGCACTAGCGGTATGACCAAACTGTCAGCCGAGCCTGTTGAATTCAGCTTTCACAATCAGAACTACTCGAGTCAAAATCTTATCCCCAATGGCTCATTTAGCCACGGCCTCTGGCAAAAGACCGTCGGTGACTGCAATAACTATGACGCAAACCCCCAGATAAGTATGAGACTCTATAACGGTGCAATGGAGCTGGCTGCCACGCGCCATACCGCCTGCAGTGGGGTACAAGCGCTGCCAGTGAACGCTAACGCCACATATCTGCTCAGTTTCGATTACCAGAGCCCCGATAATGCCAATGCCAGTTACAACGTCAGCTATGACGACCCGCGCCAGACAGCACTCACCAATCAGTTAGCAGTCTCTAATAGCAACTGGCGGCATTACGCCGCCACCCTCACGGTGCCCAGCGGGGCATCAACCATATCATTGACAGCCTACGCCGCCCCACACAGCTATGGTAATCTGCAATCGATCATCCGATATAACCATTTTCGTCTAGTGCACGTGCCGCCAGTATTCAGTCGCTACTACCTCGTAACCAAGCCAGCTGCCCAGACCGCGCTACCACAACATGTCAGCTACCATATTGACAGCCCGACCAAAAATATCATTCGAGTCACCGGCGCAAGTTCACCATTCTATCTAAACTTAAGCGAGGCCTACGATCCGCATTGGCAATTAGTGCTCGATAACACTGCTGTCCAAGGAGCCGATGGTTGGCTGCCATTGGGCCACCCGACTATAGTTCGCGATCATTACGAGCTGAACGACTTCATGAACAGCTGGCGGATTGACCCCACGCAGCTCTGCGACGCGGCGACGGCTGGCTGTCAGCAGGAGGCTAACGGCTCGTATGATCTGACACTGATCGCCGATTTTACGCCTCAGCATTGGAATGACGCCGGGCTACTTATTAGTTCAACCTTCTTGCTGGTTATAGTCATCTACCTACTGAGATCTAAAAAACCGTCAACAAGGACGTACCGGGCACGCCTATGAAACGAAAACATTTCTGGCAGCGAGTAGGGAAGCACGACGGTGCAATCTACGGATTCTACAGCCTCATAGCGCTAGGTGTACTACTGCCGTTACTGCAGCCCGGCTTTGTACTGACGCTTGATATGGTATTCACACCGACCATCCGCATGCCGGCTGCAATGAGTAATACTTATCTGTTTGCCACTACGCTGCATCTGCTTAACCGTCTAGTGGCGAGTGATGTACTTGAGAAGTTGCTGCTACTGCTGATCATCTGGTTGGCTGGTGTCGGTATGCATCGCCTGGTACGGAGTTTAGCCACGCAGCCCTCCGACCACCTGCAGACGGTAAGCGCCTACTTCGCCGGCCTGTTATATGCAGTGAATCCTTTCAGCTATGAGCGTTTTATGGCCGGACAGTATGAACTGCTCCTTGGTTACGCATTACTGCCCTGGTTCGTGAACAGCCTACTGGACTGGCTCAGCAGACCGACCCGCAAGTCAACAATTATACTCAGTGCTTGGGCGATAGGCATCAGTATAGTATCAATCCATGCTGTCGGCTTTATGGTGCTTCTAAGCGTCATTGGGCTCATGGTAAAGCTATGGCAGCAGCGCCACAGCCCAGATGTTGTCTGGAGGCTGACCCAGGCTACAGCCGGATTGATCTGCTTATACCTCATTGCCAGCAGCTACTGGTTGGTACCGCTACTGCTTGGCCATGGCAAGTCAGCTTCGGTGATTTCCAGCTTTACCACGAGTGACCAGACCGCCTTTGCAACCATCGGCAGAAACAGTATCGAAAAAATAGGTAATGTGTTGCGCCTACAGGGCTTCTGGGCTGAAAACCGTAATCTATTCATTCTGCCACAGACGCATCTGCCTGTTTGGCGCCTAATTGGCACACTGCTCTGGGTTGTTATTGTCATCGGGGCTATGAGCCTCTGGCGCCATGGTCAAAAGCTGCTCGTTATATGCCTTGGGTTCACTAGTCTGCTGTCAATCATTTTGGCAATCGGCACATTCAATAGCTTTCTGGTGAGTCATATCCCACTATTCGCCGGCTACCGCGAACCGCAGAAGTTCGTAGCCCTGGTGGCTCTGGCTGACTGTGCGTTTGCCGGTCAAGGCTTTGCCGTTATCAGTGGCGCTATCTGCCGATATAGCGGCAGAATCTTAGGCTGGCTCGCTGCAGCAGCCCTGTTCGCTATTCCCGCTATCTGGGTCCATCCAATATGGTGGGGATTCGGCAGACAACTGATAGCCACTCAGTATCCCGGTGATTGGTACACCATGAATACCCGGCTTGATCGTGATCATAGCTCGTTTCGGACCCTGTTCCTGCCGTGGCATCTGTATATGCCATTTGCGTTTGCCGGTCGAATCATCGCCAACCCGGCACCACAGTTTTTCGATAAACCTATACTCATCAGCAACGACCCGGAATTTGCCGGTGCCAGCGTCATACCTGACGTCCGAGCCTCCCGCCTCACCACCATCCTGATAGAAGCAGGCAATCAGGCCGATCTTGGTAAACAGCTAGCCGCCTATCATATCAAATATGTACTGCTGTCACTTGACTACGATTACCTGTCATATGGCTATCTTGACCGGCAGCCAAGTTTAAGGGTCATAGCCCAGAGCACCAGTCTAAGATTATATCTAAACGAAGACTTCAGGGAGTAAAGCCTATGCGCCAACGAGTCGATCCCTTCATACCAGTCCGCAAGCCCATGTCGCCGAGCCTTCAAGGGCCATACGGAACTCAGTACTTCGCCAAACGGCCGCTCAGCCCACCACGGTCAATGGATGGCATCCAGCAGCGACCGCCAGTAATTAGGCCACCACTGCGCCCAAGGCCATTGATGCCGATCAAGGCCCCGCTTGTCAAGCCGAAACCACCACAACCCAAACATCCAACCACTAAGCACCGCATTCAGCTCCGGCCCAAATTAACAAAAACGCCATTGCTGGTGTGGGCCATTGGAGCCGTCTGTTTCGGTCTGTTTATTCAATCACTCATTTTCGGGGAACTCGCTATTGTCATATATATAGGACTTTCGTTATGGCGACGTATCTCCAGCAGCAAAACGTATATTCTGGCGCTCATTACACTAGTCACCACTGGTGTCAGCCTGGCAATTCACGGTGGTCCCACCATGCTCAGTAACAACTTCGCTGTTTACGCATTCCTACTACTTCTTGGCGGTACGCTCAGTCTAGCCCGGGAGGTGCGTCATGAAAATCAATGATCTACAGCAAATATCCATAGTAGTATTTACATCAAATAGCCCATACAACAGGTTGGGCATCGTTTGCTGTGGATAATAACTGTCCATTCGATTTGTGCCCTCTAAAACGCTTATAGTAAAATAAAACCTTGTGCAATTAACGAAAGGGGGAAGCCAATGAATATAAAATCCCAAACGTTAACAGCAAAGCACCTCTTGGGCAAAAAGCTCATGGTAAGTGGGATTGCGGTCGCGACGACAGCGTTCGTCGGGTTAGGAGGAGTTGCCGCCGCGCAATCGGTGAATGCTCCAGAATCGGCTACACCAGCAATTGTGGCGGAATGTAAAAATCCTCAGTTCAGGCAAGCTCATAATTTTCCCAATGTAGGCAAGTGTGTCAGCACACTGGAACACACTATGGGCCATGGCCACGGTTACGGCAGCAATACAACCGTAAACGCGAACGTTAATGTGAACGTTAATGGTAGCCATGATTATGTAAGCGTCGTGCTCAACTTCTTCGGGCTTTAATAGTAAAATACCCCTAAGAAGTTTTAATACCCCCTCGAGTTATCTCAGGGGGTATTTTATATTCTTGCAAAGACAACTCTACTTTTATCCTTGAGCTGGGCAACGAGGCGCATTCCAAGCAGCTTGGTATATACCGACTGCCTCGTTAAGTTAATCTATCCCACCTATAGCTTCATGAGGAGGTTTTATTCATTCGTTGCAGCTTGCTGCCCAGCGTTTTCGATTACAAACTCCAGATCACAGCGATGGCAATACCAAAGCTTATTCCAGCGTTTCATCTGCACAGAACGTTGCCGGGAATTGATAGCAATACGGACAATAAACACTATCAGGAACAAATTAATAAATACTGCTCCTGTATTGTATCCTAGAGGAAGACGGCCACTGGCGGTTTGTTGTATATGATGGTGAATAGTACTCCATAAAAAGTCCATAGCCGAGAAGGATATCAGCGCCGTAAAAATCTGCTGAGAGGTCTTATTCTCTGGCGGGGACATTCGACTCGCCAATGCCGTTTGATGGCTAGAATGATGAGAATGTGTATAGCTTGGGCCGAAAAAGCTAGTACTGCGACTTTTGCCCGTACTATGAGTCGTACCTGTTTTATAAATTGCAGCTGCTGACTGTACCTGGTCTATTTGATGGCATTGGGGGCACTGCATGCGGGTCTCCTTTTAATATACTTTAAGTAAAGTATACTCAATTGCTGCTAATAAATTAAAGCGGTGTGGCTTGAAAATATGGACTTTGCAGCTATGTGCAGCGTCGAGTTCCTCAGAACTAACCCCGATATTCTCTAGGTGGTAACACCTTTCCGATGAATTGCTGTCAAGAATAATACTGACAGCCACGACAGTAACCGGATGCCAGGCTAGTTCCGAAACTGTTCCGTAGTACACATGGGCCCATTCGCAGGCCAGATACCTACGCCTGGGACAGGAGCATAGTTGGCTCCAGCACTGGCGTGTACCGCATTGATCCAGCTATAGTACTGAGCTGTATATGGGCCAGTTGCTGGGACAGTAACCGGATGCCAGGCTAGTTCCAACCAGTAGTGATTGACATAAGCACCGTTACCGTCTGTTCCGACTGTATTTGGGCCATCACATTTTATCTGACCCAGTACTGAGTAAGTCCCTTTGGCGATACTATAGGGTGGATAAACATCACAGGTGTTTGTATTGGGGTACCAACACAGTGGTGCGGTATCCCAGGTACTTATTCTGGTTCCTTGGGCGTGGGAATATCTCAGGAAATATACCCCGACTGCTCCGAATCCGCATACGAAAACAACTATAGTGATCATGCGGATATTTTGGTTTAACCAACGACGCACTTTTCCTGTTTTCTTATTCGCATTTCCTTTTGGTATTTTTCTATTTGCCATTGGTGATTTTCCTTTCGCCTGTAGATTCAATATTTTTGGATAATATCATGCTTATGTTTCCTACATCAAACAGAAATAAGCAGAAACAGGGTGTTGATATAGGGCATACCCCACAAAACAGTTTGGCTTATCATATTCGATATAATCATATTCAACGGAGACAGCAGCCACCTTACCACCTCATCTCTTCGGTAGCCTTGCAACCTTCTTAAGTTTTTAACCTCTAGCAATTTTGCATAAACTATTATCTTGTTATACTTACCCCCTATGGACAAACTACGTAGCCCAAAAGACCCGAATATTGCTACGAAACTTACGGCTGCAGCACTACTCCTGGGGGTACTGGCAGGGTGCGGTACCATTACGGGCAAATCAAGTAGCCCAAGGACTGGTGGTTGCACCCAGGGCCGACAGAGAGTCAAAATAGTACCATTCAGTTCTGCATCGCCGATCGGCGATGCAGAGCCATTCATAAATTGGCCGAATATTAGGCAAGATGCTGGCAATGTCAATGGAGATGAAGAAGCCGTCGTGGTCAATTATGACGACGGCACCGTGACTAGATCACAGGCTGAGCAAAAGGCAAGAGCAGTGGCTAGGGAGGCTTCATTGGAGCTCGGCATACCAGAAGACCCGGCTGCCACTGGAGCAGTAATAGGCCCAGCAGATATTGGCAACATATTGATTGGCAAGGGAGCTAGGATCAATCAATTTATCGCCAATAACGGTTGCCTTACACAATAAATCGCCCGACCCGGGCGTCAATTTCCCACTCCAAGACCCGATAAGTCGTGCCATTATAACCATTGAAATCATTTTGTGCATAAACCACTCTCCAAGGCAGAATAACGTGGCAGGGTGGAGTGCAGCCGACGGGAGCAAGCAATATTTGCAGTAGCCCCAACGCAAGGGTAGAGTAAAAAGTAGGAGAATATCTTAGTGTATCCGGCAGTTGGCAAAAAAGTTGCTGAGTTTTTCACAAACTATCCCCCTCGGCGGTTTGCGAAAGGTGAACTACTCATCCGAGCCGAGGAAGAGCCGCGCGGCATCTTTTATATTACGAAAGGGCATGTTAACCAATATGACATATCCCTTAGTGGTATTGATGTCTTTGTTAATGTATTCAAGCCACCGGCATTTTTCCCGATGTCTTGGGCTATGAACAAAACACCGAATCACTATTTTTTTGAAGCCGCTACTTTCGTAACCGCGCGACTCGCACCACCAGATGAGACGGTCGCTTTCCTCAAAAAGAACCCCGATGTTCTTTTTGATTTGCTAGCTCGGGTATATAGAGGGACTGATGGTATGCAACGCCGTCTTGCTCATATTGTCGGCGGGGATTCGAAAAGCCGGGTGATCTTTGAATTACTCAATGCAGCTGCCCGTTTTGGGGTAGACGAAAAAGCTGCTCAGGCAGTATTCATCCCGCTTAGACAAGGTGAGCTCGCCCAGCACGCCGGATTAACTCGTGAGACAGTTAGCCGTACTATGCAACAGCTTAAAGATTCAGGACTCGCAGAAGCCGCTCGTGGCGGAATTGTGATCCACAATGTTGCCGGTCTTGAATCAATGCTTGGCAGTCAGTTATAACGAAGGGTAGCCGTTTCTCAAAGCCTAAGATGCATACCGTGATGCATCATTAAAATACCAGATTGTCCTTTACTACGCTTTCGCTGGTGCTTGGCTTGTTTGAGAAGTTGTGGGCGCAATAGAAAGGCACCAACAGCTCCAATACAAATAATGAATAATCCATATCCTATTCCTGACACTTGGGTGCTAGAAGGCTTCTTCTTTTGGGGAGTTGCTGCTGGAGTTGCCAATAGGTCATGACGGGCTGAGTGGGATGCTGGGGTAACTGATCGGGGTAAGGTAGGCGAGGTCGTATGTTGAGCATGCTGACTTGTTACCGCTGGAGATGAATTGGGGCCATTCGTCCCACCAGTGCTGCTAGTTGAAGATGTACCGGGTGCTGTCCCCGGTGACGGTGTTGATGGGGTTGATGAAGCCGGAGGGGTCGGTGCTTGGAAAACAAAAGCATATTGACTTAACATACCGAGAAGGGGGTCTCCAGGGTTTATATCGTAAGAACAAGTTGTAGTATTGCCAGGCACAAAATCCCAAGGGATAAAACCGGCTACTCCTGCCCGAAACATAGCGGTAAGTTTGGCCTGCATTTGTGAGACCCGCTGATCAAGCGTATCGCATCCACTTGCCTGATTGCTAGCATGAATCCCTACCTCACCAACGATAAGTGGTTTATTAATCTGATTCATCTGGTTTATTCTGACCTGCAAACCGTTGTATTGATCACCGGGAAGTGGCGAACCATCTGCGTTGTAATCGTGATAGCTAGCCACATTGATATACTGACTGTTGTTCACCATTTGGTAATCACTGCCGGAAGTACCACACTGGCCACTGCCAATTAGACCGGAACTAATAAGATGATTGGCGTCGATATGTTTAATTTCCGCCCCAACAGCATTAAAGAAACTGAGCAGTGCATTGGCGGCGGCAGTCTCACTGTTACAAGTCTTGTTGGTCCAACACGATGATCCGTTCGTCGGGGTGGAACAGCTCGAAGCTTCCGGTTCATTGACCGGCTCCCACATAGCGACCGTCGAGTTATTTACGTAGTGAGTAACGATCTGCTGTACGTAAGCGGCATACGATAAAGGATCCGCCGAAGAGTTGTAGTCAGCCGTATAACCCCCCTGGTACCAAGCCAGCCCATGCCAATAGTTATCATCGCATACTCCGCCCTGATCGCTTAGTGTCAGAATCAATTTAATATTATGAGCGCTTGCGGCATTTACAACTCGGTCAAGATACGTCCAATCAATTTGCCGCGTGTTTACATTTACTGCCATCGAACCCTGAAAAGCCCACATTCTCACCATAGAGTATGGCTGTAATGAACTAAAAAAATCATTTAATTGTTGATCGGTGAATGTCGACCCACAACCACTATTACCCCCATGGTCGCTAGCCAGCTCGTAGGCATTAATCCCTGTAAACCGATAGACCTGACCCTCATAGTAAAGTTTATTACTTTGTTGACTAATAAAGGAGGAACCTTGAGCCTCAGCGGAATTTCCACAGATAGGAATAAGTTGAAAAACTACAAAAACTAGTACGATAAAAAATATGCTTCTGTGCCGTTTCATTTTTTGTGTTCTACTCCCTTTGATATGTTTGTTTCGCGCCGCAGAAGAAGAGTATACGCTATAATAAACATTAGCATAAGGCTACGTTAATGTCTGTAGCCTGTTATGAGGTAGAGTAGTCGCATAGCTTTCGGCATTCTGACCTTAACGGATATTATCCGGCACATAAGGACGCCGTAGCCGATTACACCACCCTGCGGCTCAGATCAAGGCTTGTGGGATGGTACTGATGGATATGCCAAGCGGATACATATCTACATCAACAGGAGTTTTACTTATTGTATAGTCTATGTGAATTATGTTAATATTAGATCGAATCATTTATAACAACGAAGTAGTCGTAAGTTACTATGTCAGAGAGTCGGGACAGTAGACCCGTATTATCGATTGTAGTGCCTGTATACAACGAGGAAGATAATATCGTTCCTCTGGTTCAGGCAATCCATAATGCGCTCGCTATGAGTGCTATCACATACGAGATAATTTTTGTTGATGATCACTCAGAAGACAAAACCGTCGAGCGAATTCGCGCTTTAATGGGAACATCCCCTGTGCAGCTCTACGCTAAAGAGGGCGTTCACGGGAAAGCTCAATCATTAATTGAAGGGTTTGGGCATATTCACGGGCAGTATATCGCCATGATTGACGGGGATTTGCAGTACAATCCGCGCTACATACCGGCTATGCTCAAACCTTTAATGGATGGCACATATGATGTCATGGTTGCCAACCGTAAGTCGCTTCATGATGATAGTAAGTTGCGACGCATAGCAAGCTACTCATTTCGAATTATCTTTGGACGATTGCTGTGGAATATGCGCATGGATATCCAGTCCGGGCTTAAGGTATTCCGCGCCGATATCCTGCAACGAATTGCTGTTGATTCCAAGCCTTGGACCTTTGACTTGGAATTTTTGCTTAAGGCGAAAAATGCTGGCTACAAAATTGGTGAAGTTAATATCGATTTTGGCGTAAGAACCGCCGGCAAAACAAAGCTAAGGGTTCTATCAGCAAGTTACCAAATTGGTAAAGAAACTATGCGCCTTAGATTTAACCCGCCCAATTACATACCCTTCAATAAAACCGATAGTCCTAGGGATGGCTTTCACTACAGGGGTAAAGCCTATGAACCATATAACCAGCTAAATATTCACGAGACTGCTGTCCACCGTTTTTCTACCCGTCAATCCATTATCGGGGTATTTTTCGCTTTGGCCATAATTATCGGACTTATCTTCGACTTTCATGCAGTATTCGTGATTGCCATAGCAGCCCTCACAACTCTGTACCTAGGCGACTTGGTGCTGAGTCTAATAATGGTGACTAGGAGCTACTACGGCATTGGCGCTGAGGCTGTCACCGAAGATGAAATTGCGTCACGCCAGTCCTGGCCTGTATATACAATCTTTTGCCCGCTGTATAAGGAATCGGCCATTCTTTCGCAGTTTGTGAGTGCTATGACCAAGTTGGAATATCCCAAAAATAAATTAGAAGTGATGCTACTTCTGGAATCCGATGATATAGATACGATTGCGGCAGCCCGGGACATGCAATTACCGCATTATTTCAAAATCGTTGTCGTACCGGACTCTATGCCCAAAACAAAACCTAAGGCTTGTAACTATGGGCTCAGTTTAGCAAAAGGTGAATACGCAGTTATTTATGATGCTGAGGATATCCCTGATCCACTGCAACTGAAAAAATCGGTTGTTGTTTTTAAGCGCTCAGATAGCAAGATTGGTTGCATACAGGCTAAGCTCAATTACTATAACTGGGATCAAAACATCTTAACGCGCTTATTTACTCTCGAGTATTCCCTGTGGTTTGATCTTATCCTACCAGGGTTGCAATCAATCAACGCACCTATCCCACTCGGCGGGACATCAAATCATTTTAGAACATCGGATTTGCGCAAATTCGGCGGCTGGGATCCATTCAATGTCACTGAAGATGCTGATCTCGGTATTCGTTTGGCGAAAAATGGTTATTCCACACTGATGCTCGATTCAGTCACAATGGAGGAAGCAAATAGTCATTATCGGAATTGGATTCGCCAACGATCGCGTTGGATTAAGGGTTATATTCAAACATACTTCGTGCATACGAGGAAAATGACTATCAAACAAAGCCGCCGTAACTTTTCAATCTTCCATTTAATTATCGGCGGCAAGGTGCTGTCATCTTTGATAAACCCAATTCTATGGCTGTTGACCATAAGCTATTTCCTTTTTGATCATAAGGTCGGTAGCTACATACATTCATTGTATAGCCCGGTAGTCCTCTATATCGGAATTATTGCCCTGATTGTCGGCAACTTCTTGTATCTTTATATGTATATGCTAGGGGCGGCAAAGCGTAATCACAGCGAACTTATAATAGCCGCACTGTTGGTGCCGTTCTACTGGCTGATGATCAGCATAGCTACACCCAAAGCAATTAAAGAGTTCATAACCAAACCATTCCACTGGCAAAAAACAATCCATGGTCTCCACCTCGCTCACATGCGACTGGAGATCGATGATACTCACTCCCTAGCGAATGTAGAGGCAGAATGACCCGCAAACGTCAACTATCTATCGGGGTGGGTGCAATCATTGCCAGCAGCATTATTGCTTGGGTTGTAACCTACGCGCATCATTTGGTTACCACTTATAGCGATGCAATGTCGCGCCTGGATATTGCACGAATGGTAGTCGATAACCTGCAGCCGGGGCTGGCACAGCTTGGTAGTGTTTGGTTGCCCCTCAATCAACTCTTCAGCCTACCGCTCATATGGAATACCTGGGCTTGGCATAGTGGTTTTGCCGGTAGCTTCATATCGATGGCGTCCTATGTAGTGGCGACTGTCTACGTCTTTAAAATCATACGAGAGCTTACCAGTAACCAGCTCGCCGCAGGACTCGGTGCGTTAGCCTTTGGGCTAAACCCAAACCTGCTGTATTTACAATCTACACCCCTAACTGAGCCACTGTTCTTAGCCCTAATGATTACTGGGACATGCTACCTCATACGTTACCTTAAAACGCGTGATCCAAAATTTCTAGCACTTGCCGCTGTTCTATTGGCTCTACAAGTTCTGACGCGCTATGATGGCTGGTTCATCGCCGGCATAGATACGCTCGTTCTGCTCGGGGCAGAGCTAATAGTCTACAAGCAGGCGATCAAGAAGGTTATTGGAACTCTTACTCTATTTTTAACCCCGGCTCTGATAGCCATGCTTTTATGGTTCTTATGGAATTATCTAATTTTTGGGAATATTCTGTACTCGTTCACTGGGCCATATTCAGCACATGCTCAGCAAGCTGTTATTCAGGCACGAAGTGGTCTTATTACCAAAAACAACCTACTTATCTCATCAAAGGCCTTTGGCCTTGATGCTCTCCTTAATATTGGGGTATTCGTTACCTTGGCCGGCATTGCCGGCTGGGCATTATATCTTATTAGAACGAACACATTGCCGATAAAGATGCGACTGTTAATCGCCAACCTACTGCTTGCCGCTATCGCGTTCAATATTATCGCCCTCTTCATAGGCTTTTCTATCCTGAACATCCCCGAGCTGCACTGGGCCCCATCGCATACGTTGGCTGGTGAGTATTTTAATGTACGCTACGGTATAACCGCCCTTCCTTTCGTAGCAGTTGGCTTCGGATTGTTAGCCGCAAAATTACGGCCGTCGTTTAGGCTGCTTCTGATCCCGTTGGTATTCTTGCAATTTGGGCTATTAGTCGGAGGAGGGCTGATTACTGTCAAAGATGGGACTATCGGCAGTAGTGCTTTTCTGAATCAGGATATCGCTGCAGCGATTAAGGCTGACGTTGCCAAAAATGATCGGGTTGTCATGTCCAGTTCAGTTTTTAACGGCGTGATGTTTGAAAGTGGGCTTAATCTCAAACAATACATCCATGAAGGAGTGAGCAGGGAATGGCAGGCAGCAATTGCTGACCCAACCTTGTATGCAAAATGGGTAGTAACTGCCAACGGTAATTTCGGCGATCCAGTATATAACAGTTTGGTAACCAAAGAGAGAAGCGTATTCTTACGATCTTACAAATTAGTATATGCCGGGCAACATGCCAACTTATATATGCGATTGGCGCCATATGATCAGTTCATAGGTATAGCGCACAACCAACTGGAATTCAACGACACCACCTTCCAAATACGAGGCGTTAACTCCTACGATCTCGCCTATCAGAGCAATGCGCAAATTGCTGACACGTTTAAAGCGCTACAGCAGGCCCACGTCAATACAGTACGTTTCTGGCTTTTTGGGGATGGCATTGCTAACGGGTTTCAGCCGAGTGCTGGTATTTTGAATGAGAAAAGTCTCGAAAAAACGGACTACATTTTAGCGCAGGCATATAACTATCGTATACGAGTGATGCCAACACTCGTCAACAACTTCAACGACTACGGCGGAGCAAACCAATATGTTTCATGGGTCGGCTTGGACAATGCTCACGACCAATTCTTTACCAATCCGACTATCATTGCACTCTATGAGAATTACCTAAACCATATACTGTCACGCAATAACCATCTGCGTGGTATCGAGTATAGTAACGATCCGACCATCGCCGCTTGGGATATTATGAATGAGCCACGCACTGACAACGGCAATACGGCACCAATTGCCACCTGGGCGAATCAAATTGCGCGGTATATAAAACAGAAAGACTCCAATCATCTGGTAACTATTAGTCTGGATAAACCCACAGCCGACAGCGGCGAGAGCACCATCTGTGCTAGCCAATACCTTGATTTCTGCTCAATGCATATCTACCCACAGGATCCCGGCATCGCGTCATATACTTCTTACCCGCAAGAGCTGCAAGCAATAACCAAGTACAAACAGATCGCCAGCAGCATTAAGAAACCGGCCGTTGTCAGCGAAATCGGCATATCCAAGGCGTATCAACCATTTAATCAGCCACCACTGCCAGTCCTTAGTGACTCCTTACAGGCTATCAACAAAGACGGATACAGCGGTTGGCTAATATGGAATTGGTCTCAAAATCCTGATAGCTCCTTTGGGTTTTCGCCAGATGGCACCAATGGGTTGTACACCCAAAATGACCTCGAAGGGCTGACGGCCCTTCGATGAGCAGTGAATTCGGACACATCTTTGTTAAATTTCACATTTTATCTTGCGTTACTGTTAATCTCTGATACAGTCTAAGATAATATCAATTATTACAAGGTTAGGTTATTACATGAAACGGATACTACTATTTGGATTACCACTTGCTTTGGCCGTACTGGTAGGGGCTGCTGCAGTATTTGCAAAAACGGTCAATGCTAGCTCACCAACACCTCTAGGGGGCATGAATCTATCTGGTTATTGCACGAGCCAGTCACAAGGCAGTGCCACATTAAATGGTGCTGTTTGGGATTGCAGTAACAACAATCAGCCCATCGACATGAATGCAGCCTGTGTTTGGCAATATAACATTACTGGGGCGTATGCTTCCGAGACCAGACCAAATGATCCGTATTCGTATGAATGCTTTTCAAACACAACACCGCCAACCGATTTAGGAGGGATGAGCTTAGATCAGTACTGCAGCGCCATCAATGAAGGTCCCTATTCTTACTTAAACGGACAGGTATGGAGTTGTACCGGAAATGGTCAGCCCATCGACATGAATGCAGCCTGTGTTTGGCAATATAACATTACTGGGGCGTATGCCGCTGAATCAGTGCCCGGTAATGTATATACTTACAACTGTTATTCCCAAGGCACGACACCACCACCCAACGCAACCGATGACTGGCCAACATATAAGTATGGAGCAACTCGTAGCAGCTACAACAACCAAGAGACAATCATCAATGCCAGCTCAGCAGCTAATCTCAAGCAAATTCTAGACATTGCTCCGGCAGCGCCAGGAGCCGTTATTTCAGATCAACCTGCTGTTGTTAACAACGTCATGTACTATGGTGACTGGTCAGGCAATTTTTATGCAAAAAATATCAATGGTACTGTTCTGTGGAGTAAAAATTTAGGAGTTATGACACCCCCAGCAGCCAATAGCTGTAGTCCAAAAAGTCTCGGTGTTGTCAGTAGCCCAAGTGTCAGAACAATAAGTGTCAATGGTGTCGGAACCCCCATCGTCTATATAACCGGTGCGGATGGATTTATGTATGCGCTTTACGCAAGCAACGGCAACGTCTTATGGAGGACTCAGTTGACTGATCCAACAACCGGAGGTCTGCTTTGGGACTCACCTGCCGAATACGACGGAAGTGTATTTGTCGGGCTAGCATCATATGGTGACTGCCCACTCGTGCAAGGCAAAGAATTTAAATTGAACTGGCGGACAGGGGCGATGCAGGCAGTAGCCAAACTCGTACCGGATGGTTGTGTTGGAGCAGGTGAATGGGCATCACCGACTATTGATCAAACCAACAATAAGATCTATATCTCAACCGGCACCCAAGATAATTCATGCAAGGTAAACGGGCAACCCTACGTAGAACCAAACGCCCTGGCAATCGTAGAGCTTGATCTGAACCTTAATATACTAGGCTCATGGCGAATACCGTCATCAGAACAGGGTATCGATAGTGATTTCGGTGTTTCACCGGCACTCACAACTGCCACGATTAACGGCGTATCGACACAATTAGTGTCAGGCGGCAATAAGAATGGACGTTATTACATATTTAAGCGTGATGCACTATCAGCAGGCCCAATAACAGATAAGGTCTTAGGCCAAGGTGGTACTTGCCCTGATTGTGGCAATGGGACTATTTCATCGTCCGCAACTGATGGCAAGGTACTATATCAGGGTACCGGCAGCACTACGGTTAATGGCGTAAGCTATAAATCAACGATCGTAGCCATGAATCCGGCCAATGGGGCAATCATATGGCAACATGGGTTTGCTCATGCGGTTGTTGCGACACCAACACTACTTCAGGGTGTACTCATAGTGCCAGAGGGCAATAATCTTGATCTTATCAATACCGCAAACGGCAATGAAATACGACAGGTTACTCCTCCAGGAGCAGGTTCAGTATTCGACGCACCGGCAGCCGTAGCCCGCGGCAGAATATTCTTAGGTGACCTGAATGGCAACTTCTACGAATTTGGCGTTTAAGTAAAACTCAGCAGACGGTGATCATCCGATTTGTCTACCGGAAGTGTACGAGCATCATAAATGCCAGCACCATTCCTAATAGGAACCACCAAAACGTATCTGCTCCTGACTGTATGATCCGGTGTAATATGTGCTGACCAGTTTTACCAACTCGCAGATCAGCTTCATTAAGTCGCAGCAAACTCCAGTTGATCATAAGCAGCCCCGCGAAACAAAATAGACAAAGAATGCAGAGCGTATGAATGTGGTAGGTGCTTTGCCAGAGAAACCACGAGCCAAAACAAACGAAGAATAAGGCCAGCCCTTGCAGCGTCAGACGTAGCCGGCGTGCTATCGTGCTGCCGCTGACACCCGCTAAACCAGCACCCAGAAGCAGCGTGAAAAACGTTATACACATCAACGCATTCGGAAAGCCGAATATCGAACTCTGCCAGGCATTGAGAACATTAGAGCAGCTAAAAACACCGTTAATATTACAGGTAAGCACTGCGTGGGGATTTTTCAGCAGGATAACATATTCGACCATCTCCAGAAAAGAGGCGATAAGGCCAAGGGCAGCACCGGAAACCAAAATCGAATAGAGAAAGCGTTTGTTCATATGCAAAGAATGTAGCATATAACCCCTGCCACACTTGTGACCCAGATCAAAATCTTATGAATAGTACATTGACGGATATACTCCGAAAGCAGATGCTACTCACTCGGAGCCCGGGTTGTTTTATCTAAGTATTTGTTCAAATGTGTAATATGCTGGCTTCTTGCTTCCGTCACTTTGCAAAAGCCCGAAAAATTTCTCATTGGTAGAGGGATCTGCCCCACTGTCTTTGTAGGTATACCAGAACAATGGCCCTAACCAGGAAGATGACCGCACATAAGCAACCGCCTGCTGAGCCATAATAGCTTGGAGCGCCTCATCGACATGATCTGGAGAAGTATTGGTGTTGTATCCTTTCTGGGTTGCTTCTGCACCTGGACCGTTAGTAGGAGCACCGTATTCGGTGAGCCAGAGAAGTTTTTTACTATCACCGTTCGTGATCATAATATTCCGTAGACTATCTTGTGTATTGTCGATCATCGACCAACCGCTCCAGCCTGCTGTCTGGTCTGGCAGGGCAGGAAAGGAGTATGGATGATAGCCAACGGCATTAAAGTAGGGCCCGGCACCATACTTGTAGACATCGGCGAGAAAGGCTGGAGCGGCAATACTTTGCGAAAACTGATCCATTACTCCGAGGCCGCCGCTTATAACCGTCGCCTGGGGCTCTACCGACCTTATAGCCGGATAGACCGCCTTTAGAAGTGCCGCGTAAGCCCTTGGATCCGGCGCTGGCCGCCAAAACCCCATAAGGTTAGGTTCGTTCCATATCTCCCAGTCGTGCACTCCTTGAGGTTTGAAGTGAAGTACTGCTGCTTGTGCAAAAGAGGCAAACTGTGCCGGATCTGCAGGCGCGCACTTATCCGTGCTATCACAGTTCGCCAGCCTCGCCCACTGAGGAGCGTAGGCAAGCGTAGGAAGGACGTGAAGCTTGTATCGTGAGGCCGTATCGACGATACCATCATACGCTGACCAGTCATAACCGTTCGGACCGTCAGCCTGTACTGTCTCCCACTGTATGTCAAAACGAATCCAGGTAAAACCGAGGTGGGCTACATCGGCAAGTTCGGATGCCAACTCAGAGCTAGATAGATACTGGAGCGTGCCGCCGAACGACATGCCAAATGCTGCCCGTCTTACCGGCGAAGCATGGGTGGTACTTGTTTTCTGGTTTGCCACAGAAGACCCACTGTTCACAACTATATTTGCCGCGGCTGCTACAGCAAGCAAAAAGGTAAGCGCCATGGCAAGAAGGCCTGGTGTAGGCCGGAACGGCCATAACCCGCTACGCCGCCCCAACGTCATGAGTCTTTGTTTGTACATCATTGCATTTGTGTTTCGTAAGGATATACTGCCATTATAAGAGGTAGCAAAACAAAAAGAAAGCTTATATAATAAAAATAAGCTAAATTTCATAAACCAGGGAGATTGTGTGAAGCAAAAGCTACTGGCCCTGCGTCAAGATACCTTGTTCAGAAATTCGATTTACTTAATGGTATCCACAGGCATTATGGCACTATTGGGCTTCGTGTTTTGGCTGATCAACGCTCGGTTGTTTACGCCTTCCCAGATCGGGGTTGCCACAACATTGATCTCGGCAATGAATCTGATCTCCTATATCGCACTCTTGGGTTTTAACAGCACGTTCATTAGATTTCTACCAACCTCTAAAGACAGAAGCAATGAAATAAATACCGGCTTACTGCTGTCGATTATTATGGCTGCGCTGGTCTCGACTGGCTATATTCTACTCATACCATACATCGCTCCGAAACTTGGCATTGTGCATCACAATCCGTGGTACGCAATCGGTTTCGTGATTATGGCCGCGTTAGCGGCCATAAATCTACTCACCGACAGCATTTTCATAGCCTACCGGGCGGCAAAATATAATCTGCTGATCGACGGTATTATTATGAGTAGCATCAAGTTAGCGCTACCTTTCTTGTTGGTTGGGTTGGGCGCCTATGGGGTATTTGCCGCTTCCGGCTCGGCGGCATCAGTTGCTATGGCCCTAAGTATCCTCTTCTTGACGCTTAGGTTTAACTATAGACCGGAATTCAAAATACGGACCTCTACACTTAGAAAAGTACTCCATTATTCTTTTTCGAATTACGTTGGCAATCTTCTTAACATTGCACCAACCCTGGTATTACCACTGGTCGTGATCAATCATTTGGGAGCAGCCGCGGCCGGCTACTATTATCTAGCGTTTATGGTCGCCAATCTACTCTATACAGTGGTATATGCCGTATCACAGTCACTTTTTGCTGAAGGCTCATATGCCAACCAAACACTACGGGAACTAGTAAAGCGCTCCAGCGCCGTAGTTGCGGGTATAATGGTGCCGGGGACAATCATACTATACTTCGGGGCTCACCTAATACTTGGCACCTACGGCAAGAATTATGGCAGCAAGGCTTCGAGCCTGCTAACCGTACTCGCTCTGGCTGCTCCGGCAGTGGCCATTTATACAATCGTGACAGTACTACTTCGCATCAACAAGCAGGTCTACTCCCTAATAGTTGTTAATATTATCTATCTCCTTACTATTTCCGGCTTTGCAACGCTGTGGGTAGACAGAGGTCTTAAGTGGATCGGTTATGCCTGGGCGATGGGGCAGATAACTGCCGGCTTGGCTGGTCTATTAGTGCTTCTGTTGGGGCATAAGTCCAAAGTTCAGGAGGCTATATTGTGAGGCATCTGGTACAAGTAGTCGCCCTATATAACCCCCCGCACGTAGGTGGCATGGAAATGCGCGCCAGGGATCGGGCAGAGCGACTCACTAAAAGGGATTGGACAGTAGAAACCCTAACCTCAAGTGAGAAAACCTACCCGCACGTTGTTGAAGACAACAACCTAACTGTGCGTTATCTCAAAAGCAAAGAAATCGCGCGCACGCCGATTATATTTTCCTTGCCATTTTCCCTTATGAAGATCCCCAAAGACAGTATCGTACAGGTTGAGACGGCCATAGCCTTCTGTCCAGAAATTACGGCATTTATCTGCAAACTCAGGGGTATATCATACATTGCGAGGGTACCGCTCGATTCGACTGGCCACAGTAAGCTCAGAGATAAGTTGCTAAGTTACTACCAGAAGTCAGCGCTTAGGTGGGTATATAAGCATGCGGCGAGGATAATTGTGCTCACCGAGGACGATGTGGTCCACATTTCCGAGAAGTATCACGTTGATCCTAAAAAATTTCGTATTATCCCCAATGCGACTGATTTTGTTCCAGTGAAAGCACCTCGGAAGGACTTCCATAAACCTTTCAGGCTATTGTTCGAGGGCAGGATTGCTGGGCAGAAAAACGTGCCGCTACTACTCGAGTCGCTACGCTACTTCCTTGATACATATGCACTGCCAGTCCATCTGAATATAGTCGGGGACGGCGAGGGAATGCCGACAGTCAGAGATAAGATAAAGGAGCTATCGCTTCAAAAATACGTCAGTCTGAATGGATTCGTAACCGGTAGAAAGGTCGAAGAATACTTTGAAGATGCCGATGCCTTCGTCATGAGCTCAACACATGAGTCCTTCCCTCAGACGCTGCTCGAGGCCATGGCTAAAGGCCTCCCCATGATAACAAGCAATATTTTAGGTGTGCGTACGGTCGTGAAAGATGGCAAGAGCGGCATTCTGGTAGATCTGGCCAAGGAGAGCTTTGCAAACGCATTCCACCGACTCATAGTTGAAAAAAAGTTATATCAGAAGCTGGCCAACGGGTCTTTCGAAGAAGCCAAGAAATATAGCTGGGATGCAACTATAGACGCATATCTAGATCTATATACTGAGCTACAGCCCGTAAAATAGTATTTCCCGTTGATCGATTTGTGGCAGCTTGGTTCGAGTGCCGTCGCCTAAGCTAAGGCCAAATACTTACTGATAAACCCGAGCTCCGCCGTTGTTATAGATCAGGTTTTTATTGTTGTCGAGAAACTGAATAGGATACGTGTAGGTAACCAAGTCGCCGTTATATAAGAAGGTTGCCTGATGCTTGGTGCTGTCGGTGTAGCCCAGATAGACGTACGATTTCTGCCTTATAAGACCTGGGGTAATATCGTCCCTGGGTGACAGGTTCGTCAGTGATGTTACTTCTCGGAAAGCATAGCGGTCAGTTTGGACTTCTGCCTGGACGCTAGAACCATTGCCGTGTACAAGTCCTGACAGCCAGTTTATGGCCGTAACCTCTGTTGTATGCATATAGTACACATCATAATATTGACCACTATTGTTGAGTTGCAGTTCCGGCTGATAGCCCCCGAGCAGCTGGGAGATGGCGCTGGTGGAGGCTAGGAAAAATAAGAGAGCCAGTGCTGCCGGAGCCATATTTCTAAGTATGTGGGGTCTAAGCCAGGCACTTAAAGCGAAAGTACCAACCATTACGAATAACCCCAGGATCATCAGTGATTGCTGGAAAGCTCTGAGCAGCCCATAGGCGATTGACAGATAGGGCAGAACGACTTGGGCAAACACGAATACCGCGCACCCAGCCGTCAGTAGGAAGAATTCAGGTTCCAGAGATTTATTGAATTTCTTTTTAAATGCGGTGAATATAAGCCCCACTACCACGAAAACCTGTAGTAGCCTAGCCCAGGCTTGCTTGAGCATGATATCAACTGTCTTGACATTGATACCGTATTTCTGGATATGTCGGCCGAGATCTGTAAGTGGCAATATAGTCTGAGGAGCTACCTGGACCGGATACTGATGAATGGTATTGTTCGAATAAAATACCCCCCCGGCAGCGCGAGAACGGGCCTTGTTGACCACTGATTGTTGATATTCCCGCAATTCTTTCTGTGGATTAATCGAACCGGAGTAAAAAATACTGTAGAGTACATCAGCAGAGCGGGCATCTTCTTTAAGCCCAGTAGTAAAACTACTTATTGTCTGCCCGATAAGCGACGAGGCAGCATTAGACGTATTGGTGAGCACCGTATTCCATGTAAAGCATAGCAACGACACCAAGATGATCATTGGTATGGTTATGTTGGGCTTTGCGAGCTGGCTACTTTCTCCGAGACCCTCAATGCTGGATTGCCTGAGTCGCCGCCATTGCCTCAACTTTGGGACAATCGGGTACAGTATTAGACGAGCAAAGCCTAGAAACAGCAATATCGAGACAACCGAATACGTAGTTGAGTAATGTGACAGCACCATACCCAGTGCAAAGACAATAAACAACCACTGACGCTTTCTTATTGCAATCCTGCCGTCGAACACGACCAACAACATCAAGATCAGGAACAAAAAGGCAATTTCCTGGCGATTCAGAAATGGCATGTCGGTGAAGAAGGTCGGGAAAGATATGAAATAAATGGTAGCTATAAAGGCTTTGGCTTTAGACAAGTACCGACGCATAAAAAGATAGACCAAGACCGGCACTGTAGCAAATATCAGCTGAAAGAAAACCTTATAGACGTAGGGATCACGAACGTGCAGTAAGTTTGATAATATCGTTGGCAGTATGGTGATACTAAGACAGGCATTGTAGGGATCACGGAACGCGCCGATGTTCCATATACCCTGAGCCTTGGCAATTTGGAATACCCGGTACTCACGCTGAATATCGTGGCCGGTGACATACCAGCCCCTCAACGAGGTCATCAAAAGCAGCGCCAGACTCATCATAAAAATTGCCCAAGCGATGGTGTTATCCTGAAGGCGCTTGCGAAACAACAGCAGCGCCCCCATATATCCTGCCATAAGCAGCAACATGGCAAGCGTAAAGCCATCGGTACCACCATTATTCAGACTGGTAGACCCTATGGCGCTCAAGACGATCAGACTGACTGGCACCAATAGTGCTGCAATGTCCAGTTTGCTAGGCACCAGATATCGCCAGTGCAGCTGTGGGTTGTAGATTCTAAGCCGGTACCAACTCCAAGAGGCTATAAGCCCATACATGGCGCTCAACTCCCATAAGAGCGGTGTCCGAGCAAGCGGCCTGCCCACCCCTAAGTAGGGCAAGATTGCGTTGCAGGCAAGCGTCCAAACCATCAATTCCAGTACACTTAGGCCAACTATTTGCCCCAACCGATACCAAAACGGCAGCCGCCGACCGACATTCAGGCTTAGATGGGTTAAAAGCCCCGGTACTATAATCAGTGCCAAAAAACCGACTATATTCAGAAGCCCCAGCGTATTATCGTAGCGCGAGCCTAAGAGCAGGAAAGAGGTCCACACCAATGTCGTGGCAGCCAGTAGCCGTAGCCGCTGTGTAGTTACAATCTGGGCTTGCCGAACCTTCTTGTAGAGTGTACTAAAGCCGTCGGTCAGCTGCTGCCATGAATATTGCTTAGCCGTTTCGAAGCTGGCTACCGAAAGTCTATGTAACTTCTTAGAGTCCGGCAGCAGCGCATCCAGCTTGTCGGCAAAGGCCCGCCCACTGTCGCCGTGAACAAGTTCACCAACACCACGAATAAGTTCACGAATACCAATCACGTTAGCACCAACAATAGGTAGCCCGGCTGCCATAGCCTCTAGCAGAACCAGGGGCATGCCTTCGCGCTCCGAGGCCAACACAAATACGTCGGCCTGTTTGTAGTATTCCAGTAATTTGGCCGGCGTCTTAGCACCGACAAATCTGACGTTAGTAAGCCTTAATTCTGCCGCCAACGCTTTCAGCTCTGCGCCGTCTTCACCATCGCCTACAATGGTCAGTTCGGCTTTAGTCCTGAGCAATGACATGGCTCGGATAAGTAGCTGTACGCGCTTCTGAGGAGACAGGCGTCCAACATATAGCAGCTTTCGTGGTCCTTTGACGTAACGTCTGGGGTGAAGAAAATACTCCTGGCCGACACCATTGGGGATAATGGCAATCCGCTCTTCAGGCAAATTATACATCTCACAAACAAAAGCTCGCTGATCCCTGGAGAATACGACTACACTGGCTGCATGTCTGATCACCATCCTGATTACCGAGGCTTTGTAAACTTTAAAGAGCCAGCCCAAGGGGCCTGAAGGCTGCAAATCTAGGTGAAAGTGCACGATGTAGGGGATACCCCGCAACTTGGAGACCAACAGTACCAGTTCGGGATAAAAGGCTTGAGTAAGATGCAGATGAATAATCGAACGTTTCGGGATGCGGAAGATAGCTGGTATGAAGCCAGGTGCGAAGGGCGTGTGGGCGAATTCGAACGCCTTAAAGCGTGTTACTCTAAGGTGATCGCTATCCGCCGAAGCTATAGCTATGTCCGAAGTCAGCACTTGTATATCAAACCCACGTTCGGCCAGATTTTCGGACAATGATTGGGCAACCCGCTCCATACCACCCAGGTGGCTCGGATAATAGGGCGCCACCTGTATCACCATAGGTGTACTCAACCTTGCGAACAGCTCTGCAGTATTATGAACCATGGTGGTGGTCGAGTATTTCCTATGCACCTCAGTTAAACTGTTTCGCGATAGCTGCCGGCGCAGCGATTTGCTGCGAAATAGTTCAATTATTTTCTTGGCCAATTGCTGCGGATCGGCCGGTGCCGCCAGCAGCCCTGTTATCTTATCTTCGACAAGCGTATTCAGTGGCGGGAGATCGGCGACGATTACTGGCAAGGCTGCCCCCCAGGCCTCCAAAAGTACGGTTGGCAGAGCGTCGTTAGCTGTATCGGGGTACAAAACGGCGGAGGAGGCGGAGGCTAAAAGATCCAGCTTTTGTCTTCCGGTCACCATGCCAACAAAGCGAACCAAGCGAGTAATGCCGAGTTGCTGGGCCTGGGCCTCATACTCGGCCCGCATGTCACCATCACCGGCGACCAGCAGTTCAATATCTGGTAAGACTTTTTGAGCAATAGCAACTGCTTCGATCAGATAGCCAAGCCCTTTCCAGGCATGAGTATGGTCAAGCGTGGAGATGAAAATAATTCGATGATTACTATTATCAGATACGGCCTGCTTTGTGCTTTCGATGTCAATGGCGTTATATATGACCTCCGTTTTTTGAGCGACCTTCTCCGAGAATTGTGACTTGACGTAGTCGGAAACAGTGACTACTTTTTGAGCCATTTTAAAGGTTTTCTTACCAAGCAATGCCTCATAAACCCGGATAACCATATTAGCGAATGGTGCATCTTTTTTATACAGTGTAGCAGCGTGGTTAGTGAGCACGAAGGTCGTACCCTTACTGGCCCGTGCAGCCATATCGGCAAGAAATGGTACCGGAGTATGGGCATTTACCACATCAGGTTGCTCTTCCTTTATAATCCGCTTTAGAATGTAGTACCACCTAAAATCCATCGGCGTGTTAGAAACCTTACGCTTCCAGGGCAGACGAATAACCTGCAGACCTAGAATCTCTTCACGCTCTATCCGCCGCGTGCCGGGCTTCGCAGCTGTACTGACAACTACTACATCATGCCCGCTCTTTTTCAGGCCCTGGGCCAGGTTCATCACATAAGTCTGCACACCGCCGACCGACGGATAGAAGTAAGGGCTAACGATCAAAATCTTCATGACCTACCCCCGGTGGTTTCAAGAGCCTCCTGAAGCAACCGATCTGTCTTATCTGCCTGCAAATGCCAGCTTAAGTGCCGCTCCGCCTTGTTGCGGCCCGCCCTGCCTAACTGTCGCGCCTTTTTAGGATGATCTAGCAGATAGATTATTTTCTCGGTTAAAACACGACTTTCAGCCGGAGCTATCAGATAGCCGGTACGGCCTTCATCAATAACGTTGGGCAGGCCACCGACCTTCGTGCCGATCACCGGTAACCCAGAAGCCATGGCTTCCAAGACCACCATGCCAAATGATTCGTTGAGAGAAGGTAGCACAAAAACCGAAGCCTGACGGTAGACCGCTGCTAGCCCGTTGCCATGCTTGACGCCATGAAAATGGACATGCCCAGAAAGCCCAATCCTGTTGGCCAAATTCTTGAAATAGGCCTGGCCGTCGTCGGCACCAACCAGATGAAGCTTCGTCTTAGGATGCGTTTTTATGATCTCAGCCATTGCTCTTAGCAAATAGGAAACTCCTTTATGATTGTCCGAGCGCCTCAAGCTGCCCACATACAGAACAGTATACTGAGGCAAGTCCTTAGCAGGTGAAAACTGATCAATATCGACCCCGGGGCTGATAGTCCGCGACTTATCTTTAAAAGCTTTCAGAGATTCCCGCACGATGTCCGAGGGGCAAATGATGCGTACCGCGCTTCTAAGGGTCATAGGTAGTACATGGTGCTCATAGAGCCCGATCAGCCAGTCAGTTTTTAGTTTGTGCTTCTTCATACTAAGCATATGATACGTAATAACCACCGGAGTTCGTCGAGCAATGCGTATAGCCACATCGGCAAACAACGGTACAGGCGCATGGGCGTTAATAATTGTCACATTCTCATGCTTGATAATCCGCCGTAGTTGTAATGGCCATAGCGGGCTAAACGGAGTATTTGAAATTTTGATCCAGTAGGGAAGACGATAAACAGTCAACCCAGCGTAGGCGGTTTTTGCAGGACGTAGGCCCCGCCTACCCGATGTTGCGACGCATACTGACCATCCATACTTACTTTTGAGTTGTTTGGCGATATTATATGCATAATATTCTTGGCCCCCTGCATGTGGTGGAAAGTATGGAGCAGCTATAAGAAGCCGCTTTGGCCGATAGTTCGGCAACTCACCATTAGTAGCATATAGGGCTCGCTTCCGGCCCCCAATGTATCGCAGTACATTTTCAAGTTTTTCCCAGTCTTTGTGCTTATCTATCTCCCAGGAATGGCCCCACAAATGGAATATGCCGCCTTCCTTTATCACGCGATCAAACATGGCTTTGGCGAGATTATCCCACTGGAAGTAGCGAATCGTCTTTACAGGGCTAAATCCGGCAAAGCGGGCGATCTTCCACAAATCCTGAAAGTGGTTATAGGTATTAACTGTTGTATCTGCTTCAAGCAGCGAGCCTTTCAAATTAAATGAATGTCGACGTATGCTACGTGCATAGGTAAAGCCAGCCGCCCCAACCATTGCCACATGTCGTGCTTCGTAATTGCCGCCCGGATAGCAAAAGCTGGTAAGCTTGGATTTTGTCAAATGCTCCAAATACTTTTTTGATTCGACGATCTCTCTTTTGGCCTGGCTATCGGAGAGCTGAGGCAAACGTGGATGTGTCATAGTATGCGCCCCGATCTCAAAATCCTTACTAATAGCTCTTATATCTTCATCCTGCAGACGATCATGAGCTGCAAATTCTCTATCTCTCGGGGAGATATAAAATGTACCCTTTATATTATATTTCCGAAGCAATGCCGCAAGACGCATATCAAGCTTATGCCCATCATCCCAGCTCGTAGTAATGAGTACTTGCTTCATGATCAACCCTACCCCTCGCTAATAACTTCATCATACAACTTGTTAAGTCGTCGGATAACACCCGGCCAAGCAAAATAGCTATTGGCATAGGCGAGCGAATATTCACTCATTTCTTTATATCGCTTATCGTCTTTAATAATTGAGGCCAATGCATCTTTGATGACTACAGGGCTACGATCCTCAAGCAACCAGACAAGCCCCTTTTGTAAGTTATACCTTTTATATCCTTCGTCGTCCTTCATGACGACCGGTAGCCCCGACGCCATAGCCTCCTGCACGCTCAGCGGAAAGCCCTCTCCTTCGGAAGGCAGCGCGAATATGTCGGCCGCCCGATATACTTCGGCGAGCTTATGCTGAGGTAGTTCGCCTAGAAACGCTAGATCATTGCTGTTTTTACGCTTTGTCGTACCGCCTACAAAAACGAGCTGGTATAACTCACTGCTGGAGGCAAGCAACTGATCGAAACCTTTTTTCGGCACATACCGCCCGACGAAAAGGACAATTGGCCTATCTTGTGACAAGCTATACTTTTTACGGATAGAATCCCTTTCTTGATCTGCTGCCGGGCGAAATAACTCCGTATCGACACCATTCGGCAACTGTACAATTTTGGCGGAGTTGACCCTATGGGCGATCAGGAAGGCCTCTACCCGATCGTTCAATGTCAGTATGCGGCTACTGAAACGGAAGACTCCTGCGCCGGTCGTAGCATATACTGCCTTCTCAATAAGATTAACCAACTTACTACTATGGGGAATGAGTGCCACATGCTGTGTGAGAACAACGGGTTTCTTAGATAGTCTGGCAGCGACCAGGGCTACAAGTGAGGAAAGGTAAAATGCATCATGAATATGCACAATGTCAGCCTGCTTAGCTTCTTTAATCAGGACCCCCAAAAGCCGGGGGGAAAATACAGGGAAAGGGATACCCTGCTTTTGCAAACCATTCCAGGCTTTCACCCTAATAACTCGCACGCCGTCCGCTATCGTGCTCTTCTCGCCAGGCGAGACGCTACTTGTTACCACTGCCACCGTACACCCCGCGGTGGCCAGATATTTCGCCTGATGTTGGGCAACATATTCTATTCCGCCTAGATGAGGTGGGTAATAGTGACTTACGATGAGCACCTTCCGGGATCTTTTTCGCGTGGCAGTAGCCGTCATAGCGTCCTCAACCTGCGGAGTCAGACCCAGTATCTAGTTCAGGCCGTGCATTGCTAGCCGATAGACGCTTCTTGAAGAGTTCAGACATGGTCCGCCAAGCATCGACCACCGATAATTTTACCTCCCCAACTCGTTGTCGGTAGACAATAGGTACTTCTGCACAACGAAAGCCTTTCAGAAAAGCCTCTACCTTTATCTCTTGGGAGAAGGGCATACCATTGTGCTTGACTTCAAGGTGCTGCCATACTGTTCGTCTGAATATCCACATGCCTGATTGAGAATCTCTAAACGGTGTGCGAAATAGTATACGCATTGTCAGACTCAGCACGTAGTTCCCGAATATATGCGTCGGCTGCATGGCGCGGGGGTAGAGCTTGCTCAGACGATTAGTGGTTATGAAATCCAGATCCTCAGCATGCAGCTTAGCCAAAATTTCGGGCAATGCATCAAACGGATATGTCGTGTCCGCGTCACCTGTAGCAATAATGTCACCCTGAGCATTTTCAAAACCTGCCTTATATGCATTCCCGTAGCCTCGCTTTGGTTGATAGACAACTCGTGCTCCGTGGGCACGAGCAATTTTGGCTGTAAGATCTGATGAAGCATTATCAACAACAAGCTTTTCAACTTCATAACCGGCCGTTCGTAGAGCTTCTATAGGTATACTGTCTAGAGTCGGGCCAATGCCATCTTCTTCGTTATATGCAGGGATGACAATAGTAATCTTCATTTCTCTACATCCACCCAGAAATGAATAGCTTCTGGCATATCAATTAATTGCACGTTCAGTTCACTACGGCCGGTGGTCACCGGTACCGTGATAGTATCCCTTAGACTGACTGTTTTACCATTTGGTAGTGCCACTTGGTGCTGGCCCAGTTCTGTTCCGCTACCTTGAGCATCTACAAAAGTGGTGCGGTAGGTATATACCATATCCTTTGCTTCAAGATTGTTGATAGTGAAGCCGACCGAAAGTGACTGTCCGGCCTTGGTGACAAGAGGCAGAGTAGTAGGGTCGGTGAAGTACAGTTCGGTTAAACGTTCAGGCTGGTGTGTCGTTGCGTTTACAAATGTTTGAGTATTTCTGGCCCAATTGAGAAAAACGGCTATACCGATAAATAAAAAGATAGCTACTAACGCGTAGAGAATTTTAGCCATAGTATGGTTATCCCGAATAGCCATTTTTGCCTTCTGGTTACTACCCATGGTTACGCAACGACACCAGCTAACAAGTTCACTGGTTATGTCTGATATACAATACTATAAATGCACATAAACGGCAAACGAATGTTGTTATGATGCATTCCGTTACGATATTCTGCTTTTTTGTAAGGCTTTGTAAGGTGAGGTGATCTCTTGGCGCATTACACTTTCATAAAATGAAAAAACTGCCCCCGGCCAGTGTTTGGCAGTGCCGAACTGGGCAGGTATGCAACTGTGGCTGCCGCATAGGCTGCTCCAGCAGTCCAGGACCAACTATTGTTAAACGTACCAGTCGATGAAGCAATTTGGTAGCCAACATCCATATCCGCGGTTATCGAGCTGGTATCCTGCCTGGTGTAGCCGGCTGGAGATGTAATGGTCTCGCTCGTACCGCCACCGATAGCTACACCAGTAATAATCAGATCGGCTGGGCGGGTAGTAGATGCAGATAGTGCACAGACAGAAGACGTATTGGTAGTAGTCGAGGAGTTGGTACCGGCCCGATCAACCACAAAACCCGAGCTTGGCAGACCAGAGAACTCCATTGTAATCATACCGTTGTTATTGATACTGGCGCTCCAATTAAGGGTCAGGTGGGCCGTGCTCCCGTACGCATTTAAGACCTGGGTGTGGGCAATATAGATGCCCGGGCCTGAAGCAAATGCGGAAGCGTCGGTCACCCAGCTGTTGCCCGCGGGATCGGTTATAGACGTAAGGGTACCGGCCCCACCTGACTTGATGACAGCGATGAGCATATTACCTACGCTGGGCCTGGTATTAATTGGTACTATAGTAGTTGTTCCACCCGAGCTGCCAGTCCACGTATTTGTTGTCTGGGTTACGTAGCTAATCACGTTTTAGTACCCTGTCGCATCCAATGCCAACAGTACCCAGACCGCCTTGGCGGCGTTGTACTGAAAACCGAAGGTGGTTGTTAAATTAGCCGGCTGGGCACCGGTCGGTAAGGTGCAAATACCGCTGGATATGTAGGCCATATTCCAGCTCGGCGCAAAACCAGTCGTACCGCTGACAATGCGAAGTATCAGCGTCTGGCCATCAATCGGAGTACCTGTCGGAGCAGCCACGGTAAAGTTAGCACTAGGGCCTGAAATTATAGCTATATCTGTCGTATCACCGTTCGGGGTGTAGATGTTAACAACAGCGGTTAGAGTAGTAGAACGGACTGCTCGCATATTTTGCCAGCCCCCATTAATCCGAGCATACAGACGGGTATCAGTTGTATCGAGCGCCAGCGTACCGTTCAGCGGCGTGTGGGCAAATGAGCTATCGCTAACTGCACCAGCAATTTGGCGTAAAGGTTGGCTACCGGAAAAAGCCGGCAGCGTTCCGGTGTATTGGGTGCCGATGCTACCGACGCAGTTCTCGAAGGTAACGTCTCCAGCGCCACCGCTGAAAAAGACATGTGCACTACCTGGAACGGTATTATAGTGGCCCCTTACATTACGTACCACGGTGTCCACATCGGTATAGACGTTAACCCCAATCCAGACAGTGTTTATTGAACCGTTGGCTATATGCACATTCTCCAGCACCGAGGCTGAGGTCGCCGCCCAGTGAATAAGTGTCTGGTTCGTCGAGAACCCGGTACCGAAAGCTCCGGCATATACATACAACCCGTCAACCAGAATCTGAAAGGTTCCGGCGTTAACCTTAAAGAACGGGCCACCAAGTATAGAGTGTGTCTCCATCTTGCAGTCAACGAAATACAGACCATTCGGGTTATTCGTATTATTGATCCCCTGGGATATCCATATGGCACCGACAGTGAAGCCTTCGAAGCGGCATGATTTGAAATGTATTTGGTTGACTGAATCAGAGCTAAAACCGAAGCCCGCACCAGCGGCGCTGTTTCGTAGTTGCACGTTCGGTGTGGTAGTGCCTATGCCTCCGCCGCAACTCTCGATGACAATATTATCAAAACGTGAGTCCCAGAACTCGGCAGTATCGATACAAACATCAAGGTTCCCGTTTATATACACATCCTGAAAGGTCAGGTTATCGCAGTAATAGAGCTGCAAGATTAAGCCGGTCGTATTGTTACCCAGCAGCCCTAGCTCTCTGATACCGCAGTACTTGACGTGCGTAGCGCCGCTAATATCCGAGGAAGAACCCGACATGCTCAGCATGATACCGTTGCCATTCTTTTTGAGCACGCTCGCTTTGCGATCTGCCCCAACCAAAAGAGTATTTGCACCCGTAATGCTTAGAGCCGGGGCAGAGGTAGGCGTAACCAGGTACGTTCCGGCCGGAAAGTAGACGACACCACCACCGGCAGTCTGAACGACATTGATTGCCGATTGTATGGAGGCGGTATCATCAGTCGAGCCATCACCCTTGGCACCATAGTCTTTGACGTTGAAGACGAGATCTCCTTTATGAACCGCGTTCGTATCAGCCAAAGTGCCCCAGCTGGCAGCACTGCTGGCGGTCGCTACTAAAGCCTGACCGGATGAAGGTATCCCACTCACGCTAATGCCATTGAGCTTGGTTACTGTGGGGTTGGGATAGCTGCCGGATAGGTCGCCACCAGCTGCCTGATTGCCAGCCATGACCGTACCGGCCGCGGTGCCTACGTTTTGGGTAGCAGCCGTACCCAGTCCTAAGTTGCTTCTCGCACTACTGACACTACCGATGTCGCTAAGATTGTTGCTGGCAATAAGCGCACCGACTTCAGTAAGAGCGGTACTACTAAGTGTGCCGTCGGCATTATGGGACACGCTGAGATAATCATTGAGGATGTTACCCCAGACATTGTCATCCGAGCCGGGGAGGGGAAGTCGCGACATGCAGATTTTCCTTATGTATCAGGAGCAATACACCTCATGAGTAAGGGTGGCAGCTATATGCAACCTGCGCCTGACGCGCCCATGCTAACGCTGGTTCCCCCTAACTGCAAGCGGCAACAACCTCTGCAGACGTTGTATTTTTGTATGATATACCCCAAGCGACGTATACTGAAAGCTATATGCTACAACGTTTTGATGGTTTCAATTATTTCCTGCGCCTGGATAGCAGTGAGCGGCTTAGTGAGGCGCTGGAACAATTTGCCGCCGAAGCAAAACCTGCTGGCGGCTGGTTAAACGGTCTTGGTACGGCTTCCGAGGCTACGCTCGGTTTTTATGGTCTGGAAAACAAATCCTACCACTGGCAAATCATTTCACGCCCCATGGAAGTGGTCTCACTGACTGGCAACCTGGCGCTGGATGAGACAGGCAAGCCGGTATACCACCTACACGGTGTATTGGCAGGTGATGATTACCAAACTATTGGCGGCCATATTAAGGACCTCGTTGTCGGCGCCACGCTGGAGCTCTTTGTGCACCGGGCCTACCAGCCGCTGCAACGACACTCAGATAAATCGCTCGGGCTGCAGACTTTAGCCCTCTAAGAAAGCCAGCTATGCCTACCGCACACGATCTCCGCCCGCTCCTCGACGTCCAGCAAAATCAGCTCAATCTGGTATTCAGCGACAGTGATGCCATTGACAGTAAGGCATTGGCAGTACTCGGTGCCAACGTCGCTATCCTGTTGTTCATTGATCAAGCCGCACCGCATCTGGTGCTCTGGAAGTTCCTGACGCTTTATGGGCCGTTTATGTTGTCACTGGTCATGGACGTTATGTCGGTCTGGCCAAGGCAGTACAAAAGTGCCGCCCCAGACCTCAAAAAATCACCTGATTATTTGACTATGGACACCGGGCCCCTGATACTCCAGATACTCTCTAATACGCAAGCCGCTATAGAGCATAACGCCCGTTTGAACAAGAAACGACTGCAGGCCTGTATCGTCTCAATCCTACTGACCAGCTTGGGTTTTATCGGGGTATTGCTTATACTATAAGTATGAGTAAAATCATAGCCAACAGCAAACCAGCCAGGAAGGCGAGCTCCACATCGCCTCAGACCGGCAAGCCACGTATGCTCAAGCTACCTAAGCCAGATACTAATCTGCTAACCATCACTAAGGGGCTGTAGACCTTCACGTATCCATTCGCACAGAGGGTTATAGCTAATCAATAGCTTCTAGCCCTGTGGGGCTTAGTACGAATGTAGACATTGGGCTTACCTTGGCCAGAGCATCTCTGAGTACCATCTGAGTGGCGTCAGCCATCGCAACAAAACCGACGGCCAATTTCTTATAGTCTGGGTGGGAGTATATTGAATTCAATGTAGCGCCAAGCGAATTGTAGAATATATCCGCAGGATCCTCCCTACGGAATAGATGGTGCCCGGTAGAGACAACGAATGAGGTACGATCTACTCCACTCCCCTCCAATTCGAAAACACTGGGTGCAGCTTCAATTGCTGTGTCCGCAATAACACGTTGGAGCTCGCCAGGCTGGTGGCCTTCACCCAGCACTGACGCGCGTTCAGTAATCATATTGCCGTAATTATGATATGTATTTTCCAGGCCGAACTGCTCTAGGAACAGGGCACCCACAGGGCTAGGAAATCTGTTTGCCACCATCCAACCGACGCGGCCTAAGTTGCCATCAAATTTACAATCCCCAGACGGATTCTTGCCATGCCCCGTCAAATATAACTGCTTCCGGGCATCTTTAATGCCCGCCGGAAGATTAGGTGATATCCCAGCAACGAAGTAAACAGCGCCTGCGCCAATGCCGCCACCGCCTTCCTGAAGCAAATACTGTTGCCTGGCATAGTCTGGCGCGTCCTGACCGGGCAGGCGCCTATCCAGACACGTCATAACAGGGAGCCCGCCAATTCGATAGGGCCGCTGAGTTGAGACTTGACGAGGAAGCCTTTCAGAGAGTTGTTCAATAAGTAAGGATTTTGACATCCGTACAAAATATCATATGGTAGGAAAAAATGCCAGCCTTTTTGTTATAGCTCGAGCATTCGGACGCAGTATCTAAAAATGCCGCCCGGATATGGACGGCATTTTTAAGTTTGTATGTATATTTTGCTTATTTCTTTTTCGCAGCGACTTTCGTTTCGGCAGGCGCGAACAGGAGACCATACAGGTTAACCCCCAAAACCGCACCAAGTACTGGACCGAGCACGTAGGTACCCCAGCCCCACATACGAACACCGAGAGCCACTGCCGGATTAAGAATGGCGGTGGTTGTAGCGGACGCTACCAAGATGCCGACCACCAGAGCGACACCGATGACTGAAGCTGCCTTACTATCCTCAAGCTTGTTGTAGGCAACCGCACCCCAGGCCAGGCCAAGTACGGCCGTACCAACTGCTTCAGCGACCAGGACTTTCGCCGAGTAATGGCCTACGTTTGACCATCCCTGGTTGACATAGTATTTGAACAACCAATAGGCAGCCCAACCGCCGAGCAACTGTGCCGCAACGTACATCACTGCTGGCATAGTTTTCACACGCCTGGCCGTCCAGAGCGCCACCGTAACTGCTGGATTAAACTGAGCTCCAGAAACTGAGCGGAGCACCAGCATCATCGCCACAGCAACCACGCCAGCGACAACGGCTACGAAAAAGGGAAGACCAAGATTAGATTTACTTACCGAAAGATAACCGAGCGTCAAAACGCCGGTACCTAGAAATTCAGCCACCACCATGGCGACTTTTTTGCGATCTAACATACGAACCCTCCGTATTTAAGTACTTAATAGAAAGCGTAGCGTAAAGCATCACACTTGTAAAGCCCTTACGCTTATGGGCTGCCTGGGGTAGGCTTACCATGACCCCAGTCATTGACATAAGCGGCGAAATAGGCGTAGTATACGTACCGAAAAGAGCACTACATCGGCTTGCCTGATTGAGTGAGGCACGGTTTAGTGGTTTTTATTTTATGAGTGTTCAAAAATCTAACACCCCGCATATTTATGGTGGGAAGCCCTCTGTCCGGGGAGCCTATCTAAGTCCTGAATTCCTCGCTACTCGGGAGAGTTGCTGGTCGCCTATAGACGACAAATTAGTTTTTGTCGGTTGCGGTGACGATCGACCACCGACACCTGAGTCAGCCACCCCCCTACAGGGCGTCGCGGGAGTGCTGGACCCTCGCATAGGTTATGCCAGCGTCTACGGCGGTGTGGCCGGGGAAGCTAAAAACGTCCTTGTGGTCGGTGCTGCCCTCTATGGTCCTCAGTTTATTACCGATCTCGGCGGTTTTGACGGCATTATGGCGCAGCTCATTCGCCGCAGCCGGAACCCGCAGAGCCTGCATAGTGCCGTTGGCAACGAAGCTGACCAACGGCATCTTTGTATGCAAGGCAACAACCCCATCGGTTGTGCGTACTGTGGAGGGACCGGCCTCACATCAGCGTTGCTTACTGACTCCAAAGAGGAACTTATTCATGCTATAGCCTTCGAGGATCAAAAATATGTCTTCGGGAGTGATCAGGGTTTTGCCGAGCTGCTCCGTGGCCACCAGACGGTATTGGATCACGCCACGAATGGGAAGGGTAGCGCTTTTGCCTTCGGTCGCGACAGCTATGTAATCTATCTACAGCGGTACCCGGACAAGCTGCATTTGATGATGCTTGACGGCAGTCATGCGCCTGCTAAGCATTCCGGAGTTATTACCAATTTCTCCCTCTCTGAGATCGGCAGTGCTCATAAAGCCCATGGGCAGGGATTAGATTTCTACCGTCTGGATGTCGCTGTTGTGACGGATAGTGTATTACAGGCCCTAGAAAGCCCCCTGCAGGATATTAACCCCAGCTACAAATTGCCAGCGGAACTGCTGATGCGGGCCTTCCTGCTTGATGCCGTGCCAGTACGCGCCGTATTAGCCGCCAATGATAGCAATCCCGAATTTCATGGTATTCACGATCCCCGTAATCTGCCCATCGGCGTGCGGGGTGATCAGTTCCAGGCCAGACAGATACTCGAACAGCGCCAAGCCAGCGGTTATTACCTAAGCTCATAATCCAAACCCCTCATGACGCATATCTCATAGATAGGGTGAGATATGTCGCTTACGGTGAGAGGGTAACTCCGTACACTCATAGGAACAGATAATGTAGGAGTTGCCCGATGAAAGACTCAGATCTTACACCAGACATAGTCGATATCTCGACTGAACTAGCTCTCTACGATTTGTTTACTGACCCCGACAGAACACCTTATAATATCCTTTGGGACAGATTTACACGTCAAGACCCCCGAGCTGCAAAGGCCCTGCTTGCTTTTGCCATCCTAAACAGCCAGGGAGACCCAATAGTTCGTGACGCTATGCTGTCAGCAGGCGTCCGGGTCGCCTCGCTCTATCGCTCAATGGTCCGCCAAGAAGCTTGCGTTAAATCATCTATACAGTAAGGCTATATAGCTGCAGCAATGCCAAAGAGGCCTGTCAACGAATAGCAAGATTATGATTTAGATCTTTGATGAACAGTTTCCGGGGGCGTTTCGCCATGTCCTGGTATAGGTTGGCCTTGTCGCCAAAGCATCTCAAAAAATTGTCGCATAGCATCAGCAATCTCTTGATTATAGACTTCAACACCGAAGACTTCACCATCCCGCCAGTTGAAATAAGCTACTACGTCGTCGTAGATCAGGGTCGAGTGTGTTATTGGAAAGATGCTTTGGGGGATATAGCGACCCTCCCAAAATTTGAGTTTTTCGTTGTCATGGTTGCCATACCACCGGCGCTGCGACAGCAAAAAATGATCGCCAGCAATGCTGCGAAACTTTATATCGCGCTCATTGCAGCGTTCCACCCAGCGTTCGAAAAAAACTAGGTTAGTTCGAGTCTGCATATTTTCATAAAGAATGGACAGGACCTCAGAGGTGGATTTTGTCTGATTCCACAACATTTGTTTTACGCCATCGGGCCCGCGGTAAAACTGCACATGTGTCAACGGTGAGTGCACTGCTGCAGGTTGATAAGCATCCTGCAAACGCACAAGCTCCTGCTGTAAGTCGCGAATCTCTTGTTCGCGTTTTGTGAGCAAAACCTGTAAATTGCCAATCGGTGCCGCCCTATAGATCCGCCGTTTATACTCCGTCTCGATTTCTATCAGATTGTAATCAGTTAGCGTATCCAGCAAACGATATAGCCTCGTGCGTTCGATGCGGGCATTACGCGCCAACTGCAGTAGACTCTGCCGCCCATAGGCATGCAGGGCCAGATAGACGTCGGCAACTTCAGGTTCAAGGCCCAGCTTAGCGAAATACTCATGTATAGGACTAATATCGTCGGACATGACGTCTATTGTCTAATGAGTGTGCACCGTTGCGCAACCAATATATTAGCCAGGGCTTTGCCAGTTACACTCCGAGCAACGTTGGATTTAACCCAACGATCAAGGCAGACAGAATATGGCAAACTATGAATTAGCACAAATGCAAGGCGATGCACTTATCGTAGCGGCCACTATAAACGAGATTGAACAACTCAACGCAGAGGATGGCGAAACGTGGCATAGGGCCCAGACCGACGCCGCCAGCTATATCGACAGCCTCTACAATGAATTTGTACCAAATATTGAACCCCAGGCCCGTAGTTTAGGCAAGGCATTGGGATCGGTTGGTTTAGCGCTGGCCGAAATCCGCTATGGCCGAGATGAACACCACCCCAAATTGTACAGCGGTAGCTACGAGCACAATGTCCTAGCTACCTATCATCATGGAGCACACCCGCGACGTTTCCTGCACGGCATGCTGCAATACATGGCAGCAATTAATGTGATTCGGCCGGGCACATATGATGACATAGCCCTGAGCCAATCCCCGGGTATTGCAGGGCTACATGACGGCATCATGGGCAATGGTCGCGGCAACGACGAACGGCAAAGTGGCCTACTGGCAGCGGTAATGATGCCTGGCATGGGCTTCTCATCAGGCGCCGTCGAAACGACATTGGCAGCAATCGATGCCACAACTTGGAGTGATGAACAACGAGCACAAGCTGTTGACGCCGCTAAACCACACATAATATATCAGCGGGCTGCTGGCGTCGGTGACCTTTTCAGCCTATTTACAAGACGAGGCCCCTACGAAACTGCCTGCTTGGGCGTAGAAGAACTCTGCAAGCAAAGTCATGGCCAAATTTTTACTCAGGAGGCCTATACCCGTGGTTTCCCCCTCGAAGGAACCCCGATAGACGAGTGTATGGAATTTATTGACAAATCCGAAGCGCTGCAAGCAGCATTCGGTGGCTTCATGCAAGGCCAAAGCACGTTCTATCATGACTTTGCTCCGGCTGATCCAGCCCTCGATGACATGTTCCCCGGCCGGACAGACAATTTCGGGCTCATGCAGGAAATAGACCACGCCTACCGCACTGGAAGGTTCAATGCGATTGGCATACTGGGCGTCACTCGCGACTATATGCAGAATGATTGATTTGCTAAGCTAGTGTATGGAACTCAGAAACGTAGAGGAGGGAAATATGCGAGCAGCAGAGATTCAAAGCTATGGTGGCAGCGACGTCATGAAAACGGTTAGCGATGCCGCTAAACCGACAATTGGTCCGGATGAGGTACTAGTGGCGGTACACGCTGCCGGTATTAACCCATTCGATTGGAAAATACGAGAAGGTCTTGTACGTAAAATGCGTGAACTGAGCTTCCCAGCAATCCTGGGCGGCGATTTTGCCGGTACTATTGCTGAGGTTGGATCGAACATAAAAAACCTACAGCCAGGTGCCGCAGTGTATGGCATGGCTGACCCGCTTGGCAACCATGGATCATTTGCCGAGTTCACCCCGGTTAAAGCCTCGTCGCTGAGCACTAAACCGATTAAAGTGGACTTCATACAAGCCGCAGCACTACCGCTGGCCAGTGTCAGTGCCTATAAGGCACTGATTGAACATACGAATCTGCAGAGTGGCCAAAAAGTTCTGATTCATGGCGGAGCTGGGGGCATTGGATCATTTGCCATTCAAATCGCCAAACATCTCGGTGCCTATGTAGCTACGACTGCAGCAACTGACGAAGTTGACTACGTTAAGGAGCGTGGTGCTGATGAGGTCATCGACTACACATCACAGCAGTTTGAAACCATCCTCAAAGACTATGATGCCATCTACGACACAGTCGGCGGGGAAGTCAACAAGAGGTCTTATCAAGTACTCAAATCGGGCGGTATCCTAGTCTCAATGGTTGCCCAACCTGATGAAGCCTTAGCCAAGCAATACAATGTCAAGGCGATCAACGAATTCACTCAGGTGACCACTGAGCGCCTCACCAAGATCACTGAACTCGTCGATCAGGGAATCCTCACCGTCCATGTTGACAAAACCTTTCCGCTTGAACAGGCGGCCGATGCTCTCGCTTATCTACAAAGTGGCAAACACCGTGGCAAAGTGGTCATAACTATCAAGACATAGATCATGTAAGCTTCTTGCGGGTAATGTTTTAGTTATCTAAGAGCTTCGGCCTAAGTGTTTTATATTCTCGATTATATTATCTGGGCAATAACTCATCGTTAGTCATATGAGCAATAAAATCAAAACAATACCAAAGGCCAATAGTCTTAGTGCCTGAAGAGCAGCATGGCGGATATCTAAAAAGGTGCTGACCTAAAACTATGTCAGTGGAGATGCAAATGAACTAATAATTAGGCCCCCTCCTGGCATCTCGCTCAGTGTTATACAGGCCAAAATCAGTTCAGTTACTATGCCACTGCAGGTTGACTAACGGGAACGTAGGGGACTTCTACCCCCGCATCTAACACGCCTCGCCCCTGCAGTAGTTGAACTGCCGCATCGTAGAACACCCTATCTGGGACTGCCACGACTCCCTCATATTCAGCAATGCTTGTGCCCTCGGGAAGGTCAACTTGGTCAAGCTGCGGCCGCTCGACTACGGTACCAACTACCAGGTGAACGGCATCTTCACGCATTGCCGGTGTACCGGCTAGTTTTAATTCACCAGGATCTGCGACCTCAAAGATATCAGGACAGTTGCTGCATGAGAATGACTTATTTCTGCCCTCCCGATTGCTAGGTGCTGTTCCTTCTCGATTACCAGGTATACCCATATCCTTTCCCTCCTCGTTATAGTGCATATAATATACGCTATTCATTAGTATTTGTCAGTAGAAAATGTCACATATAGCGCGAATAATGGTTTAGAGCTGCGGGGCTGAACTCAGATACTTAACCATTGTTGCGCTTATACCACTGCATTACCAGGCTACCAGCACCTTCGTTGATTCCACCACGACACTGCCAGTTAGCACCAATCTGTGTCGGTTGAGATAAATCACTTGAACTCGTCATAACACCGCCTTGTAATGTCCAAACCGTCATTCCTACATGAAGACCTTGGAGATAGTTCAGGTAGGCTGGCACAGCCATCTTGGCATCTGGCCAACATTCACTATGCGGAGCAGCATAATTAGTCCATTCGCCATCAACAACTGGTGCAATACTACGTTTTACTAGATAACCAAAGTCCTGATCCCAAGCCGTTTCGGCATGAGCACCCCGTGGGTGATGGATATCATACATGAGCGGAGCACCACTAGTTATGAGATGTGAGCCGATCCCGTTAAGCGTCGTGGATAAATAGAGCCCTTCTATCCACAACAAATTCTTTGCCCCCTCAGACCTCACGTCGTTAACCAAAGTCTGCATGCCAATATATGGCCTACCATGATAACTACCTCCCTGCTGCCACAATTGCCAGTCGGCATCAGTGTTACCGGTACTCATACGGGGCTCATTGAAAAGATCAAAGACAACCTGCGGATCGTTACAATATAGGCGAACGACGTCTTGCCAGAACAGAGCAGTGGTACTATCGGGTTGCGGCTGACGACCCATCCCTTCAGTCTGAGCGCTGATTGTTACCACCAGATGATAGCTTTCAGCCAGCCGCACTTCGGACTGCAGTGCCCGCATAAAACGCTTTGAGTAGCCAGAACCTGCTCGTCCGAGTAAGTTATCCGGAGCAACCTGCAGTCGCACCGTATTAACACACCAATACCGAACTGCTGCGGTAATCTGTGCAGTGGTTTGGGCCAACCGTTTCTGGTAGTCACTGTTGGCCAGCCCGGTAACCGTCGTCCCATAAGGGATAAATTGCCGGCCACTAGCTTGTAATATAGTGGCTCCCTGTTCGGTAAATGGACCGCTAGCTTTGGCACAGCTACTGCTCCCCTGATTGCCACCAGGAGAGTGGCGCGACAACAACCCCCATGTTAGCAGGACAACACCCGCAACAACTACTATGCACCCTGCCGGCAATATTAGCCTAACGGGGAACACGTGGGCTGGCACGGGCGGAGCTGCAGGCAACTGCCCCTTCGAATTATGGATCTGCTTGTCGTCTCTGAAACGTAGCTTCATCCTAAGCTAAGTATATATGCTAACTGCGCCTGGAGCGTTGCGCCCGGTGATGCAATTGGGCGACGTGCAAACGAATCGCAGTACGATCAACCAATGCCTGGGCGTGTTCGAGACTGGTTTGATCTTTGGCTTCAGCTTTCATTTGTCTGGCACGCTCGAGGGCTTTTTGGACTTCGGCTTCGTTGAGTTCTTCGCCATGATCAGCTTCATCGACCAAGACCCGTAAGACATTGTTGGCCATTTCAATCACGCCACCAAAAGTAGCGAAGTGCTCCATGACGTAATCTGGATCCTTAGGACTCCGACGTACGGATATAACGCCGGCGGTCGCCGCACTAATGAGCGGCATATGGTCTTTCAAAACGGCAATCTGACCTTCGAGCGTCGGTAGAATAACCTCCGCTACATCGTCATCAAACTTGGTACCGGTCAGTGTCACCAGCTGGAAATGGATCATTTGGCTTTCGATTCACCCTTAACTTCGCTAATAGCGCCAAGCATATAGAAGGCTAATTCCGGTTTATCATCGTGCTTGCCGTCCAGAATCTCCTTGAAGCCGGCAATGGTGTCTTTCAAGGAAACATACTTACCAGGCTTGCCGGTAAATACCTCGGCCACGAACATCGGCTGAGTCAGAAACCGCTGAATCTTACGAGCGCGAGCCACCGTCTGCTTGTCTTCTTCAGACAATTCTTCCATACCAAGAATGGCAATAATGTCCTGGAGGTCTTTGTAGCGCTGCAGCACTCGCTGTACCTCACGGGCCATGTTGTAATGATCCTCCCCGATAATTTCCTGGTCCAGAATGGTTGAGTTAGAATCAAGCGGATCAATGGCCGGATACAGACCGAGCTCCATCAGCGCCCGGCTTAGTGTAATCGTGGAATCCAGGTGCCCGAAAGTAGTAGCTGGTGCCGGGTCAGTAAAGTCGTCAGCCGGTACATACACGGCCTGCACTGAAGTAATCGAGCCCTCTTTCGTAGAGGTAATCCGCTCTTGCAGCGCACCCATTTCCTGGGCCAGATTCGGCTGGTAACCGACTGCCGACGGCAAACGACCCAGCAGAGCCGAAACCTCAGAGCCTGCCTGCGTGAAACGGAAGATATTATCTATAAAGAACAAGACGTCGCTACCCTTGTCACGGAAACCTTCGGCAATAGTTAATCCGGACAAACCGACTCGGAGACGAGCTCCCGGCGGCTCATTCATTTGGCCAAAGACCAGGGAAGTCTTATCAAGCACGCCCGACTCTGCCATTTCGCCGTAAAGGTCATTGCCCTCCCGGGTTCGTTCACCAACCCCAGCAAAAACTGAGTAACCACTGTGGAATTTGGCAATGTTGTTAATTAGCTCCTGGATCAGCACCGTTTTACCAACGCCGGCCCCACCAAACAAACCTACCTTACCACCTTTCGTCATGGGGCAAATCAGGTCAATAACTTTAATGCCGGTTTCCAAGATTTCTACCTTACCGGACTGATCGACAAGAGCTGGCGGCGTACGATGAATCGGCGCCCGGGTTGAAAAATTATCCGGCTTACCATCAATCGGTTGACCAGTAACATTAAACATTCGGCCCAGTGTGTTCTGACCGACCGGTACGCTGATCGGAGCCCCCGTATCGGTCACCTTCGCGCCTCGCTTGAGCCCATCGGTCGATCCAAGCGAAATCGCCCGCACGCTCGATTCACTTAAGTGCTGGGCAACTTCTAAAATGATAGTTCGATCTTCTAGTTGCACGCTGAGCGCATTATATATTCCCGGAAGATGATCGGTGGAAAAATCGATGTCTACCACGACACCAACGACCTGAGCGATGGTACCGACCAGGTGCTTGGCGCTGCTTACTTTTTCTGATACTGCTGGCATTGCTATATACTCCTTTAGTCTTTCAGGGCCTCAACACCGCCGCTGATCTCGGCCAACTCTTGGGTAATATTGGCCTGACGAACAGTGTTGAGTTCCAAAGTTAATTCATCAATAATATCGGACGCATTGTCTGTAGCGTTCTTCATGGCCAACATGCGCATAGAATGCTCACTGGCCATACTTTCCAATAAAGCCTGCCAAATTTGAACCTCAATCAACCGGGAGACGGTACGCTCCACCACGATGTCTGCATCCGGCTCGAAATTCGTAAAACCGTATTTATATGAGGGCTTATCTGCGTCCGCCACATCTGCCGGTAAAATCGGTAAGTTCGTAACTTGCTGTGTTAGGTTAGAGATGAATGTGGTGTAGATCACCACCACTTCATCAACTTTCCGCTGCTGATACTGTTCAGTGACCGTATTTAAGATCGGGCGGATGTCGTTAGCAGTGGGTGCATCACCAAATGCCGGATAGACCCCAACCAGATTAATATCCTTGATCCTACGAGCAAAGTTGGCACCCTGCTTGCCAATCACGACAACGTCGCTCCGCACTCGTTTATCTCGATCAGCAGTCAGCGCCGTCGTAAAACGCTTCAACACATTATAGTTGTAGGCACCAGCCAGACCGCTGTCACTGGTAATAACCAAGTATAGCCGGGCTTTAATAGTTCGCTTTTGGAACAAAGGATGCCGGGCTGTTTCCTGTAAATTAGCAAGCCGGGCCAGTAGATCATAGGAAACCCGTCGGTAGTCCCGGCTGAGCTTGGCTCGATCTTGGGCTCGTCGCATTTTACTAGCCGAGACCAATTCCATGGCCTTGGTAATCTGCTTGGTGTTTTTGACCGAGCTGACTCGCCGTTTCAGAGTAATAGTACTGGGCATAGGAGTTTTTAGACCTTCTTTTCTGCAGCTTCGCTCTCACGTACAGCTTCGGTTTCGTAGGTACCGGCAATCTGTTTGGCAATTTTCAGGACCGATTCACGGGTTGTGGCACTCGGCTCCGCTCCGGTCTGGATCTCATCAGTCAGCTTCTTGTGATTATCTTGGAGCTCTTGCAGAAGAGCGGCTTGAGCAGCCTTTATTTTATGAACCGGTACGACATCAAAAGCACCATCTGTGGCAGCCAGCAGGGAAGCGTACATTTCCCAAATTGACAGCGGGCTATACTGCGGCTGCTTCAGCAGCTCCGTCAAGCGCTGACCGCGTTCAATTCGCTGCCGGGTCTCAGCATCCAGATCAGTTGAGAACTGCGAGAAAGCTGCCAGTTCGCGGAACTGGGCCAGGTCGATTCGTAAACTTTTGGCCACACTCTTAACCGCCTTAGTCTGGGCGTCACCACCCACTCGAGATACTGACAGCCCAACCGAGATAGCCGGACGAACTCCCTGGTAAAACAGGTTAGTTTCCATAAATATCTGACCATCTGTGATCGAGATAACGTTCGTCGGAATATAGGCGCTAATATCCCCAGCCTGGGTTTCAATGACCGGTAGTGCTGTCAGGCTACCGCCACCAAGATTGTCGCTCAGTTTTGCAGCACGTTCCAGAAGGCGGGAGTGCAAGTAGAAGACGTCGCCCGGATAGGCTTCGCGGCCCGGAGGACGGCGCAACAACAAGCTCATTTGCCGATAAGCGATAGCGTGCTTGGTCAGATCATCATAAATAATTAGCGCGTGCTGTTTGCTGTCCCGGAAATATTCACCCATGGCGCAACCAGCATAGGGAGCCAGATAGAGCATCGCGGCCGGATCAGACGGTCCGGTGGCTACAACAATGGTCTGGTCCATGACCCCTTCGCGTTTGAGGCGCTCGATCAGACGGGCAACCTTACTAAGTTTCTGACCAATCGCTACGTAAATGTTGATAACTCCGGTCTTCTGGCGGTGTTGGTTGATCATGGTATCGATCGTTACCGCGGTCTTACCAGTCTGGCGATCCCCGATAATCAGCTCCCGCTGGCCGCGACCGACAGGTACCATAGCATCAATAGCGGCAATACCGCTCATAAGCGGTTCATGGACATGTCGTCGGTCGAGTACACCCGGTGCTGGCCGCTCAACGCGGCTGGTTTGCTTAGCCTTGATCGGACCGCCTCCGTCCAAAGGACGGCCTAGGGGATCAACGACTCGACCAATAAGTTCCGGCCCTACCGGCACCTCAAGCACCTTACCAGACAGGCGAACTTTTGCTCCAGCCTTGACTGAGGCATCATCGCCCAGCATAACCGCACCGATCTCATCCTGGCCGAGGTTAAAGGCAAAAGCGGTCACATAGCCACCCTGAGCGGCTTCAATCTCAAGCATTTCACTGTAACCGCAGGCGCTGAGACCGTAAATCCAGGCAATACCGTCACCAACCCTGGTGACAATACCAACTGACTCAATCTCTGGCCTGGTTTTCAGTTGTTCTATCGCCGCCCGAATGTCCGCCGACAATGTATTGATGGATAATTCACTCACTGTTTCTAATTAGTCCTTCCCCTTAACAGCTAAGGCTTTAAATCTGTTTAGCTCGCTCTGTACGCTCAGGTCAAGTTGGGCCTGGGCAAAATCCAGCCGCAACCCACCAACCAAACTGGCATCACCGACTTCGGTTATAGTAACGCGTTCGGCATGTGGATAGACACGATGCACTTCAAGGGTGACATCTTGCCGAGTTGTACGGTTCAAGGGATGCGCGGCATGTACTAGTACTTCAGCATAGCCGGCCGCAGCCCAAGACTCTTGAATGTCTCGAAGCAGCGACGCCAACTCGGTCGTTCGTCGTTCTTCCAACAAGTAGGCTGCCAACTCTCGAGCCTGAGCTTTGCCAAAGCCATGGCTCAGACTCTCCCGAGCTACAAAATCGGCAATCTTTTTGCGAGCTACTTTCACGCTGAGGCCGCCTTTCTGGCGTGCAAAGCCTTATCTATAAGAGCGGCATCCTTTTGGGCATCTACTTTTTCACCAATGATGGCTTCCGACACCTCTGAGACAAGTCCAACTAACTCCTTTTCAAGTTTTACACGTTCTCGCTGGATCTGTTGTACGGCTTGGTTTTTGGCTTCGGTCAGCAATGCTTCACTGCGACCCCGTGCTGTCTCTTCGGCGGCCGTCACGGTTTCTCTGGCTTCGTACTGGGCAGTGGAAACGATCTTATCCGCCTCCTGACGGGCTTTGTGAAGCTCTCGAGAAACTTTTTCTTCCAGGGAAGCCTCTTGAGCACGCATTTTCTCACCCAGAGTAATACCACTATTAATAACCTCGCGGCGCTCATTGAGTACCTTCAGAATTGGCTTGAAAGCCCACTGTCGAAGCGCCAGCAGTACGATCAGAAACGTGACCAGCTGAATGGCGAAAGACTGCACGCTCAGGCCGAGTACGCCGCTTGCCACAATATGAACAGGAAAATTTTGTATCATGTGCTTTCTTTTAGTGTGTCGGGCCTACGATAAAGATTGATGCGAAGGCCAGTAGCCCAAAGAGCTCAGCGATAGCCACGAAGACCAACGCCTGGCCAAGAAATTTGGCAGCCTCAGGGTTGCGACCAACCGACTGCATATAGCCATTCCCGATAATACCGATACCAATGGCCGGTCCAATAAAGCCACCACCAATCATCAGGCCTTTGGCAATCATCGACATGGCCTCAGGGCTCGTTAAGGTACTTGCTAAAATCATTCTTCTTATCTCCTTACTTATACTTATTTACTTCAAAAAGCGTAGTACACAAAATCAGGCAATCAGGATAGTGCATCACACAACCCCCTCGCCAGATAACAGCTCCATTGTTTCAGGAACGTCACCTTCGGTCAAGTGAGCTTCGGTAGCATGATTTACAGCGATGGCCAAGTACATGAGGCTAAGGATGACAAAAATATATGCCTGAAGCGCCCCCACAAACAACTCAATAGCCATGAACGGCGCAGCAGTCAATGGTGCAGCGATGTGGCCAAGATAGGCAAACACCGCAATGACAATCTCGCCTATGGTGACATTGAGGAAAAGCCGGATAGACAGGCTGAATACACGGCTGAGATCAGTAACCATCTCCAGGATACCGACCAGGAGATAGATAGGATTTTTCAGACTGCCGACAAAGAAATGTTTGAAATACTCTTTGACGCCAGCTTCGCGAATAGAACTGGCGTATACCACAACCATAGTAACGACACCAGCCGCCAAAGTAGCGTTGAAGTCTCCCGTAAAGGGCCGGAGCAGCGGGTTCCCGTGATAGGTAATTGCCTCACCAACTCCCGGGACCAAGCCCAGCCAGTTGTTGAACAGTAAAAAGAAGAACAAAGTTACAAAGTAGGGAACGTACTTCTTCCCGCGCTTCTGGTCCTCAAACGCTGAGGTTACAAGATTGGTGATAAACTCGGCGCCAACCTCAATAATCTGCGTAAGTCCACCTTTCGGACGAACCGTCATACGACGAGCAATGATCGTCAGAACTATAAGAAGCGTGGCCGCACAGATCCAGCCGTAGAGCATGGAATTACTGACAGTTACGCCATGAATCGTGAATAGATTCTTGGCCGTTGTATAGACAACCGGGCCAGTGTCGGCAAATAGCATCACTTTATTCCTCCGCGCTTACTAGCTTCGGCAATATCACTCAGGCTACGACGCAAGACAGCAAAGAACCCAATTCCCGCTATTATAAAGCCGACGATTTCCCACAAAGCCCCGGCGTGAAAATGCTGGTCAAGCTCGTAACCGCAGACAATCGGCACCACGACCGCTATGGCCAGTTGCCAGGTCATTGAAAAGACTGCGGCGAAAAAGAGACTTTTTGGGGTTGCGTCTGGAGAAAAGGCGGGCTTTTTGCCACCATCTGAAGCTAACGTCTTTCGGGTAGGCGTGGCTGTAACACTACTCATCTTTATGACAGTATAACAAGATATAAGGGGTAGGGCAAGAGGAATCCCCGTGCACGTCATAGCTACTGGACAAGCCATTGTCGTGATGTGTCATCGCTTGGTATACTTGTAAATAGCTATGAGCGATACCAAGGCCGTAACGATATATAGCGCGAGCTGGTGTGCCTTTTGTCATGCCGCCAAAGAATATCTCGATAAGCTCGGAGTACATTACACCGAAAAGGATGTAGAGAGCGATCCTGCATTTGCCCAAGAAGCAATGACGAAGTCAGGACAAACCGGCATACCGGTGCTTGATATCGATGGTACGATTATTGTCGGATTTGACCGCCCAAGAATCGATACAGCCCTTCATGACAAAAAACTCGTGTAAGATGTAGCCTTCGCAGTAACCACCCTTTTTATAATCTTGCAGAAGCTGCAATTACAAACTACTATTGTGCTGTGAGTACTGAGATAGCACCTCCCCAGGTACTTACTCCAGAGGAGATTTTTCCAGGTATCGGCGACCCTCATGCCTATCTTGCCGATTCCAGCGAACAGAGCGGCATGCGTGCTGTTGCGCTTCTCCTCGATCCGTATAGTCGTAGAGTCGTCCTGGACGATAAGTCTGGAGAGTTACCCGAAAATCGCACCACCCTAGACCTTGCAGACGAACAACTTATCGGCGTAAATAATGCTGCTCTCATATTAGGGCTTACGAGCTTAGCCCTGAGAGCCATACACCCAACGCTGCTTATACGTGAAGCTCTCAATAGGGCAGTGCGTCATCCTAACCAAACCATTGAGTATATAGCTCAGCAGTCTCAATGGGGAGGGCGGAAAAGATACCCCTGGGGCGATACTCACCCGTATGACGAAGCTGAACAGATATACGGTACTGATAGACCAAGATGGCCCCCGGACAAAGGTTTGCGATTTGAAGCTCTCCAGGTAGCTGTAGGTGCTTACCGCTCCCGCATGCATTGGCAATTGACCGCTAACCCGCGACGTGTCACTAGCGAGCTTCACATACTCGGGTTGCATCCGGCCATCCAGGCCTGCATAGATCATGACAGCGGCTTTCGCCAAGGGATAGCCAGATACCAAGGATATAGCGCCATGCCTGAACCAGCCGCTTTTCTGCGGAGACAAAATATCTTCTTAGCTCATGTGGTGGAACTAGCCGAAGACCCACCCGACGAGGTGCTTCGAGCACTGCGGGTACCACATAAATCAGCCAGATGATATACACTGTAATACACTATGGCGTTTGAGGATTTCCAAACTAAAGAATCTGTTGTTATTGTCTACACTGGCGAAGGGAAGGGCAAGACCACGGCTAGCCTCGGACTGTTAGTCAGAGCGCTCGGCAATCGTTGGAACGTGGCCTTTATTCAATTCATCAAGTACTGGGGAGTCAGCGAGCACATTTTTATTCGCGACATCATGCCGCTTTTCAAGGACCAACTCTATTTCTATAAAGGTGGCAAAGGCTTCTACAATGCCGGTAAATTGAGCGCCAAAACCGTCACCAAGGCGCAGCACATGCAGGCTGCAAAAGAGACTTATCAGGAAGCAATGCAGGCAGCGGGCAGCGGTGATTATGATCTCGTTATATGCGACGAGATCAATAATGCAGTACATGATGGACTTTTGAGCCAAGCTCAACTAAAAAATCTCATAGAAAAACGCGCACCCAAAACGAGTCTCTGCCTAACTGGCCGAGATTTTCCTCAAAGGCTATTGCCGCTAGTGGATATTGCCACGAACATGGCTAAGCTCAAGCACCATTTCGACGATAAATTTCTGGCCAATAAGGGAATAGACTTTTAGCTATGAGCTAGGCACAAGCTTTTCTGGCACTCTTGACATGAGAGTGCTAATTTTCTACACTTGTACTCAGCGGGCCTACCGCACTAAAAAGCTAATCTATATAAAGGAGGAGTTAAATTATGGCAAATATCATACGATGGGACGACCCCTTTGCTGGCCTCACCAGCCTGCACAGTCAGCTTGACGACATGTTTAGTGATATGTTCACGGCACCAGTTGCACACAGCGCAGCCCTGTCTATGCCAGCACTCGACGTGTACAGCGAGGACGACAAGCAACTTGTCGCCGAGGTACAAGCGCCGGGCTTCGCCAAGGACGACGTTGAGGTTAATGTCCACAATGGCGTACTAGAGATTAAGGGCGAGAAACACGAAAAGGAAGAAGACAAAAAGGGTAAAAAGCGGAGCTATATGGTCCGCGAAAGCCATGCCAGCTTCTACAGACGCCTGGCCCTGCCAGAGTACGCGGATGCCGATAAAGTTGACGCTCAGTTCGAGAATGGTGTTCTGAAGGTCACGGTACCGTTCAAAGAACTACCGAAGCCCAAGAAAATCGCTATCTCAGCCGGCTCCAAGAAGAAATAAGACCAAACAGACCACCAACACACTCGACCACCACCTGGATCATTCCGGGTGGTGGTTTTAGTTAGACTATAGGGCTGATACGCGCATTGCTATATGACGATTCAAATAGGAGCCGCAAAGAGAACTGTCGCGTATCTGGATTATAGCTTCTATACAAAATACGTAGCAATGGGTAAAAAAAGAGTGCCAACCATATGACCGGATACATGTAGAAGCGACCGCCGAGGCCATGCCAGAGATATGTACGGGAATTAGCAATCGCATACAGGTAATAACTACGGGGGTCGCTATCGACCCGGCGTGCCGATACCGCGACGGAAAGGGTCTGATCAAAGCCAACCCGATACCTGCCACCGGCCATATGAGCTCCCAGGTCAATATCTTCGTGCATCGCAGTATTATGACAGAGCGTCGAGCTGACCGAATGCCAGGCGTCTGCCCGGATAGCCATATTGCCGCCATAGAGAAATAGCTGCTGGTGACGGCTGAGCCGATTTGCCAGGTAACGGCGGGCAAACAGATCAACGGTCGCAAATAGCTGCGGAAAGGGGGCATCATGAAAACTAATCGAGCCAGACACAGCGTCAATCTCAGGATTGGCGAAAATATTGGTAACACGCTCGACCCAGTCGATCGGGATCAGGGTATCGACGTCGATACGAGCGATTATGTCACCTCTAGCCGCATTGAAACCGGTATCACGAGCGAATACCACACCTTGGCGAGGCTCATGTACTATCTGCACAAAAGGATAGCGGCTAGCAATTGTCGCCGTCTGGTCAGTTGAGCCGTTATCCACCACGATAACTTCGTACGGTTTGACCGTCTGCATTACAATGCTATCCAAACAAGCCGCTAAGTAGCGTTCCTCGTTGTAGGCTGGTATAACTAAACTAACACTTATTGCTGTGTGTTTTTGCGCCATCGTAAGGTAGTATACTCCATGACAAAGTCGCCATCATTATACATAAAACAGCTGCCGCAAGGCTTAAGAAATTCACTTTGTCACCCCGGAAAGCTCCTGGGCAGCTACTGGCGAGTTAGCCGGTGGCATAAATTTGTTGTCTGCATCATCGGACTTTTCGTGGTATTGCTAGGCACCATGTACGGTATTGCTCGATGGTACATTGTCACTGAGAGCAGTAAACCTTTGACGCTTGGCGTGTCCTTCATACCGGATTATGCCCAAAGCCTCGGCCTGGACCCTGAGCAGACTCTAACCGCCATTATATCCGATCTGCATATCAAAAATATCCGTTTTACCAGCTATTGGAGTGATATGGAACCCACGCCTGGCCAGTACGACTTCTCCCAACTCGACCAGGAGATGCAACAAGCTCAAACCGCTCATGTCCATGCTGTCGTGACGCTGGGGCTCCGACAGCCCGGCTGGCCAGAGTGTCATATGCCGAGTTGGACCCAGAACGAGCCAACCAGCGTGTGGGAACCACAACTCAACAATTTTATAACAGTAGTGGTTAACCGTTACAAAAACTCATCCAGCCTACAGTCCTGGCAAGTCGAAAACGAATACTTCCTAAAGGGCTTCGGCGTTTGCACCAATTTCAGCCGACAGCGCTATGTGAATGAATATAATCTGGTAGCACGACTCGATCCGCACCACACAATCATTATTGCTCGGAGTAACAACGCCTGGGGAATCCCAGTCGGGCAACCCCAACCTAGCGGTGAGTTTAGCACCACGGTATATCGACGAGTATGGGATGCCAACGTTACGCACCGCTACTTGGAATATCCATTCCCAGCCTGGTGGTATGCCGCAATGGCCGGTATTGAAAAGATTGTAACTGGCAGAGATCTTATGATCGGTGAAATGGAAGCTCAGGCATGGGCTCCAAACAACAAAACGCTGACTGAAATAAGCCTAGGTGAACAGAACAAATCGTTTAATGCCGCCCGTCTCCAAAATGCCTTTAGCTTTGCCAAAGCCACCAGTGTCCGCACGATATATATGTGGGGTGCCGAGTATTGGTACTACCGTCTGGTTATCGAACACGATCCAAGCGTTTGGAATGTAGCCAAGCACGCCTTTGCTCAAAACGGTTCGTAAGCGAAAAGGGCCAGTTGGCAGCAAGCACCTCTATGGGTCATACTGTATCTCATGAAGAAAAAGCATGGTCCTACTAAACGAATCGCCAATCGCCGGGCACGCTACGATTATGAGCTTGGTGACAGTTTAGTGGTGGGTCTGCAGCTGACTGGCGCCGAGACCAAGGCGTTGCGGCTCGGACACGGACAATTACAAGGTGCCTACGTTACCATAAAAGATGAAGAATTGTGGCTCATTAATGCAACAATTAATGGAACCAGGGGGATAGTGATCGATGAGAACTCCCAAACACGAAGCCGCAAACTGTTGGCCAAACACCGTGAGATCGCCCAACTGATTGCTGCCAAGCAGCAGGGCAAGACGATTATTCCTTTGGAAATACTCACGGGGGGACGATACATAAAGCTGCGGATTGCTATGGGTAAAGGCAAGAAGAAATACGATAAACGTCAGGCCCTCAAAGCCCGCGATGATATTCGCCGCACGCGAGCCTTGGTTCGCCCCTAAAAGGCGATGCCATTGGCCATTGCCAGAGCAGACAGTGTCGGATATAATCGGCAGTGTTATTCTGAAGAGGTAGCACAGTAAAACTGCACCAACAGAATCGTTCTTTTTATCTATTATATATTCCGGGGTAGCTCAGCGGTAGAGCGGGTGGCTGTCAAAAAGGCAGCCTGTAGGCTGTAAAGCTACAGTGAAAACAGGGTGAATTGCGGGAAACCTACGTCTTTAAAATTAGATAGGGCAATCCGCAGCCAAGCCGAGACTAGGATTAGGGGTCTTGGAAGGTTCAGAGACTAGAGAGTGAGCCGAACAATAATCTCTCGTAAGCGCCCTGCATCCGATTACTGATCGGATGAAGAGATAGTCCACGCCATTATGAAAATAGCGGGATACGTGTAACCACTAGGTCGCTGGTTCGAATCCAGTCCCCGGAGCCAAACTTTAATATTCAACCTTACCCCCGTTAAGTTAGTTTGATTTTTGTCGGTTTTTCCAGGTAGGCGAATAGAACGGCCAACTCTTTCATAAGCGTCTTGTTGACAGTATGTATTATGAATAATACTTTATTGAGTATCAAAACTGACGAGCAGACGAAGCAAGATCTGCGAGAGTTTGCTGCTGAGCTGGGTATATCTAGCACAGCCTTTGTGAATTTGGTTATTAAGCAGGCGCTTCGTGATCGACGCGTGGTGCTAAGTACAAATCTTGAGCCAACGCCCTATCTAGAAGAGATCATGCGTCATGCAGATGCAGATTATAGGGCCGACCATAACATCACCCACACCAAGAACAAAGATGGGGCGTTAAATCATCTTGATAGCCTAATGAAAAAGTAAAACGATGAATGTCGATTTTACCAAATCGTTTAATAAGCAATTTAAAAAACTACCGAGAAAACTACAAGAGAGGGCAAAAGCGGCCGTGACATTATTCTTGGAAGATATGGAAACGGCGAGCCAGGTAAATAGGTCAAATTGGAAAATCAGACTCTTCTAGGGCGAGCCACTGAGCTAGGTTTTATTATACACCTCAATAGACGAAAGTTTGACTTTTGTACTTGTAAGTACTAACATTGAAGTATGAAAACTATAACCGCAAAAGAGTTTCAACGCAACCACGCCTCAATAGTTAAAGAGGTCGCTTACGGCCACGAATACGAAGTGACATTTCATCGCAAGCCACTTATCAAGCTCGTGCCTATATCTACCACGAGCGTAAAAGAAGCCGCTCCAGGCAGTCGAGGGGCAGTAATCAACTCACTGCACTATACACTGCCCACAAAAGGTGAGCTTCACGAGCTGCCATATAAACAACTACGTGAGCGTCTTCTAAAAAAACGACATGGCGCATAAGCTTGTCTTCGTAGACACTAACGTGCTCATGGAATTATTATTTGAGCGCTCGAATCATGATCTAGCCAAGGATGCCGTTTTGGCATTGTCTACTGACGATATAGCTTGTACATCAATATTGTCCGTCTCAACCCTGCTTTACTTTGTAGAGTTAGAACGATGCGACAAGGACACGGCACACAACTTTATGAGCGGCTTCAAGATTCTTGACATGAGTCAAGAAGATTACACATGGGCGGCAGCCAACGATCAAGGCGATTTCGAAGATGCATTGCAGACAGCCTGCGCAAGGCGTCATACATGCTCGCCACTAATTACGTTCGATAAGAAATTTGATAGTATGTACGGGAAGTTCTTAGCTATACATACTATCAGATAGGTACACGGGTCGGTACGATAAAGCACAAAAGATTACTCTTCCGTAATGAATTCAAATTTCTGTACGGCTAGATCAATCTTTTCGTGAATGATACGTTTCCTTCCTCTATATATGCATCGTGTGCTATACGTCTTAAAGTAGCGTACATTTTGTTCGACTAGATCTTCTATTTTCTCACGGTCTCTGCTCTGCTTATCATTACTCAGAGCACGTAGAGGCCATTTATAATGAACGAATCCGTTACGGCTATCTTCGTTTATTATTTTGAGGCATGCTAAAAAGTCAGCTTGAGGCGGCTTTTGACCTAAGATCTCAATCACCCACGTCAGCTTTTCCTGCCACCCCCTCTTCATAATTTCGTCTGGCTTATGACTAACGTCTCGCTGCCGAAGGAGACAGCTAATCAGTGCGTTCGTTTCATGCTCAAAGTACATAGAATAAAACGTGAGTGCGAAGTCTATCCCAATATGATGTATCGCATCTCTTGCCAAACCTAAGATCTGTTCGCGGTAATCAACCGCACCCCCTATACCCTCATTTCCTAGAAGTAGTTGAGTCAGTTCGTTCGTAACTTTCTTATACGCCTTATCGGAACCCAGGTCGGCTTCTGTAATATAACCAGCCTCAAAGTAGCCAATCAACACGTCTCTAATTTTTGCTTGCAAGAAACCAGGATCCAGCCTTTTCGCTTCACCCAGGACTTGTGCAATGGAGTTTATGTCACGCTCTAAATTCATACATCCATAGCATGGCAGGGTACAAGGGTGTGCTTTTTAGCAATTACTGAGAGTGAGCCCCTTACCCGCCGGGTAGGGAGAGTGGCACATAAGATGATATGGTAGTTGGAGATCATAGCGATACCTCCTCACTGTCGGCCTCAACTTCTCGACCTTCAAGTAACAGATTGAGCCGTTGGGCATCTACCTCAAACTCTTCCACAAAGGTTATATTCCAGAAGGAAACGGCGAGCCATCTTAAGACAAAAGTATTAGTAAAACAGGGGTAAATATTACAAAAGAGGGTTATTTTTTGTTATAATATGGGCATGCAAAATATTGATGAAATAAGTAAACAACGGGCCAAAGAGCTTTTCGGTAGTGCTGATCTATCGTCCTTTGAGGTGGGCACGACTAAAGGGTTGCAGCAAATTCATCAGTATCTTTTTAAGAATCTGTACGACTTTGCCGGAGAGATCCGCAAGTTGAATATCAGTAAGGATGGCTTTCGTTTTGCCAATTCATTATATCTGCAAGAAGCCCTGCAGCGCATAGAAGAAATGCCAGAGACCACCTTTGAGGAAATTGTCGAGAAATACGCAGAGATGAACATTGCCCACCCATTTATGGAGGGCAACGGTCGCAGTACACGCATTTGGTTAGACTTGATCCTAAAAAAGCGTCTAGGCACGTGCATAGATTGGGCCTCTATCAATAAAAATGACTATTTCGAGGCTATGATACGCAGCCACGTTAAGAGTACGGAGCTACGAGAGTTATTGCGAAACGCATTAACTGACAAAATTGATGACCGTGAAGTATTCATGAAAGGCATAGATCAATCGTATTATTACGAAGAACCGGATGATTATAAAGGCTAGGCAAGTGGACGCTTAAATTTGAGACCGTTTATAAGCCAAAAGCTAAAACCTGCTGGATGTCCAGCAGCATATGAACTTCTTTGACATCTACTTCGTTTCCTTTTGCAATTATTATGGGGGTCGTTTTAGTAGTTTGGTTACTCCAAATGTTGAGGCGCTTTGCGTCTCGTAATGACAGCAAGAATTGACTCATACCACCAAATACAATAGAACTTTAATTCTCTATAATCATCAAAGCCAGTGATGCGAAGACCATTGTTATGTCTCTAAAGGTTATGACTAATAAACCAAGATTTGTGAATATTATTCCACTGAACGTTAAGGCTGCAATGGCTGCCGCATACTTTAAATAGAGACCGCTAAGCAGCCAAATTGCCAACGCCATTTCGTAAACTGAAAAGACATGCAGCAAAAGTTGGCCAGAAACATGGTTAGTCATAAAGTGCGGTAGATAACCAATCCAGTCTGATGGCGTTACAAATGACGATATGCTTGCATATATAAGCACAGTAGCAAGCCCGCTGCGGAGCAACAGGCTGACAAGCATATTTTTACTATATATTTTCTTCATTTCTTTTATTCTATAGTAATTGTACCTTGGATACTCGGGTCTAAGTGATCATGATAACCAAACGAGCCAGTCTTCGTAACGCTAAACGTTTGACTCTGGCCGGGAGATACCAGCCCAACATTTAGGTCAACGTCATCAGTATGGACAGGGTGCGGGTTAGAGTTCATTTGTAAATCTTGTGATGAGGTATTTTTGATCGTCACGGTCGTGCCCGACTTCACTGTTAGGGTTGCAGGGCTAAACATAGTGCCGTCAAATGTTATTGTGTTGGAAGATTTTTGGTTAGTTGATGTACTTTGCGATTGTGTATTGGTACTCGTCGACTTATGCAACATGAGATATCCACCCCCTCCTATCACAACGACTGCTACTAGACCAATAATAAATGCTTTCATATTGCCTCCTTGGCTTTTTAACCTTCATTTGGTGGTCCATTTCTATATTGTGGTGGCGGCGGATCTGGCGATTGGTCTGTGGGTGATTGGGTTTTTGAATTAGGTAAGCGTCGCCTGATTATACGGCGCCAGATAATAAACGTAGCTACTACAAATACTAGACTACTACTGCCGACAATCGCAACAGTCTTAAGACCTGGGCTTTTACGGCTTGGCGGTGTGAATTTTGTTTTAGGCATCGCATTTGTCTTTGGTGGATTAGTAACTTTCGGTTGTACCGTCATTGGAGGGCTGACCGATGTGTTGGGAGTTGGTTTGGTTGCAGTTGGTGTAGTTGGCGTCGTCTTGACAGCTGGCGGGGGAGTATTTGTATTTGGTGTCGAAGATGAAGATGATGAGCTGGGAGTGGGAGTGGGGGTAGGCCCTGGGTTGCTCGGAGGAGGCTGCACCGGCGCGGTGACTGTAATTGTACCACTGCCTTTCATGCAGCCCGAACTTGGCCAAGTACCGTAATAGCTCACATCGGCCGTAATGGTATTAGTTGTCATAGAACCACCGCGAGCAACTGTAAAGCTACCTTGCGGGAAACCGTGTATCTCAAGGCCACCCGTGTAAGGATCATCAGCTGGAACAGAGATGGTTACTGTATCACCGCTATTTATAGTAACTGAACTCGGCGTAAAGTAACCACCAGAATCACAAGCCGTACCGTTAGTACCCCCTGTTATGGAGACGTTAGCACCTGATACAGGAACCACTCTTAGAAAGAGCAAAAGACATAAAACAAACAGTAAATTTGATATCAACCAAAGTTTTATTTTCATATTTTGTTTTGTAAGTATTTAGGTTTAATAGCCACTGCCATTTTTATGAATAAATAGTAGATAAATGAGGGCATAAACAACAATTGCGGCTATTAGATACACCACGGCCCAGTACTTCTTTGAGTGTTTGCCGTATCCCTTGGACGGTTTTTGCGAAAGCTGCTCGTCCATAATATCCCTTTACTTGTTTTTTGCTGCTTATTGGGTAACGAACGACTTCAGATTTTGTTACAAATTATGTTTTTTCGAGTGACAGCAGAGTACTTGCTATAGCTTTCTTGACCGCAGGTGAAGCAGACGATGCCGCTTGTTCAAGATTAGTTTTACAAAACTCGAAGGCACCATAGTTGGCATGAGGCGTAGACTTGTACGCACTCGCTTCCATCGTATAGTCAGCCAGCGTAGCAAGCACTTGTTTTGAGCTAACATGCTCAGCGACTAACTCATTCACTTGTTGCGCCCGCTTCATCATAACGGTCGCTCTGTAATGTGGGTAAATGTCTATGGCCATGCTGTCAGAAAATTTCCGTACAGGGTACAAAAAGCTCGTCGGTGAGGCTGCATGTGAAACCGTTACACATAACAAGCTAAACGTGATAACAGAAGCCGCAAATATCATTGGCTTAAACAATCTACCTAAACGATTAGAGTCGCTCTCTTTGGCTGTAATAGTTTGAGCTTGATTCAGCCAACTCAGCCAAAACGCAATCGATAATAGCTCATTGATCTCGGCAGCACTAGCCCCTGCCTGGTGTAGTTCCTTTCGTAACTGGTTGATATTTTCTCTCATTGCAGATAATTCCTTAATTTCTTCAAGGCGCGGTATTGAATAACTCGCACATTGGCTTCACTAATACTGAGCTTGGCAGCGGTGTCACGGGCTGATTTGCCCTCTATGAACCGCATGCGAACAACCTGATTCATATCTCTAGGGAGTTTAACTAGCGCCTTCTGCAGCTTGGATATTGCCAGATCCCGATCAAGAGTCTCATCAAGCTCCGTAGCGTCACTCACTGTTTGATATATAGCATCGGCATCGACAATCTCTTTTTTCTCGCGCCAGTAGTCTATGAGCGTGGTATGGGCAATTTTGTATAACCAGGCTTTAGCCGATCCGCCCATAAAACCATTACGAGTCCGCCATGCTTTCTCAAAAACGTTACTTGTCAAGTCTTCGGCAAGCATTTTGTCTTTGGTTCGCCAAAACATGAAACGATAAATTAAGGGCTGGTTTGACTCATATAACAACTCAAACTGGTCTACGGAATCTATCATCTCATCATTAGGTAACGATTCCTTAACCATAACGTTACATTTATTGTACAGCCATACCATATATCTCGGCTGTATTCTTTTATGAACAAAATCTCAAAAGATTGCAGACAATTATATAGTCGGGAAAGCTTCTGCCAAACAGATAGCCCAAAAGATACGAGCACGATACGGAACCTTGTAGATGGCCTTGACAAATTAAGGCTTAGATCTTTTACTGAGCACCCACTGAACTGACGAACTTATAGGCTTATCCGTTCGGTGAATACAGCCAATCCAGCAACAGGGTCGGCGTTTTCCTTCTTGCAACTCTGTAATCGTACGTTCAATATGATTTTTTCTCGTTGCGGCTTGTTTTACGGTAATACTCCAGCAAATCCACTCATTGCGGGCCAATGGGGTTAAACTCTGCCATATCTCTTCTGACGCCGGAGCAGAAGTAAGGGCCTTTTTTAAATCGGCTGGCATTTTATGCACGGTGCCACCGGCTATCTTTTCTTTGATCATAGTTTTATCTTATCTCAGCTAATATTTTTACATCAACAATCATCTTTGCTGGGTATTTTTCTTCTATTGTACTGTCTATGCGAATCGTCAAAGTACGACGGTTAACAACTATAGACCAAACATTCTCACTTGCGCCAAATAGCGTTACAATTCGGGGAGTTTGAACGAAACACAAAAACAGCAGCTCCAAACATTCATAACAAAAGCCAAGGAAGGTGCTGCTTCACGTCGTGCTCTGGCCGTTCGGT
>DASYZQ010000009.1:0-16958 GCA_035946175.1 Saccharimonadales bacterium (SeqCode)
TCACCCACAACCAGTTCATTGGCGAGAAGCTCGAGGAGATAGCTGGTCAGTTTGAACAATACATTGCCGGGCACGTGTTTGCGTATGAGCTACTTGGGCTCAGGGCTGACGTGGCGCAAGATTAAGTGGGAGGTGTATAGATGGGATGAATCATGGGAGGGCATGGGGATGGTATTCTGTCTGTGGTTATATCGCGTCTTATTTATTGATGCTCTAGCTTACCATCTGATGGTTAGCCTTGCCTAGTGAAATGATTTTTACTGCGTACTTCCTACTGGGGGTTAACCACCTATTGAAGTGGTAGTTAGATGTGATAGGGTATAGGATCGAGAGGAGAAGCCTACCTCAAACCTCATAGCGAAGCCAGCAAAGATGATGCATAACTTGACTCGACAACCGAACGGCCCCCTACACTTATGTATACAGTTTAAAGGAAGGCTCATGCGATGAAAACTGTAAAAAGCTCTGACATACACGGCAAGCAATACGTTGTACCGGTTGACCGATTAGTCTGGCGACCTGCTGCCTATGCAATCGTTATCCATGACGGTAAAATACTGCTAACCAAACAGCACAAGGCTCTCCACTTGCCAGGTGGCGGTATCGAGCTGGGAGAGATGCCCGAAGATGGAGTAGTGCGAGAAGTTAAAGAGGAAACTGGACTGGACGTCAGCAAACCACAATTGGTAGGCTCTATATCCGGTTTTTTTACAGTGACTAGTGAGCTGACTCCCGACACTCAACACGTACATTCAATATTGTTGTACTACCAATGTGACTTGGTTGGCGGTGAATTGTCTATCGATGGATTCGAGGACGACGAGAAGATCGTTGGCGACATGCCCGAATGGGTACCCACCAAGCAGTTAGACTATATCGTGGCAGGCAGTACCGTTGACTGGCGCGGCATCGTTAAAAGGTTGCTGAAGCGTAAGGCAGGCTAACGTTGGGCCTTTGCTGCTTACTGTCCACTGTGGCCGCCGAGCTGATGAAACTCGTGGGATATAGCTTTTGCCTTCTTTATGCCAATAACTGCAGCCAATTCGGCTCCTGTCGCCTGCTTAATCCCTCTCGTTGAGCCAAACGATTTCAAAAGCTTTCTACGAGTGGCTGGTCCGATACCCGGGATAGTATCAAGCTGGCTGGCCGTCTGGCGCTTGGTCTTAAGAACAGTGTGGTAACTAACGGCAAAGCGATGTGACTCATCGCGAACCCGCTGCAATAATTTCACAATATCAGAACTCTTCGGCAGGAGGATAAGGCGAAAATCGCTATTGTCATGACTCAGCGCATTCTGCATCTGCAGCGCCGAGTCAGCCACAAGAACATCTGACTGCGACATATGCACGACTATTTCTTCTTCGCGTTTGGCGAGCCCGATCATTGGACGCTGCACTCCAGCGGCATCACGGGCAGCAATAGCGGCCGTAAGCTGACCTTTGCCACCATCAATCAGAAATAGATCAGGCAATCCCCACTGCTTTTGGTGTCGTAAGCGGCGTCGGATTACTTCATTCATATGGGCGAAGTCGTTGTTGCCCGGGATACGCATTTTGAATTTTCGGTAGGCCGCTTTATCCGGAATACCATTAGTGAATACCACCATACTGGCAACAGTATCGCTCCCCTGCATATGACTTATGTCATAGCCTTCGATACGATGCGGGACATGATCCAAGCCGAGGAGCTCTGTTAAGCCTTGTAGCCCTCGGTCCTTGCTGATATCCAGAAACTCTTTGTCCGAAAAAATGATCTGCTTGGATAGAGCCTTCAGGCTATAATACTGATCACGCAGCTGAGCAGCCTGCTCAAACTGCTGCCTCTCGGCAGCACGTTGCATGTCCTTTTCTATTTTGGCGAGTACCTTTTGTCGGTTCCCTTGTATGTAGGCGATCAGCTGCCTGAGATTCGCCCGATAATCACTGAGGCTCGTTTTGTCTTCTTCTAAACCCGGGCAAAGGCCCAGGTGATACTGCAGGCAGACCCGTTTGGGGATGATGCCCATATGTGTCGAGTAGGGGAAAACGCGGCGCAGACTTCGAAGCGCTCTCTTGACCTCCCAGCCATTGAAGTACGGTCCGAAGTAACGGGCATGATCATCGAGCGGTCGCCTGGTAAAACTCACGGTCGGATGATCTGAATCATAGGTAATGCGTACATATAAACTGCTTTTGTCATCGCGCAGCAAAATATTGTAGCGTGGCATATAACGGCGGACCATCTCGGCTTCCAGAAATAGGGCGTCGAGCTCACTGTCAACAGTGATCCAATCGGTATCGGCAATTTCCGCGATGAGGATATCAGTCTTAGGATCACGCTGCCGGCTTTTTTGAAAGTATTGTCGCACCCGGTTGCGCAGCACTGCGGCCTTGCCGATATAGATAATGTGTCCCTGTTTGTCTTTATGGAAATAAACGCCGGGTGCCGTAGGCAAATCCCTCAACTTTTTCTGCAAGCGTTCATTCATACTGTAGGTATTATACCCGGGCTATTACCGGCCAGGCAGACGCTCGATGAAGAGATACGAGATAACTCCAGCCCCTATCGCCAATCCAGCGCATAGCACGATAGAGAAGTGGTAGACATGACCCACGCCGAGGAGTCCCAGCACCGCCACGACAATCAACCCGGCTGCGCGGGATACGGCATTGTTAATTCCTGAAGCTATGCCAGAATCTTTTTCGTCAACGGCCATCATAACCGTAGTCGTCAGTGGAGCCACCGTCAATACTAAACCGATGCCGAAGAGTAGTACCCCTGGCATTACCCCGAATATGTAGCTACTGCCATGATGCAATCCATACAAACTGGCAACACCAATACCTGTGATAATTGGTCCAGCGGTCATAAACAGGCGTGCTCCATACCGGCTGGCCAATTTGCCAGTCTGGCCCGCGAAGAAAAACATAAGTATGCTGATTGGCAACGTACTCAACCCGGTCTGCAGACTTGAATAACCAATTCGTTGCTGCATATAAATAACCAGCGACACAAGAAAACCACTCAGCGCTCCGTACATGCCAAATGTCATAATGTTTGAACCGCTAAAATTACGGGAACGAAAGAGCTGCAGGGGCACCATCGGATCACGGCTGCGAGATTCAATAAATAGAAAATACAGCCCGGCAGCAGCCCCAATAATCAACCCTGTTATAGGCAACGCCCGCCAATGATCCGCCGGTCCCTGAATAAGCCCATAGGTCAAACCAGCGAGTGAAACCAGAGCCATGCCTGCCCCGGGAATATCCACGTGACGTACCCGCGCGTCGCGACTTTCGGTAATTGAGGGCATTGCCGCCATAAAACAAAGTGCTACCAGTGGTACATTAATTAGGAATATCCACCGCCAGCTGGCAACGTCCAAGATAATACCCCCGACCAGCGGGCCCAGTATCATGGAAATACTAAGCCAGGCTGTCCAGCGGCCAATGGCCTGACCCCTTTCAGCCCTACCAAAGTTAGTATTAATAACCGACAAACCGCCCGGCACGAGCAGTGCCCCGAAGACCCCTTGCACAATACGGAACACAACAAGCAACACCGCGTTCGGCGACAGCGCGCAAAGCAGCGAACCAACGCCAAATCCGAGCAGCCCCAATAAGTACACCCGCTTACGCCCAAATATATCACCAAGTGAACCACCGAGCAGTATAAGCGACGACAATGCGAGCATATACCCGTCGACGATCCACTGCAGTGCCGAAAAGCCGACGTGAAGCTGCGCCCCTATCTTTGGCAAGGCTAAATTAACGATCGTACCGTCTAAAAGCGCTACCGAGCTGCCCAGAATCGTAGCTACCAGCACAAACAGAAGGCGCCGCTTCGCAATAAAGTTATTCACTACTATCTACTATACCCCCTCGTAGCGTTTTACCCTGTTTCAAAGCTTGCCAGCACGCTTGACTACAATGACGCCGCCAGTGTCGAAACGCCTTTCGGTAAGCAACTAGCTCCTCAGTATGTACCCAGTGACACTTACATTCGCTGCGTATACGATCAGGAAACCGGACGCCATCTAAATGATCAATCTCATGTTGTACGATGCGTGCCGTGAAGTCTTCGAATATTCGTTCAATTCGTTTTCCTTCTAGGGTGAATGCACGGATTTTGACAGCAATCGGACGTCGTACCAGGCCACGTACAATGCCAGCCGAAAAGCACCCCTCCATCCCCTCTTCGGTTTCCCGGCTGCGCCAAACAATCTTTGGATTTATGTAGTAGACGAGCTTACCGGGTTTTCTTCTATCTGCTTGTATCTCTGTATCGATAACTATAATACGTAGGCCGACACCGACCTGCGGCGCGGCCAGCCCTACCATGAGATAGGATCGCCGTCTCTGATTGCCAGAGCCTCGCTGTCCGGTCGCAGCAATCCGGAGACGCTCTATCGCCTGCTGTACCACCTTCGATGATAGAGCCTCCTCCCTAATCGGCTGGGCAGGCTGACCCAGGCCCGGATCATCCACCGGTACCAGACCAAGGGCTTCCTCTTCAAGCATCAGGCGCTTATCTCCTGCTGTTAGCTCATAATGATCAAGTGGCAGGAGTAAGCCGGGACGCACAGGCATCTGAGCAGGCCTCTTTACTATTTTTACAGCTCAAGCATATAAGGACGAGATTATTACAGCTTGGCACCGCACAGTTTTCGTAGTTACTCGTTGCTGAGTGGCAGTGGGTACATTCACCGATGTCTTTTGAGCTCTCCGAGAAACGCATATGCATACGTCCATCGAATACGTAGAGGGCACCCTCCCAAAGCCCTTTGTCGCCATACGCCTCACCATACTTCACAATGCCACCATCCAGCTGATAGACTTCTTTGAACCCCCGTTGCTTCATTAATACGCTCAACACTTCGCAGCGAATACCACCTGTGCAATAGGTAACCACAGCTTTATCCTTGAGATCGTTATATTTTGGATCATCTAATTCTCTAACATAATCCCGGCTATGTCGTACATCCGGCACAACTGCGCCTTTAAATTTGCCGATAGCTGCCTCATAAGCATTGCGACCATCAAACAGCACAACATCGTACGGTCGATCAGCTATAAGCTGGTGGAGTTTCTGGGGGCTTAGATGTGTTCCACCCCCAACTAGGCCATGGTCATCAACCTGTAATTGGTCGGCTGCCCCAAAGGCAACAATCTCATCCCGTACTTTAACGCTGAGCTTAGGGAAATGTTCTACACTGCCATCCGACCATTTGAAAATCATATCCTTGAAAGGAGCGAACTGTTTCGTCTGCTTCACATAGGTCTTCAATGATGAGAGTTGACCACCGAGTGTCCCGTTTATGCCATGCTTAGAGATCAAAATTCGTCCACGCAAGCCTAAGTTCTCCCCCAATGTTTTCTGCCATAAACGCACCACGCCAGGATCGGAAATCGGCGTGAATTTATAGTAAAGAAGTATCTTCTGAATCATTGGTAGTAGTATAGCGTATTAGCGATGATAGGGTTCCCCGATGGGAAGAATAAGTCTCTCGATTGCCGGGATGCAGAGCCAGGCTGCCATAGCGCCATAGCCTGCTTTGCTGATGTAAAAGGGTCGAACCGGCTGCACGTCTTCGAGGAACATGAGCAGGCAATAACGTTTATCTTTGAAACGCTGGTAGTACCGTGGCAGGTCGCTGTCGGTGAGACCAATCCTTTCTCCATATTGTCGTAAAAGCCCATTAATTATGTTTGGGGTAAGATTTTCAAACTGCAAAATTTTGGAGACTGTTGCTTTCAGTACTATGGGCTCCCCGGAATCCTTGAAATAGATCGCATCCCCTGGGCTGATCTTGCCCCATGGCGCGCTGCGATTTTTATACCACCGTGATTCAATAGTCTTTTGACCACTGGCAATTTTCAGAGTTAACCCCCAATCCTTACTCATAATCGCTATATGGTCCATGCAAAGATAATAGCGGAACTTCGGCTCCCGGCAGCTATTTATCGAGTATGCCCTGGCAGCAAGTAAATGATATACTAGCCTCAAATTAAAGGTGGGCATGCGAGGGCAACATGGCTACTGATATCAAGACAATTAAGCTCTACATTGAGGAACAGAGACGGTATCACGACGAACTAACACTAGCCAACATAACAGCACGTGCCAAGATAATAACCTATACCGGTGCAGTATTGGCATTATTAGCGTTTCTATATGTGGGAGCCTTGGATTCACGTAAGACTGTTGCTCAAAAACTATTTATTCCTCAACAACTATACGGAAAATTATTTTATTACTTTGGACTTTTTGCGGTCTTATACGCCCTAGGGAAACTTATTCACGGCTCACGGCCCAGCGGAATTTGGACGGTAGCAGTTGAGTCAAAAGATGTGAGCACTGTCGAAACTATGTCTGAGGAAAGCTACTTAATAAAATTAAAAAACGACTATGAAGTCGCAAGAAAAAGTAACATCCAACAATATGATAGAAGACAGACAGCACTAGGGGATTCCTTCTACCCCATGTTGATGGGTGCTATAATATTAATAGTGCTTAGATATTTTCAGTGATAAGCAAAGAGATACAAGGAGGGTATATGGCAGCTAAACGAGATACATACGGCGCCGGGGTATAGCCCAATGAGCTCCGAAAGGAGCTTTTCTAAATCACGCTTATTACAGAACGAGGCGAAAAGTATTGAAACGGACTATGCGTTAATCCCAACTACGTAGGTCTTGATATAATCTGCAAATGTAGCCACTAAGGGGAGGATGGCGTCGGGCCTGCCTCACCCATAAGAGCGCTTCGTGCCAGAGCGATTACAGCCTGCTCTGAAAAAGCCGGGCACTCAGGAATATATGAATCATGACCAGCCCGAGGGACAATTCCGGGGCCGTTACACCTGCCGATACGATCCACGACTTTTGGCACTGCTGCTTGTATATGTTCTTGCATTGTCTCTGGGGGTAAAGGAGAAGCTTCCTGATCTATCATAAAGTCCTGAACCTCTATTACGGAGGCACTTGCGAATCCTTCCTCATCTTTGAAACTTAGCCCACCGCGCGTAGAATTGGTTCCAGCGAATGCAGTAACACTAGCACTTTCCGGGGTAACCTCACCGCAGAACTTACCCTTCATTGGACAAAATGTTCAAAACTCTGTCTGGCCATTAATTCGCATAATTACTCCTAGCGTTACTTTGAGCATCATATACGTAAAGATTGCAAATGGTCAAATAATTTGAGCGGATAGTATGTATCTGACTGTCTAGCGACTCCCTATGGGATGTGATCTCGCTTGACATATAATGACATATCTGCTACAATTTATCTAAATATTTAACCCTCTCGCCCTTGAAATAAGGTGGCTCCTCTGAGTACCAAACCTTTAACAAAAGACCGCTTTACATTTTTTGCTTTGGCATGATTACAAATATCTCTCTGTGGTTGTCCTTGGGCAGATAGCGACTTAAGAGAAAGGAAACACGCTGTATGAATCAGCACTCTCAAAAACAACCCAACACTATTACCAGCCAGAATAATAATCGACTCAAACTCACCTTTTTAGGTGGGCTGGCTGATGTTGGCGAAAAAAACATGGCCATCATCGAATACGGCAATGATGCGCTCGTGCTCGACTGCGGGAATAACCTGGGCATAGACCTGCCGGGTGTTAACTACGAAATAAACGATCTGACATATCTGAAGACTATCGAACATAAACTGCGCGGATATGTCATCACACATGGTCACTTAGATCATATGGGTGGTCTTAAGCACACAGTACCTCATTGCCCAGCTCCCATATACGGCTCCCGCTTCACTATCGGTGTAATCGAAAAAGCTTTTGAAGACCTACCCGTTAAGGGCAGGACCGATTTCAAACCCCAGCTTATGCCTATAGATATCGATACACATGAGCGGTTAACCCTGGGTTGTTTTACGGTTGAGTTCATTAGAGTCACCCATTCTATACCTGACCCAGCGGCAATCTGTATTGATACCCCAGTTGGACGCATTATTGCTACTGGTGACTTCCGACTTGACCCGGAACCGTTAGACAACTTGTCGACTGATATCCGCCGTCTGCAAGAACTCGGCAAGGAAGGTGTTCTAGTACTGCTAAGCGAGAGTAGCTATTCTGACTGTGAGGGCCGTACCCCAACCGAGCATACCCTGCAACAGAGCTTTCACGACGTCATATCAAAAGCAGAAGGACGGATATTTGTATCTGTATTTTCCAGTAATATGAATCGAACGCAAATGATTATCAATGAGGCCGTGGCGGCTGGGCGTAACGTCGCCTTCGATGGGCGCAGCATGCTGAGCTATGCCGAGATTGCAGTCAGATATGGCATATTGAAGATTCCGAAAGGCACCATCGTTGCTATGCGTGAAGCGATTAACCTGCCTGACCGGCAAGTCCTCATACTTTGTACTGGCGGACAGGGTGAGCCACGAGCAGCACTTCAGCGCATGGGTGTGGGCAGCCACCGCTGCATTCAACTCAAATCCAGCGATACAGTTGTTATCAGCAGCTCTCCGATACCTGGCAACGAACGCCGCTATGGCCAGATTAGTGACAACATAACCCAGATTGGGGCAAGACTTTTTCGCCATCCCACGCATGAACTAGATGGCTGCGGACCATTGCACGTTTCAGGCCATGCCAGGCGCGAGGAATTGCTTGAAATGTTTCATCTCATCAAGCCGAAGTTTTTCATTCCAGTCCACGGCGGATCGCTCCGGCGCCACTACCACGCCAATTTAGCAATTGAGGCTGGCTGCCCCCGCAGTCGGATATTACTGCCTAGAAACGGCGATTGTCTGTATTTAGCCGCTGATTCGATCAGATACGGCGGCAGAATGCCACACCACAGCCTTCTAGTAGACCAAAGTGGCCAGATAACCAGCCACGTCGTCGTCAAAGATCGGAGAGTGCTCGCCGCAGAGGGTATGCTGACAGTCTTTCTGAGTATTGACTCCTTGACCGGGCAACTGCTTACCAACCCCGATATTATTAGCCGCGGCTTTATTCATATGCGTGAGAATCAGGCGCTCATGCAAGGCCTGCGACAAGAATTGCAACGTGCAGTACGGCAACGCTTCAAGCGAGTAGACATAGAACGCTTCAAAGCGGAACTGCGCGATTACCTAGCGCGTTTTCTGTTTGAGAAGACCGGTCAATGTCCTATCCTTATAATTGTCGTTACTGTCTTAAAATAGCATTAATATAGAAACCAGATCGTTGTTAACCTATCTTGGGTTCAAGCACTAGCGGCACCTAGTGCTATACTAAATTCATATGACCGCCAGAAGTGATAGTCCCAAAGCAACTTGTTTGGTCACAATCCACGGTATTGGTTTTCAGCAATCTCCACTGGAAAAAAAGAAAAATTCAGGATATGCTGACCGGCTACATCAACACTTGCATAAAGAGCTCAAAGACAAATTAAGCGATGACCCAAAACGACATCGTACTGTGGCAGGTGATAACGGAGTTATTTACGTAGAGAGTCGCTTCGGAAAAAGTAAACAACATTCCAGCAGGGAAGATGGGTTGGAGCGACTGGGCAAGTGGAAAGACTATGATCAATCCATAGATACAGAAAGGTTAAAAAAGACACCCCTACTTAACTCTGGCAGGGGATACGAAAAGGCATTCATTTCCCACATTGCCCTTGTATACTCGAACCTCGAACCACAGCATAGCGAGATAGGAGCTAGTACCCATACGACCGGGATGGCTCTCTTTAATCTGTCACGATACGGTACATTTTTAGGGTTATCGCGAATGTTTTTTAGAGACATCTGGGCTGCAGTGAAAAACGTGCTCCATCCCCAAAAGTCAAAAAAAGAACAGAAGCCTAGTTTAGTGCCTCGCCGTGACCCCAAATCGCAGGCCGTCAGGAAACATCACCGCAGCACCCTGCTTGCGTTAGAGGACGATGTTGCATGTTACGTTACCTATAACGAAGAGCGTGAACGTGTGCGCAGTTTTGTCCATGGAGCACTTATGCGCTTGGGGTACCGCGAGGACGTAGAACGCATTATTCTTAATACCCATAGCAACGGAACCGTTATCGCCTTTGACGTATTACATTATCTCCCCAAGAAAGTAACTGATAAGATCACTGTCTTTGCTACCGCCGGTAGCCCATTGCGAAAATATGTTGATCTCTTTCATTGGGGTAATCAAATCCAATGCCTATCTTTTGTCGAACGATGGCACAATTTTTGGGATCCCTGTGATGTAGTGGCTGATGCGCTAAACCCACCCGCCTCTCATCGCGTAACCTGGTCCGATAAGAAAATGCTACATCAAGAAGAACATCTATTCACACGATTTGATTTCACAAGCAAAAAACCTTCCCAGGTCACTATCTACGATCAAAGAGTCAATAATCTCAAGAACAGTTATGGGGGCGGGCTACTGGCCCACAATTATTGGGATAACCGTGAAGAGGTCGTATCAAGGCTCGCCGAGTGGTTAAGATAATAGTCATTCAATTTGAACATCCTTAACCATATAACCAATGCCATGCAACGTCTTAATGAGCTCAGCGGCAAACGGTCGGTCGACTTTATCCCTCAGGTGCTTAATGTGCACATCAATACTGTTCGGGCGTACCGCCCTATCCCATACCTCGTCACAGATCATATCCCTTGTTACCGCCTGGCCTTTATGTCGCATAAGGTACTCCAGGATATCGTATTCTTTACGACGTAGGGCAATACTGCTCCCAGCACGTGTCACCTGCCGGCGGCGGGTATCCATAACGAGGTCGTGCGTTTTGAGGGTAGCCCCTGCCGTCAGACCGCTCCGGCGTAGTAAGGCATCGATACGAGCCCTGAGCTGTCGACTGTCAAAGGGCTTGGTCACATAATCATCGGCGCCGGCAGTGAGCAGCTCGATTTGTATTTCTGTGTCGGCGGTACCTGTCAAGATGAGAATCGGGACTTCTTTGTCGGCCTGTCGTATCTGTTCGCAAATACGCTTCCCGGGCATATCAGGCAGGTTAAGATCTAAAATTACCAGCTGGTATTTTTCACCATCCAGCCGTTCCAAACCCTGTGCGCCTTTGGCTGCTACAGTAACAGTAAAGTCCGCACGTAAATGTGCCCGCACGGCGCGGGCTACATCGGCATCATCTTCAATCAAAAGAATCTTCATAGTCATGGCTTGTGTGTTCAGCCATTGTAGCAGCAGTTCATTAAAAAATTCTGAAATCCAAGCCGGCAGTGGGTATTTTTTATGATGCCTCATTAGATACGTTTTTGGGGGGCAAATCCATAATAAAGGTCGTGCGTGTTCTGGAGGATTCCAGCCGGATAGAGCCACCAAAACTGTCTTCGATGAAGCGCTTGGTCAGATACAGCCCCATGCCCATACCATCCCGTTTGGTGGTATAGAACGGCTTGAATATCTTATGATGGTCCGTGGCTTTAATGCCGACCCCATAATCAGTAATGGCAAGAGCAATTCGACCAGAATCATGGTGCATCTCAACCAATACAGTATTGTGATCTTTTTTGTCGGCTAGGACGCTGTAGCTGTCTATGGCGTTCTTGATCAAGTTTGTCAGCAGCTGCCGGAAAAGAAGGCGTTCGCCGATATAGGAAATTGGTGCCACCGGTTTTGCCCAGTCAAAATCGACATGATTCTTTTGTGCTGTCATCCGCAATAGCCCGATAACATGATCGACCTCACTAACGAGATCAAAGGCTTCTCGGCTATGTCGCCCTTGTATCTGCTGCCTGGTATTTTGCAGCAGCGAGTTAATCTGTTTTATCTTATCCTTGGCCCGATCAATTGATGGACTATTCTTTCTTGCCTCGATATCGTCAATCTCCAGGGTCAGTGCAGATAGATTGTTTGCCAGATCATGCATCAGTGCCGTGCTCATTTCGCCGATTTCGGCAAACCGATACAACTGCTCGACTTTTTCTGACTCGGACTCCTGCAACCGCTTGGACTGGTTCTCGATCGTATCTCTCATCAACTGTTTTTGACGTACGAACTGTGCTTCGACCTCCATCAACAGTTGCTGCGCCCGTGCCAGATACTGGTGTAAAGCAGCGCTAAGCGTTGCCAACACATAGAGCAACAGTACAATCGCCAGTATCGTATGGTAATCATTAGGGTTGGAGGCGAGCGTATATTCCGTATGATGGTGGATCGGCAACTCGTTAGCCTTGAAAGCAATCAATGCGACGGTACTAATAGCAGTTGGGATAAGAGAGCAGCAAATACCATATACTAGGCCGGCCATAATGACCGCTGCTGAAAAGAGCACTATTGATGCCGGTCCTATGCCGACGCAACCAAGCAGGGCTATGCCTAACGTGACATAGAAAAAGATCAAGAGAACGCCACCAAAATGTACGAGCTTTCGTTTATCCACAACATAGAGCACACCGCTCGTGAACGTAGCAGCAACAAAATAAGGTAACGTGTAGCGAGCATAGTCATTACCGCTTACGGTGAGAGCCAGGCTTAAGCCGACCGTTACTACCAGCAAAACTGCAATCGTTCCGAGTATGCTTGTGCTGGCGAAAAGTTGCTGCCACTGGTTACCTGTGTGGCGCTTAAAAAAGGTGATAAATTTATGGAGCTGCCGACGAATCATAAAAATACCTTTTTTATGAAAAACCTTGCCGCAATTATTCTATCGATACAATCGTGTAGACGATTGCTTTTGTCCCGGTGTTAAACCGTAGTTCATCACCCACTACTTTATCAAGCAGAACCCGGCCAAACGGCGACTCGTCAGATATCTTACCCCTCAGCGGGTCAGCCTCGACCGTCCCGACGAGCTGTAACTGCTTCAATGTGCTGCCGCCGTAGCGCAATGTCACAACAGAACCAAGCCTGACTTTGCTGGCCTGTTTTGGCCTCGTAATAAGTTTGACATTCTTTAGTATGTCCTGGAGTTCAATTATACGAGTCTCGATCCTGTCTTGGGCCTGCCGTGCAGAGATATATTCGGCGTTTTCACTGAGATCGCCTAATTCCCGAGCCATCTTAATATGCTCTATTACCTCACTTCGCTGAGATATAAGGCGTTGCAGTTCAGCTCCAAGTTCGGCCACCCCCGCCTGGGTCATGTGAAATGGCTTCCTCATCATGTTGCCCTTATCTGATTTAATTAATTTTTAATTAACTTACATAGTGAAGTGTACCAGAACGAATTGTCTTGGCAAAAGTTTTCCACACATAAAGCAAAAAATTGTGGACTAGCTCTGACAGCTGACCTTAATACCGGGTAGCGTCGCCATGCTGTTGCCCCAAAGAATCACCCCATGGTATAATCTTAACCTGTATTATTTTAAAGGAAAGGGCGGTTGAGCATGTATATATCAGTCAGTTTTTGTAAGAGCAACGGCATCGCCCTTTTTTGTGGCACGCTGAGCGCGAGCTAAAAAACCTCAAACAAAAAACGCAAATGAGCTTGGTATATCTTCTATTCTGATACTTATGACAGTTTTGCAGCTTGAAAAGGAGGCTGGAGCATATGAACATCACCTTTGAGACACTCCGTCTGTACTGGCAGCATGCCTGGCGTTATCCACGACACCTCATCGTAGTATTGCTCACTATACCGACAGTCGTACTGATACAGAGCTATCTGCCGCCGCTGATTGTAGCGGGGGTATTAAACCGGTTGGCACACCATGATTACCAAGCGCATAACGTTTGGGCAAATTTTGGTGGTGACCTCATCGCATACGCGGCATTAGTGCTATTCGGTACTTTTCTCTGGCGGCTGGTTGATCACCATGATTGGCGATTGGAGGCCGGAGTGGAGAAAGATATCGCCCAGGAGGTCTATGGCCATCTAATAGATCAAAGTGCCGACTTTCACGCTAATCATTTTACCGGCTCACTCGTCTCTCAGACCAATAAGTTGCTCGGCAGTTACATTCGTTTTGCGGATACCACCGCTTTTCAGGTAATACCCCTACTTGCAAGTCTAGTATTTGCTGGGATCATCCTAGCGCGAGCCGCTCCACTTTTCGTAGTACTACTCCTTTCATTCTCTTTTTTCTACATAGTGAGTGCGTTCTTTATCAGCCGTCGTGTTCGTACACTGAGCGCAGAGCATGCTAACGCCGAAAGTGCCCAAACCGGTTATCTAGCCGATAGTGTCACGAATGTTATGGCCATCAAGAGCTTTTCCCGGGATGCTTTTGAAAACCGCCAATATGCCCGGACCACAGAGTATACACGCGACAGACTTCTTGACTTCGCTCACGCCAACCAAGTACGTAGTAGCTACTTTAGTGCTCTGCTGAGTAGTATATCGGTACTAGCATTCACCATGAGTGTGATCGGAGCAGTCATTCTGCATGCTAACCTGGCGACCGTTTTTCTGATAATCAACTATACCTCTAACATTATAGGGCAGCTATTCTCCTTCAGTAATAACGCACTCCGCAACTACAATCGGTCGTTCGGTGATGCTGCTGATATGGTCAAAATCTTGCACCACGAGTCGGCAGTTAAAGATCCGGCTCAGCCTGAGCATCTGCGTATTAAGAACGGGGAGATAGAATTTCGAGGTGTCAGCTTCACGCATAATGGTACCGACGATGCCTTGTTCAGTAACCTGAGCCTGCGTATTAGGGCCGGTGAAAAAGTTGGTCTGGTTGGTCATTCCGGTTCGGGTAAAAGCACTTTTATTCGAATATTGCTGAGATTCTCGGATATCGACGATGGTGAGATTCTGATCGATGGGCAAAACATTGCTAAGATTACTCAAAACGATCTTCGATCAACCATTGCCTATGTACCACAAGAGCCACTCCTCTTCCACCGAACTATCAAAGAGAACATCGCCTATGGCAAACCGGACGCCAGTGATCATGAAGTGAGAACCGCGAGCATCAAAGCCAATGCTGACGAGTTCATCCGAGAATTGCCCCAAGGTTATGACACCCTTGTGGGCGAACGTGGCGTGAAGCTGAGCGGTGGCCAACGGCAACGTGTCGCCATAGCTCGAGCAATCCTGAAAGAGGCTCCCATTTTGGTGCTTGATGAGGCGACCAGCTCCCTTGATTCTGCTAGTGAGCAACTGATTCAAGCCGCCCTGAAAGAGCTCATGGTCAAACGTAGTGCTATCGTCGTCGCCCATCGTCTAAGTACCATCCAGAAGATGGATCGGATTATTGTATTGGACAATGGCAAAATCGTCGAAGATGGCACCCATAGCGATCTCCTGAAGCAAAAAGGTACATATGCACAGCTCTGGGCGCATCAGTCTGGTGGTTTTATTGAGGAGTAGGCATGGAGCAAGCAACAAAGGCGAGTAAGAGAGCAACACAACTAGCAATAAGGCGCTACATCGGACAAATATGGCGTCATCGTCAATTTTCTATACCGGCGCTCCTGCTCGTTGGCATTGGTAGTGTATTTGTCAGCTATGTACCACCGCTGATCGTTGCAGGAGCATTGCGACGTTTTCAACACGCTCACGCCTCATTGCATTTCCTGCTACCCTACCTTATCTGGTTGGCTGCGGCCTGGCTGACCGGTGAGATGCTATGGCGTATTGCTTTTCTCTGTATGCAACGGGTAGAGTCTCGCGCCATGCGCGACCTGTATATAAAAGCGCTGGCCGAACTTAACAAGAAGGACATCAACTTTTTCCATGATAACTTTGCTGGCTCTCTCACCAAGAAGGCTATTAGCTACGGCAAAAACTTTGAGAGCTTCTTCGATACGCTCACCTTTAACGTGTCCGCTAATGTGCTGCCATTGTTTTTCGTTATCTTCGTCTTGTGGAAATTTTCACCGTGGTTGGTATTCGCCCTGTTAGGGATGATGGGATTTGCCCTATTGCTCATCATTCCTCTGACGAAACGACGCAAAAAACTCGTAGACTTACGCGAGGCGGCGAGCAATGTTATGGCAGGTCATGTGGCTGATGTCATTGGCAACATGGATGCCGTTCAGGCCTTCGCTCGACAAGATTTTGAACAAAAGCAGCATATTGAAAATGTTCAAAATTATATGCGAAAGGCAATGCGATCGTGGGATTACCACACCTTAAAGATAGATATGACCATTTCGCCTATTTATGTGATGACCAACGTTCTTGGCCTGGCATTAGCTGTACTACTTGGCCACAGCGCCAACGCGACTACAACCATCTTTGTCACCTTTAGCTATTTTGCCTCGGCAACTCGGGTTTTGTGGGAATTCAACCGTACGTATCGAAACCTCGAAAATGCCATTGCCGAGGCAGCACAATTTACGGATCTACTGCTTGCACCGCCCGCTATTAGCGAATCGCCTCAACCCAAATCAATCAATATTATGCAGGGCGAAATTGTATTTCAGAACGTATATTTCACTTACGCCGCAGAGCATGAGCCGCTCTTTGCCGATTTTAATCTCCACATACGGCCTGGCGAGAAAATTGCTTTGGTGGGGCATTCCGGGGGCGGCAAATCGACGATTACAAAGCTGTTGCTACGCTTTAGGGATGTGTCCAGTGGCCAATTATTAATAGATAGCCAAGATATTACTGCTGTGCGCATACGTGATCTACGCCATAGCATCGCCTATGTGCCGCAAGAGCCTATTATGTTTCATCGCAGCATCCGCGAAAACATTCGGTACGGCAAGCTGGAAGCCAACGATGAGATGGTGGCGATTGCCGCCCAAAAAGCCAACGCCCACGATTTTATTATGAAGCTGCCGAAAGGCTACGATACGCTCGTGGGAGAACGCGGCGTCAAGTTGTCCGGTGGACAGCGTCAACGAATCGCTATTGCCAGAGCCATCATAAAGGACGCCCCCATTCTTGTCCTCGATGAAGCAACAAGCGCCTTAGACTCGGAAAGCGAAAAGTCAATACAAGCCGCTCTCTGGAAATTAGACCTGCTCCCCAATAACCTGCACACAGATACACTATTCGCCTAAAGGGAATCCTCTGTTATGCGTTCGGTTCAAGCTGCCCGTATGCCAAATGGTAGTTCCACAGTCCTGCAGTTGTTCGCATAACCCGGTCATCG
>DASYZQ010000010.1:0-12450 GCA_035946175.1 Saccharimonadales bacterium (SeqCode)
TTAGATGAAAGACCCATATCTGAGCCTAGTGAGCCTACTGTAGCTTATTCTCCCTCTCCTTCCCCGGATACACCAGTCATTGCAACTGAACTTCCTCAGGATGTTGTTGTATTAGGAGGTGGTGGGGGTGTGGGGGAACAAACTAGGGGCGAGGATAAGGCGCCTCCTGCTCTAGAACAAAATCTGGATGCCATAGAGCAACCAATACCGCCTGATACAACCGAGCAAGAGGCTGAGGTGAAAACCCCACGAGCTATTGATAGAAAAGCCACTGCCACAGCAAAGCCTGAGGAAAGGGAAACAGGCCATAAAGCCCCGGACATTAAGAAGACTCATCCTGATGTCCAAGTAGAACAGACGAGAACATTGGATATGACTACTGGTGGCAGCGGTCATGATCAGCCCCCTCCTATTGACCCTGTTGAGAGTTTAGGTGAGGATGATGCAAACCCACGTTTAGAGATACGCAATCGCTGTATTAAATAAGTGCAGCAGGGGCTTGCCGATATCCGAAGTGCTATTGCCAACGGTACGTTCGATCAATCCGGATATGATAGTAATACGATTGGCGACATGATCAGCGACATGATCGACAAGGCCATCGAGGCAGGCGATCAGAGCCAAGCAGAAGCCGACCTGGATTTCTTGCTCCGCCTACCCGGCGTCGATGGCTATATAATAGCCGGTGTTTGCTACAACGTTGCCATTATGGGAAATCAGCGTGCCTTTAACATACTAAGAGGGAGGCTGGAAGCCGAAAAAATCCAAGTTACAGCAGATCTGGCGTATCTCAGAGAATCCAGACCGGACATACTACGCCTTTTCATGTCCTCTATAGCTCTCGATCAGATTATTATAGGCTGTGAGGATAACGGCATTCCGCCGGATAGATGGATCGATGACTACGCCATTGATCCTGAGCACCAATGGAGACTCTACACTGCTCATTACCGTCGAATGGCAGAATCCGATAGGCCTGATGCTGAAGCTGCCCAGATTGAGCTTGAACGCAGAGTGAGCGAGTTCGCCACCGACAAATCTTTCGCTGCTGCCTTCGTATGCAGCGAAACAGAGTATTTGCTGCAAGTGGTTAAAAACCCAGAGGTTCAAGCACAGCTTTTAAGTCGCTACATGGAGGCCATTTTCGAAATCCCCTTTCTCACGCCGTTCACGTTTAGGCAGCACCTTGCTGTTGGTGATGTGGTTCTTGCGGACCCAGCACTTGCTACTCAGGAAAATATTAAGTTTTTTGAGGATAGTGTTGCTGCATGCGCAGAAGCCCTTCATGATGCTGGCATGGATGCGTCTGAACTCAAGATGGATCAATTATCCTGGAGGCTATCACTGAAACAGCATTACGGTGCTACGCCACAAGAACTCATAGGGTACTTGGATCTCCAGATCAGCCAGATACTTGCCGCCGATACACCTGAGTTGCCCAAAGATATTGAACTACATGTCGTGTGACAAACAGCTTGTATCCCAGCATAGGGACAGCCTACTCAGTAATTATGCCGCTAGTAGTGCCAAAGCCGGAGACTTTGCTAAGGCCCATCTGTTTCTGGCGAGTATAGGCGGCGAACTATCTCAAGCGTATGCCGTTAAGAAATGTCTTTCTTATGCAACAAGACTGGATCAGCTAGACTCCATCAAACCCGATGAAATGACTTTAATGTTTAATCCGGATTTGAGCATGCAATTCCGGGTTGCGGAGGCTCTTATAGAAGGAGACCCCGACAAATTATCTGACTTAGCACTGGAGTTGGCGGGGACGATCGATAAGGCTCTCAGCCCCATTGCTTACATGAATATCGAGCGCATGTACCTTGCAGTTGTCCAAAAACGAGATGGTGTAGAGCTTGCACGTAACCTACTAGCCGCTCTTAGAAGGACAGGGGCTATGCGCCATGATATGCAAGTTTACTCTGAAGACCTCATCCGTGCAGGTGATACCGATGAACCCTCAAGAGCATACAAAGATACTGATAGAAATTCGGTGGATTCATCCTGGCGTTTGGGTGCCATGTGGCAGCTCTCGCATCTTTTGGATGACAACGATGATTTTTCGAACACCTGATTAACGTCAACCTTCCTGTGCCCCCTCTTCAGAAAGTACTCCCCTTAGGAGTTGCGAGATATTTTTTTACACAGCCTGTTAGATCAGGCGTAGTTATCCGGCCAATCATTCTGCATCAACACGAGATCACCGGCAGCAACAAAAAGCGACAGATTGGTATAGAACGACAGTGGGTCGTCCTCTATAGTTACCTGCCCTGTATATCCGGCTGCGTCGAGTCCACTGCGTATAAACCCGGTCACTGAATTTTTCATCAGTACCGTTATATCCGGTTTCGCCGCAGCAATGTATCGGCCCATCGTTTCGTGGACTTCTTTTGTTCCTGCTCCCTGGTCAACCAGTCCAGGTGTCACATATATCTTCCGCTTAGCCGGTAGTTCCTTCAAAAGCTCAGTGCCAACCCGAACACCCTCGATATTACCGTTATATGTGTCGTCTATAATCCAAGCGCCTTGCAACAGATACGGCTGCATGCGATGCTCAAACGGCTTAGTTTGGGCGACCGCATCCTCGATATCTGCGGTCGTCACACCAAAATGGTAGGCTAGTGCCGCGCTAAGCGCGATTGGACCTATTTGGTGCCGGCCCAGCAGACCGCTATGCAACTGCATGACAACACCGTTTTTCTTCAGCTGGAAGCTAATGCCGGAGATATCGTTCCTAATATAATCGACGCTCCAGCCAAGTGCGCCGTGCTGGCTATAGCGCTCAAATCGTTTGTGCAGATAGGACCTGGCTAGGGATGATTCTTCATTGACATAGACATGATTCGGTTTTACGAATCGGCTCAACGAAAATATGTCTTTGGCAGCCGCCTCGACCGTTTTATAACGGTCTAAATGTGCTGGAGCAATTCCCGTGATAACGGCGTGGGTCGGATGGGTCGTAGCAGCAAACCGGGCTACATCACCCGGTGCTCCTTCGCCATACTCAATTATTACTATGTCTTCATCACCTTTTAGTCGCTGCGCAAAATAAGCGTGAGAGACTGAGACATTCTTATTGCCGGGGGTCACGGCGATCGTCTTACTTGTACCCAGCACTGTAGCCAGCAGTTCTTTCATTGTCGTTTTGCCATAGCTACCAGCTACGGCGATCTTGATGCCTTTATGCGCCTGGAATATCTGCTGTGAACGTCGGACGAGGATATAATTCTTAGGATAGATAATCAGCCAACGTCCAAACAGTAGCGGCAACACGATAAGCTGTGCCCACACTACAGGAGTAGCGAATATAGCCGCCAAACCAAATGCCCCATCCCCAGCTGCCCCGTCCTGCCACCAGCGCCACAGCAAAAGTAGCCCCCAGGCAATCTCAGCGAGCATGCCAAGTCGCATCGCCAGAAGCAGCAAGCGGGCCGGCCGGGTCGGTTGTAAGCTCCGCCGGTGAGCAACGCTTGAAAAATTGGTCGTCCGCCAATACCAGCGCAAATACGGCAGCACCTGGTACTCACATGACTGCAGCATATAGATAACGTTCGAAGGATAACGCCAAGAGTATAGGCCGATAATCGCGCTGATCATGTCAGGAATTCCATAATCGACCTTGTCACTTCAGCCAAGCGCTCATGGTGTACAAAATGTCCGACGCCCGGCAACACTTCCAAGCTAGAGTCAGCAATCAATTCATGAAATAGCTCGCCATAGCTGACTGGCGTCTGTTCATCAGCTTCACCATAGATAAGCAATGTCGGTAGGTTTAGTCTTTGAGCGTCAGCGCGCACATCATCTGACACTACCCGCTTGAAGGTCTCTTGCAGTTTTTCGGCCACGAACATGTCTGAACCAACGGTCGCGTAAAGTTTACGACGAAGACGCAATTGAGCGGCTTTTGGGAGCGGTTTGGCCAGCAGTTTACCGGACTTGGCCACAAGTCGTAGCGCCTGGTTGCGTCCTTTATAAGGGTTGCGGATGCCGGCGGCGGCCAGCAACACTAAGCGCTCGGGTCGTAGGTTCTCGCTAGCCACTCCTCGGATAGCGATCGCCCCACCATTGGAATGCCCAATGACCGCGAAAAGCGATTTTACGCCAACTTTATCTAAGAATGCTTGTAGTAGCTGAACGTATTCATTAAGCCCCCACGCACTTGGAGGGGCCTGACTGCCACCAAATCCGGGTAGATCCGGAACGATTATCCTAAAATGCTTAGCAACTGTCGCCGAGAGCTGGTGGAAACCCTTGCCGCTGTCCCCCCAGCCATGTAAAAACAGTACCGTTGGCCCTTTACCCGATACTTCATAGCTAACGAGCAGCTCATTAACAATAACCTGCATGACTACTTTTAGTATAGCGAATCAGTGTACGTTTGTAGCGTCAAAGATATAAAAAACACTACTTATATATGTAATAGAGGACAGCGGCGGCGATGACAGCAATAACCAATACAATGATGAGCACTTTGACAGCCGTTTTGAAGCTGCTGCTGGATGAGACGGCTGAGGGGCCACCGGCGAGAGGAATCGTTGGGCCGGTACTGCTCGGTTCTACTGAGCTCGGCATGGGAGCAATTGGTTCTGACGGGGGTTCAGGAACGGGTGATGTCGGCGGAGTTGAGGGAGGAATATCGTCGGACATTCCTTCTGTGGACGGCCCAGGTGTAGTATCCGGAGTTACAGTGGATGGGGGTGTAGCCTGCTCGCTACCGCTATATGAGCTACCTTCGGGCTCAGCGGCTGAAGTGCCCGTGCTTTGCCCGCCATAATCAGAAGTAGGCAAACCGCCACTTCCGGATGCATCTGTACCGGCATCAGGCGAAGTCGTTGGAGGAGTAGCGCCGGACCCGTATTCTGCTGTCCCCATTCCTTCTTCTGAACTATTTTGACCCGGATTCATATCCTGTGGATTTGCATTCGGCGATGAGGTGTCGGGTGAGGTTTGTTCTTCGTCAGTAGGCTTTACTGGGTTGGGTGTCGCTTGTGGATCCATTGTTAATACACTTTCAACTTAATGTTTATTTTACTTACTATTTTCTCATTATACATAAACGGTTTCATTTGCCAAGTTTATCTTAATCTGATTAGAATGAACAGCTACGCAGGCAAGCCCTGTGTAATTGAATAGAAATGTCGATATAATACGTATTATGGATTATGTGATCCCCGAAAAATCACTACGCCAACAAGCGACTAGAGATAGGATAACTCACCTATCGACAGGGATAGCGATTAGACGAAACGGCACATTATTGTTGGTGCGACGCGAGCCAGGTGACTTTCTGGGTGGTAGCTGGGAGCTCCCGGGCGGCGGCATCGACGAAGGTGAAACGTTTGAACAGGCCATTAGGCGAGAGTTGCTCGAAGAGACCGGTCTAACAGTTACGAAGATAGTCGGCATGTTTGCGGGTTTTGATTACAGTACTGATGTAAAACCAAAGGTCAGGCAATTCAATTTCATCGTTACAGTTGCACCAAGCAAAGTCACGCTTTCTGAGGAGCATGATACATATATCTGGGTAACCCTGGAAGACCTGCCTAAACTGAAGCTGAACAGCGCCATGAACCGATGTGCCCATGAGGTTTTTAGATCGATGCCATATAATAACGCGGTCTAGTCGTTTATAAGCTGACTTACCCGCTGTTGCAGCGCCTGAGCAGCTATCGGATGCGCAGGGACGGGCGTAGTTACAGGTACACCATAACCGCTATAGGTTTCAACACGACCCCCGCCATAGTCTGCTCGCACCAGTTGTTTAGCACGGGCATCGATTACCCAGTTCATCGATATGGCGGGTTGGCCAGCATAGCTATTCGGACTAAGTTGATCCAGTTGATGCAAACCCATGTCGGTGGCGTAGCTCTTCATTAACTGAATGTAGAGAAGAGGTTGGATGGTTACACTATAGACATCGACAGCGCGACCCTCAAAGTGCTTCTTTTTGACGTGAGCAAAATCGGCAGTATATACCTGATCGTTCTGCATCTGGGCGATCAGCTGGGAGCGCTGCGACAAGGGCAAATCCCCTGCTGGCAGCGAAAGACCGAGTAAAATCTGTCCATACGCCGGGGGCGATGTTCCTACCGATCGTGTCGTGGCAGTCTGAGCCCATACGCCGATGGCACTCGAAAAATTAATCGGTCGACCGTCTCTGGCCCGATGATCCGTTTCGAGCTGATCGTAACGCGTATACTCAGCGCGTGGCGTACTGAGATCCTCGGTCTTCACTAGTGAGTGTGCACCCGATAATACCGTGAGGGTACGCACCAACGGATAGGCCCCGAAGCCAACTTGCGTCAACTGTTGTTCGGTTCCACCGCCAGAACTTTGGCTTACCTGAATGGTCATACCCTGGGTTGAGAGGTTATTTGCGATAGCTGCCCAGAATATCTGCCCTGGATCGGCATTGTTGCGATTCCAAATCCCGACCATTATAACAACTGCGGCAATACAGCCGACGGCAGCGAGTGTGAAAACTTGCAGGCGGGCAACAGATATCGTCATACGCCCCGAGGCTAATCTTCAGCCTCAACCCAGCTGCCATGCTTGGTCGGCCACCAGTTCCAATGTCCAAGGAGTGCCACGACAGAAGGTACCAGCAGTGTTCGCACTAAGAAGGTATCCATCAATATGCCGAGTGCCAGTCCCACTCCAATATCCCGCACCTGGCTTGAGTCTCTACCACCCACGACCGCCAAGACGGTAAAGGTACCGGCAAGTACCAAGCCAGCTGAGGTTACCGTTGTACCGGTCGTAGAGAGGGCTTGCGAGACAGCTTTGCGCAAAGGTAACCCATGAGCTTCCTCGCGGATTCGGGTCATCACCAAAATGTTGTAGTCCTCACCTAAGGCTAGCAGGAAAATAAACATCAAAAACGGCAATATGAACTCCAGGCCATCGCCTCCGGCAATGTCGATAAAGATAATGATGGATAAACCAAGCGCCGCGAGATATGAAAGGGCCACCGATAGAATCAGATAGACCGGTGCCACAAGGCTACGCATTAGGATGCCCAGCAGAATCCCAATGACAAGAATGGCTACTGGTACCACCCGTTTCAGATCACTATTAGAGATACTATTTATGTCATAGAGTCCGGTAGTCTCACCGGCGATACCGCTATTGGTCGCCCCGATTTGCTGCGCTATGCTGCTCACCCGTGTCCTGATTGCCGGAACGGCATTCATTGCGGCTGTCGAACCCGGCTCGCCGGCAGTCAAGCCGACGGCGAATTCCACTGTATGCCCGTCTTTGCTAATATAATTCCCAAGCGTCAGATACGCCCGGAATGCTGGATCCACTGTTGAGACTTCAGCCCCTTTACCTCTTAACACGTTAGTGCGATTGCCTGACGTTGGGCCAAATTGTGTATAAAACTGCTTGAGCTGCTCAGGGCTAATGACCACGCCGTTCGGATTCAGTGGGCCGCTAACTCCCTTAAATTCCGGAGCATGTGTCAGCTTCTGCCCTATTGCAGTTAGCGGTGTCGGATCAGCCCAGACCGAATGCGGCATGACAAAGAGGATGGCTGTAGGATTAGCACTACTACTAGGGAAATGTCTGGCAAGAGCAGTATTGCCAGCCGCAGAATCAGAGCCGCTTGGTGAGGTTATCGTTCCGGCAAAACCGCCAGCCTTATAGCCAGGCAAGGCCAGAGCTAGCCCGCCAAAGAAAATGAGACCACCTACCATAATCGGTGCCGGATGCTGGACAACTGAAGCACATATCTTCCCCCATAAGCCAAAAGTGCCAGGTCGCTTGTAACGCTTTGACGGCCAAAAGACTGCCCGGCCGAATATAGCCAGCAAGGCAGGCAGTAAGGTCAAGCCGGCCAGGAGCATGAGGCCGATACCAATAGCCAGCGGTGCTCCGAGATCGGAATAAATTTCAAAGGTAGCCAGGGTTAGCGACAGCAGTGCCGCAATTACAGTAGCCGCCGAGAACGTGATCGATTCACCGACCCGGCTGAGCGCTTTCACGATTGCTTCTCGGGAACTGAGTCCCCCCTGCAGTTCCTCGCGGACACGGAAAATAAGGAACAAACCGTAATCGGTACCAGCTCCCAGTACAAGGACAGTCAATAGAAGTTGAGCCAGCGAAGACACCTTCAACCCGTGATGCCCAGCTTCAGCAATAAGGGGGCCTGAAGCAAAAACGACCAAGATAGGCGGAATAAGCGTAATAAGCGGAGCTAGTGGAGCACGAAAGATCAAGAGCAAAAGCACAATAATAAACAGCACCGAGCCGAGTCCGAGCTGGGCATTGTCAGATCCTGACTTCTTACTGTTATCGACAGCCGTGGCAATCTGGCCAGCCAGATGCGCCTGTAGCCCATTCGGTAAAGTGCTTGTAGAAATAGAAGTACGCAAGCTCGTAATAATTGGTGTCGGTTCAAAGTTACTACTGCCGCTAATCAGTACTATCAGCTCATCAGCCTGTCCGTCAGCTGAGTGCCCAGCATCCTGCACTTTCTCAACTCCGGATACTTTTGCTAGTTTCGCTTGCAATCCTGTAATCGCAGCCTCATCACTGTTTGTAAGTGGCCCGCTTGCATCTGTCAGCACTACCTGTACCGGTGTCGCATTACTTTTCGAACCGAAGACTGAAGCCAGTTTGGCGGCTTTTTCGGTCGGTGAACTGGCCGGCAGAAACGCACTGTTATCCGATTGTGTCACACTTGAAAGCGAAGGCAGAAAATGTACCGAGACAAACACACCGACTAGCCAAATAAGCAGCACCAGCCAACGAAAGCGGACCGATAAGCGGCCAATTGTGGCAAAAAAACGGAACCCCTTTTGTCTACTTAGTGAATCGACTGTCTTTGCCTGTTGGTGCTGTACTGTCTTGCTCATTCGCCCTAATTGTGCCTGAAAAGTGTTCCACCTTCAATACTAAATGGACTTCTACGCTTGTAATCCGTTTTATTGCCCAGAGTCATGCAACACTACCGAGATATTGTAGAATGGTGACAAAATTTTAGGCTATACTGGGAGCCATGGGAAAAGCGGCTCGGGCTATCATTATTGAAGGCGACAATTTTCTGGTCATGCACCGGAAGAAATACGGTGATGAATATTTTACGCTCGTAGGCGGTCGTATTGACGAGGGTGAGACAGCCGAACAAGCCCTAAGCCGTGAAGTTAAAGAGGAAACCGGCCTTATAGTTACTGACTTACGTTTTGTCTACTACGAGCAACACCCTGCTCCGTATAACGAGCAGTATATCTATCTGTGCTCCGTCGCTCCGCATGGGCCGGTCAAAGTGCAAGACAATTCCGAGGAAGCCATGCTCAACAGCTACGACATGAATATCCATCAGCCAGAGTGGATTAGTACGAAACACTTTGCAAACCTGCCGTTCCGCACTCCTCAGTTACATGAAGCCCTCATGAAAGCATTCAAGAAAGGCTTCCCGACTGAACCGGTACGATTATAGGGATATGGCCGCATGAAGAAAATCATCATGCTACTCCTTGCCCTCCTGATAACCGGCGGTGTAGTGCTGTGGAACACCTGGGTTTTTGTCTGGCTTAATCACGGCACGGCCGGGCTATACTCAAATGTCAATCAGCGAGCTCAATGTAGTTGGACAGTCTTTCGCAACCTTCTTCACGACTACCGAGGGTCTGAGTGGATTATGCCTATTGATGCCGGGCTCGGCCCTATAGGGGTTATCCGAAAAGGATTCTTCATGCTGTTTACGATGCGGTACATCGACCAGACTGTAACCCCTACCACAACTCTGTCTGTGCCGAGCACCTAGCCAGCGGATAAATTAGCCGTACCGATCAGATGCACAACGTCGAGGCCAACCTAAGCAATTACGCTATGCCTTTCTAGCGGTGCTACTGCTCGTATGGGCGATCGGCCATCATATTACCGGCGAAGATGTCGAAATAGCCGAAGTTGTGGTTGTTGCGATAGCAGCAATCGGGATCATTGGCCTACACTTTCTGCATGGCGGTGTCGTTTTCGACTCGATTGGGCAACGCTTATGGAACACTGACATCATTTGAGTTCATCTATGTAGCCTACAAGGTGCGGAAAATGCTGCGAGCAGGCAGAATCAAGCCAACCGCGTCTATAGCAGCGCGTTAACATCTTGGACGGCCTGCTTTGCTTCCTTAACGTAGATTGTCCGCATGCCTAGTTTTCTTGCGGGGGTAAGGAATCTCTCCTGATCATCTAAAAGCACCACTTCTTCGGGCTTGATACCGTTTAATTTTTCAAGCGCCAGTTGATATATCTCGAGGTCTGGTTTAGCAGCTCCTACCTCACACGATAATATTAGGAAGTCGAAACCGTCATAACCATGGTGCTGCCGTACTATCCTCTCGGTGGGCGGAATGACATTGGTGAGCATCCCAACGACATGGTTACTATCGCGTAGGTTTCTCACGAGATTTAACATTTCTGGCAGCGGCCTCATTGTATCGTCCCACCTATCCCATATATCTCGCTGGGTAGAACTAATTGGGGCGCCATACTGCTTTTCTATATGCTTCCACAAATCATTTTCTGTAATCCTGCCACAGAGGAATCTATGCCAGTAAGGCTGCACTAACCCCCAAGCGAGTTCGGGCGATATACTAAGCTTAGCCCCAAGGCGTTGTGAAAGCTCGCCGCCCATACCGCCCTTGGTAAGGACACCATTGTTATCGAAGAGAAAAGCTTTGATCACCTAAACATTTTACCAGGTCACCTCGCCCGGCCTTATTGCGGCTGCCAGGTCGTGTATATTGCAATGACGTCAATGCCTGCTCGTTTTCTCTGTAGACAAGGATCATTATAGTTTTAGGAAAACCGGGGCTGCTATGATTAACTCGTGACACAAACCAAACTTATCGTATTACGAGGTCCATCAGGTTCCGGCAAAAGTAGTACTGCAAAACAATTATTTGCGGCCACGAGTAGTCGAACAGCACTTATTGAGCAAGATCACTATCGATTCATATTTAAGCCAGCCGGCGGAGGCAGTAAATACAACGCCGATACCATTCATAAAATGATCAAGAGCGATACACTTATTGCGCTTCGTGATGGCTACGACGTTATCTTGGAGGGGATTCTAAGCGTTAGGTCTTATGGCGAACTGCTCGATGAAATATTCACCGGGCACCCAGAAAAAAACTACATGTTCTACTTTGACGTCAGCCTCGAAGAAACACTAAGACGACACACAGGGAGAGAGACAAAGCTCCGAGAATTTGGGGAAACTGAAATGCGAGAATGGTATCCTGCCGCACATAGATCAAACCATCGTCTAGAGCAACTCATCCCCGAGAGTCTTTCTTTAGAAGAAACGGTCAGATTTATACAACAAGCTAGCGGGATATAATGCAGCAATACGACCCATAAATCGCGACCTTAAAAAGCGTTTGCGGACTTTATGGTGGACCATAGGGAGAGTCAGGTCGAAACCCTCTTTGGTGAGTTGGAATGTCTTGAACCAAGGCTAAAAGCGCTGGGTATAGTTGAGATTGATGGCGTACGTAATGGGATACACAGCAGATGAGGAGACAGGGCAAGAGATCTAAAGTATTAATATCATAACCCAATCAAGTGTAGAATAGACACGTCTTATGAAAAAGATCCATAAACTCCACTGCTACGTTGACGAGACCGGCCAAGACACTCTAGGTGTGTTTTTTATCGTCGCGATTGTCGTCACCGATAATCAACAACATGAGCTAGAGAAAAGCCTGAAAACCATAGAAAGATTAACTGGCAAAAAGACCAAGTGGATGAAGACACGAGATAAGGTTCGAACAGCGTATACCGAAGCTCTTGTAAAAGAGAAACTACCGGCCATGGTTTTTGTCAAAAATTACCACGATAAAAAAGATTTCGACTACCTCGAGGTGCTCGCCACCGCGCAGGCAATCAACGGCTTCCGTGAGATGCATGATATACGCGAGGATGAATACAAACTGACCATAACAGTTGATGGCCTATCCAAAACTGTGGCTGCCCGGATGGCGGCCGAGTTCCGTAAGCTGGGTATTAAACCTCGTAAAATAGTCGGTAAGAAAGACGAGTCGAATGCGATTATCCGTCTAGCTGATGCTATTGCCGGCCTTGCGCGTGAGGCACATGAAGGACGACGAGAGTATCAACAACTCAAAAATAAGTTGAGGCGTAACAAAAAACTTTATGAGTTGTAGAAGGCTATAAAAAAACCACCGTGCCTTTCGGTAGAGGGTGGACAACCTAGATCTTACAACCAGCCGCCCATACGGGTAGTCTTCGGTTGGGGTTTGTACTCACATTATATAAAATTGATCCAGTCAGGTCAATGTGTTGTTAAGGTCCAATACATCGAGGACACTTCTTAAGTAGTAAGTTTGGCTTTGTATTCGTCTGGCGTCAAGTAGTCTAGGGCTTGGTGGGGTCGGTAGGTATGGTACTTCTTCAGCCAGACATCGATGATGTCCTGTTGGT
>DASYZQ010000011.1:0-18443 GCA_035946175.1 Saccharimonadales bacterium (SeqCode)
GATCCACAGCATGAGACAGATGGATCAGAAACAGGAGGGATTGAAGCAGGAGCTACAGTTGAAGAACAAGACATATCCACAGGCCCAACAGACCCTAACCCTACCCTCAGCCTGCTCCGTACCACTGCAGTGGTTGATACTTGGGGCGGAGGAATTGAACTACGGCTTCAAGCGATTCTTCGAGATTCTTTCGATGTAACTCTGCCCGATGGTCATATTCTGGTGCTACAGGGTCATAGTCGTTAAAATGACCAGTATCGTATAGAGTTGTTGCATCGAAAAGAAGCTTATCAGGCTCGTTCTGACCATAGAAAATACGCATGCCAACGGCGTTATCGCCTTCGTGGGTAAAGGAAACGGCCGTTCGCTCTGACATAGTTGCCTATAGCATACACAACAATTGCCGTTAATTGCTCAAGTATGTCAGATTTTGCTAATTCTCTGCGCTGAGTATTCTCTTAAAGAATTCGCAGTTAGATACCGGAGGGGCTACATCTTAATTTCGACATCACAACCGGCCGGCAAACTTAGATTCATAAGTGAATCGATAGTTTTGGGGGTTGGTTCCGTGACGTCAATCAGGCGTTTATGGGTGCGCATTTCAAATTGCTCGCGACCCTTTTTATAGACGTGCGGGCTTTTGATCACTGTAAAGGTGTTGCGATCAGTTGGCAAAGGGATTGGACCGGCAATGTTAGCACCAGTCCGCAGTGCCGTATCTATAATCTGCCTGGCGGCTTGGTCGATGACCTTATGGTCATAGGCCTTCAAGCGAATACGAATGCGCTGCTTGATCTCTTTCTTGTCTTCGGCTACCATGTCGATCTTTTTCCTTCTTGTTAATGTGCGCTTTTTTCTATTGCCTATTTAGTAACCTTAGTGACGACACCGGCTCCGACTGTTCGGCCACCTTCACGAATGGCAAAACGGAGGCCTTGATCCATGGCGATTGGCTGGAGTAGTTTCACCTTGAATGTAATAGTGTCACCCGGCATGACCATTTCCTTGTCGGCAGGAAGCTCAACCTCACCGGTTACGTCTGTAGTACGGAAGTAAAATTGTGGCTTATAACCTTTGAAGAATGGAGTGTGTCGGCCGCCTTCCTCTTTAGTAAGGATGTATACTTCACTCTCAAATTCAGTATGAGGGGTTATTGTGCCTGGCTTGGCAAGTACCTGACCGCGCTCGATATCGTCGCGCTCTACGCCTCGTAACAGAATACCAACATTGTCTCCGGCTTGACCTTGGTCAAGACTCTTCTTGAACATCTCTACACCTGTTGCTACGGTCTTTCTCGTAGCCTTCAGGCCGACGATTTCAACTTCGTCATTTACCTTGACGATGCCCTGCTCAATGCGGCCGGTTGGTACGGTACCGCGGCCTTTGATAGAGAAGACGTCCTCAATTGACATCAAGAAAGGCTTGTCGAGATCTCGCTTCGGCTCAGGAATGTAGTCGTCCATGGCATGAACCAAGTCCATAATCTTGTCTTCATTTTCCTTGTCGCCTTCCAGAGCCTTGGTAGCAGAGCCGCGGATGATAGGTGCCTCCCGGTCGAATTCATACTTAGCGAGCAGGTCACGAATTTCCTCTTCGACCAAGTCGACGAGTTCAGGATCAGCGAGGTCCATTTTGTTCATGAACACAAGGATAGATGGTACACCGACCTGGCGGGCTAGCAGAACGTGTTCGCGAGTCTGCGGCATTGGCCCGTCAGCGGCAGATACTACCAAAATAGCGCCGTCAACCTGAGCGGCACCAGTGATCATGTTCTTGACATAGTCGGCATGGCCGGGCATATCGATGTGAGCGTAGTGACGCTTTTCACTCTCGTACTCTTGGTGTGAAGTCGCGATAGTAATACCGCGGGCCTTTTCCTCGGGGGCATTATCGATTTGATCGTAAGCAATCGGTTTATTGATAGGGCTTGGCAAGCGCTTTGCAAGAACAGCAGTAATTGCTGCGGTCAGAGTTGTTTTACCATGGTCAACGTGTCCCATAGTACCAACGTTAATGTGCGGCTTGCTTCGATTAAATGTGTCTGCCATATCGAGATGACTCCTTTTATGTATATAACGTTATTCACATGAACCAGCCAGGCTCACGTAGATGATGCAGTTATTGTAACCGAAACTGCTACCGGTGTAAAGTGAAAACTAGATATGCTTTTTGGGGATCACGCTACTTAGCGTTTTTGGCGATAATCGCTTGCGCTACGTTACCTGGCACATCTGCATAGTGGTCGAGTTCCATGCTCGAGCTGGCCCGGCCTTGGGTCATACTACGCAAGTTTGTGGTATAGCCGAACATTTCCCCTAAGGGGACGAACGCTGTTATTTCCTTGATGCCCGCGCTTAAGTCTTCCATTGACTCGATGCGGCCCCGCTTGCTGTTCAGATCACCAATGACGTCACCCATGAACTCTTCGGGGGTGACTACGACCACCTTCATAATTGGCTCCAACAGCACTGGTTGGGCCCGCTTGACACCCTCCTGAAGTGCCATTGAGCCGGCAATCTTAAATGCCAGTTCCGACGAGTCGACCTCATGGTAACTGCCGTCGTAGAGTTCCACCTTGATATCTACCACAGGGTAACCGGCAATAACACCGTTGCTCATCGCTTCTTCAATGCCAGAGCGTACGGGTGATATGTATTCACTCGGGACAACGCCACCCTTGATGGAGTTTATAAATTCGAAGCCCTTTCCGGCTTCATTCTGGCTCAAGCGCAGCCAGACATGGCCGTACTGACCGCGGCCGCCACTCTGACGGATAAACTTGCCCTCGACTTCAACGGCATCATTTCGGATGGTTTCCCGATAGGCAACCTGGGGTTGGCCGACATTGGCTTCAACATTGAACTCACGCTTCATGCGATCAACGATGATCTCTAAGTGTAGCTCGCCCATACCGCTAATGATGGTCTGACCGGTTTCATCGTCGACACGGATGCGGAACGTCGGATCTTCTTCGGCCAGTCGTTGTAGTGCCAGGCTCATCTTTTCTTGATCGGCTTTGGTCTTCGGCTCAATAGCGATAGAGACAGGTGGTTCGGGGAAGCTAATACTTTCCAATACGACCGGATTGTTCGGATCTGTCAGTGTATTACCGGTTGTGGTTCCCTTCAGCCCTACGATAGCGGCAATATCTCCGGCTTCAACACTAGTGACATCCTCCCGCTTGTCGGCTTGCATACGGACAATACGCCCGACCCGTTCTTTTTCACCGGTCGAGGAGTTTAGAATATATGAACCGGCCTGTAGTTTTCCTGAGTAGACTCGGAAGTAAGCGAGCTTACCGACGAAAGGATCGGTAGCGATTTTGAAGGCAAGTGCGGCAAACGGCTCACTTTCAGATGGTTTACGTTCAACCTCATCGCCGCTTTTAGGGTGCGTGCCCCAGGTATTGCCCCGATCAACGGGAGCTGGTAGCAAATCGACAACGAGGTCGAGCAGTTTCTCGACAATCACGCCGCGCCCATCACCGCCAGTGACAACAAAAAACTTACCGCTTAGGACTGCTGAGCGAATTGCTTGTTTAATATCGGTTTCAGATAGGCCTTCCTCGCCAACTTCGAAGAACTTCTCCAGCATAGTTTCATCTTCAGCTACAGCATTTTCAATGAGCAGACTGCGGTACTTTTTGACCTCATCCATCATATCAGCGGGGATATCTTCTTCTTTTAACTCATGGTCGGCAAATTCTTTATATGTGTAAGCCTTCATTGCGACTAGGTCTACGACGCCTCGAACTCCCTGCTCGAAACCAATCGGCAGGTGAATTGGAAAGGCGCGCTTGCTAAGCCGGTTATGAATTGAGTCAAGGGATTTATAGAAATCACCACCGGTCTGGTTGATCTTGTTGATAAAGCAGATACGTGGCACCCCGTATTTGTCGGCTTGCCGCCAGACGGTTTCACTTTGTGATTCCACGCCCATCTTACCGTCAAACACGACGACTGCGCCATCAAGGACGCGCAGTGAGCGCTCAACCTCAACAGTAAAGTCAATGTGGCCCGGGGTATCAATAATATTGATTTGTTTACCCTTCCAATAGCAGGTGACCGCAGCTGAAACAATCGTGATGCCGCGTTCACGTTCCTGGGCCATCCAGTCGGTAGTTGTTTCGCCGGCATGTACAGCACCGATTTTATGTTTCAGACCTGTACGGTACAAAATACCCTCGGTTGTGGTGGTCTTCCCGGCATCAATATGTGCAATAATGCCGATGTTCCGGATGTCTTCTATCTTGTATTTTTTATCTGCCATAGCCATTCCTTTACTATATTGTGATGTACCTACGCTGCTGGGCTTGTCATCCTCAGCGCAAACTCTGCGGCAGCAATAATTGCGGAGCTGTATCTCCATGCTTGGTCCGGGGGCGGTGGGTACTCCATATCAGGATATTTTGCAGACACTTGAGATGCTGGACCACCCTCTGGGCTACTGGCACTAGCATCTACTTGAAGCCCTGAACCGTTGGTGCCACTTGCGACGACCTCCACTTTAATTCCTGATCCCCAGCGTACTACATGTACACCATCACCACGGGGTTTCCCGTCAGAATCCGGCGATACTTCCTCGCTGGTAGGCTTGAGGCTGCCGCCTCCCCATGTAAGAACAGGCCAGTTGTCTTCAGGGCTAGTCATACTAAGACTATCCTCTCGCAAAATGAGCAAAGGCGCGGTTCGCTTCTGCCATCTTGTGGATGTCTTCTTTCTTCTTCACTGCTGCACCTTGGTTGTTGAAGGCATCGACCAGCTCTTGTGCAACTCGATCTTCCATACTCATGCCCTTGCGGGCGCGGGCAGCGGCAACGAACCACATAGTAGTAAGATGATTTTGTCGTTGGCCTTTTACTTCAAACGGTATCTGGTAGTTTGCCCCTCCGACGCGACGTGATCTGGTTTCCATGTGCGGCTGGATGTTTCTGAAGGCTTGCTCGAACACTTCCAGCGGGTTATCGACCTTGAGTTTCTTGGCCGCCTTTTCCATACCGCCGTATACGAGCCGCTCGGCAAGCTGTTTCTTGCCATCACGCATAACCCGGTTAATGAGTCGCTGAATCTGCATGCTGTTATATAGTCGGTCAGGTGGAATTTGACGGACCAATGATTTGGTCTTATGGCGCGGCATGATTACTTAGTCTCCTTCTTAGTACCGTACTTGGATCGACCCCGTTTGCGCTTGGCAACACCCTGTAAGTCCAATGCGCCACGCACAATGTGGTAGCGTACACCTGGCAAATCAGGTACTCGGCCGCCGCGCACCAAAACCACAGCATGCTCCTGCAAGTTATGGCCTTCTCCGCCGATGTAGGCCCAGACTTCGTGACCATTCGTCAGGCGGACTCGGGCTACTTTTCGGAGCGCTGAGTTCGGCTTTTTCGGAGTTTTGGTGGTGACTTTGACACAGACCCCACGTTTGAACGGAGCCGGCTTTTCGTAGTTTTCTGTTTTTAGGCTGTTGGTCACCCGCAGCAGAGCTGGAGACTTAGACTTCTTCAGATCCTGCGAGCGTGATTTACGAACTAGTTGACTTATTGTTGGCATAAAATTCCTTTGACTTTCTGCAATCTACTGCCATCAAACCGCGAAATGTCCCTTGCCGGATATGCCATTTCCTCTAAGAAACAATGCGTTTTTTTGTTGAGCTCGGATTGCAACAAATATAACAAAACTCCCTGTAACTATACCAGATTGACTAGCTTTCCGCAACGGCCTCAGTTACATCGGATTCGACATCGGCAGTCTCATCGATATAACCGGTGCCGACCGGTATCTTTCGTCCCAAGATTACGTTTTCCTTCAGACCATAGAGCTTATCTACCCGACCGCTCGTGGCTGCGCCGATGAGTACGCGAGTGGTGTCCTGGAAAGAAGCAGCACTTAAGAATGAGTCGGTGCTAAGCGATGCTTTGGTAATTCCCAATAGTAGCTGGCTGTACTTGACTGGCTGGTTGCCGGCTTTGGCTAGGCGCTCATTGGTCTCTACTACTGAAAGTTTACTGACGGTATCGCCGGTAACGAAGTCACTATCTCCAGCATCTTCGATCTGTACCCTACTGAACATCTGTCGCACGATGATTTCCAGGTGCTTGTCGGCGATATTTTGTCCCTGACTGGCAAAGATCTTCAGGATCTCGTTCATGACGTAGCGTTGGGTTGATTCGACCCCCTGTAGCTGCATCAGCTCATGCAGATTGACAGAACCATTAGTCAGCCGCTGTCCGGCGATCACCACCTGTCCATCGGATATGAGCATCTGCTTGAAGCCGGGGATTTCGTAGCGGGCGCTGTCGTGACCGGCGGGTACGATAGTAATCGTCTTACGGGTAACTGTGGCCTTGCCGGCAATCGGAGCTATCAGTGGCTCACTGCCATTTTTGCCCGAGGCGAGTACATCGCCAATGGCCACATCACTGCCGTTTCCTATCTGGGCTTTACGCTTGCCAAGTTCCAGCACAGCGCTTTCGGCATCATCGGTTACAATTTGTACAATATAGCGGTCGTTCTCTTCGGTTACATGGGCAACACCGGCGATTTCCGTCAGGTATGCCTGACCTTTTGGTGTTCGTACCTCGAAGAGCTCCTCAACACGACTTAATCCCTGAGCAGTATCATCGGCTACCACGGCACCGGAACGGTGCTTGGAGTCAAGACTCAGCTGGGTCCCCGGTTCACCGATGCTCTGAGCTGCGATTACCCCGATCGGGTGGTGGGCAGCGACTATTTCACCGGTTGCCGGGTCAACACCGTACGATTTCTGCGGTACGCCATGTACGCTTGTCGCGCTGAGTGCTGACATGCAGCGCACACTCAGAATATTTTCATCCAGTGCAATCGCTTGGGCAATCTCCTTTGTGATGAGCTCACCGCGTTTGGCATGACCAGCTACGGCTTCTGCTGCAAACCGGCCTGTCAGGCGGCTGGCAAAGTCAACGCCGATCTCGTCGGCATCGGCCTTGGTCATTGGGAAGCCAGGATCGAGTGAGCTGTCGTCATTGGTGTGAGATTTAATGGTGAATACATCCTGTGCAACATCGACAAGTCGGCGGGTCAGATAGCCTGCGTCGGCCGTTTTGAGGGCGATGTCGATGAGCGCTTTGCGGGTACCACGGGTACCGGTAAAGTATTCTAGCGGATCTAGACCATCCAGGTAGCCGGACTTAATCGGTAATTCAATCGCTCGTCCGGCGGCGTCCGAGAAGACGCCGAGCATACCGACGCACATCTTCATTTGCGAAATGTTACCTCGTGCGCCAGAAGTAAGCGTGATGGCCATGGTCGACTCCTGGTCAGTAAGCTGCTCGGCGAGCAATTCCTGCACCTTGGTGTCAATTTTGGCCCAGTTTTCGACAATCAGGCGATAGCGCTCTTCGTCGGTAATAAAGCCCTGTTCGTATTGCTCTGAAACGGCGACTGCACGGGCTTCACCTTCCTTAACCACGGCATCCATGCCGACGATGGTACCGAAGTCGGTCATTCCGGTCGATAAGCCCGAGGTAGTAGCAGCGGTGAAACCGAGATCCTTGAGATCGTCAGCAACCTCGGCAGTCTTGGTCTGACCGTACTTCTGGTACGCCAGTGCCATTACCTGCTGCAGTCGCTTCTTGGTCATGGGTTCATCCTGGAAAGGAAAATCTTCAGGGAAAGTCTCGTTGAATAACAGCCGTCCGACACTCGTCAGGCGGACCTCACCGCGGAATGGAACCCGGATCAAGCTCTGCAGACTGATAGCTCCGCTGTCGTACGCCATCAAGGCTTCTTCGAAGCTCACATAGCTCTTCGGTTTGGCAGCCTGTCTCTTTATGCTCGGCGGTGTGTAGGTCAGATAGTAGCACCCCAGTACGATGTCCTGTTCAATATAGAGGATCGGAGTACCATCTGCTGGCTTCAGTAAGTTTCGGTTAGCAGCCATGATGTCACGCGCCTCGGCTTGGGATTCGTCTGAAAGTGGAAGGTGGACGGCCATCTGGTCGCCGTCAAAGTCGGCATTGAAACCCTTACAGACGAGCGGATGTAGTTGTATGGCCCGGCCTTCAATCAGTACCGGCTGGAATGCCTGGATACTTAGACGGTGCAAGCTCGGCGCTCGGTTGAGAAGGACTCGTTTGCCCTTGATGACTTCGTCCAGTGCATCCCAGACGGCAGTCTCGCCGGTCTCAATCATTCGGGTGGCACTTCGGATGTTATGCGCCTGATCACGGCTAATGAGCTCGCCGATGACGAAGGGCTTAAACAACTCTAGTGCCATCATCTTTGGCAGACCGCACTGATTTATCTTGAGTTCCGGACCTGCAACAATAACTGAACGGCCGGAGTAGTCGACACGTTTACCCAGCAGGTTCTGTCGGAAACGACCTTGTTTGCCCTTGAGCATGTCACTCAGTGACTTAAGTCGACGTCGCTGCCCTGTCGCGGCAATAGCCCGTCCCGAGCGGGTACTGTTGTTATCGATGAGAGCGTCGACCGCCTCCTGTAGCATGCGCTGTTCGTTACGGCGGATGACTTCAGGAGCATTGAGATCAATCAGCTTCTTCAATCGATTGTTACGGTTGATCACTCGACGATATAAGTCGTTGAGATCTGATGTTGCGAATCGGCCACCAGTCAGCTGTACCATCGGTCGTAGATCCGGCGGGATTACCGGCAAAACCGTTGTGCACATTGAGCCTGGCTCTATGCCGGCACGCAGCATACTCTCTAGCAGCCGTAGTCGTTTCATGAGTTTCTTTTTACGCTGACCCTTGGCTTCCTCTACCTCTGATGCCAGCTGCTTTATGAGGGCCGGCAGGTCGATGTCGTCTAGCAATTCTTTGAGTGCCTTACCGCCCATACCTACCGTGATGAGCCCTCTAAGCTCTTCCGGCAAGTTGCGGTATTCGGCTTCACCGATCAGGTGGAACTTCTCAAGGATAAGTAGCTGGTCTTTGAAGACTTCAAACTCTTTCTCCAGTTCTTGCTGCTCTTTAGTTTGCATTTCGGCTAGTGCCTTGATGTTGGCGTCTTCGGCCTCTGCCGCTTTCTCGAAGCGAAGTTTAATAGCTTCCTTGGCAGCTGCAAAGGTGGCCTCGCGGTCAGCCCTGAGCGCTTCCAGTTTCTTCTCATCAACGCCTTTGATAATGTAGCTGGCAAAGTAGGCAACGCGCTCCAGATTCTTGACTGTTGTGCCGAGTAGCAAGCCGATGGCTGAAGGCGTACCACGCAAAAACCAAATATGTGCTACAGGTACCGCCAGGCTGATGTGCCCCATGCGCTCGCGGCGTACGATACTCTTGGTAACCAGCTCGCCGTTTTTGTCGACGGCTGCTTCTCGTGAACGTACGCCCTTATACTTGGCGTCATGCGGGTTAACGTCTTTAACCGGCCCGAAGATACGCTCACAAAATAGGCCGTCACGTTCTGGCTTCTGGGTGCGGTAGTTAATGGTCTCTGGCTTAGTGACTTCGCCGTAGCTCCAATCAAGGATGTCTGTAGCGCTGGCTACAGCCAGGCGTACCGCATCGAAATCGGCAATATTTGTTCCGTATGATTGTCTACGCATGACTAATTTTCCTCCTCTGCTTCGGTCTGATCGTCATCGGCGCTAACTATATGTACACCTGAGCTATCATCATCGTCCGGTGGATCAACAAATGCAGCATCATCGGCATCAACATCGTCAGTACTGCCGAAGTCAGTAACAACCGGTTCTTCGCTGACGTCGACGCCCGAGATAATCGGCTCCGGCACCGGCAGCTCCGGTTGGTGGGCTGCTTCGTCACGGATGTTAGTAGCGAGTACATGCTCAGCATCGATCAGCTCGTTTGAGCTCATCAGATCTACCTTCAGCCCCAGGCCTTGCAGCTCCTTGACTAGTACGTTAAAGCTTTCCGGGACCTTAGGCCCGACGATTTCGACCCCCTTGATAATCGCTTCATAAGCTTTGCTGCGCCCGTACACATCATCTGATTTAATAGTCAGCATTTCCTGTAGTGTACTGGCAGCCCCGTATGCTTCGAGGGCCCATACTTCCATCTCGCCGAATCGCTGGCCACCATTTTGGGCTTTTCCACCGAGGGGTTGCTGGGTCACCATGGTGTATGGCCCGGTCGACCGGGCATGAATCTTGTCAGCTACCATGTGGTTTAGCTTGGTCATGTACATCATGCCGACGGTAGTTCGTTCTTTAAACGGGTCACCGGTGCGACCATCAAACAGCTGTTGCTTGCCGTCTTTCGGCAGTCCCACTTCTTCCAAAAGCGATTGAATTTTTTCCATGGGGACACCATTGAAAGAGGGGCTGGCCACACGGATGCCCAGTGCGTTGGCTGCTATGCCCAAGTGAGCTTCAAACAGCTGGCCAAGGTTCATACGTGCCGGCACGCCAAGCGGATTAAGAACGATGTCGATCGGTGTGCCGTCTTCAGTAAACGGCATGTCTTCGATTGGTAGAATTCGCGCAATAACACCCTTGTTACCATGGCGTCCGCCAAGCTTATCACCGACAGCGATCTTGCGCATCTGGGCTACAAATACTTGGATTTGCATGAGCACGCCGGCCTTGAGCTCATTGCCGTTTTCGCGAGAAAAGATTTTCACACCGACTACCTTACCGTGCTTGCCGTTGCTCATACGCTGTGACGTGTCACGGACTTCTTTGGCTTTTTCGCCGAAGATTGCTCGCAGTAGTCGTTCCTCTGAACTTAGTTCCTGCTCGCCTTTTGGCGTGATCTTACCGACCAGGATGTCGCCAGGTTGCACCTCGGCGCCAATGCGCACGATGCCATCCTCGTCGAGATGACGAAGCGCCTCTTCACTGACGTTCGGAATATCCCGGGTAACGATCTCTGGTCCGAGCTTGGTTTCGCGGACTTCGATCATAAAATCTACTATGTGGATAGAGGTTAGCGTATCATCTTCAACTAAACGACGGGAGATGACGATGGCGTCTTCAAAGTTGTACCCCGCCCATGGCATGAATGCCACGAGCAGATCTTTACCGAGCGCCAATTCACCGTTTTGGATTGACATACCTTCAACCAGCACGTCGCCTTTCTTGACTTTGTCTCCAGTACCAACGACTACCTTTTGATTGATCGACGTACCCTCGTTACTGCGCACAAAATGTTGTGGTTCGTAGGTTGTCGAGTGATTTTTATAGGCGACGACGAGCTCCCGGGCACCGGCTTTGGTAACCGTACCGGCTTCTTCAGCAACGATCAGCTGACCCGTATTGCGGGCGGCGGCTTTTTCTAGGCCTGTACCGACAATGGGCGAACAGGGTTGAATTAGCGGTACGGCCTGACGCTGCTGGTTACTACCCATGAGTGATCGATAGACATAATTCTTCTCAATGAAGGGGATCAACCCAGCGCTGGAACCTATAATCTGGTTCCGGGCGGCATCCATGTGTGTGACATCATTAGCATCTACCTCGCTGGTTCCGAGATGCAGGCGGGCACTGACTCGATCGGTCTTGAAGTAACCATTTTCATCGATATCGCTACCGGCACCGGCAATTACGGCTGATTCTTCTTCGGACGCGTCCAGATAGATGACCTCTGTAGTTACCTTGGCTTTGACTGGCCAAGTGACCTGGCTGGTGACCTTCGCCAGTGCCGTTGCATTCGCTTCGGTGATACGCTTACCAGTTCCTACGATAACCCGTCCCTTCTCATCCTCGAAATCAACTGCGGCGATGTGTCCTGCCGCTTCCTTAGCAGTTACCGCGTTTATAACTCGCCGGTATGGTGTCTCAATAAAACCATATTCGTTAATACGGGCATAGTTGGCCAAGTTTAAAACCAAACCGATGTTGGCACCTTCTGGGGTTTCGACAGCACAGATGCGGCCATAGTGCGTGGCATGGGCGTCTCTCACTTCAAAGCCAGCGCGTTCCCTTGAGAGGCCACCTGGCCCCATCGAGCTGAGGCGACGCTTGTGGGCGAGTTCACTCAGCGGGTTGATCTGGTCCATGAACTGACTGAGCTGGGAACTAGCAAAGAATTCCCGTACTGCAGCTACCACTGGCCGTGCGTTAACCAATTGGCCTGGAGTAACGGCTTCGACTTCACTCATGCTCATACGGTCTTTGGTATTACGCTCCATCCGCAAGAGGCCAATACGGAATTGTCGTTGGACCAGTTCACCGACCAATTTGACTCGCCGATTCGCCAGGCTGTCAATATCATCAGCCGGTTCCTGGGTGTTGTTGAGCCGCATCAGTTCGGCGACAATAGCCACGATGTCATCCAGGCTCAGCGTACGGTGCTCGACAGTATTGGGAATATCCAGATTCAAACGCTTGTTGATCTTATATCGACCAACTCGGCTGAAATCGAAGCGTTTAAAGTTGTAGAACATGTTCTCAATCAGGGCCTTGGCATTATCTACCGTTGCCAGGTCACCGGGGCGCAGACGTCGATACACCTCGATAAGCGCATCGCTTTGGCCGCGGCTGGGATCCTTTTCAAGCGTCACTGAAAGTTGGTTGACCGGACCCTGGTCAACATGAGCAAAAACTTGCTTCATCTGAGCTTCTGGCATGCCGAGCGCACGTAGCAAGGTGGTGACAGCAATTTTACGCTTGCGGTCAATCTTGACGAAGATTGCTCCGTTGCTGGCCGTCTCGAATTCAAGCCAGGCACCGCGACCAGGGATAATCTTGGCACCGTAGAGCTTTTGGGTACCATGCTGGTCGGCCGTAAAGAAAACGCCAGCTGAACGGATCAGCTGGCTGACAACGACACGCTCGGCACCATTAATAACAAACGTGCCGCGGGTGGTCATCCACGGAAAATCGCCGAGATAGATTTCCTGTTCTTTTATTTCGCCAGTTACCTTGTTGGTCAGTTCTACACGGGCTTTAAGCGGTGCCTCATAAGACACATTATTCTCGCGGGCCTCGATCTCGCTCATCTTTGGATCTTCAAAGTGATAGTCTTTAAAGCGCAGCGACAGCTTAGTGCCGGTGTAGTCGTCAATCGGGCTGATTTCCGCCAGTAGCTCACCGAGCCCTTCGTCGACAAACCACTGAAATGACTTATTCTGGTGATCGACCAGACTTAATAGCTCTACCGCATCATTCTGGCCGGTGTAGTACACTCGATCAGCGCTGAGGGGTTTCTTCATTGTCTTTGCCATAGGTGCTTTTATAACTCCCCTTATTATTGATACCTCTTTTTTGCATGTATGCAGCACATGCTTAGTGCATAATTTTTGTTTTGCGCGCGAAGACCACTAAGCCGTAATATGGTTGCAGAATCAATAGCACTTCCAGCTTATACTACTTCTTAAGTATAAGACTGCCACAAAGATGAACGCTCTGTCAAGTATTTAATGAATGCCTTCACCGGCGCAGTTACTTGATCTTCGGTGGTGCAGTAATAACCTGATCAATGACCCCGTAGCGTTTTGCTTCTTCTGAGGTCATCCAATAATCACGCTCCATATCCTGTTTGATTTTGTCTATCTTTTGGCCGGTGTTTTGGGCCATAATTTCATTCAGACGTTGCTTGACGCGCAGACTCTCTTGCAAATCAATTTCCATATCGGTCACTTTGCCCTGAGTGCCGCTAGATGGTTGGTGGATCATGATGGTGGCATTCGGTAGAGCGTAGCGTTTACCTTTAGTGCCTGAACTTAGTAGGACAGAGGCCGCCGATGCTTGCACACCAATGCCGACGGTTTGAATGTCATTGGTGACATAGCGCATGGTGTCGTAAATCGCCAGGGCGTCATACACGCTGCCGCCAGGACTGTTGATGTAGAAGAAGATATCCTTCCGCGCATCCTGGGATTGCAGGAATAGTAGTTGGGCTACTATAGTGTTTGCTGACGCTTGGTTCACCTCAGTACCGAGCAGAATAATCCGATCTTTAAGAAGACGGCTATAGATGTCATAGGCGCGTTCGTAGCGTCCCTCATTTTCGATAACTGTCGGCACCAATACTTGCGATGTTATACTGTCCATAGTTTCTTAACTCCTTGGATCGCCCTCGACCTCTACCTGCACAGGTGTGGGTATCCCGAGAATCCATTTCAATTTTCGCAGTAGATTCATATGATAGCTTCAGTATACGAAAATTAGCACTCGCAAGTCAAGAGTGCTAAAACATTATGTGGGTCTAAATTACCACAAAACTATTCAAGACCACAAAACTATTCAAGGCGTTGCTGAATAAGTTAGGGCTCTCTGTGTGGTGAGCTTTCCACCATGTAAAATCGGGCCAGCCCTAACACTCGGTGTGCCTCACAAAAAATGCGACATTACACTGGTTAGCGTAGGCAAGAAGGTGCCCCCCCTCGGCGCCAAACTATCTAGTGTGCTGTACGAGGAGCATCGCTACACCTTGCGGCTGTGCTCGTTGACCATCCTCTCAGCTTGTTCAAGCGCCTTAGTCCGCTTGCTATCCTTGTGCCCCATCAGGCCCTCAATATACAACGGTCCAGCCACAGAATGTGAACCACCATGTATAATCCGTCCATCGGTAGCTTGCCACATCCCCCCAATATGTATGAGGCGTTTCTCTTTGGGAAGATAGACAACGAAGCTTCGCAAGAGCGTCTTAAAGTGCCCTTCCATACCTGCAATAACACGCTCTCCTGGATTTTGATTTCCGTAATGCTCTACGCTACGAATGAGCGTTCGGTCTGTATATGTCCTAGTTTCAAGACTTTCTTCCTGTGTGCCGATAAACTGCACACCTACTTCAGCCAAACTTTCGGGCTCTTTGTAGGGCTGGATAACTATTGGCTTGTCCGCATCCTTGCCAAATTTGCGTTCTATTTGTTGTATACATGATACGCCTTTAGGTTTTGTGCCGCGATTGCTATAGATTGCTGTGTGCCCAGTGCGTGCACTATAGAGTGTTTTGAACACGAGCAATTGTCCCGGATTCTCTGTTTCCCATTGGCTCCCGAACGCAGCAGCAACATCGAGATTGGCAGCGAGCACAGCAAGTTTTTCGGGTACGAGCGGCCATTTGCTATCCCGCTGCCAAGCCATAGTAATACTTCTGGGGCCGTAACGATTCATATGTTCCGCAAATCCTGGCATGTCACGGTAAGCACGTACAGACAGAGCTACCTCGTCGATACCAAAACGTTTGCCATGGAGCAGCCATTCTTCATGAATATCACCGTGCCAGTGGTCTTCGTTGTGAGCATAGAATGGTTGTAGCAGATGTTCGTAATACTCAGATCTTCTGTCTGTAGGCTTCTGACTTGTTCGCCAATGTACACCATTCTGTTCAAGAATGGCTAACTCTAATGGGGTACTACGTTGGATGTAAGCTACCTGTTCTTCACCGCTATCGTCATAAAAAGATATCCGAGCAAAATCTTGACGAATGCGGGGCGAGGCAATTGATGGACCATCGGGGTATTGGAACAATTCTGAGGTGTAGATCGGCATACCTAACTGGTTCTCAAGCGCACGAAGATACGTTTCGGCAACGGGGTTTATATCTGGTAATGCAGGCCAGAGGCTGCACACATCATCAAGTTCGCAGATCTGAATATTTCCCTGTTTGTCTACAATAACATCAAAACGCCCAACAAGCATAGGCACACCATGCTCGCGACGAGCAAGCGTGTCCTCGATAGCATAATGTTGAAAGAGTCGTGCTGCATACGTTTCGAGTACAGCGGCGATCTTTCGGTGCATAATGATGGGCTGCGGTACGACAGTTAAATAGGCGTTCGGCTTATACCAGTTGGCACGCATAGGTAGTAACAGCAGTCTGTCGCTATGATGGCTATCCAAAGTATCGCGGGGTAGGCGCCACTGATTCTTGACGCGAGAGAGGGTTATATAGGCCTGTTCGCCTATCGGTAGGGTTACGTGCAAATGTTTCAGCCGGGCAAAGTCTTGACCCAGATCGTCGGAGCTACTCCGAATTGCCGCAGCAATAGCCGATTGAAAATGAGTTTGAGTTAACATGCTGTTTCTTGCATATATGCGGAAAATGACATCCTGCTCAACCGTGCAAGTCCTAAGTATCCGATATACCGAAACTGCCTTGAACTCGAGTCAAGCGTATCCTAATTAGTGTTCTCTACGCTTTCAGGTAATTTTTTCTTTACTTAAAAATGATCTGATGCTGGAAACAGTATCCATGAACTGAGCCGGGAATATAATGGTACTATTCTTGTCCGATGCTATTTCAGTCAGTACTTGGAGATTGCGCAGTTGCAGAGCGATCGGGTGTTTAGCAATAACGTCCGCCGCTTCGGCTAACTTGGCAGCACTAAGTTGTTCACCCTCGGCGGCGATGACCTTCGCTCGTTTCTCTCGCTCAGCTTGAGGTGCCGCGGCCATGGCACTCTGCATGCTTGCTGGCAATTGAATGTCTTTCAACTCAACCGCAGATACATAAACACCCCATTGTTCGGTGGTTTTATCAAGAATGCCCTTGATTGCATCATTGATGGTTGAAGTTTCGCTCAATACGGAATCGAGCGGACTTTGACCTACTACATTCCGGACAGTTGTCTGGGCAATCTGGTAAATGGCTGCAGCAACATTTTCAATTGCCACAACTGATTTTGTTGGATCTGCAACCTGATAATACGCCACCGCCGCGACGTCGACAGAGACGTTGTCTTTGGTAATGATTTTTTGGGAATCGACCGGCAATGTCACGATACGTAGTGATACTTTACGCATCTGGTCAACAATCGGAATAATGACATGGAATCCAGGATCTTTGACGTTCTTGCGGACACGGCCAAGTCGAAATACAACACCACGTTCATACTGGGTGACAATCCGTATTCCATTCAGAATAATAACGAAAACCACTATGCTGATAATAATCAATGCAGCTGTCATGATTCCTCCTTTGAGGCTTATTGTAGCACCATGATAGCCAAACGGCTATTTGGCTACGGCGTATGCCTTGATAGCAGCGATCGTTTTTTCGGTAGCAAGCCGTGAGGCGATGCTACGCCGTGTCTCGGGTTTATCAAATTCAGCCAACATTTGGGGGTCTTTTCCGTACTGGGATCGTAAGCTTTGCAACCGCTCTTCAAGTTCGCTGGTGTTCACTGAAATGTGCTCCTGTTCGGCGATTTCGGCCAGCATAATGCCGGCTTTTACCCTAAGCTCAGCGTCAGGGCGAAGTTTTTCGCGGTACTGTTCTTCACTCACATCTTCTGAGTCTAAAAATTCTTTCCAGGTCTGCCCGCGGTACACCAGATTCTGTTTTTTGTCATTAATAAGCCGGTCAATTTGTTCGTCGACGAGTACCTGCGGAATAGCCACTTTGGACTGCTCAGTAATCTTTAGGAGTAATTCGTCAACATAGGCTTGTTCGGCTTGTAGTTCCGTTTGGGCTTGGAGTTCTTTTTTAATGTCTGATTTCAGCTCTGCTACGGTCTTGAACGGGCCGACTTTGGCCGCAAAGTTATCGTCAACTTTCGGTTTAACGACCTCCTGTACCTTGATGACCGTTACCGTAAAGGTTACACGGCGGTTTTGGAGTGCTGAAACGCCGTAGTCCTTCGGGAAAGTCAAGTCAAAGGTCTTATCGTCGCCAGCCTTCAGACCGATGAGGTTTGTCTCAAATCCTGGGATGAATGTATCGCTGCCCAGCGCAAGTGGGTAGTTAGTGCCATCGGCGCCTTTCACCGGCTCTTTCATCTTACTGTCAGTACCTTTGAAATCGATCCAGACCTGATCAGTTTTTTTGGCTGCACGCTGCACGTCCTTTTTGTCTGAGGCTCGAACGCGCAAACTATCGATGACTGCATCAATGTCAGCTGCCGCGACACTGACTGGTTTGCGGGCCAATCTTATTTTTTTGTAGTCGGCCAGTGCGATATCACCGACTGCTTCAAAGCTCACTGTGAATGATACGGCATCAAAGGGGACGAACTTCTTGACTTCGACCTCGGGTTCACTGACCGGATGTAAATCCTCTTGCTTGAGGGCTGTCTGATAACCGTAATTTAATGCGCTATCCAGAAACTCGGACTGCAGGCTCTGCGGATTGACGTTACGCTCAACCATAGGAAGCGGCGCTTTGCCGGGTCGAAAACCGGGTATCCGCAGGTCCTTGCTGAATCGTTTTAGAACCTGCTCTTTAAGCTTTTCAAGTGTTGTACGGTCGAGATCAATCTCTAGAGACACTTGAGTATCTTTGGGGCGGTTTTTCTTTATATGCATAGGGAGGTACTGTATCAGATAGAGTGATATTTGGCCAGTGCAAGGCAGATGATGGTCTTGCGTAGGAACATAAGAGATCTATCTAGGCCCCTTTTAGATAAGCGCCACTTCTAAAATAACAGCGGCGCCTTTGAAATCAAGGAGTAAAAAACCTGAATCTCGAAACTCTCTCTACCATCCAAGTACGAGTAGCTGGTACCCGAGTAGTATCCGGAGATAGTGCAGGGCGTAGCCCTGCACAGAGCGAGGGAACGAGCTCTGTAAGTGGAGATGTTGTTTCAGGTAGTCGA
>DASYZQ010000012.1:0-1806 GCA_035946175.1 Saccharimonadales bacterium (SeqCode)
TGATGTTACTTCCAAGAATGAGCAGTACAGCTCACGAGAGCATTTTGAACGGGACATGTTTGTTTTTCCTTACTTACAAAAAGACAGACTTACCGTCATGCTTTCATGCTAGCAAAGGGCGTGGCAAGTGCGAAATGTGTGCTGACAAGAATATTGCTATTGAGCTTGACGGGCGGCAGCATGAAATAATCGGTGGCCTGCCGGTATTCGCAGATGGCCAGCGTGACCGATATCTCAAGAATAAAGGATGGCAGGTGGTGCGAATACAAGTTGCCGAATTATTACAGCGCGTAGATGAGGTTACGAGGCGCATTAGTCAGCTGTTCGACGAATAAAATATTGGCATAGTTTGGATTCCCAGGATCTGTCCTCTAGTATTGGTAGCATGGAACGTTTTGACCGAGAACAATTCATGCAGCTGCTACAAGTTGCTGGAGTCAAGGCCCGACTACGCCGTGAATTACGCCTTGCCCCTGAGAAAATCGATTGGGACAGTAATGAATTGCTTGCAGTAGGCGACCGAACTGGAAGTCAAGGAGTAATCTTTATTGAACTGGAGCATCGGCGGTACGTGCTACCATATGAAGTGGCCCATAAAACTGCCGACAAAACCGGACGTGCTAAACCTATCACTTGCGACTTTTGCTATACCTGGCAACGCGGAGGTAATGCCGCTCGAGTCAGCTTTGTCCGTCAGTCAGATCGGCATATCTTCAACTTCTTATGTTGCGGCGACTTACGATGCAGCTTGCATGTACGGGACAAGACTCCACAATCTCGTTTATCAAGAACACAACTGCATGAGGACATAGATGTAACTGGACGAATCGAGCGACTGCGCCACAAGCTGTGTCAGCTCTTGGAACTTTTGGAGCTAGAACCAATCGTCGAATGAAAGGTAGTCGGTCTTATCTAACCTTCCTGTAACATTGAGAGTACGTTGCCAGCGGGGTCAGTGAACCAGGCTATATCCGGACCGCGTTTCTGACTTATACCTCGGGCGATATCTTTTTCGTCGGTCATGTTATCGTAATGCTCGAAGTGGACACCTTTGGCTTTTAGTTCGTCAACGGCTGTCTCGATATTCTCAACCGGGAAATTGAGGATGGTATAGGTGGCTGGCTGGTGATCAGCCTTTTCGTAGACGAATACCCCGTTACTGCCACTAATTTCAAGTATCAGGCCCATGGGATTTTCTTTGATCGGGATTCCCAACGTATCCTGATAGAACGATTTTGCCGCGGCCAAATCATTCACCGAAAAACCGCTATATGCTTTTGTATCTTTGAACATCTGATACCTCCATTACTCTCTCAGTATAACTGTTTAAGTGCTACTTTAAACATATGTAATGTTGGACTGGAGAGTTAGCGAAAGTATTATTGATGGGTGAAAAAGAAGCCGCCGATAAGTATCTCCTCGAAGTAGAAGATGACCCGACGTTCCCAGACCAGGCAACCCTAGATAGCCTGAATAAACCGTTCAATGGTAAACTCAAGCTCGAAGAATATAGAGAACGGGTAAAATTGGCCAAAGAACAGAGTTATGAGTGGTCTGAAAAGCCTGCAATCTAATGACCCCATATAAGTATGGCGCTTCAGCTACAAGTACGAGCAGCGCTTAGGATTAAGCTCCGTGCTCCTGCATTAACATAATTTATAATATAACCTGAATCTCGAAACTCTCTCTACCATCCAAGTACGAGTAGCTGGTACCCGAGTAGTATCCGGAGATAGTGCAGGGCGTAGCCCTGCACAGAGCGAGGGAACGAGCTCTGTAAGTGGAGATGTTGTTTCAGGTAGTCGA
>DASYZQ010000013.1:0-27678 GCA_035946175.1 Saccharimonadales bacterium (SeqCode)
GCAAATTGCATAAAAATCTCCTTTGGTTTTTGTGTTATTGGCTTACAACCATCACCATACCAAAAAAGAGCCACATACCGTGGCTCTTTTACTGCAAGTGGATCTTATCCTATCTGTTTTGGCCTAACGGAATTCGGGTTAGTACGCATTGTTTTATTACGTTCCCTGTCGCCAAAGACGTAGATACCAAATTGGGAATCAGATACTACGCCCCATCGGGGGCGCAAAGCATCACCAATAATGACCCTACCCCCCACACTGGTCTTCTTCATTATTTGGGCGATCAGAGCGTATGCCGCAGGTAGACTTCCTTCTGAATCTAGCTCCCAATACGTGCACTCAGGATCCATCCCCCCAAAGAGATCGGCGAGATAGCCTGACCTACTGTATCGTTCTCGTGCAGTATCATCTCTGATCTCTTCCAGAGTAACTTGTATTTCTGATACACTGTCCTGAACATCTATTTGAAGATTTTTAGCACTACCGTACGTATTAACGTAGGTGAAGAAAGCGGTGCTATCCGGGGCCAGATCTCTCCCACTAGGCATATTCGGTCTCTTATCTCCACCGGACATCGGTGGCTCATCATCCCCGTCATTCGCGTCCCCTCCTTTGTCGCCTGATGGAACATCAGGCGACAATAGGTCGGGATGGGGCTCAAGGGCAGGTTCTATTTCATCTGGAACCCTGGCTTCTGCGTTAGGCTCGGGGCTCAAAGTCTTATCTTCAGGTCCTGTAGGCTCACTATTATTCTCTTCTCGTCCATCATCACCACCATCACCATCCCCAGCCAACCCCTCCTTAGGAGGACGACCACCGGCATTGCCCCCTCCGCCAATTCCGCTTCCAATATCACCTGGCTGTGGATCAGTAGCCCTGTTGAGCGGGAATGATTTTGATCCGGAAGGCTGGTCAACTTCTCCTGCAGGTTCCTCATGCATGGCCATTGTGTCAACGGCCCGGGAATGTTCGTCTGACAGCATATTCCCAGGACCCCCAAGTGCCAGATCATGATCAAGTATCTGGCCCTCACCGTCAGGTGCAACCCGTTCTGGTATCGGCGACGCCTCGGAAAACACCTCTGTAGTAACGGGGGCTGTATCATCATTCAGTTCCCCGGAGTAACTACCTGGCTGATCAACGGTAGTCGTTGGCTCAGGCGGCAGAGCAGGCTGTCGCCCTAGGGGGTCGTCCGGAAAAGATTCGGAAGGGGGCAGGTCAAACATTTTATTATTGAGATTCTACTATTCTTATTTATTATGTCCAGCCGGAAGAAGCTGATCTCTCAAGATACCTAGGAACAACCATAATTCAATCCTGCATATATATTAAACATATGAGTACGTGATACTGACAAGGACTATACGAAAACCTACATCTTCGATTATTATAAATCGGCAATTCAGAGAAACAATTCCTATGAACTATCTTTCTAGAAAATCCTTTTCTTGATGTAACAGATATGGTATAGTTTAACAAAGTTTTAAGTCGAGATTCGAAGAATTATGTCATCGACCATTGCAGATATTGAAGAAACGTATAAAAAATCCGCGGTTGTAAATGTGCAGAGCGGCGATACTGTTCGTGTACATCAAAAGATTCGAGAAGGCTCCAAAGAGCGTGTCCAGGTATTCCAGGGCTTGGTCATTCGGACCGACCGCAAGCAAAGTCATCTGGCGCGGATTACCGTTCGACGTATCGCTAATGGTGTCGGCGTAGAGAAGAGTTTTTTACTGCACAGCCCTCTCGTGCTTAAAGTTGAGGTTACGAAACGAAGCAAAGTACGCCGTAACTACCTGAGCTACATGCGCCAGCGAACTGGAAAGGCTGCTCGGTTGGCCAGCGTTGACTTTGATCGAGATGCGGTGAACTTCATCCATGACACGAAAGCCGAGGAAGAGGAAGCTAAGCTTGCCGCCGAGGCAGCAGCCACGGCTGAAGCCACCAAGAAAGCTGAGGCCGAAGCGACAGTTGACGCTAAAGTCAAAGCCACACGCGAATCTCACGTGACAGCAGAAGAAGCTTCAAAGTAGGCGGACGCCGTGTTAGTCGGCATAGATGAAGTCGGGCGTGGTTGTTGGGCCGGACCATTAGTAGCAGCTGCAGTTGCATTGCCCGAAGTAACTATCCGCGGGCTCAAAGACTCCAAGCTACTCAATCGACAGCAGCGTCAGCGTTTGGACACAATTATCCGCGTACGGGCGCTGGCGATTGGTGTAGGTTGGGTCAGCCCTCAGGAAATAGATTCGCTGGGTCTGAGCGAGGCAACTGCACAGGCCATGCGCCGCGCTTTAGAGCAGATTACAGTTGCATATACTCGGATTATTATCGATGGCAACGTTAATTATCTAAGAGATAATCAGCTCAGCTCGGCGGTGGTTCAGGCAGACCGGACTGTAGCCGCGGTCAGTGCCGCCAGCATTATAGCCAAGGTTGCCAGAGACACCTATATGATAGATATTGCCCAAGACTATCCGAACTATGCTTTCGAAAGTCACGTTGGTTACGGCACTAAATTGCACCGTACCCGCCTGCAACAATATGGCATCTGTAACCTACATCGGCGTTCTTTTAAACCGATTCAGGCTCTAGAGGCTAGCTAAGGTTTTGAATGGGCTTCTTCGTTCAAGGATTATCGTCAGTCCTGACAAAAAGCTATGACATATCCAAAGACGAATCAGGGTGATGACTTTTGAAGTATGCTTTGACTGCTGCAAGATCGCGGCGTCTCCATTCAGATTGCCACTCTATGATTTCAACGCCCTGCTTAATGCTACGCTCTAAGGATGGTTCAGTAACGCGATCGAAGAAGACAGTGTAATCTTTCAGGAATGTACTGTCACTGCGGCCACTGGCGGCATATATGGGTAGCCGTGAGAAGCCCATATCCCTTCCAAGATTGTCTTTAAGCCATCGCCAATGACCTAACAGCCACTGCCAGGTTGCCTCGCGCGCGTGGCGATTGGAGAAACTATAAGCAACCCAATACAGCGCATCCTGGAGCCGTACGCTGTCTGTAGTGATCAATGACAAGGCCCGCTCGATAAGGGCGATCTGCTCAAAACCGGTCAAGGCCATACATATGGTAACTTGCTCTTCGCTGGAAGCCGTCGCATGGTAAAGCTCGAGAAGCTTGTCGAAAGTTGCAGCATTACCTTTGCGTGCAGCCGTAGCGTAGATGACGCTACGAATATCCGGTGGAATATCTTCGGAACGTTTCATGGCAGAAAAACGGCTCAACGCCTCTTTGACAACAGTTGGCTCGTCTGAGACAGCGTTCAAGCCAAGGATAGTAGGCCGGAGTAAGCTATCAAAATATGGTTCGTTTTTCTTTGGTGCCCAGCCGAGACGCCTAAGCTGCTGAGCACTTAAGGCACGTGCATACGGCTTCAAGGCCTCACGCAGAACTTCGTCATTCATAACAACTCGAAGTGCCGAGAGACTACCGACCATGACATCCCAGACAGCGTTATCATCCTCATGATTGTATGCTTCAAGGAGGTGTAGTACATTTACTGTGTCACCATAGCCGGCCTTGGCAGCTTCAAAGCTGTCGGCAAGTAGACCCAACCGATCAAGCGGGCTTAATTTCTTCTTGACTACAAGAGGAGTCAAGCGCTTCAGATATGCAGGGTCATAGGCCACTCGGTAAAAACCACTCTGCTCACCGTTCAGCTTATCAATGTCGCCTGTGGGCAGGGGACAGCTGAGGGACATAGTGTCAAATATGTCAGGTAAATTCGAACCTGCATTGAGTGGTATCGGCCACGGGGAGACGTTCTTTTTATTGTTGCGCTCCAGAGGATTAAGCAGGAATTGCTCCTGGGTTAGTTTGAGTTGATTATCCTTAACCTGCACATCGACCAACGGGAAACCTAACTTAGTAGTCCAGGCACCCATGAAGGAATGTACCGGTTTATGGGAAACTGCCTCTAGGCTGTCCCACAGGTCAGTGGTATCAGTATTCCCGTAGGCATATTTTTTGAGATAGTGGCGCAGACCATCACGAAAAGTATCAGGCCCGAGGTACGACGCTAACATCTGGAGGCTACTGCCTCCCTTGTTATAGCTGATAGCATCGAAGATGCTCCTGATTTCATCCGGATGCTTGACCGCAACTTGGATAGGATGAGTATTGGCTAGCGCGTCGAGCTTCATACCGGGCTGCTGCTCATCAACAATATATTGGGTCCACATATGCCAATCAGGAAATAGATGATTAGCGGCAAAGTATTCCATCCAATTGGCGAATCCTTCATTGAGCCACAGATCGGTCCACCAGCGCATGGTTACCAGATTACCGAACCACTGATGGGCTAACTCGTGGGCCACCACCATAACAACGTACTGTTTGATAGGCAAACTAGTATTGGCGGGGTCGACCAGAAAGACGTGTTCTCGAAACGTAATGCAACCCCAGTTCTCCATAGCCCCCGATGCAAAGTCCGGCAGCCCAATCAGATCGCATTTAGGCAATGGGTAGGGAATACCAAAGTAATCGTCGTAGAAATCGAGGCATCGTACGGCGATGTCCAGGGCAAAACTGGTGAATTCGACATTGTCAGGCGTAGCATAAGTGCGTACGGTCACACCGTGCTTGGTTTTCGCTTCCTTGTAGCCCATTTCGCCATAAACGAAAGCTAGTAAATATGTTGACATGCGCGGTGTCGTTTCAAAGGTTGTATGCAGTTTGTTATCTTTGACAGTCTGCATTTTCGAGAGAGTGTTACTGACAACCGCCTCGTCTTTGGGCGAGATCAGAGTGAGATCAAACGTAGCCTTGGCTTCAGGCTCATCGATACACGGAAAAGCTTCTCTAGCGTGGTGGCTCTCAAATTGAGTAGCAATGAGCCTCTTCTCTTTTCCATTATGCGTAAAGAAGCAGGGATAGATACCCTCCATTGGCCGGGTGATCTCACCCTCAAAGCGCATCTCAACCCGATAACTACCCGGATATAACATCACTTCCGTATGGAGACGCACTTCGTCAAAGCTTTTGTGGTGGTTAATACGCGTTACTGGTATATCGTGCTCGCCTTTTTTGTCCCTTTTGATAATAGTTGCTTCAGTTATCTTTAGAGCCTTCTGATGAAAGGTTAGACGTTGGGCTGGCCGTCCAATTTTTTGTCCTTCAATAACCACGCTGCCAGTAAGGTGCATGGTCTCCCGATTCGGGTCGAAGGTAAGTTGATAATGTTCTGGCTTGAAGCCAGTTAATAGTCGTGTGACTGATCTACTCATTATGACATTCTAGCATGGCAGTCAGAGATGAGCGGTATTGAAAAGTTGGGGTTTGGGACTAAGGAAAGCATCAGTGAGGGCTTATGGACCGACGTAAAAAAACATAGTTGTATTATCGGGTTCATTTACGTGAGGCGCGGTCCAAAATAACATGCTTGACAAAGCAAGCTTAAGTCCGATAATGGAGTCTAATATAACAAAAAGAAGGTAGCGCAGAAGATTGTATTTCGTCGATTTTATAGCCTACCCGTAACGGTAGTTTTGTTGGGTTAGCAAAACTACTCGTAGAATATAACTATTACAACCCATTTCCGACTTGCCCGGCGTTAGAGGCATATAGATCATTCATATAGTCAGCTGTAATCCAGTATATGGCATCACCCGATTTACCTTTTGGTAGTGAGTACGCCCCAGTAGGTGGAAACCCCGCTGTAGTTCTTGAAGCTGCAGGAGCCGCCGGAGGATTATTGACCGATGAGTTTTTGCGGCGGCAGGCTACGGGGTCAGATATTGGGGATGTAGCTTGCTTAGAGACAGTTCATATTGACCCTATTGCAGAAAAGACAGACAGTGGCGCAGAAGATGTCTATCGGAAAAAGTATGATTCTGTTACGCGCGAGGTTAGCATTGAGAGCGATGTTACTGAGGCTGACTATGAAGCAATGGCCCGTGAACTTGGGCCAGGAGCAGTTAGCAGATTGGAACTCCTCAAGGATTATGCACAAATGATGCAGGAACAGAACAGGGAGTTAACCTTTGTTAATGCCACCGCTTTTGGCGGCGGCGTTGCTATCATGAGAGCTCCACTTATTCATATGCTCAGAACATTTGGCGTAAACGCTCGTTGGTATGCACTCAAGGCCAATCCGCAAGCAGCGCTAGTAACAAAGCGAAGCTTTCATAATGTACTCCAGAATGTCGATAGTGCCGTTCCGCTCTCGGAAGAACGTAAAATGACCTACGAAACATGGATAGATGGTGAGGCTTCGGCACTCGCTGAACCACTCAGTACAGCTACGGACATTGTTATCGACGACTGGCAGCCCAGTCGTCTTATTCCCCACATAAAGGGTACTGCTGCTACCCCGGGATTAAACCCAGAAGCTAATTTGCTCTTCAGGGACCACATACACACCGAAGGCCAGCTAATGGTCACCGAAGGAACACCGCAATATGAAACGTGGCAATATATATGGGGCGACAACCGGGTAAGTGAAGCAAATTACTTTATAACGCATCCCAGAAAAGAGTTCTTGCCGCCGAATGTACCTCTAGCCAAGAATGTGCTCATGCCCGCCACAATTGATACTCTCGACTCGCTCAATAAGAGACCGCTTACGCCTGAACAAGTAGCCCGAGGTCGAGAAGTTGTCGACAGACACCTCCTGGAAAGCAATGAAGTCGGCAATAATCTCAAAGCTGAGTTAGGCTTGAGTGATGAAGAACAGGCAATAAATTGGGAACAAAGAGGTGTGGATTGGGACAGGCCGTACATCGTTTTAATAGCCCGGTTTGATCCTTCGAAGGGGATGGACCTCGGCATGGAAGCGTATGTACAAGCTAGACAGATGATGATTGAGCAGGGTGTACCTGAAACAAGAATCCCCCAGCTCCTTATTATTGGTAATGGATCAGTCGATGATCCCGACGGTAAGCCAGAGTTAGCAAAAATGATGCGTCTGCGTAACGAGCAAAGTGCTAGTCATAGGGACGACATCAAGATAGCGCGAATGGGGCATGACGATGAGGCCCTCAATGCGGTTTTAGGAGGTGCCAGGCTAGCATTACAACCTTCGACCAAAGAAGGGTTTGAAGATCGAGTCACGAGCGCAATATGGCACTATGTATCAGTCCTTGGTTCAGATAGAGGCGGCATTCCACTACAAATTATCGACGGGGAGTCAGGCTATATAATGGACCCGCACAATACCTCATTATGGGCAGAGCGCATATATGAACTGACGATGGATGAACCAAAGTATCAAGCTATGAGGCGGCGGACGAGAGAGCTAGCAACTTTACATAATTCCCAATTTACGACTGTCTACAATGCGGCGAGTTGGCTTTACCTATGCCTGAAAGCAAATAGCAACCTACAAGGCAATGGACGCCGTGTGACTGACATAATTGAAGAAGAGCCTATAGCCGCCTAATCTTATAGTATCCCTACTGGCAAAATTTGACAGTAGGGATACTACTCTGCTAAACTTAACTTTGTAGCGACAGTCGGCCAATGCGGTCGACTTTTTTCATGAGAACCCCGATAGGCTAACTATATAAAGAAAGGAAAATCCTATGGAACTAGATATGAAACAGCTCGCCCTGGCCATAAAGGCCTTGGCTGAGGAAAAAAACTTACCAGAGGATCTGGTTCGTGAAGTCGTAGAACAGGCACTAGCAGCCGCTTATCGGCGAGATTATGGTGAACGCGAACAGGAAATTCGCGTGACCATGAACCTTAATACTGGTGATGTTGACGCCTACGTTATGAAAGAGGTTGTAGATGATGTTGAAAATGCTGCTTACGAACTAAGTCTGCCTCAGGCACAACTGATCAAAAAAGATGCTAAGATCGGTGATTCTATTGAGGTACACGAGGAAGTCAAAAGCTTCGGCCGGGTGGCCGCCCAGACTGCCAAGCAGGTCATCCTGCAACGCCTACGCGAAGCCGAACGTGAGAATGTTATGACCGAGTACGAGGATAAGATTGATACGGTTATCAACGCATTAGTAAATCACGTCGAGGGCTCAGTTGTACGGGTTGATCTCGGCAAAGCCCAAGGCATTATGCCGCGCAGTGAACAGATCCAGGGCGAGCACTACTACCCCGGCCAAAGACTTAAAGTGTATCTGAAAGATGTTGAACGGGGGCCCCGTGGCCCACAGCTAGTGGTTTCACGCGGGAACACCCAGTTTATAGAGTGGCTGTTCCGTTCTGAAGTGCCAGAAATGGAAAATGGTGCCGTAGAGATCAAAGGCATTGCCCGAGAGGCCGGCGTGCGGAGCAAAATAGCCGTGCATAGTACTGTGCCGGGCGTTGATCCCGTCGGCACCTTTGTCGGTGGCCACGGAACACGCGTCAATGCAGTGGTTAGTGAAATCGGCGAGCAAGAGAAAATAGACATCATCGTATGGGACGATGATCCGAAAACATATATCATGCAAGCTCTGAGCCCTACCAGAGTCGCCAAGGTTGTCTTGGACAGTAAGGGGCATAAGGCAACAGTTATCGTACCGGAAGACCAGCTCAGCATCGCTATCGGTAAAAGTGGCCAGAATGTCCGATTGGCTAGTAAACTAACCGGTTACGAACTTGACATCGAAGCTGAAAAAAAGAGCGTTGATACCCACAAGGAACCTGTCAAGGAAGCCGATGAATCGGCCAAGCCAGTAAGCCAAAAGCTCAAGAAAAAATCTGAGCTTGAGAACAGTTTGCTTGAAGCTATCGAAAAGCACGGCGACTAAAAGTCACAGAGGTCGTATTTGCAAAATTGGCACTCTTGACATGTGAGTGCCAATGAAGGTAGTATAGAAACTACAGACATGAAACATAAGCTTAGTAAGAAAGGTGGCAAGGAATGGCAATGATACCCAGCTCAGCTGACTTTCAGGAATTTCTCAACCATCTTACCAATAATGCGCTGCAGAGTTTAAAGCATGCCGATAGCATTGCCCGAAGCTATGGTAGTGCTTACGTGGGCACTGAGCATTTACTGCTTGGGGTTTTGGCTCAGGATACCAGCATGGGAGCCAAGGCGCTCAGTAATGCCGGGGTGACTTTGGAAAGAGCCCGAATGGCTCTGAGTCTGACACCCAAAACCATGGTTATGAACCCAGCAAGCCCCCAAGGCGCCAAAGGTCTCAGTGAAACCGCCAAATTGACTCTTAAGATGGCCTACGACACCGCCCAAGACTATAACCAAGAATACTGTGGCACTGAGCATATTTTGCTGAGCATACTGGGACAAAAAAACGCTCGGGCAACCGTACTATTACGAGATATGAACGTGGATATTGATTCGCTCACCAATGGGCTTGAGCAATTACTTAATCGCCAGCAATATAGTGGCGACCATTCGACCGGCCGCTCGAGAACAGCTCGCAAAGTCCGCAAAACTGCACTTGATTTCTTTAGTACCGACATGACAGCAGAGGCGCGACTGGGTAAACTTGATCCAGTAGTCGGGCGTGAACAGCAAATCATGCGCGTAATCACTATCCTGAACCGCCGTACTAAAAACAACCCTGTCTTGATTGGGGAACCTGGAGTCGGTAAGACAGCCATCGTCGAGGGGCTCGCACAGCGAATTGTCAGTGAAGATGTTCCCGACAGCCTTCTGGACAAGCGAATTGTGCTGCTCGATCTGGCCGGCATGGTCGCCGGCACGAAATACCGTGGTGAATTCGAGGAACGACTTAAGCGCGTAATGGGTGAGTTGGAGCATGATAATAAAACGATTGCTTTCATCGACGAAATGCATCTGCTGGTCGGCGCCGGAGCAGCCGAGGGAGCAATGGACGCTGGTAACATACTCAAACCTGCCCTGGCGCGTGGCAAAATCCAGGTAATCGGTGCTACAACCACTGACGAATATACTAAACACATCGAGAAAGATGCTGCTCTGGAACGAAGGTTCCAACCAGTACAGGTGCCCGAGTCTACCGTACCGGAGACTTTAGCTATCTTGAAGGGGCTACGTAAGCACTACGAATCATTCCACGGCGTCAAGGTCCGTGACGAGGTACTCAGCGATATTGTGAATCTTGCCAAACGCTATGTCCAGGACCGATATATGCCGGATAAGGCTATCGATCTGCTTGACGAAACTGCTGCTCATCTACGCGTCATTCAACCGACCGCGTCACCTGAAGCACGTAAACTCCAGAAGGAACTCAAGATAGTCAATGCTCGTATTGAAGAGGCGGTAGAGGCTCAGGACTATGAGCGAGCTGCCCGCGAAAAACAACGGGCCAGCCAAATCAACGAGGCACTGGCACGGCTACAGGCAGCACCAAAGCAAAGTAAGCGTCTCATGATGAATGAAGAGGATGTGGCTGATGTAGTGTCGCGAATGACCGGCATCCCTGTGAAAAAGGTTATCCGCTCGGAAGCAAAGTATCTGCTGAACCTGGAGAAGGCGCTCGGTCAGCATATCATAGGACAAGACGAAGCAGTGGAAGCTGTGGCTAAGTCGGTCCGGCGCAATCGCTCCGGGATTTCTAGTGCCAATCGGCCGATCGGCTCCTTTATTTTTCTTGGACCAACCGGTGTAGGTAAGACCGAGCTGGCGCGTGTGTTGGCGCGAGAATTCTTCGGCTCGGAAGATGCACTTATTAAGATAGATATGAGTGAGTTCAGCGAACATCACACCGTAGCACGCTTGGTTGGTGCGCCAGCTGGTTATGTGGGCTATGATGCTGGTGGCGATCTGACAGATAAAGTACGCCGTCACCCGTATAGCCTGATCCTCTTCGACGAAATTGAAAAAGCCCATCCGGATCTGTTCAATATGCTGCTGCAAATCCTGGAAGACGGTACTTTGACGGATGCCAAAGGCCGCCGAATTGACTTCACCAATACCATTGTTATCATGACCAGCAATATCGGCGCCGAGAAACTCCAGCAAGAGGCCAGTCTTGGCTTTCATGTAGCCCGGACGAGCAATGTCTCTGATTTGGATGAGCTGCACGAACGGAATAGGGACAAAGTCATGGATGAACTGAAAAAAACGATGCGTCCGGAACTCATTAATCGCATCGATACGGTTTTGGTATTCCGGGCACTGACTAAGAAAAACATCCTACACATCATTGATCTGCAAATCGATGAATTGCGTGAGCGACTGCGGAAGCGGGGGCTCGGTGTCCAGTTGACCACCCCTGCACGGAACTATCTACTTAAACGCGGTTTTGATGCCCGTAACGGAGTGCGGCCGCTTCGTCGCCTTATCCAGGACACTATTGAGGACCGTATTGCCACAGGTTTACTTGATGGGGAATATCGCAAAGGAGATATCGTGCAGGTCGGCTGCGCTGCCGATGCGCTCACTTACACAACCCAGAGCGAGTAGGGAACCGTATGGCGGTGGGTGTACAATAAAAAACGTATGGCAAAAACGACCATTCGCTATGTCTGCGGCGCATGTGGTGCAATAAGTCTCAGCTGGTCGGGTAAATGCCAGCAGTGTGGCAATTGGAATACGCTTCAGGAAGAGGTTGTCCCTGATGTCAGCGATGATGGTTTGCCATTGCTAGGTAAGTCGCTGACGCCTGCCTCAGTTAGTAAACTGATTCATCGTGATCAAAGGCGATTGGCCAGTGGTTGGGCTGACGTCGACCAGGTGCTCGGCGGCGGTTTTGTGGCTGGCAGTATTACCTTAATCGCCGGCGAACCCGGCATCGGCAAGAGTACCTTGCTACTGCAGCTGGCCGACGCCGTAGCAGCACATCATTCCGTGCTGTATGTGAGTGGCGAGGAATCAGCCCACCAGGTTGGCTTACGTGCAGCCCGGCTTACTGCTCAAGCAAAGCAGCTACAGCTAGCGACCAGTAATAGTGCCGACGACATTGCAGCCACTATTAGTAGTCGAGCGTATGAGCTGGTCGTAATTGATTCTATTCAAACCGTCGCCACACAGTCGATCGGCTCAGGAGCGGGCAGTATTTCGCAGATCACCAGCAGCACACAGGCTATTTTAACGGCAGCCAAGGCCAGCAATGTGGCGGCAGTGCTGGTAGGCCATGTCACCAAGGAAGGCGCGATTGCAGGGCCAAAGGTGCTTGAGCATGTAGTCGACGTGGTGCTGCAACTGGAAGGTGACCGCTATGGCGGTCTTAAGGTCCTGCGCGCCACGAAGAACCGCTTCGGGCCGACAACTGAGGCAGGTATATTTGAAATGGCAGAGCAGGGGCTACGGACTGTAGAGAATCCATCTGCTGCACTATTGGCCGAGCGCCAAATAACTGATGGCTCAGTTGTATTGGCCACTCTGGAGGGTTCACGACCCCTACTAGTCGAGATACAGGCTCTCGTAAATAAGACAAGCTATGGCTACCCAAAGCGGGCGGCTAGCGGGATTGATCTCAGTAGGCTCAACCTATTGGTAGCTATGCTGGAACGGCGTACGAAACTGCGGCTCAGCGATCAGGATATCTATATAAATTGTGTTGGGGGTATGCGGATTACCGAGCCAGCCGCCGATCTCGCTATTTGCTTGGCGATCGGCTCAGCCACCAAGGCAATGCTTCTGAAGACCAACGCTGTGGTATTTGGCGAGGTAGGGCTGTCTGGCGAAATTCGTCACGTCCCCTTCATGGAGAAGAGGGTTGCCGAGGCCAAGAAGCTCGGTTTTGCTGCAGCCATTGGCCCACTTCCTGCCAAGGAAGATAAAAAGTTAGCCGGTTTTGTGCTTGGCGTACGCGACGTACGCTCGGCGCTCAACCAATTTCTGACAAAGGAGTAAAAAATAAATGCTGCAATTCATTGAAATTATCCTGCTGCTTATTATTGGATGGCTGGTATTGGCACAAAGACCTGGTGGCGTCCGCAGTCTGCTCGGCAGGCAGAAACGGATTATTGTGGATAGCTGTGCCTTGATTGACGGGCGAATCATTGAAATCGTCAAGAGCGGCTTTATTGCCGACCAGATAACAATTCCTCAATTTATTGTAAACGAGCTGCAATTGCTTGCTGACGGCAGTGACTCGCATAAGCGGGAACGGGCTCGTTTTGGGTTAGATATCGTACGGGAGTTACAGGATATAGCACCGACCCAAGTGAGCATCGACCACAATATGATCCCGGCTATACCCACTAACGATGACAAACTTATAGTGCTTGCTAAAAAGCGCTACGCCCAGCTCTATACTACCGACTACAACCTTGCTAAAGTGGCATCTATTGAAGGTGTCAGTGTGTTGAATGTTAATGAATTGGCACAGAGTTTGCGCCCAGCGACACTGCCTGGCGAGGTCCTGAATATTAAGATTCTGCAAAGAGGTACCAATCGTGATCAAGGTGTTGGCTATCTAGACGATGGCACCATGATCGTTGTTGATGCTGCGGCACACCTGGTAGGCAAAACGGTTCCAGTGACCGTCACCAGGATGCATCAAACAGTAGCCGGCAAGATGGTCTTTGGACATGCTAAAGATGCTAATAGTGCAAAAGTTGAACGGACTCCACGAGAGGAGCGAAAGTTATCGACAAAAACCCCGTACCGGCTACTCAACAGATCCGGAAAAAAACCTATGGCTCTCTTGCTGCCAGAGCCCGGCTTCTGCGGCCATCACGAACTCGTATCTCATCTTAATTCGGATAGTGTTTTGAAAATGAGTCGTGAGCGTACAGTCTCAAATCACTCTCAACTAGATCAGTCTAGTGGCCGGTACCACCGTTATTACCATCGTTACCGTTATTGTTGTTTTGAGTCGTATTGTTGGTAGTTGTTGTCGTGGCTGTTGTTGCTGACGACGTAGTGCTATAAAGGACGCTGTCGACCACCTGAGCGGTTATGGAATCACCGCTCTTTACGTTGTTGACGCTGATGGTTGTCGTATATGGACTGCTAGCATTCTGCGGGATGCTGACAGTCTGAATGTTGTTATTATTGTCCAGCAACGAAATGGAGCCGGCCGGAGAAGACGTGTAGGAACCACCTGACAGCACATGGGTACCTTGAGTGACGGTGACCGTAAAGTCACACTTTCCGGTGTCATCACAAGATACTTCAGTGACCGTTATGGCAGGAAGCGAGTCGTTGCAGTTGTGGACATTGTCTGCCCCGCCAGCAGCACTGGCAGCGTTACTATTGCCATAGAAAATATCTATGGAGTATATGTTGGCGCTGTTATTACCCTGTGATTTCTTAGCGAGCGGTGGCGTACAGGAAGTGGCAAGCATATTAGATACCAGATCAATTGTCTCATTACCCCCAGCATTTTTGGGTGGCACATACCATGACGGGTAGATATCTGTACTTGGACTCGGTTCTTCTGAGCCGATACCGATGTGGTTGCTGATAACATACGCCGGCAATGTTTTAATATCCGATGGCTGGGTCCAGTTGACAGGTGATTCGTGCAAGTAATCGGTAGCTTCTTGTACCATCGTTCTCGTCAGCGGCTCCGTCATATATTCCATTGCGCCACCAGTCATAGCAACGTTGCGGGTATGGTAGCCGACCCAGCTGACATCAGCCCATTGGGTTGTCCAGCCGGTCATGAGCCCATCAAAATCATTGTTGGTGGTACCAGTCTTAACAGCGACGTCCCAACCGTTATATCGCTCCCACTTGTAACCTCCTCTATTGAGCTGCGTACAGGTATATGTGGAACAGCTACCAGGCAAATAGGTGGACCGAGGGTCTGAGAGCATATTATCGACAATATAGGCGGCATCAGTACGGACAACCTGTGTTGGTGCAGGTTGCGTCCATTGATACACTGTCTTATTTGAAGAATCGGTAATCTTTAGGATGAATGTTTCTGGGATGGCTTGTCCGAGTCTGCCAAGTGTGGAGTCACCATTAACATGATTAATGAGGGTTAGATAGGCACCGTCACCAATAGCTGATGCTCCATAACAAGGTGAGGTTTGGGTAAGAGTCGTATCGCTGTAACAATTATAGGCGTGCGGAGCAGCCATCATAGCATCAGCCGTCTGAATGACTTTGCCGGTGCCGATGGTTAGCATGGCCTTAACAGCTGGCACATTCCGTGATCCGCCTATTGCATAGCGCAATGTTTCGGGACCGGGGAACCTGTTGTCGTAGTCGTACAAGAAAGGTTGAGTGCCGCCCGGACAAGGCGGTGACCCAGGTGTGTATGGGTCATAGGGGCAGGTACCGCTATATCCAGACAGTGGGCCTTTGCTATCGTACAGAACTGAACCAGCACCAGCGTTTGTCGAATCGTTAATTAGTGACGTGTAATCGTACGGCTTAAAACTTGATCCGGGAGACACCTGGACACTGGCCGCAAAATTCAGTTGTCCGTAAGTCGGATTGTTGAAGTCGACACCGCCGACGAGGGCTTCAATCTGGCCCGTCGGTACATTCTCTAGAACAGTTGCTTCTTCATCGCCCCGGTAACGCTCTACATTGGGCAGGTTATTAGCAACTGCTGTCTCTGCATCATGTTGCAGATTCACATCAAGTGTAGTGATAATTTTCCAGCCCCCGCGTTTAACGGTTGATTCACCATACTTGCTTTCCAGCTGCTGCTTAGCAGCCAGCACAAAGTATGGTGCCTGGATACCCTGATACTTCGACTCCAGTGGTTGGATCTGGCTGAGAACGTCGGTATTTTCAGCATCTGTCGCCTGGGCCTGAGTGATCATATGCTGTGAGACCATCTGCTGCAGGATGTAATCATAGCGAGCCAGGAATGCCGTCTTATCGAAATAGTCGCTGTATGGCGAGTAGAGGCTCGGCGCCTTGGGCATGGTTGCCAGAAAAGCAGCTTGGGCAAGTGTTAGCTGACTGGCGTCCTCATGGAAATAATCGTTGGCGGCCGCCTCAACACCGTTTTCAACGCCCCCGTAAGGAGCTATATTCAGATACGCTGTCAAGATATCTGACTTTGAATACTCTCTGCCAACCTCAACTGCCAAAATGATCTCTTTGATCTTGCGGCCGATCGTTTCGACACCGATCCAGTTCTCATTCAGCTTGACAAGCTGCTGGGTGATCGTCGATCCCCCTTGCAGACCGCTGCCACTGCTATGGTGCAGGAAGTCGTCATAAGCTGCCCGGGCAATCGACTTGACATTAAAGGCGCCTTCATTATAAAAATTCTTGTCTTCGGTTGCTACTGTAGCATCACGCATATAGTTGGATTGTTGGTTGCCAGGAATAGGAATACGCTTGACCGCGCTATAGTCCTGCCAGAGGACCACTTTGCCTGTCCGATCGTAATATGTGATGCTACCGCCGAGATTGTCACCGGATATATCCTTAATGTTGGGGAGATCCTTGCGATAGTACGCAAATAAACCGACCATAAAGATGGAGCCGGCTATGATACAGAAGCCGATAATTTTAAGGGCCATAAGCCCACCCTGGCGGCTAAACCAATACCGATAAAGCTCTTTCGGACGTAGGCGATAGAGAAGCCGTTTCCATGGATCCCGTGGCAGCCGGCTTAAATAGACAGCCTTGCGGCGCTGTCGAGCATCCCGCCGGGCCCGTATGCGACTAGTCAGGCTACTGTTGAGCTTTATAGTGTTGCCTGTTTTTGAAGTAACGGTCTTAGCAGTCGGCCGACGTCGTGGCGTCCCTTTTCTGAGATCACTCATCAGATTCCCATTTGCTCCCTTGGCTGGTTATCTTGATAAATAGTATAGCAAATGCACCAGTCGGTCTGGCAATACTAAAGCGCAGGCAATTTAAGTTAACCTCCAGTATGCGCTATACTACATCTTAGGCAACATTACAAAATCCTTAAAGCAGGGCGAAATTGCCGTCCTACAATTTAGAAAGTTGAGAAATGCAAAGCAAGACAATACGGAAGATGACGCTATCTGAAGAGTTACAGTGGCGAGGCATGATCAACCAAACTACACTCGGGGACATCACAAAACTCGATCAAAAGAACTGGACGTTTTACCACGGTTTTGATTGCTCGGCAGACTCGCAAGCTATCGGTAATTTAGCTGCCATGATGATGGACAAAGTATTTATGAGACATGGTTGCACGGCATACATACTGGCCGGCGGAGCAACAAGCTTAATTGGCGATCCGGGTGGTAAGGATAGTGAGCGGCCACTCCAGGATGAGGCAACCATTGCACACAATGCAGCCCAGGCCGAGATCCAGCTTAAGCGTATCCTCCAAGGATATAACTTTACGCTGGTCAACAACCTCGATTGGACTAAAAATCTTACAGTAATTGCTTTTCTAAGGGATATCGGCAAATACTTTAGCATGACGCCACTTGTACAACGCGACTATGTTGCGAAGCGCCTAGGTGCAGAGGGTAGTGGCATCAGCTACACCGAGTTCAGCTACACATTGCTTCAGGGCATGGATTATCTCCATCTCTTTGATACATACGGCGTCACCCTGCAGCTAGGTGGTGCCGACCAATGGGGGAATTGTTTAAGTGGTGTAGAGTTAATACGCCGTAGTCGCGACAAGGAAGTTCACGTGATTACCCAGCCGCTCGTAATGAACCGAGCGACCGGCAAGAAATTCGGAAAAAGTGAGGAAGGTGCTGTCTGGCTCGACGCTAAAAAAACTTCGCCGACGCAATTTTATCAATTCTGGATCAATGTTGACGATGAGGGCGTCGAAGATTACCTCAAGGTCTACACTGAACTGGATAAAGAATCGGTGGATAAGGTCATGGCCAGGCACCGAACCCATCCTGAAAAGCGTCACGCACAGACAGTGCTCGCTGAACGAGTAACGAGAATTGTCCACGGCGAGCGGGAAATGACGGCAGCCCAGCAGGTCACCCAAATCATCACTGGGGCAGTCTCGGTTGCTGAAGCAAGCGAAGCGACAATTATCGCAATGCGCCGCGAGCTTCCGACTGCCAAGGTAGACACTAGCGCTTCAGTTGTAGCAATACTTGTGGAATCCGGCCTCGCCGGCTCCAATAGTGAAGCAAGGCAACTACTCGCCAATAAAGCTGTTTATATCAATGGTACGCCTGTCACCAAATTACATCTTGAATCCACTGATTTTCAAAACAGCCGGTTGCTGCTAAGAAAAGGCAAGGTGCTGAAAAATACTGCATTAATAGAATTAAGGAAGTAAAGTACGACAATGAGTGTTTCAATGAAAAGACGATCAGTTAAGAAAAACGTGTCACCTCTTCGAAAAGCCGATCAGTATGATGACCCTAGCTATAACTACCTGCACTACTGGGAAGGCAGGCAGTACGAGCACATGGCGGAAGTGGCTGCCATTGAGAGCCTGCTTAAGGCCAAACATTTTAAGCATGCAGTGGACATCGGAGGAGGTTATGGACGGCTTTGTGTCGTCCTAACACGCTTTGCCCAAAAGGTAACATTAGCGGAACCAAGCCAGCAACAGCTGGATATGGCCAAAGAGTATCTTAAGGGGCGACCAGAGATCGACTGCAAACAAATGCAGGCGGCTCATCTCGATTTTGCCGATAATAGCATCGATCTTGTTACCATGGTTCGTGTAATACACCATTTACCTGACCCAAGCTCTGAACTGGCGGAAATATCCCGGGTTCTAACCACCAAAGGTTATGCCATTATTGAAGTTGCCAACCTTGCTCATGCCCGCAATCGAGTAAAATACGCCTTGCATGGTAAGAAAATACCCTCCAAACCGGTGGATATTCGATCCGCGGCTAATCAGAGTAACGATTTGCCATTCGTCAACCACAATCCCCAGACCATAATTAAACAGCTAGCCCATGCGGGGTTGACAGTAGAACGGACGCTATCGGTCTCAAATCTGCGCAGCCCGGCACTTAAACGACTGATCCCGGCACGAGGAATGCTCACAGTCGAACGAATAATGCAACCGCTGCTTGCTAGTATCTACTTCGGGCCGAGTATCTTCTTTTTGGTGCGAAAAGCCTAGAACCTACCCCGTATAATAGGCAGCATGGGCCCATCGACATCAATTGCGCAGCTGAAGGGAGTGGGGCCAGATAGTGCTCGCAAGTTAGCAAGTTTGGGCATAACGACAGTTGCTGACCTGATTGCTTATTTCCCTCGGCGTTACGACGATTATTCCCAAGTTCTACCGATTAAGCAAATAGTTCCCGGCGCAGTTACTATCCAGATAGTTATTAAGCAAGTCTCCGGCCGCTACGTGCGTCGTGGCATGCACATAACAGAGGCTATAGCGAGTGATGCAACCGGCAGTGTCCGTCTAGTATGGTTCAATCAACCATATCGTGAGCGGGCCATTCGCCTGCATGAACCCTATTACGTCTCTGGCCAATACTTATTGCGCCGGCAGCGTTTTGCTATACTAAACCCAAGCATCGAACTAGTCAGTAGCTTCCCTCTCAATACTGCCCGCATTGTCCCTATATACCGTGAAGCTAAGGGAATCAGCTCATTGCAGATTCGCCGGTTGCTGCAGGCTGTCTTGCCGATCATAGACCAACAGCCAGAAACCCTCCCTGATTGGCTAGCCCGAGATGCTCAGCTGATGGATCGTGGTGCAGCCCTAAGAGCTATCCATTTTCCTGACAATGCCAAACAATTGTCGCAGGCCCAGACACGCCTTGGTTTTGAAGAGGTCTTCGAATTGTCTTTAGCTAGTCTGCTCAATAAGTATGAGCTACAGCGCGATATGACAATTAGCATCCCGTTCGATCAGCAACTGGCTCGTGACTTTGTTGCTGGATTGCCTTTTCGGCTTACTGATGCACAACGTCGAGCGGTCTGGGACATATATAAGGACATGGCCAAATCCCAGCCGATGAACCGGCTTATCGAGGGTGATGTCGGGTCCGGTAAGACAGTGGTGGCTACCATGGCAGCGGTTATGGCCATGAGCCGAGGTTATCAAGTTGCCTTTATGGCACCGACTGAGCTACTAGCACGCCAACACGCCGAAACCATCAGTTCACTTTTAGAACCGCTCGGCATGCACCTCCAGGTAACTTTGCTGACCGGCAGCATACCTCTCAAGCAGAAGGCTCTGGCTTACAAACACATCTCGCAAGGCCATGCTCAGTGCACTGTCGGCACGCAAGCGCTACTACAGGAAGCGGTACGCATGCCAAAGTTGGCATTAGTTGTTGTTGATGAGCAGCATCGTTTTGGCGTACAGCAACGTAAAGCCCTCATGGCCAAGGCCGGCCTCATGCCACATCTTTTGAGCCTTACAGCGACACCGATCCCCCGCAGCCTTGCCCTAACACTTTACGGTGAACTTGATGTATCGATACTCGACTCCAAACCAGCAGGCAGGCAATCGATTATGACGAAAATCTGTTCCCCAAATTCCAACTCATCAATCTACGCGGCCATCGAAGAACAGTTACAGAGTGGTAGGCAGATGTTTGTAGTTTGCCCTTCGATAGCTGATTCAGAGACATTACAGATCCGGTCGGTCGAAAAAGTATTTGCAGAACTTTCGAAAGGGGCCTTCCGGAAATGGCGTATTGGCATGCTTCACGGTAAGATGAAGTCGGACGAAAAGGCTCAGCTGATGGATGCCTTTGTAGGCCACACACTTGATATCTTAGTGTCAACCACAGTTATCGAGGTGGGTGTTGATGTACCCAACGCCAGTGTCATGCTGATTGAGGGAGCTGATAGATTCGGTCTCGCCCAGCTGCATCAACTGCGCGGGCGAGTTGGCCGGGGATTGCACCAAGGCTACTGCTACCTTATGATGAGTGACTCTAGTGCGCCAACGGAACGGCTACGGGCATTAGAGCGAAGTACGGATGGCTTTCGCCTCGCAGAACTAGACCTTAGCCTTAGAGGGCCAGGTGCGATTTATGGTACTATGCAGCATGGGCAGTTAGATTTAAGAATGGCTTCATTGAACGACGTCCAGCTGATTGCCAAGGCTAGGCACGCCGCCCAAGCCTGCATCGACCGTCAGCTTGACTTGTCGAACTATCCATATCTTCAAGATCGGGTAACGCGCTTGCGTACCGTCACCAACCTCAACTAAAGGGCTGTATATGTATTCAGGGACAACTCTTACGCCATTATCCGGACGCCTCCTCGGCGCTCACCAAAAGATTGATCGCCTAGCTTGGGCCAGTTTACGCGATATGGCGAAGACTGGCACAGGTTTCCCTCGTCTGCGGTTGCTGCTACATTTTGAAGGAATCAATGGGCCAGATGCTATCAAACGGAAAAGCCCGTCAAAAGACGAGCCATGGCACTACTACGAACCATTCAGTCGTAAGAATCAAGATCTGATCGAAATCCTCTCTGATCATTATGATAGATTAGTGCATGCTCTTCGAAAGCAAGATGAAGTGCGGGCAGCCTTTGAGGCTGCCTGGTTGGCCCATGCGATCGTCGATGGCCTGACTCCGGCTCACCATTTTCCATATGAGGAGAGGTTGGTTGAGCTACGCGGCGGTAAGAGTATCAAAAGCCGCACGACAGTTAGGGAAAAAATCGTAATGCCGGGTGCCTCAATATCCGAATTACTGAAAAACAATTGGGGGATGTGGGGGCCAAAGGGGTTACTGACAACGCACGGGCTCTTTGAGTGGGGGGTTGCTGCCATAATTGCTCCACTAACCACAAAGCGAGTGAAGCTTCGACCTGAGGACATTCAAGAACTATACGATTATGGCGTAATCGGGTTGTTCAAGCGAAAGGCCAAAGAGATTGCCGGCATGCAATTGTATGAGCACTATCAGCATCGGGGTTGGACACCCGGTTTGGCCAGGCAAGTCAAACTTCATCTAGTACCGGTCATCGTTCGAAATGTAGCACTGGCATGGTACGCTGCGCTGATAGAGTCGGGTAGTATTGAAAAACAATGAGAGTCGTCGGGGGCTATTTGCGAGGACGAGTATTGGCAACGGATGTTGGCAATAGAACACACCCCATGAGCGAAAAAGTGCGAGGAGCGCTATTTACAATTCTTGGAGATATATCAGGCTTGAGTGTACTTGATGCGTTTGCCGGAAGCGGGGCACTCAGTATCGAAGCTGCCAGTCGGAATGCCGACGCAGTCACAGCTATCGATCTCGACAAGAAAGCCTACGAGACAATCAAGAAGAATACGCAGACATTCGTTTTGCAAGATAAGGTACATACCATCTGTGCTAATGCCGGCAGCTGGTCAGATAATAACCTAAAACTCCTCTTTGATATCGTGATTGCAGCTCCCCCGTACGACAACCTACAGACTGCAGTAGTCGAAAAACTGACGAGACATGTTAAGCCTGATGGGGTCTTCGTTCTCGACTGGCCCGGGAAAAAACAGCCTCCAGCACTTGGAGGGATGAACGTAATCCAGCAGAAGTCATATGGTGATGCCCAGCTGGTGTTTTATAGGCCAATTGAGTAAAATATTACCGAAGTCTGATCATTTTCATGGGGATGTGGTGGAATTGGTAGACACGCATGCCTTAGGAGCATGTGCCGCAAGGCGTGAAGGTTCAAGTCCTTTCATCCCCACCAATCCGGACGTTATTTTCCTGAACGTCCAAAAAACTCGGTGAAGACATTCCTGCTTGACTCTATGTTTTTTGTATAATACAGTATATACATGAGGGTCAACTATGACACGCTGCAATTTGACTGGGATTCCGGCAATAGCGGTAAGAATAAGCGTAAGCATAACGTTGAAGACTGGGAATGCGAAGAAATCTTTTTCGATCCCCGAAAGGTTACGTTAAAGGATAAGCTCCACTCGGGGAAAGAAGAACGATTTATTCTACTGGGCGAAACAAGACAGGCTCGACTTTTATATTTAGTTTTTACCGTTAGAAATGAGAGGATACGAGTCATATCTGCCCGTGATGTCACTAAAAGGAAGGAGATTAATCTATATGAAGAAGCCACTTAATATCCCCAAATTTAAGAATGAAGACGAGGAAAGAGAGTATTGGAGTAAGTTAGAATTGGCCGAACATTTTGAGGCCAGTGATTTTGAACCAGTTAGCTTTCCCAATCTAAAGCCAACGACACGTCCAATATCAATTAGGATACCGATCTCAGTTCTTAATCGTGTCAAAGAGCGTGCCAACGAGACTAATGTCCCTTACCAGTCTCTTATCAAGGAATACATTCGGAAGGGAGTCGTTGCTGCTCGTTAAGGTGGGTAGCCCTCATTGCCATCCTCGTAGCTTGCTGACTTAGCCGGTGCTAAATTCTTCGACAAGCTCATTTAACCACTTCAGTAGGTGTTCGTATGAAAGTTTTTCAAGTCCACCAGAATGAATTTGGCATAACATCACAGCTTCAAAAAGGTTTGGTTTTTCGTTGTTTTACACAGGGGAAGAAAGGACGGACCAAACTTTACTGTTATTCTTTGGCGGGGTCCTAGCCATGCTAGAATAGGTGCTTATGAGCACGAAGCCACATAATATTGCATATATTGATGGACAAAACCTATACATGGGTACCGCCAAAAGTACCCCGCGCTGGGAAGTTGATCTTGCTCGGCTACGGATCTATCTAAACAAGAAGTATCACGTCACAAAAGCCTACTACTATCTGGGCTACGTCCAAGAAGGTGATAATATTGAACGACTCTACGAAACAATCCAGTCAGCTGGATTCGTATTAGTGTTTCGCCTCCACAACAGTGCTATGCTTGGCAAAAAGAAGGGCAATGTCGATGCTGACATTATCTTCTCGGTAATGAAACGGCTCTATCTGAAGGAACAATTTGATAAAATTGTGCTTATTTCTGGCGATGGAGACTACAAAATGTTAGTTGATTTTCTCATCGAGCAAGTCAGATTTGAAAAGATATTATTCCCCAACCGACGATATCGTTCCTCGCTCTATAAGTCATTATCACTCAAGTATTTTGCATATCTTGATGACAAAGACGTTAAGCGTAAGATTAAGAGATAAAAAAGAGAAGCTTCCTTAGGTAATTAACCGTTCGGGGCACTTCTCGTCTTAATGCTCTTAATTATAGCAAATGGTTAACACAAAATATACTCATCGCCACCGGAACCTCCAAGCAGGTTACGTATCTCTTTGGCATCAACATCAATATCTTCTGTAAAGGTTATATTCCTGTACTTCCATCCCCACCAATCCGGACGTTATTTTCATTAATGTCCAAAAAACTTCGGTAGAATGGGCTAAATTGGGTGTTCGGGAAGCCTGGATACGCCAAACACAAAACTTTGGGAGATAACGAACACATTAGGACCCGCTTTGGGGCTACGCCCTATAAAACGTGCATTAAGACAGCCAAGTGGGAACCGACACATAACCACCCAGCCGTTGCAAAAAGACTTGACCAACCCCCAACCATCATAAATACTACTAATATGAATGCTGAATGGATATTTGAAATCTGGACAAGCGGAGATTTTGACGAAACCCTAACGCTCGCTACCAATAGTGGCGTACAAAACCAGGTAGAAACGTACCTCACCAAAAAAGATAGTGGCGACTATGCGCATGCCTATATTGCCGAGGTTTGTACTGAAGATGGAGATCAAGTCCTCTGTGGCCTTAATGATGAAAATACTGCTCCTTCCGTAGCTTTCGTTGGGCCAGGAACAATTAATGTGACCGTCGGTCTAAGAACAACCGGCGGCAATCACCGATCGGCAGGCATGATATGCACGATATGATTAGTCACGCTGACAAGACTAAGAAATTCAAGGTACGAACCTTCTTGGTCTATGATCGTAGTTCTGGCAAGATTGTCCACCGTCACCGTCAGGTTGAAGAGGCAAAGGCAGATACTTCTAAAGAACGCCTCATACAATTCGTTCGGCCAGCGCTGAAAACTGCAACCCTGGACGTCTTAGAGATTGAGGAAAGCGCTATGCAACCAGACAAGCAGTATCGTGTAAATAGTAGTGGCACTTTGGAAGAAGCGACCAAATAGAGTGAAATTATCTATCCTGAGTTAGTTTATATAAACAGTAAGACGTGGGGGTGGGAATGAGAATCACAGCGATCACTAGTCTGCGAGTAGCGAGAGCTGGCTTGGGTGTTAGCGTGGGGCTATTGGGTATCGGCCTTTTCAGTCCTGCATCGCCAATTTATGCTCAATCCTCCAACCTAACGTCTATAGCAACTAGCCAATCGTGTCTGCAGCCACCCAAAGGGGTTGATCTGAGTAAGCTTCCGGACCAAACGCTAGAGAGGTATGGATTACCAGTCGAAATCTTTCAAAGGATGAATCCAGCAAGGAGGCAAGGGGCACTGCAGCACATGAAGTATCGTTCGTGCTCTTCGACAGTAAACAAAAGTAATCGATATACATCTAGCCTGCGCAGTGGTGTGATTAGGCCAAACTATCCAAACATGATGCCAAACACCAGCAACAACTGCCAGCCTCCATACAACCCCGGCGACAGTTGTTTGACTAATGGCGATCATGCCTGGGTTGGTATGTCGGCCATACAGCATGACTATACCGAGGCTGAGGGCTATTGGACTCTCAACTGCGGCTCGTCACTTACATACTATAGTTCCGATTCGGACGCCTGGGTAGGTCTTGGACAAGGCGCCGATCAAGATACGCTAGCCGGTAACTTTCAGTCTAATCAAGCCCTTGTTCAGGCTGGCTTTCAAATGCAATTCAACAATAACGGCGGTTATTTCAGTACCCCGCTTTCGATCAGACCATGGTTGGAGGTTTGGTGGTATGGGCAGTCTGATCAAGATATAAACACGCATCTCATCTTCTTGGATAACTACTTCCCGCATGGCGTAAGTTGCGGTGACTATGTCGGGGTTAATGTTGTATCTACGCCAGGCGTTGCCCAAAGCAACGGTTTTCTCATAGAAGACTATACAACGGGTGACTACTACGCTACGAATCCCAATGATTCCACGCAATCTCCTGAAATAAACTGGCCCGTCGCTGGCTATTTTTCTAGCGCCGATTGGGTTGTCGAAAACAAAAATCAATCGCTCTTCGACTTCGACCGGCTAACTTTTCAGGGTGCTTTTGCTTATGCTCAGGATGCTGTCTGCCCGCCTGTCGGTTCCTGTGGCAACGAACAGAACGGAGGAGTGTTTGGTGCGGCTGGCGATTGGCCTCATGTATCATGGACCATAAATAATGCGAGTCAGCAAAATCTAGCGACGACTAGCTTAGATGCAGGCAACAGTTCTCGGTTTGACATTGACTGGCTAGGAGCGAATTAGAAGACATATTGCACGTGCTGTTGTTTCTTCAGCGAGGATAGCCCATAGAAAGAACGTTTTTTGTGGCAAATGAAAATTCGATCGGTCTTGTGGTGTTTCGACTTTAGCCCTAGGAATCGGTTGAATCGTGCCCTTGCTCTGCTGGTATATCCCGGATTATGCCGGTTCGCAGAATCCCAGGCATGGGAATAGACCAGGATGCTACGGATACAGATTAATCAAATCCGTCTCTCTAGTCCAGTCTGTTGCATTTACTACCAGAATACATGTTCTATCTGGTGGCCAACTCTGGACGCCCCGCCGCCCCATGGCGACCAGGCAATTTGTCCGTCGCTGATCGAGCCAAGTTGCGCATTCGTCCATATCCAGGTAGAAAGCATGCCTTGATCGCAATACAGATTAGTGTCATAATAATGATATGAGACAACCTGTGGCTGAAGTTTCTGCTGGTCTAGCGCTAGCCGCTGCCGCAGTTAGTGGATTTTCCGCAGCAGGAAACCTTGTTCTTGCAAATCGTGCAAACGTAGCAGTTCATACCTATGTGGATAGAGGCAATCAAGATCTAAACCTGGCGATTAATCCCGACAACAGCCACAAGCAAGTGGTACACGATGTTCGGGAAGCTAATCTAGCTTTCGCAGAAGCCTCGACGGGCGAATCTAGCGTTCAGACCCATAGTTGGGAATGTGCTATATCGGGAATAGCAACTATTGCTTTTGCAGGAGGGGGCCTAGCCAATTATAGGCGCCGTCAGTTTTACTAAACCTCTATACTTAGATCAGCACGTCGGTTAATATCAGCATCAATAACTTCTGTAAAAATTATATTGCTATATATCCACCTCCCTGAAATGTTCGCCCACTTCTGGATTATCTCGCTTTTACAACTATATTATCCTGTACAATATGCACTGTGGCAAAACACCTCTATCTATTCACACTAGAAATAACACCAATGAAGTTAGGTGAGATATACGACGAGCTGCCACTGCACTGTACACTCATGTTCCGGTTCTGGTCAAAAACTATCCATAGATAAATTAGCTGACAGAGTAAGGCCGCTGTTTGATCAAACGTGCCCGATAACGTTGATTGCAAAAGAGCGGCAATTCCTTGGGCCACAACAGGTAGCAGCTACTGTGCTTGAACCTACGACCAAACTCAAACGACTGCATATGCAGCTTCATGAATTTCTAATGAATCAAACGTAGAATATACAGCTCCTCATTGGATAGGTAAGAACTATAAGCCGCACGTCACCGAAAGAGATAATGAACAATTGGCAATCGGTAGTCAGCATTTCAGCAAGGCAGTCTACCTTATCGAAGTTGGAATTGCCCGGCAAGGACACAAACGAACCATTCGCACAAAATTCTCATTAAAGGGATAAAGATTGGGCACCGATCGGCATTCTAGCTTTATGCCGGGCCATCGTAGCACATCATGGTTAGCAGAAAAATTATGGTCTCCCTGACATTTTCCTATATAATACCAACCATAAACATTAAGTCTTTTCTTGATATAGGAAACCATAACCAACTCACCGGAGAGGGAGCAATAAAGTTCATCCATGTCCCGCCTGCCTATCGTCGGTCAAGATAACGATATCTGGGGAACTATCCTCAATGACTTCCTTGAAGTTGCCCATAACCCTGATGGTACTC
>DASYZQ010000014.1:0-152638 GCA_035946175.1 Saccharimonadales bacterium (SeqCode)
ACTGCATAGCAGTAGCTCTCGCCTTAGGTAGTAAGGGATTGTTAGAATAGCTCATACGGCTGTTCTCCTGTTTAGATGTAGTAGTCCTTACAGTGTAGAACAGCCGGTTTTTAGTGTTGCAGAGGTGGTGAGGTAGTACGACTGCCTTTTCGATATGCCGTTAGATGTTATAATATATTAATGCGACCCTGCGTCCCTACTTCGACCATTAATGCGCTCGCAAGTATTGTGGGGCCCGGCAATGGGGATGGAGTCCCAAATTATGTTTTTGCCCCTGGCTTTGACCGAGTCATTACTACAACTACAGGCAATCAGTTATGGTGTGCTGTTAGTGATGAAGATGTGCGTATCACCCCGGAAGGAAACAATAAATACGAATTCTACGCAGCCATAGATCCAGAGAATAATGATCGCCTCAGCCTAAGCATAGGGAACAAGGACCCCGAGAGCGGGGCCAGACACCCAGATATCTACCCTCGGCTACTAGTCGCCCGGTCAATCTTATATTTTGAACAGCTTCGGGGCCAAAACCTGACGCATTTACTAGGTCGGTGGGGAGACGAGCTAGCTGAGCCCTGTTTTTGTGACAACTGGAGGCAATACTTGGGGAAACTGGCCACTTTTGGGCTTGGGCCCCACTCATACGAGCAACAAGTAGAAGCTGCCCGTAGTACCTGGACCGGCAGAGTAGCTTGGGAGAATGGGTTTACTGTTATCGACGGTATCGACATCGAAAAATCTCATGCCGAGGGAGGCGAGTATGTGCTCGTCGACTTTCGTAGACCAGTAGATTGTCACCAGGCAGCATAGTAGTCTTCTGTAAAAGTTCGAACTACCGCTTAAACGGTCCGTGCAAAGCGAGCAATTGGTTTGACTCGAAAGTTCAAAAGCACGTCCAGTGGAACGCTCTATGAATTTAGGCTTCACTCATTGTGGTATACCATTTCCTCTATGCCAATCGTTATCACTACCGTGCGGTACCCTTATGGAGTATTGATGCAGCCAACGTCTGGTAGGGGATGCCTTCCTCTGTGGATTTTGCCTTTAGCCGATAGAGATCTCTCTCTGAGAGTCTACCAATGGAGTTTGAACGTACAAAAGTTGCATGTCGTTTGTTTTTACTAACACCTCAGTGCAGCTTTAGATCCTGTTAGATAATTTTCACTATGATCTAGCTGCAGTGTTATGCTAATGTACATTTATAGTAGCTAACAAAACCCTTATGGCCGAACAAAGAGCAGAAATTGACTCATCATTGGCTATCGGTAGCATGCCACCACCATCTGAGGCTTCGGTCCAAATTTTGAACGGCCTAAGTCAGGCTGCAGAACACATGGAGACATCTTTGCCTGGATTTGTGGGCATGACAGCTTTCGGCTCAGCTGTTCGAGGTGAGGCGAACGAAGATAGTGATGGAGACATATTCGTCTTTGTCCGACCCGATAAAAATAGCCCATCACAAAACCACCCAGCTGCTCCCGTAGAACAGCCCCTCATAAAAACTGCCACTGGAGCAACAAGGAATACAGTTGAGTTCAATCCAGATGTTCGTTTTGGCTATAACCAACTGGTTTATGCCGCCCTGAAAAAGGCGGACATAAAAAAGGCCGACATTACAGTGTTGCCACTTGACGAATCCATTGTAACTGAAGCCGTGAACGATCTAATGGGTGAAGCCCAAAAGTGGGATACGGGGGTCAGGCCATTAGAGCCGGCCGTACCACGAAATATACGGGGGCTGTTTCACTTACCTATCAATGACCGGGGGCTCCAACCATACATAGAACAGGTACTTACTGCATTGAGCACTGGCGGCTACGGTGACACCGCTTGGCGAATGCTGCGCCATAGGGTTGTGAGCTTTGAACATCGGAAGGGCTCAGGGATGGAAGGTGTAGAGCACCGATATATCCCCGCAACCCTAGAGGAAGCCAGGGGATACTATTTACATAGACCCTGAGATAGAGCCAAGGCTACCTTTAACCAAGACCTCTTACTAGGGTTTGATTCATGTAAGATGATTCGTTGCAGAACTGAGCACAGACAGATAAACTTAAGTCTCGGTTATAAAATATGCCCTGGATACAACCTACAGCTACTTATTGAGGGGCAACCAAGATATGGCTAAGATGCTACAGGACTACACAAATTCTTCTCCATTGCAGAACTAGCATATCGTTTTAGGCTCGGGCCCTAGGTGATCATCTGTAAAAAAATATGAGCGCTGAAACCTACATGACAGATCGGGCACACATGAATTCACACTATCTATTGGATCCTTGACCTACTGAAGAAGCTACCTCTTTGTCTACGGTGCTTAGCCCGTCCGCTTAGATTTCGGTCTCGGTCACTGCCTATAAATGCATCCCAGCGGCCTAATCGATCAGCCCTATCAGAAGCAGCGTCGGCCGCAGCATCTGCAAGGCGCGTTTTTTCTAAATCTCGCTTGGTGCCTATCTGCCATAAGCTTATTTTCTCCTCTGGGACTCCATAGTTTCGAGCGGCTTTGGCAACTTCTTCTCTAGTGCCTATCAAAACTTCGGGTAAGTGAGAGGATCTACGATTTGGCGGCAGAAACTGCTGCCATGTGCCATCTGCCACAATATCTCCCCCGGTAGTTCTCACAACTGGATAGTCGTGCGTGGTCAGATCCTCACCTATATGAGTCTCATGTTCAGCCCCACTAACATGTAATCGAGTTATATTACCAACTGTAATGTCCGCGAGCTCCGCGCATACAGCGACTCTATGGAGGTCTTTCTGGCGGTAGCCTTCTAAAGCAAGCGTGCCGAATGCAGCCCCGACGGCATCGGGCAGGATAGAGCGTGCGTATGCTTCACTGACTAAAGGCTGTTCTGTTTGTATTGGCATTTACTTATAGGATAACACTTTATAAAGTTTGAGTCAAGTAACCCCACCCCTGTTGGGGGAGTTGAAGTTCCTTTGCTTCGGCGTACTTATACGCACTCTCGACAGAGACAGCACTGTTTTTGTGTGCTATCTGTCTTGGCTGGTACCCCCAAGGTGGGCTAATGCTCTGTCGGGCCCCGGATGAGAGATTTCACTGCATGTGAGCAACCACTCGCTATAAGAATGGTGGCATTGTGCTAACATTTAATAAGGACGATGGTAATAACCTAAGGCGAAGTATCAGCCAGCAACGGTAACATATTCTCGCCACAGTTATCCCAACAACCACGGCAGGTGCATCGAGCTCACCCATGTAAAACATTTTCGGTGCCCTGTCGGAGTTGAAAAGCCTATGGACTAAGTTGCTTAGCACAGGCCTGTAACGCAAGCTTGAGGGATATTGACGTTATGAACATTCAGCACAATAAACAAAAAACAAAATTTCTAATACACATGGGCCAAGTCATGCTGGGCCTAGCGATTTTCGGGGGAACAGTCTGGTGGCAACTACTCAGTTCTCCTGCCGTGTATGCCGCGTGCCAACCTTCTGGTGCAATATACGGAGCCGATAGCTTGAGTGTCACGATTCCTACCACATCGACCTATGCCGTATGGACAAGGCTCCAAGCGCCAAGCAGCTCGGCAGACTCCATCATGCTCGAGATAGACGGTAATAACTGCTACAGTATCGGGGGTAGTTCAGCCATGTCCGCCAATACTTGGACGTGGGTCAACTACGTGAATGGTAATACGTCGAATACTCTGACCGTCTCCCTAGGCCAAGGGACGCATACATTTAAGCTTATCGGGGTAAATGCCGGGGTGGCAGTAGATCTGCTCATGCTTCTCGATAGCTCTAACGGCTGCGTACCTACAGGCTTTGGCACAAATTGTATGCCCGCCCCGACGCCGACCGTTTCATTCACAACGCCAGCACCAGGTGCCACGGTTGGTGGTAATGTTACCGTATCAGCATCGGCTGCAGTTTCCGCTAGCACTATAAGCACAATAAATCTGACCGCAGCCGGTACCACACTGCAGACCTGTCATAATACGAGCACCTGTAGCGCCACCTGGGATACCACTGCGCTAAGCAATGGAGCTTATGCCCTGGGAGCAAATGCCACAGCCTCAAATGGCAACAGCGGCGCTGCAAGTGAATCAGTAACCGTTGCTAACAGTAGCCCAGGTGGTTCAACCACAATATCCGCACCAGCCTATATTACTTCGCCAACCCAAACCACGAGTAGTATTAGTCTGTCTTGGGACGCCTCGACCGACTCCAAATATCCCAACAGTCAACTTACCTATCAAATCTACCGCGACGGCATTAAGGTCGGTACAACTACCCAAGGTTCAACCTCCTTCAACGACACCGGATTACGCCCGGGCACCTATTATAGCTACACCCTTACCGCTACCGACCCGGCCGGCAACGTTTCACCCAGTTCAGCTGCTCTAAGCCAGAATACCAAAACACCCAACTGTCCCGCGCCCGCAGCCCCTTCTGGTTTGACGGCTCAAGCTACCGGATCGACGTCAGCGGCTATTAGTTGGCAGCCAGTTGCCAATCCTTCGTCGTCATGTGTTGTCACTGGCTATATAGTATCCCGTGATGGCGTGCCAATCGCCCAGCTGACGACTCCAGACTACAACGATAATGGATTGACCGCAAATACTACCTACACCTACGCGGCCCTTGCCATAGTAACTGGAAATATTACCGGCACGCCTGCGAGCGTACATGTAACGACGCCGACCCCGCAGCAGCCTGACCCCGGACCGACCGCCCCAACAAATCTGTCAGCCATCGCCGTTAGCAGCACCCAGATAAACCTCAGCTGGAGTCCGAGCAGTGACGGAGTAGCGGGCATCAAAAACTATACGATACTCCGTAATGGGCAAGCTGTCGGCACAGCGACAGCGACGTCCTTCGGCGATACGGATCTGCGCGCAGGCACCCCCTATAGCTATCGGGTGGTGGCGAACAGTGGAGAAGATAAAACGACACTTTCAGCCTCAGTCAACATGACGACCCTTGCCAGTGTGTCAAGCAGTGGCGAATCAAATACGGCAATCATTAACAGCATTCCGCTATTAAGAGGAACTAGAACTGTTGGGTCAGGCTCGGAAAATGGCGCATCTATAAGCCAGAATCCCACTGCAGCAAATGCCGCCACTGTACTCCTTACCGAGCAAATCGGGCAGGGAACACCGGCTAAGCGTCTTGCAGCACGTCGGGTTGCCTACATTGGTAGCGGCACTGTCAGTGTGCTAGTCGTCGGTGTAGCTGTCTGGTTATGGCTGATGCGCAAGCAGCGACATCGCATTATCGCAATTGATGATTCCGACCTCCGACAACAGATTGTTATCAGCCCACCTCCCAACCGGCCAGACACTATTAGCCCTTCGAATGCAGCCAAGCCGGCAGATAAGGACCCTAGGCTATGAGAAAGTTGCTGCAAAAGAAGCTAATAATTGCTATCGCTACTTTGCTGGTTGTTGTTTGTATCATCTGGCTATTCATAGCTAAAAACAAAACCACGAACAAGGTAGCCACCATACCGAGTCCCAGCACCATAGCCGTCGTTGAAGTTACCAGCTCTGGCTTTCTGCCCAGCACAATAGCCGTGCAGCCTAATTCTGAGGTTATATGGGTGAATGAGGACGTCATGCCCCACCTGCCGACAGCCGACCCCTACCCAACACATGCCTCGCTCCCAGCACTGTTACCACCCCGGGCCCTCGGGCAAAAGGAGACCTATAGTTTTCTATTCACGAAATCCGGGACCGTTCACTATCATGACGATCTTAACCCAACAATGACCGGTACCGTGGAAATTCGTTAAGGAGATTCTCTCCTAAATCGGCTTTGTCTGGGCTGGGCGTTTTTTAGCTATCTTCCGCAACGGTAGCGGTGCGTCTCGGTTATCACCCACTGCAGAGGTATATCATGGGGTTCATGCGGGAGGTCGGAGCCCAGAAAACAGCAGGCCATTCCAAGCCCAATTGTCTGGGCGCTTTGTTGAGTTTTTAAGAATCGGTCATAGTAGCCGCCACCATAGCCCAGCCGGTAGCCAGATGAGTCAAAGCCGATAAGCGGAATAATAATAACATCAAACTGATAATCACGGCTGACAGAGGAGGCATCTTTTGCTATTGGCGGGTGGCCTCGTTGCCATAGGGTGTTCTGATCGACAAACCAAGACTGCGGCAGCGTTCCCTGAAGTGTACCGGCTGCCGCAGTTCTAATTCGCGGCCAGTGCTGCCAGGCGTATTCAAATAATGACCACGTTTCGACTTCTCGCTGGGAGGATATCGGTGCATAGCTATGGAGGCTATGTATATTCGGCCAGTCGATCGTTTGTATAGTTTGGGCTACGATTCGGGCATTGACCGCCTGCATCTCGTCTTCAGAAACATGCTGGCGCCGCGCGAGCAGACGGCGGCGGAGAAGTGTTTTGATGTCGGAGCTCGTCATACTGTTGCTCGCATTGTAACATTACCCTTAAGTTTCACTGATTACTCATTACTACAGAGCCTAACGTAGCAGTTAGGAGTGGTTTGCGTTACGGAAATGACTTCTTTACAATAGATAAGGCTTATGGATTTCCAGCCTCGCACTCCTCGTAGCAGTATAGATGGGTTCATCAGTCGGTCACAGCCCAAGAGTAGACGACCTACGACCCGCGATACGTTTACGCCGGTACAGCGCCGTTCGGCAGTTGGTTTTGCGGATAGTAAAACGGTCGCGCCGAAGGCTCCTGGTCAGCAACAGCAGGCACCGTTTACCAACCTTTACTCGTCGTATCGTCGTGAGCAGCCTAAGGCAGACAAGCTACGTGATAGGCACCGCCAGCCGAGGGTAAAACGGCCGCGCTGGAAATCACTTCTACTGCGCTCCGGGCTTGCGCTCCTGATATGCGCCATTGTAGGTGGTGGTTGGCTCGGCGTAAGGATCGTCGGGGACTTGGACCGCGTGTTCCACGGCAGCGTATTTTCTGATGCCCAAGCACTCTTCAAGAATACCCAGCTGAACGGTGAAGCCCAAGGCAGAGTCACAGTATTGGTGGCTGGTGACTCGTCAGATCGTGTCGATCCCGCAACAAATGGTGGCAATCTAACCGATTCCCTTATGGTACTCAGCGTCGATACCAAGCATAACACTGCATTTATGCTGAGCATCCCCCGAGACTTGTGGGTAAATGTACCTGGCGAAGGATGGGCGAAGATCAACTCAACTTACGAATATGATGGCATGAGTGGTCTCAGCCAACTTGTAAGCCGTGATCTCGGTATTCCGATTGACTACTACGCACTAGTCAACTACGGCGCTTTTGAGGGATTGGTGAATGCTGTTGGTGGTATTACAGTCAATATCCAGAGTACGGATCCACGCGGTTTGTATGACCCACAGCCGTACTCTGGAGCCAACGCTTTCTATATGTCAAACGGCGTGCATACCATCAATGGCGCCCAGGCACTTAACCTAGCCCGAGCCAGAGGTGATGCCTTTGGCTCATACGGATTCCCACAGGGTGATTTTAACCGCACAAAACATCAGCAGCAAATGGTAGTCGCGATTTTGCAAAAGGCGCACAGTCTCGGCGTGCTTACCAACCCGGTACGGATCGGTCAGATATTCGATACATTGGGCAACAGCGTACAGACAAATCTTAACCTCGCCGATGCACTCGCCATGGCCCGGATCGCCAAAAATATACCGTTAGGCAGTATCCAATCTGAAAACTACAGTTATGGTGGTACTAGCCCGCTGCTAGTCGGTTATACAGCACCGAATGGCGAGGCATCGCTCTCTCCGAGCGCCGGGGTCGGCGATTACTCTGGCTTGCAACATTTCTACCAACAGTTAAGCTCGACTAATGCCGCAGTTAAAGAAAATGCCTCGGTTGTGGTACTCAATGGCAGTGATGTTGTCGGTCTGGCACATACGGAAGCCTCTGCGCTGCAGGCTAAGGGGCTGGCAGTAAGCAGTACCGGCGATGCCAGCAGTGAATACCCAAGTTCACTTATTATCGACCAGTCCGGTGGCAAGGATCCGGCTACCAAACAGACGCTGCAGCAGATTTTCTCATCGAACACGACCATCACCACAACCACAACCAGCTCTGCAGAAGCAGGTGAGGCTAGCAGCTATACATCAGCTCAGTTCATCGTCGTCCTTGGTAAAAATTGGGATACAATGCATTAACATCAAATATCTGTTTCGGCAGATAAATCTGCCGTCACTAATTCCGGCCTTTATTCAGCAACACTGCCGCAGTTCTATCTTAACGCGGTTGTCGTAGCCCAAAGAGAGCAGGAGTCGTCAGAAGCGAATGCGCTGGATAAAACGGTCGACGGCATCATAACTGTGAGTCTGATCGAATGGCAAATGGGCCGACACCACAGCCACCACTCGATCCTGTATATCCGGCCCCACGTAGACGCTTAGTGGCGGTACAAAGCGCTTCATCGGCAAAAAGATGATGGCCGTCACCGCTCCTTCTTCTGCTAGAGCGTAGACCTTGAAGTCACTATAAGGACGAAAAGCTACGCCGACACTGATCCCTCTCCCATCGACAGTATATTGCAGTTCCCGTGGTGGGCGTCCGGCAGCCATACCCAGGATAATTGCCACAACAACTATTACCACAACTGAGACGATATCATGCACAAATACATACACGAGGCCAGCCAAAAGCGCTGTAGCAAGCGTCAGTAGAGCATACCAGCCGAACGATTTCTCGTGCGCGATAAATTCCGATGCTGACCAGCTGACCGACTGTGCATCAGCGGCACTTTTGGAATCATCCACGACATCTTTGTTCTGGAACTCTTGCTCATCCGCCGGATGATCTGGTTCATCGACTTGATGCTTATCCTTATCCATTATCGTCATTGTACACTGAAAGCTCAGGCGGGACCAAATCGGACAGTTTCCCAGTAGAGCGAGTCTAACACCTCGTACGACTTGAGTTCTGTGCCGTAGGACTTCATGTTTTAAAATCAGTAGGCCTGATGCAATTGTAGTGTACTTTACAAATATATCGAGCATATAATCTTTATTATGCAGCCTGCTAACAACGTCACTATAGCAAGCAAGAATCAGATTGCGCGCATGCTTGAGCTTGGCGGACTCAACGAGCAAAATGCTCGCCTACTATAAAACATATGCCAGGAGCCCATGACACCCACGGCGGTGAGCGAAGTATCTCGGCTCAGAGGCACTTCTCTCTGATATCCAAAACCGTTCTACGGCTCATTGCAGACGTTCGACAGTGGAACCACTATTGCGTGGGTCATCCGTATATTCGGCTCGCACTCAATTTTACGGTGCTATTCGCGATCTTTTGGGGTATTGGTATTAGCAGGCTCGATCCGGACTTCGGCTGGCATTTGCAAACTGGTCGGTACATATGGGCACATGGTATCCCGGCCCATGACATATTTACCTACACAGCCCATAGTTTTGCCTGGATCGATCACGAATGGGGAAATGACGTCATACTTTCGGTATTCTACAGCATTGGCGGCTATCAGCTTGTCTCGGCACTTTATGCAGCTCTGTGGGCACTGGCCGTACTGGTTGGCGGCGGCAGGCGCTGCCGCATATTAGTGCTGCTCCCTGCTGCCCTGGCCATAACAGAGTATGCCGGAAATCGTCCGCTGGCCTGGTCGGCTTGCCTTCTCGCAGCCGTGTTGAGCACCTTGCGCAACGGCTATAGGGGGAGGAGATGGTATTTATACTTACCGCTGCTTTTTGCGGTCTGGGCTAACCTGCATGCCGGCTTTGTTGCTGGGCTTGCGGTTATAGGGTACTATGCGCTGCTGAGACGACGGCGCTTAATTTTTCTTTTACTGCTGCTTTCCATAAGCGCCACGCTTATCAACCCGTATGGTCCACGGCTATATGAGGAGATCTATCGTACGCTGAACGATCCGGCACTGCACCACCAAATTGCTGAGTGGGCATATTTCTATATACCAGAAACTGCCTGGCTTTTCGTCATATTGTGGCTGGCAGGACTTTGGATCTATCGCCCAAGGGTCGGGCATCAAACAATATCAGACCCCCACAGCATTAACGGCAAACGGGTCTTCCGCTGGGTGATCCAGGTTGGGGCGCAATTGACTCAGACAGGCAAAACAGTAGCGGTTACAGCATCACTGCTGCTGAGACGACAGGCCCCGCCAGCATCTGTTCGAATCTGGTTACAGTACTGGCTGAGAATCAGCGTATTACTTTTTTTGAGCACATTATCAGCAACACGTAATTTGCCGTTTTTTGTAGTGGGCAGTGTGCGTGAGTTCGATGACTCCGTAAGCCGCGCTTTGGGGGCTATCCCAAAGAATTTGGATCGGCGGCAGCGCTTTGTGGCTGCTGGGCTGCTGGGATTATTCTCCGTTGGTTTATTGGTCTCGGGCGCACTGGCATATGCACCATGGGGGACAAGTCGGCTCGCAGAATATCCAATTGGGGCTGTAGTATATTTACGCCATCATGCTTGTAGTGGCAATCTTTTCAATGATTATAATTACGGAGGCTATCTTATCTGGCAGCTACCGAATGAGCCAGTATATATTGATGGCCGGATGCCGACCTGGCGGCAATACATGGACCAGTATGAGGCAACCGTGAAGCGACCGACTACACAGTATGCTCGGCAATTCCATCGCTACAATATTCGGTGTGCACTTCTTCGCGATGGAGCCGATAATAGGCTGAAAGACATTCTCCGGAGAGCAGGTTGGGAACCAGTCGTTCAGGGAAATGGAGCTACATTACTTCTGAAACCAACATAATGAGGTTACATGGCGGAGAGGGAGGGATTCGAACCCTCGCGGGGACTCTCGCCCCCCTAACGATTTAGCAAACCGTCCCCTTCAGCCGCTTGGGTACCTCTCCATGAACCTACCTGGCTATTGTACTACAGGCTGACCCCTAAGGCTACGGGGACTCTCGCCTCTTTGAGGCAATTGCTACCCGCGCTATATCTTTACGTGTGATAGCGAAAACTAGGGTATAGCGAATTGCTGCATGTACTCTGGCTAACCAGCGCCTGAGGTGATAATCTGTTTTATGGACACCGCGACATATAGAACATCAAAAAAGTGTGTACCCCGTGGAGGGGTCGGATAGTCCGGTTTATTCCACCGATCTTGAAAATCGGCAAGCCCCAAAAGGCTTCGTGGGTTCGAATCCCACCCCCTCCGCCAATTGGTTTATATTCGTGATATGTGCGTACGATTTAGCCCGGACAGCAATGTCGTTGTACGAAAAGCAGCAAGGCATACGGTCGACGTACTGAATCGAGCGATTTTATTAACACCTCCCACACGTAAGTAACTATGCATATCATAGACTGCTATATCCAACAGCTGGCTATGACCAGCATGTTGTGATTAATGTGTTGTAAATAGATATGTTTGTCGTTGCATACTAATTATTGTCTAAGCTATACTGGGGGGTAACACAAAAATAGCTGATTCTTAGATTAGGTAACGTGGAGGGTAACAATTATGGCGCGACGCAATCGCGACGACGATCTGTTGATGGAGGACGATGAGCTGACAGCCGCCTTTTTAGGTGATGATGACACAGCAGTCGAACCAGCAGCTGGTACGCCGGCAGAAGGGACTACGCAGCAGCCGCCAGCGGCTGCACAAGATGAGTGGGATGAAAGTGAAGATCTGCCGGGACAACTGGCAGTCGACGTGTACGAGACTAAAGAGAAACTGGTCGTCAAGGCACGAACCGCCGGGGTCAACAAAAATGAGCTTGACGTCAGCATATCAGATAATACTCTGAGCATTCGCGGCACTCTTTCGGCTGGCAATGAAGAAGGCGTTGAGAACTACTTTGTACAGGAATGCTATTGGGGTGAATTCTCACGAAGCATTGCTCTGCCAGTACCTGTGAAGGAAGAGGATATTGAGGCTGTTTTGAAAGATGGAGTTTTGACTATCAGCTTCACCAAGGTTAAGCAGGATACTGTCAAAAAGATCCAGATCCTCTAAGCTGAGACTACGGCATATGATGGCAAGGCAGCTTACAGCAGCAGAAATACCGCTCCTTTTTGGAGCGGTATTTGTTTTAGACGAATTTAGGATAGCCAGAAAGCCGTCTTAACTCGTGCCGACGACCCTGTTGAGGACGAATTGCACCAAGAACTGAGCAAAGGCAACGATGATGATGCCGACGATAGCGTAGACAATGGTCGTGCGGGCAGTCGTCAGCTTGCCGGTGTCACCACCTGATGTCAGATATTGGAAGCCGCCATATATAATCATGATAACCGCTAGGATGCCGACAAGAGCCGAAAATATATTGACGACCGTGGTTATAAGATTGTTAATCCTTGTGGTACCGCCTGATGTAGACGCCGGCTGACAACCCGTGCCACTACCGACATCGAAATTTGTACCTTGTGACAAACAATTATTAATATCTGCCTGGGCGTGCACCGTTATAGGTACGGCTACCGGTACAGCAATCAGTAGCACTGCAGCAATCAGTGCCGTTATCTTCTTACGAAACGCATATACCATCGATGGTTCCTTTCTTATCTCTTGTGTTTATTTATACCACACTGAACACGAGGCTTTCAACATAGACTCAAAAACCCGAAATGCCCCAATGGCACTATGGTGTTGAAACCGTATATTGAATATCATAATTGTTAGGGTTAAGGCCAAGCGATTGTATATATTGCTGCACCTGCAACTTCTCTTGGGCTATGGATGCATTTTCATCCGACATCTGTGATTCATTTAAGATGAGTTCGGCGTTGAGCACTAGTACTGGCTTATTATTGGGCCCTAGTGGGAAGCTTGCAGACAAGTTAAAGTATAAATTATCATATGGGAGGTGAGATAGTATAGGGTCTTGATAAATCTTGGAGGCCCCATTATTAAAGGTAATGCCTTGCTCCCCCTCGGATGGCTCTGGAGCTACCGCAAGCGCCTTCCTTTGGTCCTCCGGTAGTCGATTTATGGGAATATTCTTAGGCTTGAAACTAAATACTTTGCCACTAATAACACTGCCTCTTACATCGTATACCTTCCCGACAGTTATAGTATAGGTAGTCTTATCACTCATCGGATATTTAAGGTCGATATTGAGCGTATTGCCACGTACACTGTATGACGAGATAATTGACGGCTTAGCTGATATAACCAGGCCGTTGCTGGTTATAGATTTATTGAACTCTATTTTAAAGAATGGTGTATATTCGGCGACATTACTTATGTCAGGATTAGTGGCTGTAACCCGAAACCTCAGAGCATTATAGGCAAAATATAAACCTACAGCCGTAATAAGAACGGCGGCGACAAGAACCGGCTTCAACCATTTTGGTCTGCTCGCTGTGCCCGACTCGGCTTCCGGTAAAACTATCTCTGGTTCCATGCGAATTGTCTCCTTTACAGATCCTACTTCGGTACTACACCGTGCCATTCAAAGTGCATATAATCCTTCGGGCTTGTCCAGCTCCCTCCCCAGGTAAATCCGTGATCATAGAATGCTTTAACATACGCATCAGGCATTGTATGTGCTGCTGGCGCCCCACTTCCAATGAATGGATTGCCGGGTGGGGGGATACTCCAGTTGATATCACATGCAGCTCCATATGTATGATAGCTCGCTACACCAATATTTGATGAACCGTTGTTTGAATCAAATCTATAACAACCAAACTGGTATACTTTGTAATTAATATGTTCGGCTTGGATTTGTTGCACTGTAGCCTCTAAACACGGCGCAACAAGTGGGCTTACTTGGGTGGTAAATCCCCAAAGCGTTACGTTGACGAGATGGAGATCAGGATGACTGGAAGCAGTGCCGTAGTTACCAAAAATTTTAACAAGCTGCGCTACGCTGTATTGTGGCAGATAGACTGGGCTTGTCACCGTGCAATTTCCCGGGACAGTCACGCCCGATGAACAGTTGCTCCCTCCTTGGCCACCACCATTACCGTTGCCAGTGCCTCCACCCTGGTGTATTGCCACGGGCAACGCAACTGCCGGAGCAGAACTCCAAAATTTATTTAGATAACTGCGGGCGTTGGCAACTTCTCGTTCATAGTTCGAACCGTCCGGGGTCCCGGAATGCTGGACTGCCTGCGCTGCTACCCATGGCTGCATGCTCTGCCAACCGGTAACATTCTGGAGACCCTTGCTTAACGCCGACGGAGCACCACTGCCAGGTGGACTCCCGAAAAACGCTTCGGCGGCATAGGCTGGCGTCATAAGTTGATTAATGGCCGCAACATCATTGATGTTACTTGATATCGTGCTCCAGTTAAAAGTTATCTGCTGCTGAAAAACTCCTAAGGAGGTTCCGCTGCTGCCATCACCCTGTTTGTTGGGATTGTGCTCCGATAAAGGAACATTCTGATTTGCTAAGCTCAGTAGTGTAGATTCATCGAGGCCCACCATCAGGCCTATCTGAGCTGCATTTTCTCCTAAGCCATCTGTTTTAGCGATCCCAATGATGGTTTTAGCGTTGTCATCTTGTGCCGCTGAGCCTGAAACATTGCCTGGACCACTGCCAGTGCTGTTAAAATTAGTACATCCAAAAGTCGGATCAAAGAACGGCGTATCATTCAGCTGAGCTTCCTCCCCAACGCTCAACGTACGGGCAAAAGCAGTTGACGGCCATACCAGCATACAGATATATACCGCGATCCCCGCCCAGAAGCTCAGCCGTTTTATATGGTACAGTTTCTTATGGTTCATTGATCCGTGTTTCCCGGTGTTACATGCGGAGCAGCATAGCCTTCACGCATATACATGCGCCAGTGGAGTGCTTCTGGGGTTGATAGAAATTGCTCGGTGCATTGTGAAGGTATGTCGGGTGCACCGTTGTTAAAGCTTGTCGGGCTATAGCACGGATCATACTTTTGACTCAGTGCATCAAACTGCGGTTCAACAGCAAGAACATTGGCCTGCCAACTATAATTAGTGTCAGTTGTAAACTCATTTTCTTCCTGTGCTGTCCAGCCCCATTCGTTTACACCTTTCAGCGCACCGGTTAGATAGGATTGACCGGATGTTGCCGCCAAGGCCTGTGGCTCAAACGCATTCATCAAGCTGCCGACCATCCGTAGCGGCTGGAATATCCCCGTCAGCGAGGCAAAGCCCATCCGCATATCCGCCGTGATATCACTAAAGCTAGTGGGTACTACTGCCGAAATGCGACCTAGCAATGAATAGGGATTGTCGATGGCAAAGTAGCGCTGCGAGAATGACTGCTGGCTATTGGTAGTAATTTGAGCATTCATAGCTACCAGCTGCTGGGATGCCGTCTCGTCAGCAGTCAGCGGCTTACCGAACGTCATTTGCCGATTGGCAGTTTGCTCGAACTCATCAATCCCAATAGCCGACTCATTATAGCGCAAGGGGCCGGTATCCGCCCCAGAGTAATCCACATTGGCTGCTGTGGCCACTGCTTGATCAATGAGGTAGCCGACCAGCTGCCCAACGCCGATTGTAACGCCAAATTTGGCGAGCCCCCAGAATGCGGCAGTAAGTGCCGCTCGTACTGAGAATGCCGCCTCCTCCGCGGTGCCGGCACTGAGCACTGCGGCCACAATCTCAACGCCAGCCAGCCCGAACTGAGCATATTGATTGAGGATAACATTGCAGATCTGGGTCGAAAGCGCATTCGGGCCACCCGCAAGAATGGACAATATCGGGTTCGTGGTAAAGACCGCCGTGTTAAAAATCGAGTTAACAAGGTTTGCAGCTATGCCGAGTGCCCCCAAAGCTCCTGTGACGTAGGGGATTTGGCCAAATTGCTGGTAATCGGCTGTGCCAAGCGGCACACCCGTAGCTTGTTTGTATAGCACCGCCTGGTCGGCGTTATCCCAAATCGCCCCTTCAGCACCAACTGCTTGGGCATTGACGACATTCTGCCCCTGATCTGCTCCCTGTTGTATCTGATTACTTACGGTCAGTGCATCATGCCCTAGCCGCAGCGCCTTGACCTCATTCTGCTGCTGGGCTTGGGATATCGAGCCAGCCAGACTGTGCGCTACGCAGGCAACGGTGGCCAGGAATGCAACCGAAGAAATATTGTCTATCGGCTTAAGCTTTTCGGCCAGGGGCACCAGCCGCTGCATGAGCGGACTCGTCTCGACTTTGCCAGTTTCGGCGGCCTTAATACCGTCAGCGACATTAGCTTGATTAGCCTGAGTAGCCGACTGGTCGATTTGATCTTCGCCAGTCGGTATGGTCGTCGTGCCGTTGTCAACATATGACGCATCATTGTTAACCTCAGTGCTGATATCTTCATTGGTCTTGCCATTAAACAACTTATTGAGCAGGTCTGCCGTCCAGACAAACATGCGTATGCCGGCCAGCTGACGTAAGCCCATATAGATTGATGAACGGAATGACATACCCTCAGTTGCCAACCTATCGTTCAGAGCAACCTTTGCCTCACTAAGAAACTGGGCTTGCACGCGCAGTTTGCTAATAGGATTGAGAAGGCTATCATAGTTCGCACCGAAAAGCTGCTGGGAGATATCGTCAAGGTAGATCCGCTGGTTGCCGTCCACCACGACGCCTTTGAACTGATTGGTTTTCTTGAGCGGGCCAAGCCATTTGGAATTCTGCGTCTGAAAGTCGAATTTGAGGGCTCCCTCATCACCCAGCTGCTGAAGACGGGCCTGGGGATTGATGCGCAGCAGTTTCTGCACCAGGCTCCGGTCTCCCAGCTGCTCGTATGCCCGGCCGGTGCTATTGGTGGTTAAGGTGGCAGCATCGAAGATCGTCTTGGCATACTGATCACGCATATACAACTGGTAACGAGCAAACCCCACTGAACGAAGTACTGTGGCAAAATGAACCACCTTTAAGGAGCCGAAAAAGGTGAAGAATAATAACAATACAAGCACTATCAGTAAGGCTCCGCTGCCAAGCAAGCCCGCGATGAGAAGCTTCTTTTTCTTCTTCTTGGGGCTAGCCAGTCCACTCAGGAAGCCACGACCAGCCAGAAAGCCGACCGCTCCTTTAGCCCGGCTCTCGCGGGGGGTTAATCCTGGTGTATTTTTGCCGTCCTGGAGATTATCGAGAGCCTGTTTGTTTGACGTATACTCACGATTGGCCTTCGGTAAACCCCAAAGCGCCTGGTGGTCACCGGTATGCGAGCCAGCGATCTCATGGCCTTCGTGCGCCTGAAGGTCCCTCTCTAGCTCAGGGTGCAACTCACTATCCGTTCGGTCTGAATGCATAGTTGGGTGTTGGTTCAGGCTTGGTGAAGTAGATTCCTGCCGCCTGAGTTCTTCAATCTCGCGATCGATTGCCTCATCATGCGGATGCACTTGGGCATAGGAGCCATAGTTGGGCAGAGCATTAACAGCATTACCATAACGGTCTCCCTGCCGTCTTATTACATTGGCATTTTTCTCATTATGGCGCCCCATCTTACCAGCCGCTGCGGTCGCCTTATCTACCCGCTTATTCGACTCATCTACGTAACGCTGCGTATCTCGTATACGGCGGCGCATATCTTCTAGAGATTGACGCTGCTCATCGCTCAACTGGCCATCGTTCTGTTTGGTATCTGTAGCCATTGGGTCCGTACTGCTTACGTTTTTATACTACTCCGGTTGTAGCTTGATTGGACAGATCAACACTGCCTTGATCTTGGGCAAAATCACCCTGCTGTTCTTGGGGCTGAACAGCTTGAGGATTAGTGGTTATCAGCTCGGTTTCAGTCGGGCTTGCCACCACTTGCACGTGGACATGATTTTGACCGGCGAAAAATAGACCCTGGCCGACCGGGAATTGACTGAGTAGCTTGTTCTCCTGACTGGTGAGTTTGAAGACATCCGTAAGTACATCGACCGCAGTTGGCGATTGTTTGAGCAGAAACTGCATAGAGGCATTGGCGACAATGGCCCGGCCCATCCGGCTGCCCATGAAGTCCTCCACGTCCTGCGTTACCGTAGTGATACCGAGGTTATACTTCCGAGCCCGTTTCGCTAGTGAAAAAAGAAAGTTAGCCGAGTCCTCATATTTCATAAGCTGCCAGGCCTCGTCAACCACCAAGATACGGCGTTTCTGGTCAGTCTTGGTTCGGTTCCAAATATAGTTAAGCACAATATACATAGCCACCGGCCGAAGCTCATCTTCAAGGTCACGTAGATTGAAGACAACGAAGGAATTGTTAATATCTACGTTGCTCTGTTGACTAAAGATGCCAGCAAAGGTGCCGCTGGTATATTTCCGTAAGCGTTGAGCCAGTTGCGGGCCAGTACCGCCCATGTGTAGCAAGGTCTCGTACAGATCGTTAGTAGTCGGCGGAATACCCGTTTGTGTCAGTGGATCGTTGGTAATTCCGGCCTTGGCATACGTCTCAATGAGTGCCGCGTCAAGGTCGGCCTCTTCGACCGGCGACAACGCCGGCATCATGGCTGTAGTCCCGCCCATAATCTCAGTCTCTGCGCCGCCGAGCATCAGCCGCAGGAGCCCATGTAACGTTATAAGATTGGAACGCAGAGCGTTATCAGCTTCTTCGGTATCGATGACACGCGGCAGATCAAACGGATTGATCCGGGTTGAAGAGTTTAGGCTCAATCGCACATAGGCACCGCCGACGGCATCGCTCATACGCTCATACTCATTTTCTGGGTCAATAATGAATATCTCGGTCCCCATCATCAGCGAACGCAGGGCTTCTAGTTTGACCAGAAACGATTTCCCGGCACCTGATTTGGCAAATACCGTTGAATTGCCATTCTCAAGCGAAAAACGATCGAAAATAACCAGGCCGGAGTTATGCATATTGATGCCATACAAAATACCATCGTCCTGGGTAAGGTCAGCCGAGGTAAAGGGAAATGATGTGCTAATCGCGCCAGTGCTCATATTGCGCCGGATCTGCAGCTGATCAACCAGCTGCGGCACGATACTGTTGAAGCCCTGCTCCTGCTGGGCGGTGGCCGGCTTGGAGAACACCAATTGCTGGCCGAGTAGCGATTCCACCTTGTGTGTAACAAATTCCAGCTCATCCTGGCTACCGGCATAGACTGTAAAGTATAAACCAAAGCGGAAAAAGCGCTCCTCGCCGACCTGCAGCTTGTCGCGCATTTCCTCGGCATCCATGATAGCCGCCTGTTTGGCCGGATCACGAACCCGACCCTTTTCGGCATCAATTTGAATGCCGGCCTCCAACTGGGTTACCTTTTTCCTCAAGTTTTCCATGACGACCTGACTCTCCACCGGGTAGATGTAGATGGAGAGATCAACCACTTCATCAAGGTTGACCATGCCGCTCAGCCAGCCGGTATAAAGTTGCCGCGGATAGCCATAGACATAAAAAGTACGGGCCAGGCGAGTGCCGATCCGGAAATAGCCACTCTGGAGTTCAACCGAGCTGGGCGCAATAAAATCCCGCAGCGCGACTACCCCTTTTTTGAAGGCACTACTAACTTCCTGCTGCTGGCGAAGCTGCTGCTGTACTGCTGGGTCAACGACCGGTTTCTTCTTGCCAAACATTTATCCGGCCTCCGGCTGTGGGCCCTGTGCCTTGGTGACAATATCCGCATCAAGCCGGCCAAAGTTCTTCATTTGCTGCCGGGTGGCCGTGTCAGGATTATAGGTATCGTAGAGCAATTCAATCAGCTCCTGGGTATCAAGGGGCAACCCCTGCACACCGCACTGCTGCATGCCGCTTAGAACCGACTGGACGCGGTTTCTTAGCTCAGTCTTAGCTTTTTCCAGATCCGCTTCATTGATGACTACATGCTGCTCCTTGGTATTGAAAAGGGCTACCAGCCCGGTCACAAAGTTCTTGCTGTTGGTAAGCGCCTTTTGGACGTCAACTTTGGGAAAGTAGGGAACTACTACATAGAATTTCTTGTCCATGATGTTGCTCTGTTGGGCCAGGTCACTTATAAAGCCGATGTAGTCCTCGGTAAGCATCCCGAGCAACATATTGTCCTGTTTGCCCCGGCGTTTGTCTAGACGATCAATGTAAACCTGTAAGTCGATTTTCTGTGAGCGAATAAAGATTTGTATGGGGAAAAAGAGCGAATTAAGAAACCCTTGGAAAGAATACTCCACGGCTTCCTGCTCGCCTTGGCTCATCAGATCAAAGTTAATGGATTTGAGCATGATGACCGATCGAAACGACCCGTCATTCATGATAATAATCCCGTCGCGGATTTCGGCGAACTGGAGCATATTCTGAGTGCTATTAGTATTGGTGCGGGCGGGCGGGGCGGTTGCCGCTCCCCGCTGAACTGACGATGCAATATTTGGCGCCGACGATACAATTGGCGCCTGTGTTCCTGCAAAGGTTGCCGGTCTGATCGTAGGCACCGTTGGCGGGGATGCCATGAGTGGCCGTGCGGGGGTAACACCTCCGGCTAGGGTAGGGTGTGAAAAGGCAATCGCCCCGGCGGTATCCAGTTGGGTCGGGACAACATAAGGCACTGTACCGGCTGCCATTTGCGCTGGCGTCAGTGGCATTGCCCCTTGCGGTGTTTGCGATGTATTCGCGGACCTGGGTTGCATGCTTGCTACTACCCCCACCATAGTAAGACCTACTTACCGGTGTTTTTATGTTTTAGTGCAGCGAAATGACAACTTCCGTAGGCTGCCGGCGTTTGTTGGCCTCGCGCGCGATAGTCGCTACATTAAGATCATTGTTGCTCGCAAGATCCAGTATACCAGCGCTAGTGCTTGGTGTCACTGGCGGCGGGGTGGCTGGCTTTGGTTGTGGCCGAGCGGAGAGGGGCATAATGGTGTGTAGATGGCCGTAGGGATTACCCTGAGGCGTTGGCGCCTTTTCAATGGCCTTCAGCAAGCTCTCTTCATCTGTAGCAAGTTCGTCGTCAGTAGTAGCAGTCGCAGGGGTGCTTACAGGATTGCCACTACTCGGAGAGACGACCTGTTCATTGAATGTCACTGCATTTTGGGGTGTTGATACGGCGGGCTGTGTGGGCTGCTGGCTCAGGAACCAGCGGCTGGTGTTATCCGTTGTAGCGGCTGGCCCTGCTGGCGAAGGTGGTGCTGGTTGGTTGGATTGCTGCTGCATGCTGGCCAGAATTTTCGCACGGCGGGATTTGGCGGCGTCGGCAATCATAGAATCGAACTGCTGAGCGATCGGGTTGTTCCGCTCATCCATTATGTCGTCAGAGGCACGAACCTCGACATCAGAAACTATCTTCGGCATACTGTCGAGCGACAACAACCGATCGTCAGAAGCCACGGTGGTTATAGCTGGGTATGACTGCGCAGCCAGATTGACATTGACATCCTTGATTGCCCAGCCATGGCTATCCAACGTGTCGGCCAATACTTTTAGACGGCTTCTGACTTCAATCTGATTGAGACCATTGGTGTAGTCAATGGCTATTCTTTTGGGAACGGTGATCGTCACGAGTTCCTTGGTGCCGCTCTGACTCCAGATACGTTTACGGGGTTTAAAGAAGTAACGGATCTGGGCAAGCGCCCAGACTTCGGTAGGCTGATCACGCCCCCACGGCCAGGCAAAGAAGGCACTGATCAGCACAAGCGGAATAAACGGTGTAGCCAGAAAGGGAGCGCCGTGAGTAATGAGAAAGAAACTTAGGTAACCAAAGATTGCGGCAATACCAGCATAAGCAAACTGCCGAAAGCTCAGTGGACCAAGGATCTTGTCTTCAGCCTCAACATTTTGGATGACCTTGTAGGTTGACACAGAATAAGTATACCGCAAAATAGGAGAAATATTTGGCAGCCAGGTTGACATTTAGCAGTATATAGTGTATAAATATATACATGAACAGGCTCACTTTTGCTGATCACCCAAGACCCGTTGAGCCCATTACTCCAGAGGTTCCTATGGCAGTTGTACCACCTCCTGTCGACGGAACTCCTAGCGTTCAATATTCTGAAATGACTCAACTACCCGAACAAGGGGATATGCCGGTGCAAGTATCTAGACTAGGTAAATTAGCAGCTGGTGCAAGTGATGCAGCACTCTCACTAGCAACACGTGTAACCAATTCACTCTCCGTTACCACAGAGAGTCTGGCCGATAAGGGGACGGTGGGCAAGTGGGCCACACGATTAGTAAAACCCCAAGCAGTTGCTTTAGCCGGAATGGCAGTAGCGGCACGGTATGGTGCAAGTGATGCAGCGCACCATACCATGGCCAGTATCGGACAGGGGGGCGGGCATCATCTCGCTATGGCTGCTACCTTTGATAGGCCTATACACGAGCATGGTGCCGCGACAATATTGCCTAATCATAGACTGAGAGCACCTCAAGAAAGAACAGTGCATAGTGTCGCAGCGACTCTGGAAGATGGTAGTCTATGGGGTATGCTGCCTACCTTGGGGGCAATAGGTGTTGGAATAGACATTGCCCGCCGACGGATTCGCAGTAGGCCTTCCCGCAGTTTAAGTAACTACGATGATGTCCTAAAAGTCATCGATCGTGGTAAAAGAGGTCAATTGGGCCGTCGTGTAGCCCCCGAGACAGTTGAGTACGACCGCCAACAACGTAGTCTGGAACTGGGACGGTCTAGTCTCATCAGCAACTCTGTTGACGCCAATGCTATGCTGATGACCGTAAAAGGTATGGGATTCAGTCATGAACAAGAGGCTGAGAAGGGAGCCCTTGGTGCTAAATATAGTGAGCAAGCCGTAAATTCTTATATAAATGCCTTGGCGGAATACCAACGGCGCGCCGGTTTAGGGACTCTCGATGAACGATCCGCCCTTAAGCACTTGAGCAGTCTCGGCATTAAAACTGATGGGCTGAGCGTATCCCTAGCTCCGTCCCGTGGGGCAGGGGCTGGAATCGCTATGCGACTTTCGGTGCGAAGTAAAGATACAAAAAAGCTGCGAGCTGCTGCTAGCGAGCTTGCCGGCCGCTTTAAGGATATCCCATTACGTCACGACTTCCTTGGCCGTCCCGAGACCCAACGCGCCCTTAGCGAGCTTGAGACTGGGGGATGGTTACCACGCTATAATACGCTAGTAAACGACCTGGCGCGCGCCACCACGGAGGCTCATCAAAATCTGATTAGAGCAGCAATGCAACAGGCAGCGCGTGAGATTCATAATCGCGTAAGCGAGGTCCTTGATGGTTTAGCTAATGGGTCGGCAAAAGGGCTCACGAAAGGCCCCATGGTACAACAACGCCGCGAAATGGGAGTTATTAAGGCCCTAGACCTTGATAACGGTACAAATAACATAGCATTCCAGCCGGCATTTTCTGGACAATATAAGCGGGAATACTCAATAAATAACCCCGGACCGGAATTAGCCTTAGCCCGACGCCTACTAACATTGCGGAATCGCGCGCGATAGATTGAAAGCCTGTGACTGGTGAAGTAAGAAATAACGGAACTAATGACGGGCAACCTAAACCTGACCGGTTCGGGGAATTTGCACTCGATGCCCTGCATCGTGCACGACGGACAGGCGGTCCGCGCAGCCAGCGTATTGAAAACATGGTCCGACTCTATGGTGGGCTGTACGGCCGCATGGTCGCGGTCAATCATAGCTTGCCTACCCTTGGCAATCGCTTGAGCGAAGCAGGGGTGGGTTTTGACCAGCAAGTCTATACAGCCGAAGAAGTACAACTCCAGGGCTGGGTAGTTGCAAGACGGCGTAGCCCCCGAATAACTGCAGACTTTGGCACAAACGCCCAGGCTACGCCCGACGAAGAAGGGCTCTTTTTAACACCCGAAGGCCAAGTGTTTGAATACTCCTTAGCGAGGGGGCCAGGTACAACCGGTTTCGCTGGTACCTATGGTCCTACCGGATATGATCAACGTACGGCAACAGCATTTGATCTAGATCTACCACCAAGTTTTATCTCAGGCGGTCATAATCTAAAGCTATGGGTAGAACAACTCGAACAAGGTGTAGCTACATTGTCTGCACCGTTACAGCAGTAGCCCGTTCGCCTGCACAGATCTTTTCCAAAGTTAGCCAGTGTTAAGCCGGTATAGGTTATAAATAATTGGCTAGGGCACCCATTACGCTTCTATAGAAACTTAACCCTGCATAATTGTGATGGCCACTAAATCGGCCCTGCTGGGGAGGGTGGAGCGGCGGCTGGACCGGCGGCGGCGGCCGCGGCGGCGGCATGCATAGTCGATGCAGCACCAGTGCGGAAATCTTTTCGCATTTCTTCAAAGTGATGGGGCTCAGCAAAGCCTGGGGTCTGTTCTTGCTCAAGTACGGAATTCGCCAGATCTAATACCGTACCGGTGCTTCCTCCTCTAGGGCCAAAACCTGCCAGACCAAGCCCCCGGGCACTGGTTAGGCTAACACCAAACATACCGTCGGCTACAGATTGGGCATTGAGTTTCGATTCTTGCCCCAAGGCGTCATACTCGCCCATCATAGAGGCAAGCTCTTGCTTGACGTTGCGGCGGCTGGCTTCCAGCTGCTCTTGAGAGAAGCGGCCGTCCCCAGCTGTAACGCTATCGTGCATATCATTGAGGTTTTCCAGCTGCTGTGAGAAGACCTCTGCTCTTCTGCGAGCCAGATTACCGGCGCTATATGGCTTACCGGTTGCGAGAAGCGCCTGCCTCGTCCCCTCATTGGCTGAGTCGAGCACTTTATTGGTCGCTTCACGCAAACTAGGGCCACGGAGGGCTGCCTGCTGCTCGGGCGTTAATCTAGCTCCACGGGCCTGAAGCTGTAGTGCCTGGGCTTGGGCACGTTTACCATTACGAATGTAGGCAAAGGCTCCTAGCATGTCCCCAAAACCACCACCACCAAGATCACCTCGTCCTGAGTTGACGGCTGAGGAACGCATACCAGCTAACATATTGCTGGCAGCATTAAGATCATTGCCGGCACTGGCATCAATCCACTGCAGCATGTCGCCGGCCGCTTCTTCCATAGTTCCATGCGTTCGGCCAAATCCGGTACCGGTTGCAGCTTGAGCCATGGTCGCAGCCCTTAGAAGCGACTGGCCATTGCCCCCCGCCCGCTTCGCTTCCATCACTTCATCTGCGGCAAGATTTAGTTCACGATCGGTTCCCTTGAAGCCATGATCCTGAAGGCTACTGATAACATCCTGTCGGCTATCCCCGCGTCCGGAAAGCGACTTCCCGGCACCAGTCGTTTCCATAAGTGCCCACAACTTGGTGTCATCGCTCTTTATAGCTTTGAAAGCTTCGTTCTTTTCTTCCATCCCAGCGGCAGTGGACTGAATAAGATTAGCCTGCCTGGCTCGGATCCGGCTTGGCCGGAAGCGAGCCCCCGGTGCGAGAGCTGCGGATTGAGCGATCGGATTAAGCCAACGGGTCAGACCGGCTCGACCTTGAAAACGCTGGCCTGCTTGAGCATTCTGCCAGTTGCTCTGTGCCTGATGACCTCGGAAATCGCGGAGTCGTTTAAAGGCGCCTCCATGAAAATTGTTGATCGCCCCACTTGCGGCAGCGAGCGCACCGCCAGCCAGCCGAAACGCTGTACCAAACATAAAATAGACAATAATAGCAGCGAGCGGTGCTAATATGGCAGCCGGACCGGACTGCTTCGCGGCGACGCGCTCCATAACCTGACCGCCAGCCAGCATAAGCGCTATAATAACCTGCACTGTATAAACCGCCAACGCAGCATCACGCCAAACTTTGTAGAGGAATTGGGTACCAGGCAGGATATAAGCGGCGATAGCGAGCGGTGCGGCTATGATAACTATAATGAGGATAATCATCCGGATAGTCAGAGTAACAAAGGCAACGAATAAGGCTAGGACCAATGAACCGACGATTGCCAGAATACCGGGAATACCAAATATAAATACTGCGGTACCTATAGCAACCGCTTCCGCTGTAGTGACAACGGCGATACCTGCCTGGTTCAAAATGCCATTAACAATATCTGTCGGCTGCACGGCCGGTCCCAGACCCTGGAACGGATAGATAATGACATCGCCAATCCAGTTCATGATGTCATTAAAGAATTGGGTTACAAACTCCATAAGTGGCCAGGAAAGTGTCAGAGCAATCGCACCGATGAGCAGCCGTGGCAGGAGTTTCCGGATACTATAGGCATCAAGCACCTGGAAACCAAGTGCCTGGGCAATGATCATGACAAGTGCGGCCATCACGAGCAAACTCACCGCTACATCCCGGAAACCACTCCATGCCGCAAAAAAGGCGCTACCAGGTTGTTTCGTTGTATCGAAGTTAACTAGAGGATAGGTTAGCTCGGCCTGCAATATATCGTTGAGCGGCTTCACAACGCTGTCTAGTTGAGTAATAATCGGACAGACGAGCCAGCGCAACCCCCATGTTGATATGGGGCAGTTATCTGGTGTTTGGCCACTACCTGCACCACCATTCGCATTGAACTTAGCAGTCGTGCCATTGTCTGATTTACAGGTTGCTGGATAGCTGTTGGCTATTGAGCTGGGCAGCGCTTGGGTGAAGGCACCGCCCTGACCCACCTGAAAGTAGGTAATCTTGCCAGTAGTTGAATCGTAAGTAACAAAGTCAACCGGACAACCGTTGTTAGCAATGGAGCCGACGTAATCGTTAGAGCCATTAGCCTGTGAAAATACCGGACTCACGCCTGTACAGTTACCAGATAAATCAAGAGACTGCGAACCGCTCCCAGGAACAAAGGTCAAGTTTTTGATGCAGTTATTGCCGCCTCCGCCGCCTCCGATTGCTACAGTATTGTATGTCGGATTTAGGGTGGCATTTAGTGTACCGGCTACACTGCAGCCCCCACCAATGCCACTTTTCGTGCGGAGTTGTATCGTAGCCGTGGTGGCCGCTTGATAACTCTGGACTACCAGTAGTGGCTGACAGTTGTTGCTTACTTGGATACGGCCGATCAGTGTCATGGTATCGGTTGCGGTATCAACGCTCTGTTTTGAGAAATCAACGCCGCCAGCACCACCACAGAGAACGTTGGTCAAATTGGTCCAGCCACAGTTCGTCGATATCGCAGATGCCGACGGCATGCTTATCAGGAATAGCATCAGCAGTAAGGGTAATATAACCAGCACGACACACCCTAATATGCCCATCCGTCGCCGTATCATTATGCTAGCAGTATATCAGCAAGTTGTGATGGGTAGAAAGCTTCTTATGCTTCCCTCGGATCGCTTGCCCGCACATCGCAATTGGTCGTATACTATTATAGAGTTAAGCTTATGAAGCGCTTTCTAAAAACACAAACAATCATCGGGATTATATTGGCAAGCTTGCTGTTTACAGTCACAGCAGCTCCGTTGAACGCATATGCTGCTGCGCCGTCCTGCCCGACACTGAGCCAGATTAGCTCTGGAAAATCAACCGGACAGGGAGAAAAATGTCTTTTCTATTATTATGCTCAGCCGCTTGTCGATGTACTGAGCGGCATCGTAGGTGTTGCCGTGGTTATATCTCTGATTACGGCAGGCATTCAATATTCCTCGGCAGCCGGAGATTCAGGAAAGGTTTCTGCTGCCAAAGAACGCATACGAAATTCAATCATCGCTATATTCGCCTACTTAGTATTGCTGGCATTCCTGCAATGGCTGCTGCCGGGAGGAATTGTCTGATGGGCGAGGTAAGGTTATGAACGTACTGCTATTCTCTTTGTTCCAGCACTTCGCGGCTAACGGCATATGCAACAAATACAGCTTCTTTGGCATCCCGCCTTGGTACGAGTATCTGCCGAATACCGACTTCAATAACCATTGCCAAGTGATACACTTCAATTTTCTCAATCCACAAGGCGCAAGTGGCTTGGTACTGGTCGTCCTGGCTGCCATAGACATATTGCTGCGCATCGTTGCATATGTTGCCATCGTCTATACTATCTATGGGGGATTCCAATATATCGCCAGTCAGGGACAACCGGATAAAACGAGCGCGGCCCAGGAAACCATCAAGAACGGTTTGATCGGTTTAGTTATTGCTGGTATCGCAGTTGCAATAGTAGCGTTCATCGGGAGCCAGCTTGGATAGTACTATGTTTGGGTTTAGGATAGTCGCACAACAGGTTATTAACACCCAGAACCTGCCACAGGTGTCTGCCAATTCAACAGAGATCGGCAAAGTTCTGGACATTGTATTTCAGATAGCTGGCGCCATCGCACTACTCGTTATCACTCTTGCCGGTTTCCGTTACATTACTTCAAGAGGCGATCCGCAGGCAATAGCTCAGGCCAAGAATGCCATCCTTTACGCAGCTATTGGTCTGGTAGTTTGCGTCCTGGCAATTGCCATCGTTAACTTTATCGTGAACAGTACGTCTGGGTAGGAGAGATATGAGCATGCTCCGGAAATATTTATGTGTCGGTGCACTTATCTGTGTTATAGCGTGGCCTGTTATATGGCCGGCAACAACTGCTGCGGCCAGCAACCTGTTTGGCCAGCCCTGCGGCCAGGGCGGCACGAGTTCGGTGGTATGTAATACGCCGGCGAGCAGTAATCCGGTTGCCGGTCCTAACGGTATCATTGTCAAGGTGACGCGTATCGTTGCTGTATTCGGTGGCGCAATAGCCGTGATCATGATGATTGTAGGCGGTATAATGTACGTACTTTCCGCTGGCGATGCTAACAAGGTCAACACCGCCAAGGATACGATTCTGTATGCCGCAGTGGGACTTCTGATTATCGCCTTAGCGCAAGCGATTGTGGTGTTTGTTGTGGATAGGATATAATTTTTAGTATAGAGAAGTTAGTCAAATGAAATATCTGCGCACCACAATCGGCATTGTCCTCGGCATAACTGTTTGTGTGACGGCCAGCAATCAAATAACCTTTGGGGCGGGCAAATCACTCAGTCCTTCTCAGCAACAGATATGCAATGGTGTCCAGACGGTTCCAGGGGCGGGCAGTAATTGCACAACAAGCCCTGGTAGCCCCACCTTAAACGGCGTCATTGCTGCAGTCGTAAATATCTTGAGTGCAGCAATCGGCATCCTCGCGATTATCATGATCATGTTTGCCGGTTTCCGTTATGTTAATGCGGGTGGTGATTCGGGTAAGATCTCTTCAGCTAAAGATACTATCATCTACGCAATTGTCGGATTAGTGGTTGCAGGGTTTGCCCAAGCAATTGTCCGACTTGTCCTTCACAAGAGCGGCATCGGCTAAGCAGCAGACAGCCTTCGCTCCACCCGGCAGCCTACAGCCGTATAATCGTACGGCTGGCAAAGCTCCTTGAGACATCCGCCGCATCAGTGGTCGTAATAAACGCCTGGTACTTCGCTACGAAGTGGGTGAGCGCTTCCCGGCGCCTGCTATCGAGCTCGCTAAAAACGTCGTCTAGCAGCAGCATAGGTTTTATACCCCCCATCTGTTCCAGCAGGTGGAGCTCTATAATCTTCAGCGCCAGCACCACACTGCGTGTTTCTCCCCTTGAAGCTGCCGTTTGCAGCGAGTGATCATTGAGTAGTATCATCAAATCGTCACGGTGCGGCCCGTGGGCAGTGAAACCTCTCGCTACATCCAGCCGGTGATCTTGTTCTAATCTGTTCAGCAGCTGCGATTCATAGTCACCGGTGAAGGGAGTATAGTAGCGCAAGCTGATCACTTCCGGAGCATCAACCAGTTCTCTGTATATGTCGGTCAATTGAGCATTGCACCGTTCAATGAGTTCCAGTCTTGTCTTAGCTATTTTGCCACCAAGTTCACTGAGACGAAGGTCCCAAACAAACAGCTGGGCGGATAAGTCTATGGTGGGTTGTTTGAGTAGGGCATTACGCTGGATCAAAACCCGTCTGTAGTGTTGGCGTAGCGCTGCAAAGGAAGGCTCGATTTGTTCGGCGAGATCATCCAGAAAGTTCCGTCTGAGCTCTGGTAGACTACTAAGCTGCAGCAGGTGGTTCGGCTCAAATAGCACGACCGGCAGGCTGCGGATGCGATGCAATCGTTTCAGAGATTGTTGATTAATCTCGAAACTTTTCGACACATGAGCCGTTTCGTGGTCCAAACGCTGCAGTTTCACCACCCGTTGCTCATTTTCTACATCCAACCCGGCGTCGATCCGCGCCCAATCATCACCGAAAGCTATAAGCTCGGAATCACGGGCCCTATATGAACTGCCCCGGGCCATGACAAGCAGTGCTTCCAACAGATTTGTCTTACCGGTGGCGTTTGCCCCGACTATAATATTGACGGCATTGCCAAATCGAAATGAAGTGTCCCGATAAGAGCGAAAGTGTTGCAAGCGAATATGCGAAACCATACTGTTTTTTATGAGCTAACTCTTCAACGGCATAATGACATGAACGTAGCCAGGTTCGGTCACGTCCTTTATAACCGAGGGGGCCAATTTATCATTGAAACCAAAAACCACTTCGGTGCCAGCAATGGCATGCAGCGCATCAAGCAGGTAACGCGAGTTGATCGTTATATCACCACCGCCACTTACCTTGGCAGGAGCCGTGGCGGTATTTTCGCCAAGTTGCGAGGCAACCGAACGAATGCTGAGCTGCTGGGCGTCGCCGTCGATATGAATAGTAATACTGCCGGCGCTCTCCCGCGCAAACAGGCTCGACACTTTTGTAACATTCAAAAGGTCTGCCTTGCTCAGCTGCGCTGTGGTTTCAAACTCCTTCGGAATAAGCTGACGGTAATCTGGGTAGGCGCCCTCTATCAGACGTGCTACCAATTCAACATCACCAACTTGAAACAGTATCTGCTGCTCATCATGTGTCACTCGCACTTCCTCATCGAAATCACCGACAATCCGAAGTAAATCCTGCATGGCCGACGACGGAACGAGCAGGTGCACCGCCTGGCGCATTGAGCTGAGCTGCTTTTCAGCCAGCCGGTAGCTGTCCGTGGCAACTATGTAGAGCTTATTGTCGACAGTATGTAGCAGCACACCCGTCAAAATGGGGCGAGCTTCATCTGCGGAAGCAGCCATAATAACCTGGGACAGACCCTTGCGCAGCTCGCTGGCCGGTACTTTCCAGGCAGTTCCCGAAGTAATAGCCGGCATGACCGGAAATTCGTCGGCCGATACGCCATTAATAACCGATTGGTACTGTTCGGCTTCGACATGCAATCTGTAATCATCAAGGCTAAGGTTAATAACTCCAGGTGGCAGGCTGCCAATAAACTCCTGCATAAGCCGAGCGGGGACAGTGATAGCGCCCTCCTCACTTATTTTAGAACCGATATGGTGAGTAATGGCGATATCGAGATTGGTGGCTGTAACGCTAAGTCGCCCGCCCGCGGTTCTGAGTAATACGTTGCTTAGTACCGGTAGGGTACCACGCGTATTGGCTACTCGGGCGACTGTGCCGAGCGCCTTATTAAGATTTTCCTGTGTCACTTGCAGTTTCATGGCGAAACGCTCCTTTATATAACGATTAATATATTAAATAGATAGTTATCATAGTTATAGGTCCTGTGGAAGATGCGGAAAAACAACCGGCATACGCCGTTAGATGACCGCTTTATGTTGTGGACAGACCGGTGGCTGAATCGGGGACGGGCGGAGCATAATCGGGTCGATTGTTCGCAGGCGATCTTGTGGCGGCTGCGCGAGGAGGAAAAATCCAGCAGCAGTCCACTGCACAGCAACAAACTATGCACATATTTTTCGCAGTATTTACGCATAGAGTCGCTCCTTGATTTGCGAAATGGCTGAACGGATATCAACATCGACACGGGAGTCATGTTCAATCTTTTCAATGGAATGCATGGCCGTGGTGTGGTCTTTGCGGCCGAGCTCCTTGGCAATTTTAGGGAACGAAAGATGTAGTTCACTCCGCAGCATATACATAGCCACCTGCCGAGGAACCACAATATCTTTATCACGCTTCGGGCCAAGGATGTCTTCCATGGGAATCTGGAAATGACGGGCGGTACGTTCAATAATTTGACGGGCACTGATGTGTTTCGGGCGAGCATGTGAGACGCTGAGCACGGTGGTTATAATCCCAAGCGACGGATCTAGACCGTGCATCTCACAATAAGCTAAAAGTTGATTGAGTGCGCCCTCCAGTTCGCGAATATTCGTCTGAATGTTGGTCGCTAAATACTCGGTTACGTCGGTTGGCAGCTCAACGCCATGACCCTGTGCCTTGGCTTGCAGAATTGCGCAACGGGTCTCGAGATCAGGTATCTGCATATCGATGCTCATGCCCCACACAAAACGGGATTTCAACCGCTCCTCTAATGTTGGGATATCGCGGGGCGGCTTGTCACTGCTAATAATGATCTGCCTGTTAGCTTGGTGTAGAGCATTGAAAGTATGGAAGAATTCCTCTTGGATCTTCTCCTTACCAGCGAGGAATTGCACATCGTCGACGATCAGCACGTCAGCGCCACGATAGAAGTCGGCGAATGCGGTGTTTTTCTTGAAGCGTAAGGCATCGACAAATTCCTGAACGAACTGTTCACTACTAACGTAAACTACCCGCGCCCGTGGATTGGCGGCTAACACTGCATTGCCAACTGCTTGGATAAGATGGGTCTTACCGATGCCGACGCCGCCATATAAAAAGAGCGGATTGTATTTTTTTCCGGGTGTGGTCGCTACTGCCTGGCAGGCCGCATAAGCTAACTCGTTACTGGAACCGACGACGAAGTTTTCAAAATTGTAGCGCTCGTTCAGACCCTGGCGGTAGGTATGTGCCAGTGTGCTGCGCGGGCGTGCTGCTGTCGGAGCATCAGTCGTCGGCGATGGTGATTCGCCAAGCACTGGCTCTTCAAGCCGACGTGTCAGCGCCGAATGTACTTTATAGGTGACATGTGCAGACTCCAGACCATTCTTTTTAAGAGTCTGAAGTATTAAGTCGTTAAATTTATGCTCCAGTTGTCCTTTGACGAAAATGCTGGGTACCCCGACAAGTAACTCATTGCCCTCAAAACGCAGCAGCGTCGTGTTCTTGAACCACGTAACGAAATTCCCCCGAGAGACAGACAATTCAATCTCGCCTAAAACCGCTTGCCACAAGCCCTGCTCTTGCATACCCTCAAATCTCCCGCATTGCTCTATGAGACAACCCGTGTTAACTCCAACCACCACTATACCCCAGGACAGTAGACTTTTCCACACGCAGTTTTCTATAACAAAAGGCTCGACTATTCTTGGGTAACTTTATGCACAAGGACAGAGTATCTCTGGTAATATGTGGAAAAGGCTTGGAGGGAAGTGGAAAACTTGTTATTATTAGTGGGGTAAATATTGTTATTTTCACGCGCTTGGGGCAAGATACGAGTTGCGTGTTTTGAAAGCGCCAAAGCCGCCAGGAGTAGTATGCCGAAAAGAACCTATCAACCAAAGAAACGACATGCCGCCCATGAGCATGGATTTATGAAACGGATGGCCACGAAAGCCGGCCGTACTGTGCTCAGTCGCCGCCGCAACAAAGGCCGCGTCCGTTTGTCATACTAAAATAACGAACCGAAACAGCCAGCCAGGTTTATAAAGCTGCGAGCGACGGTGAGCGTACGAGTCAGAGCATGATTCAGCAGATACATAGGTTTCATGGTAGAAGTAGTCTCCGCTATGTCTACCAACGCGGGCGAGTTATCCGGGCGTCACAGTGGCAGTTGCGCATTGCCCTGAACCCGAACAATAGAACCTACCGGCTGGCGGTGGTGGTGAGCCGTAAGGTTAGTAAGTCTGCTGTAGTGCGAAACCGTATTCGTCGACGATTGTATGAAGCAGTCCGTTGCCATGAGGCCCTGATTACGCAGCCATTTGATCTGGTGCTCGTGGTACGGGATGAGCAGCTGGCGATAATGAATGGGCAGCAGCTTATAGAGGATGTTAAGGTGATTCTGGAATCGGCAGGCGTGCTGGACAAAGGACCAGCTAGAGCAAGCGATGTACATGCTATAGTAAAGGCTAAGGAAAATAACTAATGTTCAAGGGATTTGTCCATCTACTTACGGTCGTTATCGCGCAGCCGATTTTCAATCTCTTAGTGTTGATCTATGCGGTCCTGCCTGGGCATAATTTTGGGCTGGCAATAATTATATTTACCATTGTGGTACGTCTCTTGTTGTGGCCGCTTTTGAAAAAACAGCTGCATCAAGCAAAAATCATGCGCCAACTGCAGCCGGAGCTCAAGCGGGTCAAGGCAGCCGCCAAAGGCGATCGTCAGAAAGAGGGCCAGATGGTGATGGAACTCTACAAGGAGCGCGGCATTAACCCATTTGGTTCGGTTGGTATCCTTCTGCTCCAGCTGCCAATCCTTATAGGTCTCTACAGTGGTCTTCGTCGTGTCATTCTCAATCCCCATGCACTGGTGAGCTTCTCCTATCCGGCGATGCGGCATCTGCCATGGATACAGACGCTGCACCACAATATTCATCGCTTCGACGGCACGCTGTTTGGAGTCGTTAACCTGACTCGATCTGCTCTCGGGCCGAAGGGAGTATATTGGCCGGCGATGCTTATTGTAGCAGCGAGTGCAGTTATGCAGTTCTATCAGAGCAAACAATTGATGCCGGTTGGTAAGGACGCCCGAAAGTTGCGTGACATATTGAAAGAGGCCGGTAACGGTAATCAAGCCGATCAGGCCGAAATGAATGCTGCCATTGGTCGAAGTACTCGCTTTTTCCTGCCGGTAATGATCTTCCTATTTACGGTAAATATTGCCTCAGCACTTAGCCTGTATTGGTTGGTTGGTGGCGCTGTGGCGTTTATCCAGCAGTCGATGGTATTGCGCGAGGATACCACTGAGATGGAAGCTGAAGTCGCGAGTGAAGCAGGAAAGAAAGTGGTTAAAGGTGAAGTGATTCCTCCTCCCCAAACAAACAGCGGACCAAAGCGTAAAGCTCATGGGAAAAAGCGGAGGAGAAAGTAAATGGAAGAGTCAATTCAATTTGCAAAGAAATATCTAGAAGACTTGCTATCATTCTTTGGTCTTAACACCGATGTCTATGCTACGAGCGAAGATGACGTGATAGAGCTGGAAGTACCTTCGACCCGTTTGAACGGCTTTCTGATTGGTCAACAGGGTGAGAATATGCGTTCAATGCAATTCTTGGTCGGCAGTGCGCTTAAGAACCAGGGCTTTGCCATGAGCCGTGTCAATGTCGACATTGCTGAATATAAGAAACAGCGCGCTGACCGGCTTCGACACCGGGCCGAGGCATGGATGAAGCAGGTCAAGGAAACTGGAAAATCAATGGAGCTAGAGCCCATGAATGCCGCTGATCGTCGGACCATTCATAAGCTTGCCCAAGAGTATGATATTGCCAGCCAGTCAGCCGGTGAGGGCAGGGAGCGACATATAGTACTGCAGCCGGCGTGATATTAGCTCTGCGAAAAGCCTGTAGTTCGCATTTGACTAACCACTCTGTTCTATTTTGTTGAAAGAACAAGCTTAGGAAAGGGAAGGGAAGGGCACCAATTTCTAGAGGGCTATCTGATGCTCGACATGAGTGTCGTTGACTATTCATGGGCGATAGCTAATGATCAAGGAGATTTTGAAGATGCGCTGCCGGTATCCTGTGTCTTGCGACACGGCTGCTCGAAGTGGTTGGCTTTTAATATTGGGATGAACCGGCACCAGAAACATATTCCGCCTAGACTTATATAAGCCGCCGTAAGGGGCCGACGAGCTATTCGGATAGCGCCGCCTTATATACTACGAGCGTCTCCTTGGCCATTTGCCCCCACGAATACTTCCCGGCCTGCTGTTTGCCCTTTTGTATAAGCTGTTCCCGTAAGTTCGGATCGCGGAGTACTTCTGCTATCTTTTCGGCTATATCCTTCGGGCTCTTGGCGTTGAAATAGTAGGCGGCGTCACCGAGAATTTCAGGCATGCAGCTGGCATTGCTGGAGACAACCGGAGCACCATCAGCCATTGCCTCAATCGGTGTGAGCCCGTAGCCTTCGCGTAATGAAGGGTAGACATATGCCTGGCAATGCTCGTGGAGCCACTTCACATGGGCGTCGCTGATAAAACCGGTAAATACAATGGCTGATCCGGAAGGGTGCTTCTGTGCCAAGGTCTCGAGTTCCTCATAATGCTTTTCAGTTTTGCCGACAAACACTAGCTGCAACTTTGGAAAATTTTGATGAAGCAGGTCGAAAGCTTCAACCAGGCGCGCAAGGTTTTTATGTGGGAAGGCAGTACCGACATACAACAAAAAATCTCCTGAAATATCTGGCAGCGGTTCAGCACGTTGGGCCAGCGAAGGCTCGCAGGCCTCATAGGTGACGGCTGTTTTGTGAGTGGTGAAGGGCTGGTAGGCGGCGAGCTCTTTAGCAACCGTTCTGGTAGGTACGATGATGTAGCGTGATTTATGGTGCGCGCTATTGACCAGAAAACGATAGAGCATCATCTTGAGCCGATAGACCAGCAGGGGTGTAGAGCCTCGGCGGACGAAATCGAACATGGTGAGGTCATGCGTAGTGGTGACAATCCTACCGAAATAAAGCAAAGGCTGTTGAGTCATAGTGAAATGGACCAGGTCTGGTTTTAGGCGGTATAGCTGCCAGGCGAATAGGAATTGGTCGAAGGGGTTCAAAGAAAACTGGGCAAAAGGACAGGCAACTGCGTGGAAGTTATCGGCTTTTGGTTCCCAAGAGTCGTCAGGCTCGATCAGGATAGTGTAACGGTTGTACTGATCGACAGCCTGCAGATGTTCCAGCAGCCGGTCCGTATACCGGCCGGTGCTGCTCCGGCGGATGCGGGCATCGATCACAATATGTGCTGGTTTGGCATGCTTACTCATTGAATTGCTATAATTATAGCCTATGACCTTCAGCATACGGCGCATTCCATATTTCAGCACCCTATTACTGCTCATCTATATGCCGTTCCACGTTTTTTTATCACAATCGGTCAGTGAAATCACCGGCGGACTCAATGAATGGAAAATTGCCAAGGACGTCGTACTGGCGATATTGACACTCCTGAGCATATGTCTTGTCTGGCAGCAACATCGGAGCACGAGGCTTTTCAATAGCTTGGTTGGGGCAACAGTAGTCTACGGCCTATTACTGCTTGGCGTCTGGGCTTTACATCCGCATATTTATCGAACCAGTGCGGTACTTGGGGTTACCTACGATCTACGGCTCTTCTGCTACACCATACTCGGTTTCAGTGCGGTACTCCTGACGAAAGTCAATGTTCGCTTTGTGTTTAAGGTAGTCTTGCTGGTATGTACGACGGTCTCAGTCTTGGGGATTATCCAGTATTTATTGCCCGCAGATTTCCTGACGCATCTTGGCTATAGTGTAGCACGGGGAACGCGCCCCAATTTTTTTATAGATAACAATCCCGAATTTCCCCGCATTATGTCAACCATCCGCGATCCTAACTCCTTGGGCGCCTATCTGCTGGTGCCGATTGCTCTGCTGGTTGCCATGTTGCTGAGAGCACGCAATCAACGCCGGCGAATTCTGTTCGGGGCCGCACTTAGCGTACAGCTATTGGCACTCTGTCTAACGTTCTCTCGGAGCGCTTGGCTGGGAGGGGTTATCGTGGTTGGGCTTGTTGTTTGGTGGCAGTACCGGCATTGGTTCTGGAAAACTATGCGCGGCTATTGGCCGGTGGTTACAGTAATGATTTTGCTACTCGGCGGAGTTGCCTATTCTCAGCGTCACAATCCGGTGTTGACACATCAGACAAAACTGCAGGTCGGCAGGTATGATTCTAACCAGCTACATGCCTACCTTGTACAGCAAAATGTCAAAGCAATCCTGCATGACCCACTCGGGCACGGACCAGGTACCGCCGGGCTTGCTTCAATCCATAATCCCGGAGGAGTGAACCTGACCGAGAACTATTATCTGCAGGTTGGTTATGAGTTGGGTGTTGTTGGTTTGCTGCTGTTTATCGGCATGCAACTATTTCTCTGTATAAGGCTTTGGTCGCAGCGCCATGGCTATCTTGGTTTGATTCTGCTGGTAAGTTTCTGGGCATACGTACTTATTAATATGCTCCTTCAGGAGTGGGACAATGAAGCGGTTGCTGCGCAATGGTGGTTGCTGGCCGGTTTGGCGTTGGGGTTACCGTCCCTGCAAACTAGCCATAGCAAGCCCATAAGATGATGCGTATATTATTCTCCTTGCAAAACCGCTCAGCTATCCATAAGGTGTTATAAGAACAATAATGAAACAGCCAAAGTGCCAATAAGACGCCGACAGTCCCCACGGCAGAGTTTCGACAGCCCAGCTGCTATTATATTGAGCCTTAGCATCGTATGTCTGGCAGTAACACTTTACTTTACCCAGCGTAGTTGGGCATATAACAGTGATGATGTCGCTTGGCAGACTATCCTCCTGAGCTGGCACCTTGGTCATACTGTCTACCTTGGAGCCAAAGACAACTTTATTTCGCACGTGCCATTCTTCCAGCTTTTGGGGTATCTCTTTGCACCCAGCCGGACTGTGCTTGGGGTTGAAGCGACTATTATGGCGGTCCTTAACTTTATTTTATTCTTTGTCGCCTCCCGGTATTTTTTACGTCGCTGCAAAGTTCCGCTGGGCTACAGTGCGCTGCTGCCGTTTCTGTGGTTGGCCAGCTCGGGTTACGGATTCGAACAGCTCTTCCTCAACTCTAATTGGCGTGACTTTGAAGTCGGCGTTTCCTTTATATTTTTTATGCTAGCCGCGAGGTACTACTACGATGAGCTGTACCCCCTGCGCTCCAAGCGTACGATAATACTTACTGGCCTGGCCTGTGCAGTAGTCGGAGCATACGTCTATAGTGACCCATACTTTTTCTATTTCACGCTGGTACCAATTGTCCTGTTCTTTGAGGTACTCTATCTTGTCGGCAAGGTGGACAAAAGCAAAACCCTGTTCATACTCGGCGCAGCGATCGTAAGCATTATTATCGCTTGGCTGATCGAGTTGTGTATGAGTCAGTTTCGGTTTCTCATCCCCAAAGGGAAACCAATTGGCTTTGCTGGCTTCCACCATCTGATCGCCAATAGTTCGCTTGCCGTTAGGGCAGTGTTTACCATTTTCGGAGCCAGTTTTGCAGGTGTGCATGGACTGGGTGTGGCGCTTTTGGCGGCAGTCTGTAATTCGATGGTGATCCTGTTTGTTGCTTACGTGCTCTACCAGTCGCGAGCAGTACTCCGAATGGGCGTAAAAGCCATATGGGCAGATCGTCCGCATGAACTCTGGCGTGGCTTTCTCGGGGCGCTCACCCTGCTTGTTCTGCTAGCTTATATTCTCAGCAGTACTGAGACAGATATTCTCACTTATCGCTACCTTATCATACTGATCTTTGCTTGCACGCTGCTCATTGCTTTGTATCAGTTGATACCCAGAAAAGACAGGTGGTTACTTAATAGTTTGTTGGTACTGGCGACGCTGCTTAATTTGGCCAATTCCTATAACGGGACAAGATATGTCAATCATACCCTACCCGATAATCAAAGGAACAGCGCAAATTATGCGGTTATTAATACTGTGCAGCGACTGGGATTAAGCAAGGGTTACAGCGGTTTCTGGGATGCGAACATAAACACGTATCTATCCAAAGGACGGATATGGTTTTTACCAATTACTTGTTCAACAGGTCGGGCACAACCGCTGCACCTGTTGGTTGATAGTACGCTGTTCACCCAGCCCTCTGCCCGAAGCTTCTATCTAGTGGATCCTGACATAAGCACAAATCCGCCGCTATGTTCTCAGGAGCAGATTATCATGCAATTTGGAGAGCCCAACCGGACCGTCAAAGTTCTCGGCCGGACGATACTTATTTATAACCACGATTTGATGTAGGAACTCCATTAATCTCTACTTACAAAAAGCGCTTATCTATGGGGCCCTACATACTGAGGGCTTTTACTGCTTTGCAACCAGCCCTGTCTGCCTTGTGATCAGATACGCAGGTCACTATAATGAGGAGAATTATGGGAAATTTGCTACGGCGCTATAGGTACTCGATCTTATTGATCCGTGAGTTAGTAATTACTGATTTTAAATTACGGTATCAGGGCTCCTTTCTTGGCTATCTCTGGTCGTTGCTCAAGCCGCTGGCAATTTTCCTGATTATGTATGTGGTCTTTCTACGATTCCTTAAGTTTAACTATGGCGTACCACATACTGCCGTGTACCTATTCGTCGGTATTGTGCTGTGGAGCTTTTTCACAGAAATGACTACTGTTGGTATAAGTGCCATTGTTGGTCGTGAAGATCTCATTCGGAAGATAAATTTCCCTAGGTATGTACTTGTATTCTCGGTTTCATTCAGCGCAGTTATTAATCTAATGCTGAATTTTGTTGTAGTAGGCATATTTATGCTCTTGAATCATGTGGCGGTTACCTCTCGGGTATTTATGCTTATACCACTAGTCGGAGAATTGTACATATTGGCGCTAGCGGTTGCCTTTATGTTGAGCGCACTCTTTGTTCGGCTTCGGGATGTTAACTATATATGGGACGTTGTATTGCAGGCGCTATTCTATGCTATACCTGTAATATACCCCCTCACAAGGGTGCCCCAGTATTGGGCAAAGCTACTGTTGCTAAATCCGCTTGCCCAAATAGTTCAAGATGTACGATACACAGTTGTCACGACGAGAACCCCAACGATTAGTTCTTATTGGCATAATCCTTACGCAAGACTTATCCCGATTGTTGCCGTCATCCTACTTACGGTAATGACCATGCTCTACTTTAGGGCGCGTTCCAAGTTCTTCGCGGAGGAAGTATAACAGTGGCCGACGTAGAAACCGCTATTCGTGTCGAAGGGGTATATAAGGATTTCGTTTTGCCTCACGAAAGAGTAAACTCCATCAAGTCGGCATTTATGCATACATTGAGTCGAAGCAGGGGTAGCAGTAAAGAGACCCAACATGCCCTCAAAAACGTATCTTTTGATATTAAAAAGGGCGAGTTTTTTGGGATAGTTGGGCGCAACGGCAGTGGTAAAAGCACGTTATTAAAAATACTGGCTGGCATATATCAGCCTACTCACGGCCGTATAGTTACATCGGGGAAAATCGTACCTTTCATCGAACTCGGAGTAGGCTTTAATGGAGAATTGAGCGGCCGAGAGAACGTTTATCTCAATGGAGCAATTTTTGGTTTCACCAAGAGAGAGATAGATAGCATGTATGAGGATATCGTGTCTTTCGCTGAACTAGAACGCTTTATGGATCAGAAACTCAAAAACTACTCTTCCGGTATGCAAGTAAGGCTCGCTTTTTCGATGGCCACCAGGTCGAAAGCAGATATTCTCCTGATTGATGAAGTGTTAGCTGTTGGAGACGCGGACTTTCAGCGAAAGTGCTATGAGTACTTTAACCAACTTAAAAAGACCCATCAAACCGTGGTATTCGTTAGCCATGACATGGATGCAGTTGAGCGCTATTGTGATAGAGGACTGCTGTTAGAGAAAAGTAAGATTATGATGTTAGGCAATATCCACAAGGTCGCAAGCAGCTATAATCACCTCTTTATTGAGCAACGAACTGAAGAGCAAGGCGAGAACCAGAATGGCCAAAGATGGGGAGATGGTTGGTTAAGGATCGCTCATATTACTGTTAATGTCAGTAGTGACGTGGTGACAATTACTGAGAAGGTGAAAGCAACCAGAGACGTGAACTCACCGACAGCCGGTATACGGATACGTTCGAGCTCTGGCCAGCCGATTACTGGTACTAGCTCTGAGTTGGAACAGGTAGCTATACCTGATCTAAAATCGGGTGAGTCGCTCATCATTGAGTGGCGTATGCCAAATATATTTAGTGACGGCAACTACTCGATTGATCCCGCTATTGCGCACAACGGTGGGGCCGTTGTCTCTGATTGGTGGGATGAGGCTACTAGCTTTATCGTCAAGAAAGAACGGACACTGCCTTACCCGGTCGATCCAAAGTTTGAGCTCAGAATAAATAAGCCCTGAGAATCCATATGATGAAGATTGAAAGTCACGCGTTACTCTTTAAAGACTTTGAGTCGGCATGGTATAAAAAATGGGCTGCGGAGCTAAAACAGGATAAAGACCACCTGGACGGACACGCAGTAAAGGCCAATAAATTCTGGCAGAACGCGATTATATGCCAGATGCTTTTTAAAAGAAGAAAGCTTCATCCCGGTGTAAGTGGTATCGGGTTTGGGGTGGGCCAAGAAAGGTTGCCGGCCGTATTTGCCAAGTATGGTGTGAAAGTAACAGCCACTGACCAGGACTATTCAACGAAAAAGGCCAGCCATTGGTCTGAACATGAGCTAGCAACAGGATTACAGTCCTTAAACAGTCTAGAGATCTGTAAACCCGCCCTTTTTTCTAAGAGTGTTCATTTTATGCAGGTGGATATGGCTAAGATACCGTCTCGTTTCTCCAATAAATACGACTTTTTATGGTCGAATTGTGCCCTTGGCCATCTTGGCTCTATATCTGAAGGGCTTAGATTCATCGAAGAAAGCCTCCACTGTTTAAAGCCCGGCGGGGCTGCCGTTCACACCACGGAGGTTAACATCTTATCTGACGCAGAGACCGTAGAAAGTGGCGACACAGTCATTTTCCGCTTGCAAGATATCTACAAGCTATATACCAGGTTGACGGAGAGTGGCTATGTATGTGCCCCCCTAGATTTCTATCTAGGAAGGACGCAGGATGACTTTCGGGTCAGCATGCGGCCCAAGTTTGGTAATGATTATTCTAAGATTCAGGTGGGCGGCTATATATCTACACAAGTAGTTCTCATAATCGTCAGACCAAGGATAAATATATTGGGCGGTATTCTAAAAAAGATACGGCTCAAACGCTTAGAAGAGGCTCATAAAAATGGAGAGCAGGAGATCATTAATTTTGGCGAACTGGCTCCCGGCGTGAGCCAGTTTATTGAGGCGCAAAAAGCATCAACAGACCCAGTCCATATTCAGCCGCTCAAAAGACGTATGACAATCTATGTCAGACCCATGGAGTCGAAAGAAGTGTTTATCGAATATGTTAATCAGTCTTCAGTTACCATCTATAGTCGTTTCGGACACCCGGTGCATGTTCCACCAGTAGTATTGGCAACGGGCCGTCCCAGGGATAGAATATCGGTTTTTATGGCCGATGATTGGATAAGCAAGAATCGTCCATCCTCTGACTACTACTCGAAGGCCCCCAAGGGTAAATTTAAATCGATTGATCACGTGCAGCCTAAGAAAAAATTCGCTTTCAGGGTAGTCATAAACCCTCATAAATTAGCGTCAGGCACATATACTGAGACCTTTAGCGCTGTTCAGGAAGGCGCTCGCTGGATACCTAACAGCAGTATTGATATCCGTATAAAGATTGTTTAGATCACATAAAAGTGGGGTGGATTAGCCCCGCCGGTCTTCTGACAAGAGACTCATCAGCGCCTCAGCTGTCTGTGTCCAACTAAATTTAGACGCTTGGCTTTTCCCGAGTTTGGCGTATCGCTTGATAACTGACGGCTGCTCCATAAGCTCCTCGACGGCAGTTTTTATAGATAAAGCCCCATCTGCATAGATGGCCGCATTGCCAGCGATTTCGTATATAGAACTATTTTTATAGGTGATAGCTGGAGTTCCATACTGCATTGCCTCCAGGACTGGTAACCCGAACCCTTCGTATCTACTCGGGTACACAAATGCCAGTGCGTGAGTATAGAGCCAATCACGTGTCGCATTGTCGGCGAATCCAAGGAAGACTATGTCATCTATGTAGGAGGACGACAGTAGGGCATCTCTAGTTTCCTCAATCGGTATGTTGTCCGGACCCTGTAATATATCTCCGGAAAACACTAATTTAATATCACGGCCCTCAGCCCTTAGATGATTAAAAGCTGTGACCAGATCGCTTATCTTGCGTCTCCTGTCAACGCCGCCCACAAACAAAAGAAAGGGAGTCTCAGGTGGGCTGTAGGGGTGTCCTATATAACCCCAGGAAGTTTTTATGTAACGTTTGAGTGTTGGTTTGCCTAAAGAACCCGGGGTAGTATGATTCGAAATGCCGAGGAGTATGACGGTGATCTTCTGTTGGTCTACCCCGATATATTTTACGAAATCATTTTGTGTGTGCTGCGATATAGCAACAAGTATATTGGATCGCCGGGTGTTTATCTTGAGCTTATAGGCATATAGCCATCTCTTGAACCCTTGTTTTACCGATCCTGGCCACGAACGGCCTCGGACGCGGGCGGTGTGGTAAGAGGTAAAATAGTCCCCATCCAATACATACGGGATAATGTCGTATAGAATTAGCGCTTTACGTATGCGACCTCGGGGCAAAGGGGTGGACTGATCGGGTTGCAGATAAATATCAACCCCACGTAAGTCCTGCCCTCGAGGGTCCCCAAGAAAAAAGTTTTTCAAATCGGACATATCGCGCAGAAGGCCTCTGGAGAGTCGAATTACTTTTTTAGCTAGCCGCATTTGGCCCGGTAAGATTGAGGCTATTTGTTGGTACTTGGATCGATGGGTTGCCCCATTATTCTGCTGAGGTAGAGATACGTTAAAAAAACGTACCTCGTAATTTAAGCCCTTCGTATTGAATAGCTTGGTCGGATCATCGCCCTCATCAACATTACTGTCCTTATTGTACGGCTGGGCATAGAGCACGAAACTATGTTGCTTTCTGTGTTCTGAGGGGATGTTGTCGAGGTAATTTAGGAGGACGGACCCAATGCCCCTCATTCTGTGGGGACCTTGGAGCGCGGATATATCAATGCCAATCTTCACCGATCAAGCTCCTTCACGACATCGAGAAAAACCTGGGCGCTTTTCGCCCAGGAAAACATGGCTGCACGTTGGGGACCTTCAATTGCCATCCTTCTTGCCAGCGCATCATAATCATCTAAGTAACTTTTGATTGAGTTACTTAAGAGATCAATATCAGTACTCGGGACCATTACTCCAACCTTGCCTACTACTTCAGGGAGAGAGGAGTTATCTGCCGTAATGACGGGGACTCCACATGCCAGTGCCTCGAGCGGGGGGATACCGAAGCCTTCGTAATGGCTTGGATATACCAACATCTTTGCCCCTGATATGATGGCTTGCTTATCCTCATCTGAAACGTATTGAGAGGGGCGTATAATTTTATACCCTTCCTGCACTTTATCAATGATATGACTAAAGAGCCCCTCAGTTTTCCACCCGTTAACTCCCACCAGTAGGAGCGCAGTATCCTTAGTAACTGATTTTGGTAATCGGCAGTAGGCATCGACAAGCGTTATTAAGTTCTTCCGGGGCTCAAGATTTGAGAGGGCGAGGATATAGTCACCACTAATGCCGTACTTGAGCTTAGCTCGTTTGATTTCCTCCTGGCTTCTTCTATAAAACAACTTTGGGTCAGCCGCGGGAGTCGCTACAGATACATCAGACGAATTTAGCCCATAGAATTTAACTACCTCACGTTTCACACTTTTAGAGATCACTATGACTTTTCTCGTCCTTTTTAGGGATCGGCGGACTTGCTTTGAAAGAAAGCGGGCATTCCTATCATCAGAGTATTGGCTGTGCAGCTCATATGACAGGTCAATGATAACGAGTGTAGATTTACTAAAAAGCAGATTCATGCCCACGAACCGTGGAAAGATGTAGATCCCCCTACCATACAACAAGTCTAGAGGCGGTACTTTGCCCCTATACCATAAGCTACTCATGATGCGGAACGAGAGCGGGAATTTCTTGTAGCCTATATGTTTAAATTTAAAGGACTTAAATCTCTCGACAGTATCGTGAGGGATAATTACGTATATATCGGGGACACAGTCGCCGTGGTATTTTGCTTCATCGATGATTTCATCCAGACCGCGCACAATTCCTAAGATGTACTGGCCTACACCACTAAAATGACCCTCCACAAGACCCAGTCCATCGATATATATCTTCTTCATAAGTTGCAATGTCTATATTCGAAGGTATTATAGCGCATGCGGATCAGTAGTCGAATTACTTTTAATTTTTCTATGATAGAATAAGCTAATGTCTAAGAAAAAGGCTGGGGGTATCTCGAGAAAATGGCCTCTTAGCCTAATTTTACTCTCTCTTTGCGCTATATTCTTATTTTATACAAGATTCCACGTTAATCATTCAATTACCGGTGATGAGCCTACCTACTTGATGATGGACTACGATCTTGTCCATAACCACAGTCTTAATTTAAGAAGCGTTTACGCTAAGCAAGAATATCGTGGATTTTTTCCTAGTTACCTTGATCCCTTAGGACAAGTCGATGAAGTCCAGTTATTTGCCAATTCGCCTAAGCTCTACTCTTCTCACGGTATAGGCTTATCTGTATTGACGCTGCCTGGCTATGTTCTTGGTCAGGCCAAAGGGGTAGAGATTGAGATGGTGCTAACTAGTGTACTTGTAGTGTGGCTTTCATGGGTTTGGGTGAAAGTGACTACAGGGAATAGAAAGTTGGCCTATCTGTCATCGGGGGCACTCACAACTGGGCTGTTTTTCAGTGAGGCAGCTGGTTATATATATCCTGATATCCCGATAGCCGCACTAATTCTGGGGGCACTTATTATTTTACATAAGTACTATAATAAGCCCTGGCCGCAGTTTGCTTTTGGACTGCTTGTAGGTATTCTTCCTTTCTTCCATCTAAAAACCCTCTCAATAGCGGCGCCACTACTTCTAATAATTACGTATAGGTGGTGGAGGCATAAAAAATCCTTACCGTGGCCAGCATACTACAGCGCCGTGCCCCTATTAGTCCTCTTTTTCATAAGTCAACACGCATGGTTTGGGGTCTGGAACCCCTCTGCTATATACTCGTTGAGCTCAACCTTCACCTTGTCTCCCATCAATTCAGTACCGGCTATGCTTTTCGATTATAAATTAGGGCTTCTAACATATAGCCCAATCTTGTTACTAGTCTTCGTTGGAATTGTGCCGTGGGCTAAAAAAAGTCTTATCTCTTTCTTAATAGCCTTGGTGGCACTACTGCCATCGTTACTGATGATGACTGGTTTCAATGGTTGGCAAGGTGGAGCAAGTCCTGCAGGGCGCTATTTTATGGAGTTTGTTCCGGCGTTAATGCCAGCTTTGGCGTTTGCAATTGACGCACTCCGGAGGAATTGGCAACGAATCAGTGTGGCTTTGCTCTGGTTGATTGGCGTAACTTTCACAATTATTGCGCTGGTTACCAAGGCACCCTATTCCGACGACACCGATACCCATTCTCTGCCACCTATATTTGTCAGCATACAGAATCAGACAGGTTTGGAAGCCTACAAGTTGTTCCCTAAATATACAAAGGTATCGACAGATGTTGTCGGTAGCAAGACTAGGCTTAAGGCCGTGATTGGCTCTATTGTAGTGGCAGCGTCAGTCGGCTATGGCTATATTCTGATGAACCCCGAATTTTTAAAAGAGCATGTTCGCCCAGCCCTAAATAAAAAAGTTTGGAAGTGAGTTGTAACAGCGTGTGGGCTGTTGATTCAATAGCTTAATAGTGATACATTTTAAGTAGTAGTCAAGGGGTAAAAATGAATATAAACAGAAAAAGATCCCCACGAAACTACTGGCCTATAGGGCTCGTAATAGCTACTATACTGATTCTAGGATGGTATTTCCTGTACAGGAGTAGCCCTGCCCCCACTATCAAGGTAAAGGGGACTAAGTCAACGCCGACTGCCCCTCAGCTGCCGACTAATACCACGGGTAATAATACCGGTGGTATTACGAACCAGAAAGTGAATACACCCACTCTACCTCCCTCATCAGATTGGGTATCATCGAGCAATGGCGACATAACTTTGCAGGAACCATCATCGGGTACTCTGTTTAAGTCAGGTGATCCTATAGTCGGGCTTGCAAGAGTGAATAGCGTCCAGTTTATATTGACCGATAACACCGTAGGATTAATCGCTCAAGGCAATCTTAGTGTAGATAATGGTAAATTTTCAGGCACGGTGCAATTTACTCCTCATGCCAATAGTGGCAAATTGGAGGTATACTATCCTAACCCATCTAATGGTGCAGAGGATGACATAGTAGACGTAGATGTTAACTTCAGTAATTAGTATCAGATCTAAAAGGGCTCATTTTTCTTCCATTGCCGTGCTTGGCATACTTTTGTGCACGATCGGTCTGGCACTCGGCGACAGTCATCAAGCAGCCGCTTTTAGCCCAAATTACAATCCTAGCAATATAATCGATAACCCGACTTTTACTAATAGTGGTACGATGAGCAGTAGTGTTATCCAGACCTTTCTGGCGAATGTCGGTAGCGGTTTGGCTCACTATTCGGACGTGGAAGCTTGCGACAGTGCGATAGCCCCGTATTATACGCACTGCGGACAGACGATCTCAGCTGCGCAGATTATTTATGACGCATCGCAAGCATACGGTGTTAATCCTAGAGCAATACTCGCTATGCTAGAGAAGGAGCAGGCGCTGGTTACAGACCCCGCACCGTCATCGTCGCAGATAAACTGTGCCATGGGCTTCAACTCATGCGGTGGGTACGTGGGCTTTTTTACGCAAGTCGATAATGGTGCATGGATTTTAAAGTATAACTATGAGGCAGCTTTTGGAAATGCCAACTGGCTAAGTTGGCACCCTGCCAGTTATTATCCTTGTGCTCAGGCTTCCAGACTTTACTCTACCGGTCTTTATGCCGGTAATTCCGTAAGGTTCGCTGACCCTGGCGGTACGCCCGAGACAATAACCATTGCCAATGCTGCGACAGCTTCCCTTTACTGCTATACCCCCTACGTCGGGCCATACAATGTCACTGGTTATTCCGGGAGTTATAACTTTGTCTACTTCTACCAACTATGGTTTGGTTCGACATATACTTCTGAACAATATGCCTGGACCGAACAGGGCCAAGGAGCATATATAGATAGCGGCTACACCCAGGAGTTCAACCGCGGGGGCGCTCATGCTATTGTCGCGCCTGGCGGGACTGCCTATTTGCGAGTACAAGCATTGAATAATGGCTATGAGACATGGTCACAATCAATAGTTCACCTCGGGACAAGTGGTCCGAACGATCGCTGTAGTGGATTTGCCAACGGTAGTTGGCTCAGTTGCTCCAGAATTGAGATGCAGCAAAATAGCGTAATACCGGGTGCGATGGCCACGTTTAACTTCTCTATTACGGCGCCACAAGTGCCTGGAACATACATCGAGCACTTTAACGTGTTAGCAGATGGCATTACTTGGACGGCCGGTCCAGGACTGTTCTTTGTTATAAATGTTGTCACACCGAATTCTGGCGCATCTGGCACGACTATACCGGGCGGTACAACTATAACACCTGGTACGGTTACACAATCGCCTGACGGGAATAGTGCTTTAGTCGTGCAGAATGATGGTAATGTCGTCCTATACATTGAGGGCCGAGCAGCTTGGTGGTCTGGCACCTATGGCTATGCCATATCTAGGTTCGTTATGCAAACGGATGGTAATCTAGTTCTTTATGGTAAAGACGGCGTTCCAGATTGGTCGTCGGGTACGTATGGATATACCGGGGATCACTTGGCGCTTCAGACTGACGGCAATCTTGTAATTTACAGCAGTTCAAATCAGCCATTATGGTCGTCGGGTACGAACGGTGTGCCTGACGGTTACGATTACATAACTCAATCACTAAGCAGCCCCGCGGTACTCTTTCCTGGGCAGCAGCTAAGTACAGCTGACCGTTCACGCATACTAAAATTACAAACGGATGGTAATCTAGTATTGTATTCTAGCGGCAACCCTACTTGGTCTTCTGGCACGTACGGACAACCATCGGCTGAACTTTATATGCAGCCCGACGGTAATTTAGTTATTTATGGTACATCTGGTCAATCCTTGTGGGCGTCGGCCACGAATGGCCGAGGTGGTTCAAGCCTTGTACTGCAGAATGATGGTAATTTAGTCGTATATAGCTCTTCTGGTCCTACTTGGTCTTCTGGCACGTACGGCAAGTAATTGAAACGTTTTAGACAGCACCTACCTGCAGGTCTTTCTTATTTCTGAAAATAATAAAGTGATACATACAAAAATTCCAGATCATGGCCACAACTACTGCCAGCAGTTTCGCAATATTTAATGTAAAGGCTCTAACGCTGAGGCTCCGTAGGCCCATGGCTAGTTCAAACTGACTCACGGCTATCAGATGATGGGCTAATAAGTGGGTAATAGAATAAATTACTAGAGTTTGGATGGCCAAAATTCCAAAGCCTGTCAGTATAAAGAAATGAGCAAATTTTGTCCAAGAATGTTTATCAATACTTCTGAATACAATGTGATGGTTTAAGAAATAGGACATAGAAATACTGATGCTGGCCGACATCAAATTTGCTATCAATGTTGGTATATGGAAAGCCAGGGCAAAGATATTGAGAAGGGTTATGTCAGTAGCTGTGTTGATGGCGCCAACGCTCATGAATCGGATGACTTTTACTTGCCAGATAACCTTTAGCTGTTTTATCATATGCAGTAAAGTATAGATCAAAATAGCTGGAGCTGCATGAACATAGCAATCGCTATACCCACGTATAATGAAGCTGGGAATATTGAGAAGTTACTCTCTTCATTGGCAAGAAAAACGGCAAGCCTCAATGATCTTGTGATAACCGTTTTTATCATTGACGACAATTCACCAGATAAAACTGGAGAGATTGCCAAGGGGATTGGCCGAAAGCTTAAAAGCACCATTTTTTCGGTTGCTGTTATTGACCGACCCAAGAAAGAGGGGCTAGGGAAAGCTTATATTGATGGTTTTTCGCAGATACTGAAGTTGGGATTTGACTTCATTTTGCAAATGGACGCTGACTTTTCTCATGACCCAAAATATTTGACTGAATTCGTGACCAATGCCGGGTCAGCAGATTTTATCGTTGGCTCTCGCTATGTCAAAGGTGGTGGGACTCCTGACTGGGCAATGACTCGAAAACTACAGAGTAGATTAGGTAATTTTTACACACGAGTATTTTTAGGCAGCAGAATACATGATTACACCGGTGGATATAATATGTACTCTACGAAACTACTGCAACAACTTGACTTAAACTCTATCAAGGCTGGTGGTTATGGATTTCTTATTGAACTGAAGTATAAGGCCTTAAAGCGTTGCAAGAACGCTAAGGAGATAGCCATAATTTTTAAGGATCGGCAGCACGGAAAATCCAAGATACCCAGAAGTACGATTTTAAAAAATTTACTAGTTGTGCCTCATATAAAATTTAGCAAGAATTAACCCATGGTCTACAGAAGCAATAAGCGATATCTTCCTGCAATATGTATGCGGGTTCTACTTGAGTTTTGGCCGGTGATCGTGATTGTAGCGGTAGTGGTCGCTATTCTTGCCAGGATGATAGAAAGTCCTTGGGGGTATCTTTTTCTTTATCAAAGCGACTCGCTTACCTTGCCATTGTTAATGAAGTCCCTGGTCCATCACGAGGTCTTTCGGTGGCAGTTCTCCTCTCCGGTATTTTTATTTCCTGAAGTGATTATTTATTATTTTTGTTGGTTTATTACAGAGTCCGTTAGGGGGGCTTTAATACTTAATGGCTTCATTAATGTTTTACTTCTCTATGTCCTGTTCAGGGTAATAGTTGGCCAAGCACTGAAGAGAAGTCAGTTGTATAAGACTACTTTTGCTTTAGTAATGACGGGTTTTTATTTACTGTTTGTGTGGCTTGAGCCTTACCCCTACGTTAACTCTAGCGCTGTAGCTACTCTCTATATGTTCACTGATTATTACTATGGCATTATTTTGTCGAGCTTGGCGGTTATAGCTCTGACTTTTTGGCATAGTAGATCTTTTAGCGAAAAGGTTATCAGTATACAAAGATCATGTTTAGCTTTTTTGTTGATAGCTTCAATTGATATTTTGACGACCTTCAGTGACCCGCTGTTTATAATACAGTTCTACTTGCCGTTTCTGATAGCCATATTTACAGTCTGGCTGTTTAATAAAATTAGTTTAAAACAGATGCTTGGCTACGTAACCTTAAATACAGCCGCTGTAGGCTTAGGCTATAGTCTACGATCTCTTATTCATCAGTTTATTGTCCAGAATGTGAATAGCTATGTACATCTATACTGGATGTATAAATCATTTTCTGATCTTAATTTAAGCTATCAACAGCTAATTCGTTCAACCTCGGGGACACTAAAGTTACTAATTCTGGCTAGTTTGGTGGTCCTGGCCATTGTGCACACTTTTTACAGCATTTATAAGTCATCAAGATCAAGAACTGGGAGTAGTGGGCTAGATGGGGTTCCTATCTTTGTATCTTGGTTTGTGATAGCTTCGGTTATTACCTTAATGTTGGAATTCGTTGTTTCGGGCAGTGTCACTACCCGGTACATGTTGCCTATACTGATTTTCCCGATATTAACCTTATTGGTGTTCACTGACGCCAAACTGCCGTTTAAAAATATTAGGATCTCGCCGTATATCGCTATCTTAATCTTACTCATACTAAGTATTTTTATTGTTGGTATATCAAAAAGTGAGTTCGAACAGATGGCCAACGGCAAAGATTATGTGCTCTCTAATTGCCTAGATAACTGGGCTAATGGTAAAAATGTGGCTGGGCTGGGCGCTTTCGGGATTGCTAGAGAGCTAAGCCTATATAGCTCGAAAAACGTATTTATTATTCAAATGGACAATAATCTAACGGCTGATCCATGGCTCATTAATTTAGCCAGCTATAAAGGTCATACTTACTCATTTGTTGTGGTTGATAAAATAGACGGGATAGATGCCGCTACAGTAGCGCCGCTTGGACCACCCAGTTCAATTACAACCTGCCGGAGCCATCAAAAGCTATACCCAACGTATCGGATATATGATTATAAGGGGACAGAGGGCGAAATTATCCTCAATAAAGATATCCAATCAAGTCTCAAGCACGATCTCCAAAAATTAGGATTTCAGGGAAGGGTAGCTAGGTAAGGGGTGTAAGAGAGTGGTTGGGGCAGGGCGGTAATAAGATTTTATGCCCAGCAATCCATTATGGTATACAATATCCATAGCATAACCAGAGAATAAAATTGCAAGAAACCGGTATCGTATCTGCCCGTAAGGTGACTCCGAAAAAGGGGCTTTTAAATATAGACACTCATAGCCTCTGGCTCAACCTTATCCTTATCTTTCTCTGCCTTTTATTTCTGGGAACTGTCAGGTTGGTGATGAACCAGCCACTTTCTGGTGATGAGCCGGCCTATATGTTGATGGACTATAGCGTGGCCCATGATGGGACGTTCAATTTAAGTAAAGGCTATAATGACAAAGCCTTCCAAAGTTTTACCCCGGGCTCTCCCACCATAGAGGGCTCGCCTGCCCCTGGCACCCAAGCTCCAGCTAAGGATTATTCTCAACACGGTATTGGATTACCCTTATTTTTGCTACCCGGTTTTTCTTTAGGTACCCTGCTAACATCATCGGTTCACCTCGCTGCGAGATATGGTGCTGTACTTGAGATGTTATTACTGGCAACGGGAGTAATTGTATTAACGTGGATTTGGACAAATGAAGTAACCAAAAATCGCCGAGTTGCATATATTGCCTCGGGGTTACTGGCAATCTCATATTTCTTCAGCGGGCTAGCTGGGTATATATACCCAGATATGCTAACCTCTGCTCTCTTGCTTGGCGCAATGATAATGGTTGAACGTTACTACTCTACATTATTGCTCCAGATCCTTCTTGGCATAATCCTAGGTTTCTTGGTGCTAGTTCATATAAAGACCTTAGACTTGGTAGCACCTGTATTACTGGTTCTTTCTTATAAACTATGGAAAACCAACCACCGACTTCCGTGGGCAACCTTCCTGGTCGTTGCACTATTTGTTGCTTACTATTTTATTAGTTATCATCAATGGTTTGGAGTCTGGGGGATACAGACAGCAAATGGATCGGGTGGCTCACAGTTCGGTGATAATCCCCTGATGTCAGTCTCTGCAATGATGTTTGATTCATTCAGGGGTTTCTTGGTCTATAACCCGGTCATGATATTGATATTTCTTGGGTTACCAGTATGGTTTAAGAAGAGCCCTAAATCTTTGGGTGTCGCACTAGTTGCTACACTGCCATCCATTGCAGTACTATCATATTTCTTCCAATGGAATGGTGGTGATGCGCCGCTGGGTAGATATATTATTGATGTTCTACCAGTCTATATACCCGCACTTGCGTTTGCTATAGAAATACTTACGAGGTCATGGGAAAAGGTATTTATCGTTTTGGCATCACTTGCCACTTTTCTCATAACCGTTGACGCGACGTTTGGTAGATTTCCCCTGATTGATCCTGGGCTGGAAGCGAACATGACGAGATCGCCGCTTTTCATTCAGTTACAGCAGCACACTGGGCTAGCAATCGATCGATTTTTGCCGATGGCCTCTCAGTATTTGTTCTACCACACGACATTTATTGATAAACACGGCTTAATGAAGACCATATTCTGGTGGCTGGTTGTCTTGGCTTTCTTTATATATGGCATATATCTAGCAAGAGGGCGGGGGCATAAGGCGCCAGTTAAAAAGCGGTTGGGGGCTACTCTTTAACATGAATGTAGTGAATGACGCGGCGCGGCTTATTAAAAAGATCTGCCGAAAAAAAAGGATCAAGACAGCGGCTAGGTCAGTGCGTTCCAGCTGGCTTGGTGTGGCAGCAATCCTGACCCTAACAAGCGTATTCTTCTGGCCAGTCATTGTCCATATGGGTTCATACAGCCCAGGTGGAGACGCCGCTTTTAATGCCTGGACTCTAGCACGTGACCAACATTGTATACTGCGAGAGAACTGTCCGAATTACCTCAATGGGAATATTTTTTATCCTCATAGAGATACGATGCTATATTCTGAAACGCAGTTGTCAGCTGGCTTATTAACGCTGCCACTTTTTTTAATAAACCAGAACCCCATATTTTCCTACAACGTCTGGACCATTCTTAGCTTCTTGTTCTCCGGTTTATTTATGTTCTATCTGGCAAGATACTTGAGTAAAGGAAACATCCCACTATCGATACTCGCAGGTCTGGTCTTTGAATTTGCTCCGCTTAAGATGGCTGCAATTTTTCACCTACAAAACCTCAGCATCTTCTATTTGCCTTTGGCATTTCTTATGATGTTCAAGTATCTAGATACCAAAAGGCGACTGTATTTAGGGCTGCTGTTGGCGGTGCTTATCCTACAGTTCTATGCCTCGTGGTATCAGATGGCCTTTGTATTTCTGGCCTTTGTCGCTGCGCTACTTTCGTTCCTGATCTTTAAATATGCGAGCTGGAAGAGAATCTTGGTAGTTTTATCGGTAGTTGTTCTAGCGGCTATAACGACGCTGCCACTGGCGATTCAGTACGTGCATTTCTCAAAATCCACCAACGCGACGTTTAGTATCCAGGAGCAAGCTACCTATTCATCAAGTTTGGTAGACTATTTGATTCCTAATAGCGGCACCTTACTCGGCAAACTATACTACTCGGTTCGTCCGCACGCCCAAGTGAATGCCTATAATCCTGATAGCTACTCTTATCATGGCGTGACTATGTATGTCATCGGCACCGCAATAGTAGTTATTTCCTTTTTGTATTTTTGGAAGAACAAAAAACGGGAATTGCGTAAGCACCATCTATTAATACTGATGTTCGTTGTCCTGGCAACTATAGGTTTTGTCGTTTCGCTCGGGCCCTTACTCAAAGTGAAGGGCACGGATCTCTACAGCGACCCTACCGCTGGTCTTAAACTGGCCATACCGTTGCCATATATACTCGTTGACAAATTTTTGCCACAGTTATCTTTTATAAGGGCGATAGGCCGGGTTAGCGTGCTGAGCCTTTTCAGCCTCTGCTGCCTATTGGCGTTTGTGCCGATTTATCTATCTACGACTAAATTAACAAAAAGATCTGTGAATATCGTAATCGCCATAATCATTGTATTGGTGGCAATCGATGTTTTGCCGGATCAACGTGTCCCGATGAGCAGCGACCCACTGGACTATCATCAAACAATCCCTGCAGCCTACAAGTTTATTCATAACGATAAGGCGATTAGTAATTACATAGCACTTGCGGCCGATAACAGGACCGACTATCCAAACGTCCCCTACGATAGTGCTATTTCTAGCGAGCTAATCTGGGCAGGCTATGACAATAAGAACATGTTCAACGGCACGAGCGGCTATATACCGCCAAACTACTATTCGCAATATATTAGTTTCTTAAACTTTACCCCAAACACCATAATGCAATTCAAGAGCCTAGGAATTAACTATCTTGTTGTAGACAAATTATTGTCACAAAACCATCCTGGCTTTATCGACAATGTCAGCGCACTGCTGGCCAAAAACGTAGTTTATACGGATAAGCGCTACGATATCTATAAAGTTGTCTAGAGATAATAATCGTATTTCAGCCGATTCAGCGGGCGAGATTGAAGTAAACAATCTCGCATATAGCCTTTACCCCGTCCCTGGCACCTATCTTCTTTCCCTCACTTTTCGTTCGACCGTAATATGAAACACTTGTCTCACAAATCCGCAAACTATTTTTTTCTTTTGCAATCCGTGCGACTATTTCAGGGTTGAACCCGAACCTTTTAGACTTGAGGTATTTAGCGTGAGACCTTATCCAGTCGCCCCTGAACATTATGTAGCAGGTATGGATGTCGCTTACGTATAAACCGCTCAAGAGGGCGGAGAGTCGTGTCATGAACTTATTAGCTATAGTATTCACAAGGTAAACTACACGCCTTGGCGAGCCGCCAGAGAATCGTGACCCAAAAACGATGTCGGCCCTATCCTCCCTGAAAATTTGCAGCATCTTGTTGTAATCTCTCGGATCGTATTCGCGGTCGGCGTCTTGAACGATCACAACATCACCTGTAGATTCCTGAAAACCACGCTTGAGCGTGGCGCCCTTGCCCCGGTTTTTTTGCTGTAATATACCTGTCACTTCACTATGCTGTTTCTCGAGCTGTCGTATGATCTTAGCACTGCCATCCTTCGACTTGTCATCAACTATGATGATCTCCTTTTTCGTGCCGTTTGTGTCAACCGCAAGTACTTCCTGAACGATTGTTTTTAAAGTTTTTTCTTCGTTATAGCATGGTATGATAACTGATAGCTTCCTGATTTGTATTAAGTTCATGAAAAAAACCTACACTTTATTTGTTGCCACGTATTATAAACTGATTGCCTATGATAAGATACGTTTTTTAATAGTCGGGGGCATCGGATTCGTCGTAAACTATGCCGCGTTGACTCTCCTCTTTCATATCCTTAAGCTACCCATAACCTTTGCGCAAATACTGGCTGCCGAAACCGCGATACTGTCAACCTTTGCAGGCAATAATTTTTGGGCTTTTACACACCATCAACATATCTCATTCAAAAAGAAGATCATAAGATTTCACGTTAGTTCAGCAGCTGGGCAAATAATCAACAGCTCATGTGTAATTCTCCTGGTGTACTTCATACACCTGTACTACGGCCTGGCGTTAGTTGTGGGTTCACTGGCTGGTCTGGTCTGGAATTATACGTTATATAAAAGATTCGTATTTAAAGTTCAACCAGCTAGGAACAGTAGTTGAGGTGACAATCGGAGTTTCGTCAAAAACTAATGATCCAAAAATGGAAGAGACTCAGCAGTAAGATAGTCTTTGAGCATCCGCGCCTTACACTCATGGAGGACGAGGTTGAATTACCAGATGGTAGCGTTACGCAGTATCTGAGATCGTCATCCCCGAAGAGTGCTGCGACGGCAGTCATCGCCATTAAAGGCAATAAGGTGCTTCTATCACGGGAGTACTCCTACCCTCCGGATGAGGTGCTTTACCAATTCCCTGGGGGGGCTGTAAATTTCGGTGAGAAGCCAGAGGTAGCCGCCAGACGGGAGCTTATTGAGGAAACCGGCTATAAGACAAGCAGTTTGAAACTTCTTGGCTGGTATTACATAGACAACCGTCGTACTGATGCAAAAATGTATGTATTCGTCGCAACCGATATCACTCCTTGCAAACGAGAAGGTGGTGATAGTGAAGAATTTATAGAATCCTCTTGGGTACCAATTAGTTCTATATCGGGATACATAGCTAAAGGTAAACTGCCAAACTTTTCGGCATTAGCCGCATGGGCACTATATGAGGCAAAGCGTGACAGCCTCACCACCTCGTAAGGTAGGAAATGCTATCGTTGGCCGAAAGAAGTGGGCCCCTAATATGATTAGGGACACTTTTGTAGTAATCTAGCATTATGCAGATACTCATAACTGGCACCAACGGCTTTGTTGGCCATCACCTGGTTCACGAGCTATATAAAAACGGCCATAAGGTGATCGGGATTGGGGGCCCGCAGTTCGCAGATGGTAACAGCAGGGAGCTTGCTGATTATCTTGTCTGCGACCTAACGGATGAGGCGCAGGTAAGTGCCATTGACTTTAAGGGCGTTGAGGCTATTATCCATCTTGCCGCGCTGGCGTCTGTCCAGCTCTCCTTTGATCAGCCGGCTCACTTCATTACAACCAATGGCAGCATCGGAGTCAATTTGTTCGAGGCATTGCTCCGTCAAGGCGTCCACCCAAGGTTGGTTGTCGTCAGCAGCAGTGATGTATATGCGCATGACCAAACGCTGCCGATCAGTGAAAACGGCATATGTGCCGCCACCTCGCCCTATGTCATTAGTAAGCTTCTGACAGAAGATATTTGCGAATACTACCGAACGAGAGGCATTGATTGCATTGTTGCCCGTCCCTTTAATCATATTGGGCCAGGCCAAAGACCCGGCTTTCTACTTCCGGACCTTGCGCAGCTGGTACACGATGCCGTCAAAGACAAGAAGGAACTGCTTGTCGGTAATCTGAAGAGTAAACGTGACTATACCGATGTGCGCGATGTGGTGAAGGCCTATCGGTTACTAGCTACAGCCCCCAAATTGGGGCACACAGTCTACAATATCTGTTCTGGCAAGAGTGTCGCCGGAGAATATTTTCTTGATAAACTTATACAACTCATGGCGAACGACTTCAAGCCTGCCATTAAGCCGGACCCGAAGAGGATCCGCCCCAACGACGTGCCTGACAGGTTCGGCAGTGCGAAGCGCCTATTGCGAGAGACTGGTTGGAAGCCGACTATCCCACTCGATCAGACCATCGCTGATTTCGTTTCCAACTGGCAGCGGTAAGAGCTATTTTGACGGAGTCAATTGCAATGCAGAACAATAAACCGGTACTACCCTGGAAGACACTATCTTCTTCAATGGCACTTTCTGAAAAGTGGTTTCGAGTGCGTAAGGATGTCGTGCAGTTGCCCTCAGGTAAAATTGTCGATGACTATTTTGTATGGGAGGCTCCGCATATCGTGCTGGCGATTCCTGTCACCGCCGAAGGAAAGTTTGTGCTGGTCAAGCAGTACAGGCATGGTATAGGAGAAATTATGTATCAATTCCCTGCAGGCGCAGTCGATAATGGCGAATCGCTGGCACAGGCCGCACGACGTGAGATGGAGGAGGAAGCAGGCTTTGTCAGCGAAAAGCTCATCCATCTTGGTACGAATGCGCCATATGCTTCAAAGGTAACAAGTGTCGAAGATATGTTTCTGGCTCCTGATGCGACTGACCGCGGTCATCGCAATTACGACGAGCAAGAGGAGAGTGAGGTGGTACTGTTATCCAAGGATGCACTGCTTGAGCTGATTGATAGTAAAAAAATACAAATGGCAGGCACCCTACTCGCTGCCACATTTTTGGCATTGCGCTATCTTGAAAAAACAGAGAAGGATAAACCTGCGTGAAAGAAATAAAATTCGCACCACAACATATTTTTGAACAACTCTTGGAGTGGTCAGTTATTCCGACCTTTGATCTGCTGATCGAGACCGAACCTCGTAAGATATTACTATTACATCGTACGATTGCACCATACAAAGGCAGCTGGGCTTTACCGGGTCTTCGTATGTATAAACCTGAGTCCATAGAGGATATTGGCCCGGATTGCTCATGATGAAGCCGGTCTGCGGATCCGCGTCAAAGAGAAGCGGCTACTCGGCCAATACGTCGGACAATTCAAGACCGAACACAATCGCCAGGATCTCTCGACGGCCTATATTGTACAACCCCTTCGGGAGAGCTAGAAATAAACAAGCAGCACTTTAACGATTATCGAATTATTGCCGGAACTGCTGATATACCGAAAAATACCGGGGCCATGTACCAATATTTCTTAAAACTGTATTCGGCTGACGACGCTACCATGTTGTATGCTGAAACTATCTGAACCGTTTTAGATCCTCATCGACCATCAACTTCATAAGATCTTCAAAGGTTGTCTGTGGCTCCCAACCGAGCTCTTTCTTGGCAAGACTGTAGTCTCCTTTAAGATCTTTTATCTCGGTCGGGCGCTTGAACTTGTCATCCTCTACGGCGTAATCTTCCCAATTCAGGCCTACATGGTCAAAGGCAACACGCAAGGCGTCACGTACTGAATGCGCAGTATTAGTGCCGATGACGTAGTCTTGCGGCGTGTCATGTTGCAGCATGAGCCACATTGCCTCAACATACTCTTTGGCATAGCCCCAGTCTCGCATATGGTCTAATCCGCCCATATGAAGTTTGCCGTCGGTACCAATTAACGGTTCCCCGCTCTCGTTGACCGGCATTTTTTCCGGATGGTTCTTTATGCAGGCAACACCCGCCGAGATCTTACGTGTGACAAAATGGAGTGATCGGCGAGGACTCTCATGGTTAAATAAGACACCTCCACAGACGAATAAACCGTAACTTTCGCGATAGCAACGGACCATCATGTGGGCATATGCTTTGGCGATGCCGTAGGGGTTATTGGCATCGATAGGGGTTGATTCAGTTGCCGATTCCGCTTGGATGTTACCGAGGATTTCCCGACTGGTGGCCTGATATACCCGGGCATGCGGTGCGAATTTTCGGACCGCCTCGAAGACCCGGACCGGTCCGAGCGCGGTTATCTCACCGGTGTATATTGGGTGCGTCCAACTATCGGCCGGTACCGACTGAGCAGCGATGTTATATACTTCGTCCGGCTGTGCTTCCTGAATGACATTTTCAAGACTGACCGGGTCAAGAAGGTCGGCAGCCTTGATGTTTATCTTGCCATAAAGGTGTTCTATGTTCGGGTGTTGTATGTTTGTGCTACGGCGAATGGTACCAGTCACCTCATAGCCCTTCTCGAGAAGTAAATCCGCCAGATATGAACCATCCTGTGACGTTACACCAATTATGACTGCTTTCTTCGACATATTCCCCTTCCTATCGTCTTTTTGATACTGTAGGGGTATTGTAGCATACCGTATTCGCGGAGCTATCTGTATCACTCAGATATTGCTATTGCGATAGTCTTAGCTTACTATCAATGAGTTAATAGCAGGTCGAGCCAGTAATCAATCACAAGTCAGGGGATATATATGAAACTCATTGTTACTGCCGGCGGGCAGGGCACCAAGCTATGGCCCTATTCACGTGGCAACAAGCCGAAACAGTTCCAGCCCATAATCGGCGATAAATCTCTCTATACCGAGACAATCGAGACATTATTAAAAGCATTCCCAGCCGAGGACATATTCATTTCGACGAAACGGAAATTTATTAAGTATGTCTCAGAGCAGTCACCGCAAATCCCACTTAAAAACTACATTATCGAACCCGATGTTGCCAAAGATCGTGGCCCGGGCGAGGGTTTGGCTTTTTTGCGTCTGAGCGTCAGCCACCCTGGCGAGCCATTTTTTGTGGTACAGGCTGACTGTGTCAGGAGTCCGGAAACGGCGTTCTTAGATATGATTACTGCGGCCGACAAGATAGTTGCCAAAGAAAAGAAGTATATCACTGGTGGTATCAAGGCTACCGAGCCAAATCTTGGAGTAGACTACCTGCAGTTGGGTGAGCGATTATCCAACGGTTACGATCAGGAGGTATATCATGTCTCGGAGTTTCTGGGGCGCCGTTCAAGTTATCGGGAGACCAGGGAGCTTATCGAAAACTATCATATCGTGACACACTGTAACCATTCGTGCTGGTATCCTGAGCTGATGCTTGAGGCCTATAAGAAATATCGTCCTGATTGGTATAAGGCGCTCATGGAAATGCGTGACGCTTTCAATAAGCCGGGCGAAGATGCGGCGATTGAGGCTATCTATCAAGAGATGGAGAAGGGGGCTACCGAGGAAGTGACCCGGCATGCCATGAAGGATGGCATGATTATCCTGCTTCCCTTCAAGTGGACAGATATAGGGACATGGGGTTCGGTCTATGAATTCTTTGTCGACGGGGATGGTTCAAATAACTACAAGGATGGTAAGGTGGTAACTGTTGACTCCTCGGGGTGTATTGTCAAAAGTAATGACAAGGATAAACTTATAGCCTTGGCAGGCGTTCAGGACATCGTAGTGATCGATACAGAGGATGCACTGCTCGTCATACCAAAAGAGCAGATGGAAAAAATTAAAGAGATACAAACGATATTAGCCAGGGGAGAGGACAGCAAGTACCTATAGGTCTAAAATGGAGCATATAGCATTATGATAAGAAAAGTCATTGCCTTTGATCTTGACGGCACACTAGCACCAAGTAAATCACCACTCCCTGACCGGATTGGCGAGCTGCTTGACCAATTGCTTGATCGCTATCATGTATGCGTTATTTCAGGAGGAAAATTTGGCCAGTTTGAAAAACAACTGCTCAATAATTTGAAGGCCGACTCGATGCGGCTGGAACGTTTGCACATTATGCCGACCTGCGGCACCCGCTACATGAGATTCAATTCCGGTAGCGGGGCTTGGGAAAAGATTTATGCGGAAGACTTTACGCCAGCCCAAAAAAAGAAGATTGCTGAAGTACTCGGCAAGGTTGCCAAAGAGCTCGGCTTTGTGGAATCAAAGATCTATGGTGATATCTTGGAGGATCGTGGAAGCCAGATATCTTGGTCGGCGTTTGGGCAGGATATTGTTGATGTACTCGGTGAAGAGGGTCTACGCCGCAAGGAGGCCTGGGACCCCGATAATGCCAAGAAGAACCAACTCCGAAATGTCGCTGCCGAGCTGCTTCCAGAGTTTGAGGTACGCGTCGGCGGTCTTACGACCATAGATGTTACCAGGCCGGGTATCGATAAGGCTTATGGGATGCGCAAACTTATGGAAATGTTGCAGATCGGTAAAGAGGCTATATTGTTTATTGGCGATCGTTTGCAAGAGGGCGGTAATGACTATCCTGTAAAAGCCATGGGCATCGATACTCTCGAAATCAGTGACTGGCGGGAGACGGCCATAGCTATTGCAGCGATAGTAGCAACCGCTTGAGCCAATAGATATTTTTTCAAATTCGGTTGCAAGGCTTCAGATTTAATAAGGTATTCGATAAAAAGGTCCTACGCTACTCAGACTCTTCCTTGTCATCTTGGTATTGTTGCCAACGCCAGGCATCACGAACTGAGTCTTCGATGGTTTTGGTAGCATGCCAGCGCAATACCTTGGCAGCTTTCTCGTTGGATGCATAGTAGCTAACTGGATCACCGGGTCGGCGTTCTCCCAAGACGTGAGGTACCCTGACATTGTTCACCTTTTCGAAAGCGTTGATAAATTCTAAGACACTGGTCGGTTTACCGGTGCCGACATTAAAGACGTCGTAGCCGGTTTGCTTGCCACTGGTAATATGATTGAGAGCCGCAACATGGGCCTTGGCCAGGTCGACAACGTGGATGTAATCCCGCTGACAAGTACCGTCTGGAGTCGGATAATCGGTACCGTAGACAGTTAGTGGAGTTTTAGTTGTGATCGCCTTGAGCATGATTGGTAGCAGATTTTGTGGGGGTAATTTACCAAACTCACCCATATAGCCCGATTCATGCGCCCCGACAACATTAAAGTAGCGTAAGGCGATACCCTTAAGATCAGGGTTGGCAGTGCAGGTATCACGCAGAACGATTTCATCCATGCACTTGCTCCAACCATAGGGGTTTTCGGGGTTGTAGACGGTTTCTTCAGTTGCTTGGGGTTTCGGTGGGTTACCGTAGACGGCTGCGCTGGAAGAGAAAACAAAGTTTTGAATATCACAGGCAAGTACGGCCTTAAGAAGACTTACCATCCCCCCGACATTGTTTTGGTAATACTTTAATGGTTGAGCTACTGACTCCCCAACTGCTTTATGGGCGGCAAAATGAATGACGCCTTCGATCTTGTGCCCAGAGAGTATATGCTCAATAGAAGCCTGATCTTGAATATCGCCTTGGGTAAATTCTGGTCGGTGACCAGTTATCTGCTTGATTGATTCCAGTGCCTCTACCGAACTGTTGTTGAGGCTATCTACAATATAGACACTATGGCCGACTTTCATGAGCTCAACCACAGTATGACTTCCAATATATCCAGTGCCGCCGGTAACAAGTATGCGCACGGTAACTCCTCCCTATTTTCGCTAACTAGTTCCAGCGCATTATACCAGAGAGAAAGCATTCTTACTCGACGGTGACAGATTTAGCCAGATTTCGGGGACGGTCAACGTTGAAGCCTTTGCCGATGGCCATGTAGTAGGCGAAGAGCTGCATAACGATAGCCATAAGGATCGGCTCGGTCTGTTCAAGTGTTTTAGGGATATAGATGACGTCGTCGACTACTTTTTTGATAGTTCTGTTGCCTTCGGTCGCAATCACAATAACCGGCCCGCCGCGAGTTTTGATTTCTTCGATATTCGCGCAGGTCTTTGCATACATGGGGCCATCACCCGCCAGCGCGAAGGTAGGAAAGCTCTCATCAATAAGCGAAAGGGGGCCATGCTTCATTTCGCCAGCGGCGTAGCCTTCAGCATGAATAAGTGCGCACTCTTTTAGCTTGAGCGTACCTTCGAGTGCTGTCGGATAGGCGTAACGCCGGCCGATGAACAAAAAATCTTTGTAGTTCTTGTATTTTCCCGCCAACTTCTTTATGCTGGACGCCAGCTTGAGCACCGTTTCGGCCTTGTCGGGCAGCGCTTCGATTTCTCGTAACAAGTCATTGTATAGCGGTGATTTTCCGCGGCCCAGCATGAGCCCGATTTGCAACAATACGACCACCTGTGCGATAAAAGCTTTGGTACTAGCCACCGCCTGCTCGGTGCCGGCATGGCAATATACGCCGGCATCAGTCATACGAGCAACCGTGCTGCCGACGGCATTGACTACGCCAAGACACAGTGCTCCGTATTGTTGCGCCTTTTTGACTGCAGCGATGGTATCGGCAGTCTCGCCGGATTGGGATACGGCTATCAGGGCTGTGCCGCGCGAAAACGGTTCCTTGCGATACTTGAACTCCGAGCCGATCTGTACCTCGACCGGGATGCCAGCCAGCTCCTCGATAAGGTATTCACCGATCATGCCGGCATAGCTAGCCGTGCCGCAGGCTACGATCACAATACGGTCAATATGCTGCAGCTGTTCGGCAACCCCTTCCAGCCCACCGAGTTTGACGGAGTGCGTGTCAATATTAGTACGCCCGGCTGATGCCAGACGGATAGTCTGCGGCGCCTCAAAAATTTCCTTAAGCATGAAATGTGGGAATGTGCCTAGTGCGATTTGGTCAATATCGTAATCGAGTCGTTCTGCCTGGCGCAGTACTTTCTGACGCGCCTTGAGATCTCTCAGCGCATAGCCTTTTGGTGTTATAACGGCAACCTCGTTATCCTGTAGAAAGATGACTTGCTTGGTATGAGCCATAATGGCGGTCGGATCGCTGGCTACGATGTATTCGTCCTTGCCCTCGCCAAGCACCAGTGGGCTGGAAAGCCGGGCTACGAACAATTTTTCCGGCTCATACGCATTGATAGCGGCGATTGCGTAGGCACCGCTCAAATCTCCCAGTGCTTTTTCAAACGCTTTTTCAAAATCGTGCAATTCGCGGTAGTAAAAGTCAATAAGGTGAGGAATGACCTCAGTATCGGTATCGGAGACAAATGAGTAGCCATGCTTTTGTAGGCCTTCGCTCAGCTCAACATAGTTCTCGATAATACCATTGTGCACAACGAAAATAGTCTGTTCTTGGTTAGCGTGCGGATGCGCGTTCAGTATCGAGGGCTTGCCATGCGTTGCCCAGCGGGTATGGCCGATAGCGATCGATGCGAGAGGTAGCTGACTCTCTTGCAATAGCAGCGCCAGCCCGTCGACCCGACCGACCTGTTTGAGAAGATGACCGTGAGCCTGTTTATCCAATAGTGCTATACCGGCCGAATCGTAGCCGCGGTATTCCAACGCCTTGAGACCTGCAAGGATAATATCACTCGCTGATTTGTTGCCAATATAGCCGACGATGCCGCACATACTAAATCAGTATAGCCTATGCTCTAGTTGAGGATTGTATTCAGAAACCTCATGATCTTACGAGAAAAATCTTGGCTTGAAAAGTTTTGGGCATAGCGAACCAGAGCAGCTGTGCTATATGCTCGAGGGTTGAAGGTCCCAAGGGCTGCGATTAGTGCTTCGGCTGTTTGCGGTGCGAAGAACTCACCCGTTTCACCAGGCAGTACATAATCGAGTGCCCCGCCAGCTTTATAGGCGATGACGGGTGTGCCGGCGGCCAGTGCTTCTACGGGTGTAATGCCGAAGTCGTCAAAGGAAGCAAACAAGAACGCTTCGGCACTACGTAGGTAATTCACAACCTCCTCATCTGAGGCGTCAAGGACAAATGTGACCGTTGATCCGGCCATATGCACCAGCCGGTCATGATCCGGGCCCTGGCCGACGACAGTCAGGGGCAGATGTAATTTGCTGCAAGCCTTCACAATAATATCGACATGCTTGTGGGTTACTTGCCGACCAACAGTCACGAAGCCAGTTCTTGTCTCTCTAGTTTGGTTCTGAGTCTGTCTGAACCGGGTGACGTCAACCGGCGGGTGAATGACAATCGAATTACGCCTGTAGTACTTTTTGATATCAGCCTGTATGTGCGTAGAGTTGGCGATGAAGTAATCAGGGCGCTGGGCAGCCCGATAATCCCATTTGCGCAAAGGGCCGATGAGCAGGCGCAATCCCAAACGGGCGAAAGGGTCAAATATACCGAATCCCGGGCGGTTTAGGTAATGGTCGTAATGCCGCCAATAGTAGTGGGTGGGCGTGTGGCAATAGCAGACGTGTCTGGTGCCTTTGGGCACCCGTATGCTGAATGCCTCTCCATTTCCTGAGCTACTGATGACCAAATCGTACCCACCAAACTTGAGATGAGAGAACCACCAAATGCGCAAGAGAGGCAAGAACCTTCTGAGTCTCGAAAATGGCCAATGTTGCAGGAAGCCGGTGATAACTTTGCCGTCAAGCTGTGCGCGCCACTGTTCAGAGCAGTAGGAGGTGTAAATAGGTGCGTCAGGAAATAGTTTGTGAAGTTCAGAAACGACCCGCTCGGCTCCGCCGCCGATGAGCCAATCATGCACGATGGCTACCTTGAGCTGCTTGTTCATTGTCAGGGGCTTGCTTTGATGGGCCTTAAGAGTTCTCCCAGTTTCACGGTTGCTCACTATCGGGCTCCACGGCTCGTTACTACCACCCAGGCAGTCTTGATGAGGATGACGAAGTCAAGCCAGATACTCCAGTTCTGGACGTAGTATAGATCGAGCTTACGCCGTTCCTCAAAACTCATGTCGGACCGGCGGAGCACTACCGCCAAGCTAGTCATGCCCGATTTGACGCTTAAAATAGCCGACCGTTTTTTATATACAGCCAGCTCACGAGGGATAAGGGCCCGTGGCCCGACTAAACTGATGTCCCCTTTCAGTAGATTGAAGACTTGCGGAAGTTCATCGAGACTAAGCCTACGGAGTATAAGGCTGAAGCGACTGAAGCGAGGGTCATTCGGGATATAATCGGCGTTTTTCCGGTATGTTTCGATCAATTCTGGACGGCCGAGCTTTTTAAAGGCCTCTTCCGGATCGAGTCCGTTCAGATCGGCCCGAACAGTGCGAAACTTGTATGCGGTAAATTTTTGGTCAAACCGCGTTAGACGGGTCTGGCGGAATAAAACCGGAGCATGAGGGTCAGAAATCTTAATAGCAGTAGCAATCAGGAGCATAAAGGGCGCGGCGACAATGAACATGATGCTGCCCAGTATAAGATCACTAAGCCGTTTGACGATGCGTCCCCAGCCAAATAAGGCTGTTTGGTGTACAGCAATGACCGGTATCTCAGATTTAAGGAGTTCTACTTCAATGTTGCCGACAAATAGCTCAGTATTGCCGGGTACGAAACGGTACGCAGCATGATTTTCCTGTGCGTAGCTGAGGATCTCGGCGTTGGACCCTTCATTGGTATAGAGTTCCGTTTGAATGATGCGGTGCAAGCTGCTTGGCAGGTCGCTACCGAGAAACTGTCTGAAGGTGCGGAAAACCGGTATATGACTACCCGGGACAAATTGCTTGCTGCCAACTACCCCTATAATCCGATAACCCGAGTGTTTGCTGTCATGGAGTAGATTGATAAGTTCAGTAGTCATCTGGGTACTCCCGACCAACAGTACGTTGGTCAGGCCGACATTGTAGCTGAATAGCTGAGTACGAATCAGGCGGGCTATATTACGAAAAATGAGCAAGAATAAGAAACCGAGCCCGAAACCGTAAATGGGGATAAGACGCGCCGGAAAGATAGGCTTAGCCGCGGCAAAATCCCAAAATACTACAAACAACATGCCGACAAATGAGCCAACCAACAATCGACCCGCCTCTTTGAAACGGTTCTCATAGGTGTTGCTATTGTATAGCCCGAGCAGCCCGAATATAAGGATCCAAAAGGGCAACAGGCTTAGAAATACCTCGATGTAGGTGGCGGCATGCACGACACCGAGCCTGTGGGGGTTGAGTCTGAGGCCGAGGTGGACACGCAGAAAATAGGCGGCTATAAAGGCGGCCACCAATGCCAGGAAGTCACCGACTACCAAACAAACACCGTAGATCAGGGATGTATTGTTCTTCATAGGTTACCCTGCATTAAACTCCATTATGGGCAGCGGTACAAGGTTGTCCTGGTTTAAGGGCAGGCTGCTATAGTGCAAGTATGCGTATACTGGAAAAGCAATATTGTGACAGTCCCGAGGTCGACTATGACATCAAAGACTCAGCGAGAGATTAAACGATTTCTGAAATATTGGCTGGGCGGTGGCGTATATTTTTGGTTGGGCTACGGCGTTTTTGTTTTTTGCTATGGTGGGCTGCATTGGAATTGGCTGCCGGCAAAGCTTGCCGCAGACGCCATTGGCTGGAGTAGTAATTATATTGTGCAGCGTCTTGGGCCTTTTCTGATCGTATAAGCCTGACAGAATTGCAACATGCCGGCCGATATGTGTTCATAGAATCGGTCGGGTTTGTGCTCGATTATCTTATTATTTGGGGGCTGAGGGCGTCCGGCATTACTCCTTACATTGGCTTTTTTATCTCCGCTGGTTTCTTTACTGTTTGGAGCTATCTCTGGTACAAATACTGGGTCTTTCCGGAGAAACGTCAGGGTTCAACCCTGCGTTGAATTGCTCCGCTTGATGTTACGCACAAACATACGTTGGCAACTAATGCTATACTAGCCGCGTAATGGCAAGCAGTGGTCGCATACGTGATATTGAATCGGCGCGTAGGCATAATAGCGTCTTTTTTGGAGATCGGGCAGGTGGGTGGCATTGCTTTCGGAGAAAGATGGGGTCGCTCCATGGCTGATATCGTTCGCCCAACAAAGAAACAGCGGGAGCTCCTTGTATTTATTGAGCAATTTATCGGGGCGCATGGCTACAGTCCTAGCTATCGGGAGATACGAGACAGCCTGCGCTATGGTTCGGTCGCCACGGTAGCATCGCATGTCAATAATCTGATAGCCCGCGGGCACTTGCGGAAGCGTGATCGAAGCGCGCGATCACTTGAGCTGACGCAGCCGACAGGGGTTCCGAAGATTGTCAGCAATACCGTGCAGCCGACAGAGGAGAAGTGGCTCATCGAGAAGGTGGAACACTTCTTTAATGAGGCAGAATCTGCCGGAGTTCTGACCCAGCAAACACTTGATCAGCTCTATGTACTCGTCGGTGCGCTGAAAGTTCTCGGTCTTGAGGGAGCTGCGCAGAGTTTTATCCCGAGACTCAGCAACCTGAAGAAGCGTGTTCCCACCGGTAGTTGATCGTTGGCAAAATAACACCACACATATAGTGTGATAGTGTGCTACGATGCCCATACTTAACAATGACTTCATGCTGGAAGCCGGTGAGAATCCGGCACTGTGCCGCAACTGTGAGCCTCTAATAAAAAGGCAAGTCAGATACAGCAGAAAAGCCTAAAGTGTTCCCGAGCAGGAACAGGCCAGATGCTAGCGCGCGTTGCTACCTGCTCGAGAGGAGTAGGTATATATGCCCATGGCTAACGATGGTGGCCAAAGACTGGAGCGGGGAGGGTATGCACCCGTAGCCGGCCAGCTTGGTGTCCCTCTCTACGATACTGGAGCTGTGCTTCCTGTAAGGCCTAATCTTGTATATGGGGGTGCTCCTGTCGCCGAGAATTATCTGGAGAGCCCCCTCGCCCGAACATTGCGTGAGCGTAATGAGCTATTGCGTGCAGTTCAGGAAGCAATTGGCTCGTCACTATTGGGGCGTTCTAAAGAAGATGATCCAAGCGGCTTTGCGGACCAAGAGTATTCCCACTCTACGAGGCTTTTAGGGATTGTTGGCGAACTTGCTGTTCGTGGGGCACTTGAAAGCTTTGAGGGGCGTGTTGCCGTAGCATCACTGCGGGAATGCTATGACGCTTCATTGATCGAGATGCTGCACACGGACAAAGAATTCAGAAACAAGCTTGAGATTAATCGCGAACGTAAACATCTGATTGTCGGCAGTTGTGTTATGGCCCTGGATGGTAAGACAAAAATATTCAATATGTGTGTCCGGGGTGAGCAAAAAGCTCGTGAGGAGGCAGAGGCCGATTTGCGCATGCTCCCAGTCGCCGAGCGTTGTGCCGCTGATGTACGCACTGCGGAGGCGGTGGAACGGCTCCCTGTCAGGTCGGTTCATATAGGTTTGAGTGTTGACCCGAAAGAGGCTATGCAGATGTATGGCGAAAAGTTTTTTGATGACTTAGGTTTCCGCAAAGACCTAGGATTTATCCAGTGGTACTATCGTATAGATGAGAATACACTTCTGGCCGCAACCTATTCTATCGATAATACTGATTTAGAGATGTTACGCGGAGTCTGGGAAGAGTTTGGTGGAGCCATCCCGGCCGGTGAGTCCACAAACACCTGGCTTGATCATGCAATACAAACGAGCTGTAGCCTTGATGAAGCCCGAAAAACAGTTTGCCGAATCCGCGAGAGATTCTATGAAAGGATGGGTATAACTACTAGGCGTCACTCAGTAGATGAGTTTGTGGCTGCAAATAAGTCTATCAACGATCGTATATTCAATTCCCTATATCTTCAAGTGGCGGTCGCTCAGCAGACCAAACAAAAGGGGTTGGCCATTCATCAGTTTGTTGATGGGTTACTGCAAAATCCTGAGCATCTTAATAGCAATGTCCATAGACAGTTACGCAGGATGCATAGCACAGCAACCCTCGACAATACCGACATAAAGCTGCTTGAGCAACTAACCCGGTATGCTGCAGCCGAACACCTTCGTGATGGTCTGCGATTTCTAGATTCAAGCAAACCAGGCTACTTCCCGGCTACAAGTATAAAGCTTGCCCAATCTGTTGTTCGTCCATCGGCACAGTTTATGCAGGGCTTAGCGGGTGGGGTTATAGACGGAGTAAGAGCGCGACGTACATATGGTGGGTGTACTAAGTCTGCAGATCTATTTAATCATGACGGCACTGATTCGCCAGACGACCTCAGACGACCTCAGGATGCTTTTGGTGGTAACGATGAGGGGCCGGAAAGTACTGACAACAGCATCCCCAACAAGATCAAATGTATTAAATGTGGTCTCGAATCAAAAAAGGAGGCGGTAGTGCATAAAGACTACTGGGAGTGCCCGCATTGTCGTTACTGGCTGGACGTTTGTACTGGCGCAGATGGTTATCGTACGCAAAAAGGGGAGAGAATCACCTCTGATCGGATTTGGAAGAACATAGCTAAGTTCACTAAGCCTCTTATATTTACTGAACGAAGCAAGACAGAGAAATAGCTAGTAATCGGGAGGAGCAAGGAGTGGATCCTGAACAAGTTTCAGCCAATTCGCAGGCAGGGGAAGCATTTGACAACCGAAACCAGTTTTTGCTAGGATAGTGCTTACGTTTGCAAAGCGAAGACTTTCGCGTGAGGAGACAAACAGAGGATAAAAAATAAAGATCGAAACGTTGAGCTTTGCTTTTTAGTAGGAAGCGTAGTTCACGGTGGGAGGTTCAGAAAATGGGTGTGGCTATACGAGTCATTGCCTCGAAGCCGGCGCGGGTCATTGTTACTGTACGTCGGCCGATGTGGAGAGAGTTCTTGCACTATTAGTGCTCTGCAAAGTGGAGGCTATTTTTTCGACTTCTGAGCAATGGTTGTATTGATCAGCCGAGCGAATGAGTCGACAGTCGGCTCAGGGGTTACATGTTGGCCGTCTAAGAAGAAGGTCGGGGTAGCCTCCGGTTGACCGGTCTTACTGAAGGCATCGATATCAGCATTGATAACGTTGTTGACTTTGGTACTCGAGAAATCATTATTGAAGGTAGTTACGTTTAGGCCGAGTTGACGAGCATAAAGATCAAAGTAACTCTGCGGGTTACTGGAGCTGACCCATTGGTGTTGATTTTCATAGAGCAGGTCATGCATTTGCCAAAACTGATTTTGCAGTCCGGCCGCCTCGGCCGCCCGCGCACTGGCAAAGGCGTTGGGGTGAATCTGGGTAAGCGGCAGATTACGGAATTGGAAGTAGATCTGTGTGTTGTATTGCGCTATCACCTGTTTGACGATGGCATAGTACTGTTCACAGTACGGGCATTCATAATCACCGTATTCGAGCAAGGTCACATGGGCGTCACCCTGCCCCTCAATGTGGTTGGTTGGTGCTGCCCCGTTGCTGCCATTATTTCTACCACCGAAGAGGAGGATACCCCCAAAAACAAGCAGTATAATAACGATGATAGCCCAAAAACGTTTACTCATCGACTTAAGTTCTCCATTGTTGCTTAGGTTGTTGGCCTTAAGTATAACACCTTTGGTGACGTGTAGCTTTGAAAATGCCGTGTGACATGTCGTAAGATGGTGACATGCTTACAAGACTCATTGGAATTGCTTGTCTGCTGGTCGCACTCATCACACTCATCCTGCAGAGTTTCTATAGGGCCTTGCCGGAAAAAGAGATGAAACGACGGGCCGCCGCCGGGGAGCCATCGGCTCGGCTGGCCTATCGGGTGGTAGCCTATGGCCCGAGCTTATCCGTATTGCTTTGGGGCATTGTGGGACTCAGCCTTGCGGTGGGTTCGGTGCTGCTCGCCCGCAATGAATCTGTTTGGGTGGCGCTTCCGGTCTTACTGTTGGTGTTCGGTGCGTGCGCAGGGATCGTATCGTTCCATATCCGTTGGGAGCGGGCTGGTTTTATCGCCAAAACGGCGCCGATGCTCGACCTGGTTCTCCGCTATACCAACCCCCTGTTATGCCAAGTGAGTGCCCTACTTCCCATGACTTCGATATCGAGGAGGGATCTATATGAGCGGGAAGACCTCGAGGAACTCCTAAGTCAGCAGGCAGCCCAGGCCGACAGTCGTATTGACCCGGATGAGCTAGAACTACTTTGGCGAGCATTGCGCTTCAGTGAGGCCCGGGCATTGGATATTGCAACACCTCGAAAAGATACTCGAGCACTTTCTACCAGTGATGTTGTCGGGCCGGTCCTGCTTGATGAGCTACACAGCCATGATCAGGCCTACTGTCCGGTCTACCGAGGCGAGCCAGATAATGTCGTGGGTACGTTAGCTGTGGCGCAAGCAGCTCGGTCCCAAAAGAGCGAGCGCGCCTCGGACATTATGGAGAAACACCTCTGTTTTGTGCACGAAGACTTTCGTCTACCCCAGGTGGCTCATGCTTTTGTAGCCAGTGGTCAGCAGGTGGCAATTGTGATCAATAAGTTCGAGGAGTTTGTGGGGATTATTAGTTTTCAGCAACTCATGAATTTCTTGTTTCAGATGCAGCCGGCGGATCAGCTACGTTCTGAGCAATATGCTGATCGCACCGCAGTTGCTGGCTACAATCTATACCCTCCAGCTGGACCTGTTGCGCTAACTCCTCATGGCGAAGTTATTTCCCCTGAATCCTCAGAGGTGGTAGAATAAACTCAGAAAACGAAATAGATAAGCTGCCGAGTCTTGGGGTAACAATCCCCTGAGGTGTATAAGCAGAGGAGTGTATATGCGAGTTCTACATCGAGAGCTTATGACTAAACAGGACGGGGAACGTGTGGCGATTGCCGGCTGGTTGCACAAAAAACGTTTGCTGGGAGGGCTGACGTTTCTCAATATTCGGGACCGTAGCGGCTTGACGCAGGTAGTCGTCAAGGATAAGGCCGAGGTTGAGAAGCTACGCGGGCTACAGGTCGGAACAGTGCTTCATGTCGAGGGGAGCATCACGAAGGAGCCACGGGCACCGGGCGGAGTTGAATTGCATGACGTCAACCTGACCATTATAGTGCCGGTCACCGAAGAACCACCTATCGAGATTGATAAACCCCTCAGCCATCAGCCAGAGCACCTTGATACCCTGCTGGACAATCGCGTGATTGGACTACGGAATCTACAGGAGGCTATGATCTTTAAAATCCGCAGCGAGCTGTTACGCTACATCCGTGACTTTCTATACAAAAACGATTTCGTCGAAATCAATACGCCGAAGCTGGTCGCGGGAGCAGCCGAAGGCGGTGCCGAAGTCTTTAAGCTCGACTATTTCGGTAAAGACGCGACGTTAGCACAAAGCCCGCAACTATACAAGCAGATCATGGTTGGTGTGTTCGAGCGAGTTTTTGAAATTGCTCCGGCATTTCGAGCCGAATTGTCTGCGACTACTCGCCATGTTTCCGAAGTCACCATGCTGGACATCGAGATGGGGTTCATTGAGGATCACAATGAGGTGCTAAACTTAGTGCAAGCCTTAGTCTACGAGGTGCTTAACAGGGTGTACCAAGAACATGCCGATGAGCTTAAATCCCTGAAGGCGCCGGTGCTGACCCTTAAGACCGAGTTTCCTCGCTACTCCATGGCCCAGATTCATGAGCTGTTCAGCCGTGAGACCGGCAAGGATACCACTAAGGAGCTTGATCTTACTCCCGAAGAGGAGAAATGGATCTGTGAATACGCCAGGACCCACGACGGTTGTGAGGCGATTTTCGCCACGAATCTGCCAGCTGCCAAGATGAAGTTCTACCATATGGCTGAAGACGACGGGCAAACAGCTCGTTCGGCAGATCTGTTGTTTCGCGGTGTTGAACTATCCACTGTTCCGCAGCGAGAGCATCGCCATGATAACCTCTTGGCGCAAATGAAGAAGTCAGGCATAGACCCCAACTCACCGGGCTTTTCACATTTTGTAACGGCCTTTAGGCACGGGCTGCCACCGCATGGCGGTTGTGGTTTTGGGATTGATCGTCTAACCGAAAAGGTTATCGGGCTAAACAATATCAAAGAAGCCATTTTGTTCCCAAGGGACATAAACCGACTAACGCCATAAAGCGTTTTTAAAATCTTTACCTGGTTGCAATAAACCTGAGGCTTTAGTGGACAAGCCCAATGACTTGATGCAAGCAATACAATATCAGGCACTTGAGTAGTTAAGAAAAAACGCGAGGGCTAAGGTAGGTGAGATGTTGGGCGTATGGAGGATTAAGGCAATGTCTCTATTACTACTCTAGCTCCGACCAGCGAATGCTCGCTCATAACATTATTTTAACACATTTACATTATAGTGACGTGACCTATACGTGGCAGAGGGCTCTGTCGACAGATGAGTCTGGAGAGTGCCTGCAGCGTCAGCTTTGATATGAGAGTAAAGGGCCTATCGACAAACCCTCGTCGGCAGTCTTAGCTACCTCGTAATCGATTTTCTCTATTCTTTGATGCGGGCGTATACTTAGGTTGTGGATAACCAGCCACATCGTCAACTACACCAGACACCTCACGACAAAGAAGAGGATGACTATAAAGCGGCGGCTAATGCCGCTATTGATTTCAACCAGTATATGCCGCAACTGCGGCATGAACGTCGCTGGCTCAGACGCCTTATTATGTGGGTGGCCGGTATTGTTATTATTGCCGGGCTCGGCATTGCAGCCTATGCGCTTGGCTCACATATGCCCTCGTCAAGTCATTCAGTCACAAAGAAGACTGAAAACACATCAAGAGCTGCAGTTGCCACTGCCACCAAACAATATACATCGGTCAATCAGAACTTGAGCTTCAGCTATCCTGCTGACTGGACGGTCACGGAAACAACCGACCAAATTACCGCGACTTCGCCAGACCTACGGCTTACCAGTAGTAGCGGACAATCAGTTAACGGCCAAGCTATTATGCTGGTGCGGGATAAGAATGTTCCATTGTCTGAGTTTAAAGCAGGTAATGCTGTGGCGATCATCAACTCACAGATTATCACCTACAGCGCTCCTGCCGCTGGTCAGCGCGGCTCATCTTATGTGAGTTATCTGAACTTTGCCAGTTCGCCGACAACTGGTTTGGACGGCGTATATATCACAGGTAATACTGGCTACCAAACGGGTCAGGCCGCTCCTGCATCCGATCTGACGCCTATTGATCCAGTCATCTCTATCACTTTTGGCCGCTGTAACAACAGCAGCTGTGGCGGCAGTACCTCGCCGCTGACGATCAGGACCAGCAGCTGGAATGATACGGCACTTTCGAAGCCGCTGATGACCATGCTTGAGTCATTTAGTATCAGCAGCTGAGAGCTGTTTTAGGGTCCCCAATGCGATAAAGACCGGTGCATCAAGCCAGCCTAAAACACCACCGGAGGGATATGAGGCTATTCTTGTAGTGAAGTCATCATCGTGTGTTCTTGTACGTGGGCACAGCCTGTTTATGCCGCGGGTGGCACGCCAATTACGATGAGTCTTTGCTACACTAGAAGCTAGACAAATATAGTTTTCAAAAAGTTATCGCTATGGAAAATACGAGCGAAAAATCGAACGACTCGCCAACAAATAATGAACTGCCACCAGATATAACTGAGAACAAGGCGATTGATGAAGCAGTTGACCAGATCAGTAGCGAAGAAGCAGACACGGCTCTGGCGGCCCAAGACGCTCAGCAGGCAGCCGATAATGAACCGCCGCATGGGTTAGGTCATTGGCTCGGCAACTGTCTGAGTGCTTGCTTCGGCACGAGAAAGGGACGCTGGCGGAGTTCTGTGGTCGCCGTGCTACTCATCGTGGGAGCCGGCTGTATACCAACGATCAGATACTGGATGCTCAATGAGTGTGGTGTCAGGGGCAGCTTATCAGTAACCGCTGTCGACAGCAGTACACAACTGCCGTTGGCAGATGTTATGCTGATCGCCGGCCACGTCCATGCTGTAACCAACGCCAATGGCCGCGCATCACTGCAGTGGTTGAAGCTTGGTCCGCAAATCATCAGTTTACAAAGGCCTGGCTTCGCTGTCCTACGTGTTCATGTGGTCCTCGGCTGGGGGAGCAATCCGCTCGGCAGCCTTTCGCTCAAGGATGTTGGTCAACAATATCATCTCGTGGTGCGTGACTATGTCTCCGGGACGGCTCTTACGAGCGCTACGGCTACTGCTGACGGCATGCAGACCGCAGCGGATAAAAACGGTACAATCACGCTCACTATAAATAACCCTGGGCTGCAGCCAGTAGCAGTCACGGTCAGTGCCGGCGGCTACAGCCCTCAGTCAGTCAGTCTGAGCGGCGCTGCGAGCGCGGTAACTGTGCAGCTATTGCCCGCAGAACATGAAGTCTTTGTTGCACAGCAAAACGGCCGTTACAACCTGTATGCTTGCGATATCTCCGGTCAGAATCGGCAATTGTTGCTCAGCGGTACACCTACTGAGACCGGCAACATCGACCTTTCAGTCAGCCCCGACGGCAGCCAGGCAGTACTTAGTTCGACGCGGGATGCAACCTACAGTAGTGACGGCAGTCTATTGACCACCTTGACACTGGTCAATGTTAACACCATGTCAACTGTAACGCTCGACCACGCCCTGAGCATCCGGCTGATCGGCTGGTTGGGAACGGATCTCATTTATCAAGAAGATACGTCAGCCGGTCCTATTTCCAATTACAACATTATCTCGTATAATTATGTCACCAATAGCCGCAACCAATTGGCCAGCGCCAGCCAATTTAGTGATGTTCTGACGGCTGGCGGGGATGTGTATTATGCCGTGCCGGCTGCGGCGACAACGACCGCTGATGGGTTGTACGTCATGAGCCCCGACGGCAGCCACCGCCAAACCATCCTCGCAGGGGATGCCCAGACGGTGTTACGCCAGAGTTATACGACGCTTTTAGTGCAGACGACCAGTGCCTGGTATAGCGTGAATATCGGGGGAAGTTCGGCCACCGCTATCAGTACACCACCAGGTACCAACAGTAACCGTTTGTATGTTGATAGCCCCGACGGCAGCCATAGTGTCTGGATTGATGGCGAAGGTTCGTCGTCACAGCTGCATAGCTACAATGCAGATCTGGGTCAAGACAGTGCCCTGTCAGTGGATAATGCCAGCTACCCGGTGCGCTGGTTGAATAATGCCGACATTGTCTACCGGGTTACTACGGCTAATGGCAGTGCCGACTATGCGGTCAGTCTGAGCGGCGGAACGCCTAAGGAAATAACGACCATTAGCAACACCGGCGGTCTAGGCAGTTTATGAGCCCTGTGACGCTTACCGATATGCATAGTGAGCAAGTTCGAGCGTTCCAAACGAGCGTTTGGCAGTATTTCCGAACGCGTGGCCGGCATGATCTGCCCTGGCGGCGGACAGAGGGCGGGGTAGACCCCTATCGTATCCTGGTCTCTGAGATTATGCTGCAACAGACCCAGGTAAATCGAGTCATACCCAAATATATCAACTTCCTGGAAGCTTTTCCGGATTGGCGGATACTGTCGGGAGCAGAGCTCGGCGATGTATTGCGCGTTTGGAGTGGCCTGGGGTATAACCGACGAGCTAAATATCTGTGGCAGGCTGCACATCTGATTGTTAACGATTACGATGGACAACTGCCGCGCCACCAGGCGCTGCTGCAACGGTTACCCGGGGTTGGAACTAATACTGCCGGGGCGATTGCGGCCTATGCATGGAATGAGCCAACAGTGTTCGTTGAAACTAACATACGGACGGTATTTATTCATCATTGGTTTTCGAATCAAACTCCAGTCGACGATCGACAGATCAGGCACCTGGTGCGGCAGACATTACCGAATGCGGCTCAAACACGGCAGTGGTACTGGGCATTGATGGATTACGGTAGTTGTCTCAAGGACACGGTCGGCAATCTATCCCGATTGAGCGCCCATTACACCAGGCAAGGCCGTTTTACAGGCTCATCACGGCAAATCCGGGGACAGGTACTGCGTCTGCTTATGCAAACCCCAGAAACCGAGGTGACGTTGCAGCGCCACATCGCAGATGATCGCCTCCCAATGGTGATTGAAGCACTATTACGAGAAGGGATGATTCATCGGATTGGGCAACGACTCTGTCTTGGAGCGTGATACAATGTGCCTTAAATGACTGCAGACGTACAGCATGCTTGTCTGGACGATGCAGTAGGTAGAGAAGGTTATGGCGAAGGTATTGTACTCACTCGAAGAAATTTCTCTGGTGGAGCTCCTGTTAAGTGGGGCTATTGGCGTTGTGCCAACTGATACCGTCTATGGTCTGGTAGCCCGGGCCAGTGATCCCAAGGCTGTGGCCCAGTTATACCACGCCAAACATCGTGTTCATAAACCCGGGACGATTATCGCCGCCGATATCACACAACTCCTTACACTTGGCATAGAATATCGTTATCTTGTAGCTGCCGAGCAATTCTGGCCAGGTCCTGTCAGCGTAGAGACGCCCCATGCCATTGGCTATCTCCATCAAGGGACGGGGAGACAGGCACTTCGAATACCTGATGATGAGAATGTGCGAGGGCTGCTCGCCAAGACTGGAGCTTTACAGACCACCAGCGCGAATGCTCCGGGCTATCCGCCGGCGACAACCTTGGCTGAAGCGCAGGCCTACTTTGGCGACGTCGTCGACTTTTATGTTGACGGCGGGGACCTATCAGGGCGCAAGCCATCGACAATCGTCAGATGTGACGAACATGGGCTGCTTGAAATCATACGCCGTGGTGCAGTCGATATCTCCGATATCAAAAAGCGTTCAGCTTGAGCGATTTCTAGTGTAGGCTGAGCTGCTGTATCTGTTGTAAGATATATGTAAATACGCTTAAGGCCAGTAAGATATACGATGAGTGAAGTATCCCCGTGGTTAGACAACGCCGAGCATGCACAAGGCAATGACAAAGATGACGCTTTTGATGAACGGCGTAAGAAGATACCTAAGTCCAAGCGCCCATTCTTTGAGTTGATACAAAGCAGCATGAAGTCAGAAGGCAGACAGAAAGAGGAAGAAAAAAAGACAGAAACTCCTAAACTATCCCAGTATGAACCGTACAACCCGCTGCTGTATGGTGATGCTCGCGGTATACGGCCAGGCATGGTTCTGGGGCCTGCTGAAGTAGTTTCGCCGAGCATTCACGAAGTCGCTGTCGAGGATGACCAAGATGAGGAACGGGATGCTGGAGGCAAGGCGCCAGCGGCCAAAAAGGCCAAGCCTCCTGTGGTTCCACTGCCATATTTACAGCAATCGAATCGGGAGACAGGTGTAGCATGGTTGCCGCCCATTTTGCCAGATACGTATACGAAAGGTTCGGACGCTGCCCCAGCTTCTGCTGATAGCGTTCGATCAGCAGGTGAGGCAGCTGTCCGCCCAGCACATGAGTCGCCAGCTATGGAGACGCCGTCAACGGACCGGTTTCTAGAAATGTTACGTGAAGCTGGCGTTAATCCCGAGGATATAGGTGCAGCGGCTTCTCATCCGGAACCAACTGAGCAGGTACGACGACCCGATGCGCCCGCTGCCGAGCGATTTATCCCAACCCCACCTCGGAACGAGACTCCCCCGCCTCCCCCCTCGCCACCACAAAATCCAGCCTTTGGTGCTGCCGGTCCGGGGCAGCCCTCATGGCAACCGAATCACGCTGTACCCATCCCACCAGTCGAGCGGCTGACAACTGTCGTACCCGAGGCAAGAGGCGGCAATCAGGCATCACATACGCTATGGGCTCTTGCTGCCGGGCTTTTGCTGGGCAGCCGGTTCGGTAAACGCCGTTTACGGAAGGATCTGAAAGCAAGAGACGAGAGAATCAAGAATCTAGAAGCGGACAAGTTTAAAGCTGATATGTTAGAGCGGCAGCGGGCCGCTGAGGAATACAATCAGCAACACTGGCAGCATCATCTGGGACAGCGAATCCAGCCGACGGGCTATCCTGAACGACAGCCAGTCCCAGCCTATGCTGGCACTCAACGGACTAGCCCTGAGAAACCAATTACGCCATCACCGGAGATGCCAGAAGTGGCGGTAGCAGCCGAATCACTCATTGGAGTGAAGCAGAATCGACATATTGAGCGGGACGCCTGGCATAGTATAGTGGTGGACCAACACAGCCATGAAGATATGACGGCACGAGCTCGTTATGGCAAGGAGTTCCAGCAAGAGCAGCGAGAGATTCACCACCCCGCTGCCAGCTCGCCAGCCTCGGGTGGCGGCTCTGTCATACCGACTGCTCCAACGCAAACGCCGCAGCCCCCTATGCAAATCCCTGTTGATCTGCCGGATGGCATCACTCAACCTGAGCTCATGAGCGGTCCGCCGACCCGGCGTGATCCGCAGCATCTACTCAAAGCAACCACCAAGCATACGACGTTATTGCTTATGAATCCCTGGCTTTGGTTGATTATCGGTATACTGCTGTTGGTCTTCTTTGGGGCATCACTGATCGGCTGAATCTGATCGTTCCATACCGAACTGCTGGCGAAGCCACTCGTCCAGACTTCCGCCGCCGCCGGCAGTAAGGCACAGGACAAGATCATTTGCCGCCAGATGCTTGGCAATAGTTTGTCGCAGATGAGTGTCCAGGCCGGCTGTCTCGCTATGAGCTTGGGCGGCAGGGCTGAGCAATGTCAGCAGATGCTTTGGGCTCAGCAGGGAGAGGTCCGGATCCTCGCGAGCCAGATAACTCGGCACGATATAGAGTTGTTTGATCGCATCAAAGAGATGCGCCAGTTCAGACTTGATAAAATGCTGCCGGCTGTTGTGAAGCCCCTCATAAACGACAACAACGTTATCACCGGCGACTTCATGTGCCAGCTGGAGAGCACCACGGATCTTTGGTGGCGTGTGAGCGTAGTCACTGTACAGATGCGGCACGATCTGCTCAAACCGACGTGACACACCCGGAAAATCGTTGAGCAACGCCAGTAGCTCACGGGCTGGTTTACTGGCAATTGTCTGCAAGCCACAGGCGACCAGCCAGGCGTTACGGCGGTTAACAGCGCCGAGAAGGCGGCTCGTAGCGATAGCCGGCTCGTGGTCATCGAGTACGGTGAGATGTGTTTTTTTAGGTAATTGTAGCTGAGTTATATCGCTTTGCCATGCAATAACATGCTGACTGTGCTCTATGAAGGTTCGAAATGCCTCGTTATAACTGTCCCTGGTCGGGTAGATGTCCGGATGATCCCAATCAAGCCCGGATATGAGGGAGTAGCTCGGGTGGAAATAGAGGAAGTTTCGGTCATACTCATCGGCCTCGTAGATGAAATAATGGCTGGTCGGATCAAAGTGGCCCATATCCCCAAACGGCAGCTTGGCTCCGACCGAATAGCTGGTCGGGATGCCCAATCTGTTGAGCAGCCAGACGGCCTGGGCGGTCGTGGTTGTTTTACCGTGTGTACCAGCAACAGCAATGAGCGACAGACGTTTTTCCTCAATTATGTGGTTCAAAAGCTCGTCACGCTTACTGAACCGGATACCATGCTCCCGGGCGAAGCGTAGTTCATCGGGATCGGCGTGTTCCATTGGAAGCGCTGAGGTATATACCAACCAGTCGATGGGGTGGCGTTCGTGACAGACGCTAATTGTGGTGTAGTCCTGGGTGGTGGTAATGTCGGTAATACCCTGCTTGCGGAGGTAGTCAATGTAGAGGGAGGATTGCTTGTCTGATCCTGACACATCATAGCCGGCTTGATGGGCGATCTGGGCCAAAGGGCCGAGGCCCATGCCCCCGATGCCGGAAAAGAAGATGTGCATAGTATCAGTCTAGCATGTGTTTTGGTCTATACTGGGTAAGTATAAGTAGTCAGGGGCTTAGAAGGGTGGCCACCGATGGACAAACGCTTCCTACATCATATTTGGACACGTATTCGGGCAATCAAAACGATATATCTAGCAAGTGCCTTTGTGCTCAGTGCAGTCATTTGCCTGTCGGCGTTGCGTAGCAATAATCTCACCATGTCGCGATTGCGCAGCGAAGTCTACACTGCCGACAAAAACGGAGGTAATGTCGAAGCTGCACTGCAAACCTTGCGAACATATGTCGGCGCGCATATGAACACAGCCTTAACCAGTGGCAGTAATTCGGTCTATCCGCCGATCCAGCTGAGATATACTTACCAGCGACTGCTGCAGACGGCCCAGGCCCAAAGCGAAGCACAAAATGGTCATGTCTATACGCAGGCAGAATACTACTGCCAGCAGCTTAACCCCGTCAGTTTTTCCGGACGAACCCGGGTTCCCTGCGTCGAGAACTATGTGGCCACTCATGGCGTACACCTGCCGAGCATACCTGCCGCCCTTTATGAGTTCGATTTCGTATCTCCCAAGTGGTCACCTGACCTGGCGGGCTGGAGTTTGCTGGTCACTGCCCTACTCCTGTTAGCCACAGTGCTCCGCTACGGCCTCGGCTACTGGGCACGGCATTGGCTCTAAGAAGGCTTGGAGTGTCCGCTCAGCTAGCCTTTAGTAATCACCGAATGTTATAGAGCCTGGCGGTCCGCTCCGGTGGAAAGACTGCAAAAAACAGTTGACAAATAAAAAACGCTCAGGGTATGGTAATGGTACCATTAACTAAGATAGGGGGAGAAATCTCACAATGGCATACAAGCACACTAACAGCAAGGGTGTAACATACTTCTTGAACTCCAAACAGGTCACGCTTCGCGGGGGTAAGGTGCAGACCATCTATTACTTCAGCAAAGATGAGCGACCCGAGGCAGTAGATGCACTACCGACTGGTTTCGTGGTGAGCGAGAACGTGCGCAACGGTTTTCTGACTGTCAAACGCGCTTAGAGTATCTCTATAGAAACGGTGAACGCCCCCTGATTTCAAGCAGAGGGCGTTTCTGTTATGGAGTAGCTTATATATTTTGCTATAGTAGGACGAGTTATGAGCGCCATTTTAAAAGTTTCTAAGCTAGAAAAGACCTATGACAATCATAAGGTTGTCAACGGTATAAGCTTTGAGGTTGAAAAAGGAGAGATCTTCGGCATTCTTGGACCCAATGGCGCTGGCAAGACCACGACACTGGAGATGATCGAGGGGCTCAGAACCATTGACGCCGGCAAGGTGACAATTAACGGGGTTGATGTTGCAACTCATCCCTTTGAGGTCCGCGCGATTATCGGGGTGCAGCCGCAGACACCAGCCTTCCAGGACAAAACCCGACTGCATGAACTGATTGAGCTGTTCGCGGCGGCTTACGGTGAACGGGTTGACGCTACGGAACTCCTCCGTGACGTTAATCTCTTAGATAAAGCAAACGACCTCGTGGAAAATCTTTCTGGGGGACAGCGGCAGCGATTCAGTATCGCCACCGCGTTGGTGCATAAGCCCAAAGTATTTTTCATGGACGAGCCGACGACCGGCCTGGACCCGCAGGCGCGCCACAATCTCTGGGAGCTGGTGCGCACGATCCAAAGCAGGGGCATGAGTGTTGTGCTGACAACGCACTACATGGAAGAAGCTGAACAGCTATGCGAGCGGGTAGCCATCATGGACAACGGCAATATCGTAGCACTCGACACGCCTCGCAAGCTCATCAAGCAACTGCTGGCGAAAGGTTTTCAAAAGCAGCAGCAGATCGAAAAAGCCAATCTAGAGGATGTATTTATGGATCTGACCGGGAAAGGACTGCGGAGCTAGTAATGAGTGTTTTATGGATTGCCCTTGTCGTTATAATACTCTTAGTGGCCCGGCTGCTACGGCTCCAACTGCGCGGACATGGGGTACACGCCAATGGTCCAAAAAAACCGCTCCGAGGCTGGCGCCGAAAACTCTACCCGGTCATTATTTTTGCCAAGATCAGTACTAAACGCTACTTCCGTGATAAAACGGCGATTTTCTTTACCATTGCTTTTCCTTTAATTTTCCTGTTTGTATTTGGCGGCATCTTTGGCAAAAACCCAGGTGTTTCCTTCAAAATTGCTGTGATTGACCAGTCACAAACGCCGTTTGCCACTCAGTTTGCAGTGGGGCTCAGACACAACAAGCTCTTCAAGGTGGACAGCAGTGTCAGTACGTTTGCTCAGGCCGACAACAATATGGAGCACGGCAGTATTGACGCTGCTGTGGTCCTGCCCCCCGGTTTCGGCGCTGCTCAGTCCAATACTACCTACCCATCTGGCCAGGCCATTGTTCGCTACTCCCAGAACAATGCCCAGGCTGCTAAAACGCTGGCGTCAGTGCTGGCGGATCAATTCCAGGCTATCGATGTACAGCTGCTGCATATTCCGCGGCCACCCCTCAGCGTCACGACGCAGCAAACCGGGAAGGCCGGATTGACCCAATTCGACTATACCTTCTCCGGCTTAGTCGGCTTCGCCATTTTAGGGCTCGGTATCTTCGGACCGGTCAACGTCTTTCCTGAGCTCAAAAAACAGGGTGTGCTGCGCCGTTTCCATACCACGCCGCTCCGGGTATGGCAGTATTTTTTGGCAAATATGCTCTCCCAGGCGGTCATTGGGCTCATCTCGGTCGCGGTCATGCTCGTAGTGGCATTGAGCGTTTTCCATCTTAAGATGGTCGGTAACTACTTTGAGCTATCTCTCTTTGTCATCCTGAGCATAGTCTTGATTCTAGGTATTGGGCTGGCTGTCGGTGGCTGGGCCCGTAATGAGCGCCAGGCAGCTCCCTTAGGAAACATCGTCACGTTCCCGATGATGTTCTTAAGTGGTACGTTTTTTCCGCGCTACCTGATGCCCCAGTGGCTACAGCATATCACCAACTACTTGCCACTGACACCGGTTATTGACGGTATTCGGTTTATCGCCACCGAGGGTAAGGATTTGACTACGCTCGGGCCGCAGGTGGGTATTATGGCAGTCTGGCTGATTGTGATCTATGCCATTGCGTTTCGGGTTTTTCGTTGGGAGTGAAAGGCTAGGCCTGCGGAGGCATATCTAGGCTATGGCGCAAGAGCTGATTGTTGATCTGCATATTCACTCTCACTATTCCCGGGCAACGAGCCCGCAGTGTACTTTTGAGGAGTTGTATCGCTGGGGCAAGATAAAGGGTATCAATATTATCGGCACCGGTGACTGTACTCACCCGGAATGGTTTGCTGAAATGAGGGAAAAACTGGAACCAGCCGAGGGAGATTTGCTTCGGTTGCGGCATGAGCTAGCCGAGCCGATCGACCGGCAGCTACCGCCGACGGTGCGCAATCAGCTCATCCGGTTTGTACCGAGCGTGGAGATCGCGACAATCTACCGGAAAGGCGAGCGGGTACGTAAGCTGCATCAATTGGTTGTGCTGCCTGATCTTACGGCGGTGAGTCGGCTCAATAGTAGACTTGAGAGGGTCGGTAATCTCAAAGCTGATGGCCGGCCGATTCTGGGCCTTGACTCCAAAATGTTACTGCAGATGGTCTTAGATACCGACGCCCGATCCCTTTATATCCCGGCCCACATCTGGACACCCTGGTTCGGATTATTCGGTAGCAAATCAGGCTTCGATACTCTCACTGAGGCCTTTGAAGAACTCACGCCTGAGGTACGGGCTATTGAAACAGGGCTGTCGTCTGACCCGCCGATGAACTGGCGGCTGAGTCAGCTAAAAGATGTAGCGATTACAAGTCACTCTGACGCCCATTCACCACAGCGCCTCGGCAGGGAAGCAACCGTGCTGCGGGCAGAACCGAGCTATGACGAACTCATCGGTGGTATTAAAGATAACGACGCCCGACTTATGGGCACCATTGAATTTTTTCCTGAAGAGGGCAAGTATCACTCCGATGGTCATCGGATTTGCAAGGTACGTTCTTCACCTGACCAAACTAAGCAGCACAACGGCTCCTGCCCGATCTGCAGCAAACCCCTGGTAGTTGGCGTCGGCAATCGGGTCGAACAGCTGGCTGATATTCCTGCACAGTCGACAATGCCAGCCAAACAAGTGGAGTATATTGTGCCACTTTTCGAAGTTATCGCCGAATTGAAAGGACTCCGTTCAATCGGCAGCCGGACGGTAGTCGACGAGTATCATGGAGTGATAGGAGCTTTGGGCAACGAATTTGCTATCCTGCGGGCCTTGCCAATCGATCATATCAGAGAACGTCATGCACTTCTGGCACTGGCCGTTGAGCGTATCAGGGGCGGACAAGTGTATCGGGAACCTGGTTTTGATGGAGTATATGGTACTATCCGGGTCTTTAAAGACGCAGCCGAGCGGGCTGACACGTTGCAGCAGACGAGTCTGCTTTGAAAAGGTGCCACGCATGGGAATCTTTGATGAACTCAACGAGCAGCAGCGCTCTGCTGTGGAGACAACCGAAGGCCCGATACAGATAATTGCTGGTCCTGGCAGCGGCAAAACCAAAACACTGACAGCTCGCTTGGCTTACCTGTGTGAATCAAAATCCATCCCGTCAGACAAAATTTTGGCTCTGACGTTCAGCAGTAAAGCTGCCCAAGAAATAAAACGTCGTTTGGGGCAAAAACTAACAGATGCATCCAGCCTACCAGCTGTCTACACTTTCCATGCGTTTGGTCACAGACTGTTAAGTGAGGCGAGGCAATCCCGCCCGATCATCGGGGAGATCGATCGACGCGGGCTGATTGCTCAGCTTCCTCGCCCCAAAGGCCTGCAGCGGGCTTCTTCCCGTGAACTCAACTTGCTTTTGTCCAACGCCAAAACTGCTCTGCGGCACGCTATACCCGCGGCAACCCGCTCTCTGCTCGATTCCTATGAACAGGCTTTGCAATCTCGCGGTGTCTGTGACTTTGATGATCTGCTCGTCGGGGCCTATCGGCTGCTGGAAACCGGCCAATTGAAACCAGCATATCGCTACGTGCTGGTTGATGAATTTCAAGACACGAGCGAGCTGCAGTACGAATTGCTTCGTCTGCTTACTGCCACGGATAACATTTGCGTAATCGGAGATCCTAAACAGTCGATCTACGGCTTTCGTGGAGCGCACAGCGGATTATTTGAACGATTCCGGCAAGATTACCCCAAGGCGCAAACGATAACACTCCACTGCAACTATCGCTCGGCGCGGCGTATCGTGACCATTGCCAATAGGATTTTCCCCGGCACCAAGCAAAGGAGTATGCAAAACGACATGGGAGTGGCATGCGGCCTGCAGACGCTCAACGAATATAGTGAGGCCGCATATATTATACGGGAAATACAGAGCGGTATTGGCGGTAGTGATATGCTCAGTGGCAGTGAGGCGTCCGCCTTCCCCGACCCTTCCTCCTATGCGGTACTCTACCGAACTCACCGGGCGGCGCGCGTTTTGCGGCAGCGGTTTGCCAGCTCCGGTATTCCTTACCAGGTCGCTGGCGAGCAGTCACCATATGAACAACCGGCTATTCAGGCGGTACTATCGATTCTGCAAGCAGTTGTCTCATCGGAAATGCCACCCCAAGCGCTCACTGCAGTGCCGGCACTGCGGGGCGTCTCTCGAAAAAAGTTACAGTCGTTTTTGATGCAGCTGCAGCAAGATGCTAAACTACAGTCAGTCTCCTCACTGATTGAGCATATTGCCGACCTCTATCACCTCCATGACGTCATATCGCAGACAGATCTTCAGCAGTTGGCAGGTGTTGCAGTCCAATTCGGCGAGGGCTTGGCGGGGGTACAGGCCTTTTTGCAACATGTTGAGCATATTGCCGAACAGGATTTCTATGATCCGACACTCAATGTAGTGAGCCTTCTGACCATCCATAGTGCCAAGGGGCTTGAATTTCCGGTTGTCTTTTTATGCGCGGCCGAGGAAGGTATATTGCCGAAAGCATATGCCAAAGACATTGAAGAAGAACGGCGACTTTTCTATGTTGCCATCACCAGGGCACAGCATCGCTTGGATATATGTATGTGCCAATGGCGGGGCAAACAAGCCAGCACCCCTTCCCGCTTTGTCGCCGAATTGCCAGAGGACGTACTGCCGAGGCGTATAGACTCGCAGATGGTGGCGCTTGAGAAGCGGTTGAAACGGCATCAACAGAAGCGGGCGCAGGCGTCACTATTCTAGGAAATACAGTCCACAAACACTTTAGTTCAGAAAGCGATACTAAAGAAATACGAGCTCTAGGCTATTTGTACGCAATCACGTGCATCCATCTATCGGCAGGCTCGATATCAGTAGTTTCTACCTTAGCAAATCCTATGCGCTTAATCAGAGCCTGTATCTGCTCATCGCCCCAATAGCAAAAGTAACGGGGTGCATTACTAAGATTCTTTTTCCACTCTTCTCCTTCTCCTCGTTGCAGCGCAAAAGCAAACCTACCGTGGTCAATGAGTGCTCTATAAATTTTTCCTATGACTATTTTCGTTTCCTCGCGAGTGAAGTGAAGCAGTACTGCATTAGCGAATACCAGATCGTAACCACTGTCAAGTTCATCAGTTATAGCGTTAATTTTACGCGCGTTGAAACCATTCTGTTTTAACAGCCTAACAAACTTAGGGGGGGCATCACTGCATTCAACCGCATATCCCAAACTTTGCAAGTATGCAGCATCTCTCCCCGTGGCGCTACCGATCTCAAGTATACGTGATCTTTTGGAATAACCAGCTACGGCTTTATCTATTAACCTTTTTACACTAGTGGGAACATCGCGTTGGGCGTGATTTACATAGTCTTGGACATGCTCGTTATAGGTTTGTATGGTCTGCTGGCTTGGGCTGTTCATCGTTTCTCGTTTCGTCAGAAAGTTATATCAACGATTTTATCTGAAGTCATGGGATATTCGGAATGAAACAATACACAAAAAAGGGAATGCCTTATATGTCGCGCTGCATACAATGGTGGACCTTCTTACCCGCTACTCGAAAGAATCTTGGCTGGCTGACGAGCTTGCCCATGCGCAGCAGCGTCTTCACCCGCTATCAAGTAGTCGCTCGACTTCCCCTGAAGGCGACTACTTGCCCTTCTTGCTGGTCCCACCGCCAGACTTGCGGGGCTTGCCCGCGTCGCTGCGCTTGGCCCGCCAGGTGCCATCCTTGTTCCGACTGCGCGGTTCCTTGCCGCCGCCAGGGGATGGCACGTACGGGCCTTGGTGGGGACCAGCTCGACGGTCAGCCATGCTGACCGCCTCCTTTTCTCTTCTTCCGGGAGACCGCCCGGTTCGGACGCCCGGCGGGGCGGACGCTCTCAGTCTGCGGGTCGGGTACGACAGAACCGCAGAGCCACGCGGGGCACTCCCGGAGAATCCCACGTTCCAGCGTGTTGCTGATGCAACGGTCCGTAGATGTCTGGTAGTACGGAGTCACAGGACTTGGCACTCTACCCCCCTGAGTGCTAAACCTGGTGTGCGCGAGGGTCGCTCTGTCAAATGTCCGGTTTGGATCTTTTGCACCCCTAGTCGCGTTCGCGTATATTTCTATATAGTAGGTATTGCATGCTGTTTAGTGAAGTTTTTAATGTCTCCCGAGGGCCTGAGGATGATTGGTTCGACTCCATCCTCGACACCGACACGCCTCTCTTCGTTGACCCGTTCCTGATCTTCAAGGAGAACCGTAGTCACTGGCATGGTGCTCACGATCAGCTCATTAGCCACTTTGACACATGCTTCCATCTCATTGCCGAAGGCAATCGCAATCCTCGTAGCCCTTCCTACAGGAAAGCCCTCCGTCTCTTGACGTTTCCAGAACCGAGGGAGTTTTGTCTCGGCTATACCGAGTCGGGCACCAAGGGCGCTGGGGGCGGGGAAGGCTACGCACGCACTATTGCCCAGGCTATGGAAGCTGCTATTAGCCGGGGTCTTTCCAATCTCAAGCATTTTGAGGAGTTGGGAATTCTCAACGAAGGCATTGGGCCTGACCGCATCTCGGATGCCACTTGCAATGTCCTTCGCTCTCGTTTCATCGCATACACCGAGGCAGTTGTAGCACGCCATAGCCTTCCTACCGAACCGGTCACAGTTCCGTATGCCTCCTATGACCCCAATCGGCTAGCTTGGTCGTCAGAGAAGCGCGACCTACCCCAAGGCCGCTGACTTCAAGGCATGGACCGAGCTGCTCGCGAACCGGCTGGCAGAAGGTGAGTCCAGCGCACACCTGCGCTCCTACCTCAAGAAGGTGTCGGTCGAGACCTGGCAGTACGTCAACTGGCTGACCCATGCAAAGAACGCGGCGCGCATGAATGCCGAGATCGGGCTCAAGGCCGTCGAGCATCTGCTCGGCACCTTCACCGCGGCCCGGTTGCGGTTGGGAGGGCAGACTCTCCGTTGCGGGAGATGCAGGTCATACCGCCTGGTGGCTGGCAGATGCGAGCGCTGTGGTTGGACTGACCCTGAGTACGAACCACCCGAGCTACCCGCGCGGAAGAGACGCCGCACGCCTAAAGGTGAGTGTGTGCCGAGTTCTGACATCTCGACCTTCGTGAGGCCGGAGGATATGGTTAGCTAAGTTTAATTGCGGTGCAGCGTGCTTCGGATAAGAAGTCGACACAAACCTTGGATTATCTCATCCTATTACAAGCCACTCTCCTGGCCACTGACAGGGAGAGTGTGCGGGACGGCCAGACTAGCCATTTCTCGAACCTCTTCGGGGGTAAGCCAATAATTCGTCATAATCGCCTGGTCACTGCCATCAGGAACTATCGTGATCGGTATGTTTCCGTTGGAGTCTGGCTCAGCATTCAAGTCGCCTTCTATACGAGCCGAAAGCAGGTATGTATAGAATTGCCCAAGGTCGTGTTGAACACCAGAGAGTTGGAGAGTGAGATTCTGAGAGGTGGCCAGTGGATTCGCTATAGCCTCCAACTCGCTCGTTCCTGGCCGGGTATGCGCAGTGATTGACGTCCACGTCACAGGAACCCGTTCGCCACGGAGAACTCTACCGATACCAATTATGTTCCTGTAGTCTTCCTTGTCAACTTGATTGAGGTCTGGCAAGTTAATCAGCTTGCCACTGCGGCGGCTGATCGCTTCGAGTGATTCGGTATACTCAAGAGCTATGGCCGGGACTGAGTGCGATGTCTCTGGCAGGGGAATCCCGTCAGCAATAGATAGCGGTCCATACTCACGCCCAAATGCAAGGCGATTTGGCTGACTAAATACTCGGAGGAAACGCAATCCAGGAAGGGCTTGCCCGACTGGCTTACCTGCCGGATCGACGATAGATATTGACAGACTTACCCTCCGGTCCCCTTCTCCGGGCGGATCGATTTGTATAGTTGCCTCTACGACTCCGGTGGTATCGACGCCGTGGACCCGCATGCCACCGGATATGCCACGGGTCGGTGCCTCCATCTCAAATGTTAGTTGGGCGACAGGCTCCATGCTCTCCACTGGAATGATCGCCCAAACAGCGCGCCCTGGCTGATCGCTGCTCGCCCGGGCTGGGCCCAGATAGACGCTGCCACTCCCATGTTCCAGTCCCAGGCCTGCTGGCATGTCGATATTGATATCGCTTATCGCTGACTCGGGCAGGCTCACAGGCGTTCCGTAATGCAACATATTGTTGAGTGCATCGAGCGTCTCTGGAGACAGTTCTGCTTCAACAATATTGAAGGTGATGGGAATCGGCCTATCCGCAGTCGCATCCGGATAGCGAGCGTAGATGTGGTAGGTAACGTATCCCCCAGGCACGCCTTCCACGACTGAGCTGACAAGGTATGGACGTCGGCGCGAATCTACTATCCTCTTATTCGACACACGATGTGGTAACACAGGCACTCCTAATAGCACTAGGGTGCGCAATGGTCATCTCTATCATATGCGCGATCACCTGCCTATTCTCCCGTATGCGGAATGCTAATATCCAAAGGCTGGTGAGGGAGTTTGGTGTAGACCCATTAGATCTTAAAACCTACACTCCAGCAGTCTCTTGGTGGTTTGGCATGATCGCCACACTACATCCGCCACATATGGTTATGTACCTACAACAGGCAGATGATGCCTTCGAAGCTGAGGCATTGGCAAATCAAATTGTAATTCTGTCTAAAAATGTTCTCAATAAACACAGATGGGTAAATAGGGGATGGGTGGCTTCAGGCGTGGCACTTCTACTACTAGTAATGGCGATAGGAAGCTCTATAGCACCTCGTCACTAGGCGGGGCCAACTACAATTTAGACGCGAATGGCTCGAAATCTAGCATCGTGAAATTGCCCTGGGGGCTTTCATCTACAAGCCTAAACTCTGCAATCTCAAAGACGAAGAAGGTGCTCTCAGTAGTAGGGTCAGCCAATGTCTCTATGCTGCCAAGCTTCTTACCAGCCCCTTGAAACTGGTCGACATAAAGCTCGACCAACTCTGCCATCTCATCCAGGTTCCTGGTCCCTCGAACTACGCCTTTAAGTTGTACACCGAACTTCGCGCTGTAAGTGCTGGTGTGCGCATAGACCAGAGCGGCAGCCTGAGGCCTGGTTGCAAGATTCCGCATATGGGTACTAGAACGCCGACTCTTAAAGCCGAGTCGCCCCCCTTCCATAACGACATAGAAAACTGCGCAGAGGTCTGGACCGTTCTTCCCATCCGTCGCAAGTCCGGCGACCGTCCCGGCTCGAATAATATTGGACGCTCGGTCGAAGACATCGACTGTAGCGCTTGCTTCGTCAGTCACTGCGCACGCTCCCTCGCAACAAGATCATCGAGAATAGCTGTATTGCTCATCCCGTCCTCGAATGTCGCGAGATTAGTTCCAGACGAGTGGCCTTGAACCGTCTCTACGATCTCCCGCGCGTAACTGGGAAATGCTATACGGAACAAAGAGGGGTTGAAGCCTTCACTTGGCGCCCCTTCATCACTAAGTTGCCCGTCCTGGACTATCCACAGCTTGTTGTGTCCAGATTTGCCATGGACCTCAAGCATCCCGTGACCATCTCGATATGTGAACCGCGCTATTCCCTCTGTTCCTTCTATGTCGAACTCGATGATGCGCGGCCCCACACCTATGGCGGTCGTGAACATATCTATCCAGCACCCGTCCACATCCACCAGTCCGCGGAACGCCTCGTCTGCAAGATCCTCGCTCGGTTGCACATCCTTAGCCCACGAACCCCTAGGTGTCATGGTTCCCCCGCAGGAGTCGCCACCCAAGTCCGCACCCTCGTAGGCCTTATCCGCCAGGTACATGCCTAGGTCCAGGAGATGTGGTCCCATCGCGAGGCGCTGCCCGCCACCCGTGTGTTGGTGCTCTTGCCACGTGGCTATGCGATCCTTCCGAAACGCCGAGGTACGCTCACGAAGCGCAATGTAATAGACGCTCCCGAGTTCTCCTTCTTGTATCCTCCCCCTCAACCACTGGAACGCCGGAAGTCCCCTAAGCTGTGTATCGAAAAATACCAGACGATTCCTATCGGCATGAAGTGGTTCGTAGATGCGTTGTGCAATCTCTAGGCTCGTTGCGAGGGGCTTTTCGATGAGAAGGGCGCTGCCAGTAGCCGCCAATGGCCCGACATATTGCTCGCGTTCTCCGGGTGGCGTAGTTAGACACACTAGATCCGGCTTGCGGGTAAGCAGCTCCTCCATCGAGCAAGCCAGGTTTGGATCTATACCGGCTGAGGAGAGGTGCGACTTTGCTCGATCTACGGATGTTCCAACAACCCCCACTACTGAAACCCCGGGCAAGCTTTGGAAACCAACTGCATGCGTTCGGATACCGACCCCTGTACCAATCACTCCGACGGTAAATCCGCTGTTGATCCTAGGTGTCGTCATTCGTCTATCCTATCACTCTTGAGTAGATCCGACTACGTTCAGTATCCATATCGGTTCCCGGGATCAGCACCGCTGAGTCCTCCGAGCGAGTCCTAGGGTTAAGCTTAACCCGTGTTGCGATGATCTCGTCTGCCGATGCACCTGGACCTCGCGCTCTGACCTGTACTGCTAGACAACCCTCAGAACTAAGGATCTGTCGAACTTGGTCTGCTTCAGTAAGGTCTACAGCTACCGGAAAATGTTTCTCTATCGTATCTTTCGAGCCCACAAAAGCCTTGCTTGAATAACTGTGACCTTCTACGAGCAAGTCCACGGTTATTTCTGCTGCGGATGATGCGTAATTGCCGACGCTAACAGCAATGTCTCCACTAAGCCGAAGCTCGCATAGGTCCATAGTAACTTCATTATTTATAAGTACCTTGGAACCCTCCGCTAGGGAGACCTCACGAACTACCAATGTGGGATTGCTCTGGCTCGTAAGATGCAGGTCGTGTTCGATTTTTTCGAAAGTAATGAAAGGTGTCAGTGAGTCAGAATGGAGCTGCAGAGTGAGGTCTCTAGTCAGGCTATTCGATCGCTCAGTTTCCTTAAGAAGCCGATATGTGGCCCACAGGAACCCAGCTGTAGCCATAACGTTGGCAACGGACGTTGTTGCGGTAAGTAGGCTATCCCATGAGGCAGTAGCCACTCTTCCAAAGATCGTCCGCTCGATGTTCCACAACAGTGTAGAAGCGAGTGAAGAAAGAACAAGGCCCACAGCAATCCAGCCTGCGGGCCACGTTCGGCTACGTTCTGACCGCTGCCGTGATGCCAAGCCTACCGTACTCTTTTGACTCTCTGAAAAACTCAAGGATGGGCCATTCATTGAATTCCTCCGCGCACATGTTCGCGGATCCCGTTCCCGGCTCAGGCTTCAGTAGCTGCTGAGCCAACCTCACGGCATCGTCATATCGCTCCAGCAAGACCATCTTAAGAAACTCATATCGTGGATGGATTTTGCTGGTGTCCCAGGCCTCTACTTCCTCCCTGATATCTTCATCTAGCTTCCTCCTGCACCAGAACCAGTTGGCCTTCAGCATGTACGTACCATAGCCCGGGTCTTCAGCCCCATTCTGTTCGTTATCCCTTCGCACTAGCTCAATAGCTAGACGCGCAGCATCTCTGCAGACGCGCCAGCGTGCTTCGTCAAGCAGGATCCTTGTGCAGAACAGAATGTTCTTACGAAGCGAACTTCTTGCCTCGACATTGTCTTCTGTGGCGGCAAACCAAACTCCGTAACCGGCACGAAGGCCAAAACTCACCAATGTGTCGGCGATAGTCTGCGCTTGCCTCATGGTAAAACCCTCGTCGAGCAACTCAGCGAAATTGTCCTCCCTTTTCTTCAACTGCGCTAGTACTATGTCACGATCGTCATCAGAATCGGGTAGCACAATTCTGGCAAGTGTTGACCCAAGACACTTTGCCAACATTGCGATAAGTTCATCCGGTGACTTTGGGACAACTGCTTCGACGGCTCGGGGTACAAGGAGTCCCTGCTCATTGAGCCTGAGTAGATCTCTCAAGTCGATAGACCAGTTGAGCTTGATCTCTTGAGCGCCAGGACGTGCGAGAAGCGCTTCCGCAATTATGGCACGGAGATGTGCCTCCAACTCAGCACAATGCATATAGACCATATCTCGCGCAGCAAGAGTCTCGGTGTCTGGAAGCACAGAGATACTAGCCAACTCAACCAAGATATCCCAAGCGTATGATACTGTACTAAAGCATGCTAGAAACTGCTCCGGCGGAAGTTTTAGAGTACCCACCAAACGATTCGAGTTTCTTGGAGCTAGAAGGCTCGATCTCCCTTTAGTAAAGCGCTCTAGGACGATACTTTGGTACTTCTTCGTCGCGAGGAGTACATCCTTGGTCGGTGCGACACTTTGCCCAAGCGCGTTCGCCTGTGTGACTGTCGGCACGGGCTTGGCCGCAGCCCGAAGATCTACGTTCTCCAGAATACTTACGAGGCGCTGGGCGCGCTCCTTTTGTGATTCCTTGCCGCTCCCACTATCTGCGATTACTTGATCTATCCGCTGACTATAGACATTTGATACTTCCAGATAGCGATCGATGATATCTACAAATCTGTCCATCTTTCCCCCTAAGCTGCTGAACTGCATCCAGATAGGGCGGACCTTCTCCTACCTGAATGCTTAGGTGCGCTATTGCTCCGACCTGGTAGCCCGACGAAGCTCTTCAATCATCGGTGCACTGCGCACGTACAAGTGAAGATCCCGCTCCGAGCATTCGTGCGCCAGAACCTCCATCGTTCTTTCATTTCGATATTCGAGTGCGGTATTACCGGCGATATCGAAATACAGATCAACTGGATTTCGAGGCTCATCACTGATTCCCAGCAAAGTGCGTTGGCGTTGATTGTAATAGAGCCAACTAGTTAGTACGTGATTTACATTGGAAGGAATCCGGTCTCGAAGCTCTACGTAGATGGACGCAAGATCACCGGGCAGGAACTCCGAGAGCCCTTTGACGTGCTCATGGGAGCCTACGAGGTCTGGTACCGGCGAGGGCAGGAACCAACTCAGGAGGATACGTATTACCGACGAGCGGCACCCACAGTCAGTCCCAGGGCTGTACAGGGCCAGACAGACAGCAGGGGCACCCTCCTTGCGGAGGCTGCCCCTGACCGGGAGACCTTGATTGACTCGCTTGTCCTGACCTTGGAGGGCACAGGTTCGAGTAAGACTGTCATGGTGGGGATGGCAGGATTCGAACCTGCGACCAAGCGGTTATGAGCCGCCTGCTCTAACCACTGAGCTACATCCCCATGTCAGGTGGCAGTTGGTAACAGAGATGAGTATAGCAGATTTCGCTGAAAGCGTTATATACTTCACATTGAGTCATGCCGACAAACATTCAAGAAAACATACAACGCTATCGTCATGGGGTCAATGCATTCATTGGGCAGCTTAGTGATATCCGACTGATCGGAGTACTAGTTTTTCTGGGTATTGCCCTGCTCATAAGCTGGAGCTGCGTTAAGGCGATTAATACGAACTATGGGTTGCAGAAACAAATTGCCCTCTTACAGCAGCAGAACGATGTGCAGCAATTAAGTGATAGTGATCTTGCCTTGCAAAATGAATACTACAACACCAACCAATACCTAGAGCTGCAAGCTCGCCAGAATTTTGGGCTCGGCGCCCCAGGAGAAACGGAATTCATTATCCCAAAACAGGTAGCGTTAGCACACACGGTAAATCTGCCCAGTGGACAGACACCGGCAGCGAAAGTGGCACAGAAGGCCTCAACGTATCAGCGGAACTTCCAGGCTTGGATGGATTTCCTCCTGCACCGTCAGCCAGTTTCAGATTGACGGAGGTGGGGCGTATCTGTTAAAATTGTGTATAACAAAAGCTTAAGTTTCCATGTTATAGCGGGGTGGAGCAGCGGCAGCTCGCGTGGCTCATAACCACGAGGTCGCAGGTTCGAGTCCTGCCCCCGCAACCAATTCGACCAGATACAGAACTGATGTAACTTTGTACAAACCCAGAACCTTGACGGCTATTTGACGGCAGTCCTGACGGCAACGTCCGTCGTGTCGGCCACTCACTATCGTCCTTGAACAACCTTTCGACTTTGGCAAGAGCTTCTGTCCGTGTCTCCATGTCGTCGTGCTGATAAATCTCCTGCGTGATGGATATGTGCGAGTGGCCGAGGATTAGTTGTGCATCTCGCGCTGGCACACCTTGTGCTTTCAAGAAAGTCGCGGCCGTATGCCGTATGTGGTGAATCTTTATTATCCGGATGTCGCGCTGCGTGCAGATCCGCTTGAACGAGCGTTCTAAGTTGCGTGGCTCTATGGGACGACCGCTGTTTGTTGTAAAGACAAGACCTGAATCGACCCAGACCGCATCCTCCGCAACCTGGTACTGCCGTTGTCGCTCTCGCTGCGCGGTTAACACTATTCGTGCCATCGCCAGCACCGGTAAGTCGCGCTGCCCAGCCTTCGTTTTGACGGGCCCCTGGTAGAGCGTCTTGCCCACTCGTCCAAGCTGCTGCCGGATGTACAGCAACCCGCGCTCGAAGTCAACATCACGCCAGCGTAGCCCGAGCACCTCTCCCCGGCGCATGCCGTACAGGACCAGCAGCGCAAAGGCAGGGTAGAGCGGGTCATCCTTGGCAGCGTCCAGGAATTCCTTGGCCTCTTGGGCGGACCAGGGGAGGACCGTGGCAGGCTGCCACTGCGGCAGCTCCACAAGGCGGGCCACGTTCCGCATTACTAACTCTTCGCGGAGCGCCCGAGACAGTGCTGCACTGAGCGTGCCGCGTATGATCTGCATCTTCCGCGCAGAGTGCCCCTCACCGTGAGCAGGTCAAGAAGTTCTTCGACAACAAACGGCGGTAGGCATCGTACGGATTATGCCAAGCCGTAGGTCCGCAGCACTTCGTACCAGTGTTGGCAGATGGCAAGTTCATCTTTCCAGTGATCTCTTGAGAAGCGGAAGTTTACAAAGTATGTATCCCTGAGCCCCGCTTTACGTTCGATGTCGTCTTGTTCTTGTACCGGGAGCAGCACTGTTTCGTTGCCAGTCTGGACATACGTACCCATGGCAGTTACCGCGGTCTTAGGGTATCCGAATAACTCCCCGGTAGTTGTTACATCGTCGGCCGCAGCTTGCTCGTATTTGTCCAGCAACCCAGGTTGCAGGGCTACCAGCGCATCAGTGGCATGTTCGTCATGGCGCAGCCGGTAGTGGAGGCCGAGAGAGCGTAAGAACGAGCCGACCGCAGCGGGATCATCGAATGCCGTGTGACGTCCATTCGCTGTTGTTTCCCGGTGACCTGAGCTGGCCTCTGCCAACGGCTTCAACCCTGCCAGCACCAAGAAGATTGGTTGCTTCTCCGCCAGCAGTGCCCCATCCTGTGTACCAACGAAGTATGGGCTCGCTAACAGCAACCGTGCTTGCTCAGCTAGTTTCTTGTCCTTGGTTGGTGGTTGGCGGGGGGTACGAGCCATAGAGTTATTAACCTGCCAGGCAGTATGACAGGAAAGAGAGACAAGAGCAATACAACGGGGGCGTACAACTCTAGGAGGAACCGCCCGTGAGGCTCATGCTCTCTTTATGGCATGGTGATCCCGGCCGAGTTAGTGCCCTGACATGGGTAGTCGAGGAGGGCGTGCTTAATCTGAGATGCTGATTCATTGAATGTAAGAGTGCCAGTCTCAAACCATGATCGGCTAAACAACTGGTCCACGTCCCAGGTACCGCGTATCTCTTGATTGATGGCGCTCTGCGCAGGATGCCAGGTTGCACCTGAAGAGCCGTCCTGCACGAGGCATGCTTGCGATGTAGGCGAGCCTGGGGAGCTGTCTCCGATCCCTCGGATAGCGCCGAACTTCACCACTGTGTCTGCGGCAGATGTATTGACACCATAAACCACCATGGCATCGTCCGCCATGTTGCTCGTTGACCCTGCGGCTATCCCCAAATTATCTATGCTCAATTTCCCAAGAGGAGTCGTATAGTTGCCGGTGCATCCCAGGTCGAGTACATAACTACCTGGGACTATGGCTGAATAAGTAATAGTTCCCCAAACAGCACCACTGTTGTATACCAAGTTGTATTGGAGTGGGTACACCTCGTACTGATTACCGCCTCCGGCATCTATGTCTATGCAGGTGACGCCGAGCTGCTTGCTGGGGGTACCGTAATTATTATTATCCGCACCCGGGAAGTCTTTATATGGAGCATAGATTTTGACTACAAGCTCAAAGCCCTTCAGCGATGGAGTCATCGCGAGGTGCCAGACGGTTATATTCCCATCACGAACGGTCGCTGAGACCGTACCCCTTCCGCTGACCGTTTGGAAGCTTGGTGTGATATTGAACTTAGTCGAGGCAGTGGCGGGCGCAGCATTAGTGGTGCTGCCGGCGTCGTTGGAACTGTTGCCGCTCCCGCCGCTACTACCTCTTGCCCCCGAAACCAAGCATATTTGGCCTCTGTCACTAAGGCAGAGGCTTTGTTTTACCAAATTTTCTAAGAAGTTATTTGGTTCCAGTCCTGCTAGGGCTATAAGCTATGCCCAACTAAGTGTCCTATGAATGCCGTAATAGCCATTGCCGCTCCACCACCAAAGAAAACTCTAGCAGCTGCACGCACTCTATGGCCACCGCCAATAAAGGCACCAATAGCTCCCGATATTGCTAGGGCTAATAATGAGAAGATAACAATAACCCATGCCCCCATGCTCTTACTTGAAACCAGAGCTCCTATGATTGGCACAGTCCCACCAATTGAAAACGAAACGGCAGAAGCTAATGCCGCTTGTGCTGGATTAGCTAAAGCCTCTACGTCGATACCCAGCTCATCTCTTAAATGTGCTGCTTTTGCGTCATGTTCATGGAGCTGCTTAGCTACTTTGTTAGCTAATTCTGGTTCAAGACCTCTATGAACGTAAATATGAGCAAGTTCGGCTAACTCTTGATCAGGATTTGATTCTAATGAGCGTTGTTCAATAGCCATATCTGCCTGCTCTGAGTCCTTTTGAGAACTGACCGAAACGTACTCACCCATGGCCATCGATAAAGCACCTGCAGACAATGCCGCAAAGCCTGCGATTAAAATGGTGGAGCGACTGGCGTTAGCAGCTAGAACACCGAGCATAATACTGGCCGTAGAGACAACCCCATCATTAACCCCTAGTACGGCAGCTCTCAACCAGTTCATTCGCTGAGATTTATGCTTTTCTTGAGGATGGGGGCTTACGATTTCGCTCACACTGCTATTATAGCCGCTTACACACAACTAGTGTATCGCCGTAAGGAACGCTATGCCTGTCACATAAAGCAGAACTACAAATATTGAATCTATACCCAGACGCAAATAGACTCGCCTTGGCCGAACGATAAGACCGATTGCATATATAGTTGTGAGCAACGCCCCAAGCGCCGCAAACCATATATCACTACTCGATGCATTTTTAAGGACAGCATTACCAGTTATCAGATCACAAATTACAAAGAGAGCAGGCAAGAAAGCATTACCGCCGAAAACATCACTTATGGCCAAGTTGTAGTCACCTAGTTTAATAGAGGCTATACCCGTACTTATGTTCGGCAGCGCCCCAGCAAGGGCTATAAAGGTAGCTGCGAATAGGCCACTATTAATGTTATAAGCGCTAGCAATTTCGTTACCGGTTGTAGCTAATCCATAACCTGAAATAAGCGTAGCAGCACTAGCTATTGCTAAAATTCCAAATACTTTGGTCATAGCGGCCACCTTAAGGGTAGGATGATTTACGACTACCTGTCGTTCACTATGTTTACGACCTGGCGTGGCATCAAGGGCTTCAGCTTTCCAAGGTAAGCCTTTTCTGGCTTGAAAGACCATCCATAGGCCAATCAACCAAAGCCCAACAATGAGAACTGAAGTCAAACTAATTGCAGTATGCGGTATTACTACAGGAGTCTTAATGGCCATTAGTGAAGCTACAGTCACCAAGACAACAAAACATGCTTCTAGCACTAGCGTTAACGATGCCGCTGAAAAAGTTAAGGTTCGTTTAGTTCCTGTCTTCAAAGTCAAAAATGGCTAGTACAACAGTCTGGATTGCAATTCCACCAAGGAGTGTTCCGATGATTATGTCGTAGTGTTTCTGCAATGCTGCCGTAACAACTACAGCGATTTCTGGAAGACTGGTGACTATTCCAAGAATCAATAACCCACCAAAGGCGCTCCCAAGTCGGTAGCGAGCATCAATAGCATCGGTTGTGCGGGTTAGCCATACCCCAGCAGACCATGTTATTAGTTCGAAGAGAATGAATTCCAGTATAAGGCTCAGATGGGACATCAACTTCAATGATAGCAAATCACAAGGATTCTAGTACCCTGCGGTAGAGTAATGAGCTGCTCCACCTTTAGAAGGTTGAATCCAGCGAGATAACCCCGCAAGAATATGGTTCCAATTCGAATGTACTTGGGCAACCATAGCATTATCACCTCTGTTACTACGATAGAGGTTTTTTGTAAGCTAAAATCTCCTAAGAAGTTGATTGGTTCCAGTCCTGTTAGGTGTTTGCTATGATTAGTCTTAATGAAGCGAGCGGTCATTATCCATTGTTGGGGCGGAAGCAGTAACTATGCTTGGTATCCATGGCTTAAGGGTGAATTAGAAAAGCAAGGTTACCAGGTATATGTTCCTGACATGCCGAACACGGATGGCCCAAAGCTTATAGAATGGTTACCAAAACTGGAGGAAGTAATTGGTGAACCCGATGATGAGCTCCTTCTTGTGGGCCATTCACTCGGTACAGTTACCATCATGCGGTACCTTGAATCATTGTCAACTGAGCAACGTATTCGAAAAGTCATTTTCGTTGCTGGCTTCACAGATCAACTCGGTTTTAGTGAACTGGAGAATTTCTTTGAAACTCGCTTGGACTTTGCAAGTATAAAATCTAAGGCAAAAGGGGGCTTTGTAATAATACAGTCGGACGATGATCCTTTCGTATCGGAACAATATGGTACAAGGTTGAAAGAAGAGCTCGATGCAAAATTAGTCATCAAACATGCAGCAAAACATATGTCGGGCGCAGTAGACGGCGAAGGGGCCTGTACTGAGCTACCTGAAGTAATTCAAAATCTATAGTTCTAGTGCTATGCCTAGAGTAGGCCAACAAATGCTTATCGCTGGTGGGTTTCTTCCACCTCAACTCTGATAGGAGTAGGTTCCAATTTGAATGTACTTGGAGATCAGATTGATTTTACTCTTTTTTGGTGGCATCCCCCATTACTCATTAATCGGGCTGGCCGGTGGGACTATTGGAATGCCGGGAGTGGCCTGCCCCTCAAGCTGTAAGACATCCGGTGCATAAACGGTAATGTTCAAGCGGTACGCATTTGGAAAACACGGTGTAGAGCAACTACGGACCCAACCAAAATTACTGGTATCAATAAGGAGCACTCCTTTGTTAACGCTCGCCTTGACGGCAGCAATATTCGGATGATCGTAGTAATTGAAAGCAATCATGTATTTATCCGATTGAACGAAATTAATGTTGTTATCTATGGCGCCGCCGCTTACAATGCTTAGGCTTGAAAATGGCGGCATAACCCTTAGGGCAGTGTGAGTATTTTTGAGGTAAGTATCGTGTACATTCGGGTATACGTCAGCCGTTAAAGCACCACCAATGGCTAGACCTATAAAGATAAGTCCGACCAGCACTCCTGTAACCCAGGCTTTAATAGGCCACCTGTGTCGCAAGAAAGCAATACCGAACAAAACGATAAAAACACACACCAACCCGATAAAGGCGAATACGATCCAGAGGAGTATGTTTTCACGCAGGCCAATTGGAAAAATATTATTTTGTGTCCAAGCAGTATGTTGCATCGTAAAATAGGTCCCGCCGGCGATGAGACCAAGCAGCCCACCCAGACCAAGCACCACAAAAGCGATGCCCACTACCCGTAGTATGAACCTGAACATGGCGTTAATCGGATCTGCTAGCGCGCTATTGGCACGCCGTGCGGTTCCTTTGACATCGGCATGCTCTACTACTTCTTTAAGGCTTTGTATGGTCACTGGTTTACCGGCCATTTGCAGGCGTTCACTTGAAGTTTTAGCTTCGGGTACCAGCAGCCATAACAGTATATATAATAAGATGCCCCACCCAGCAGTGACAAAAGTAAAGATTACAAACAAGATCCGCACAAGGAGTACATCAAAACCGAAATATCGCGCCAATCCAGCTGCTACGCCGGCAATAATAGCATTATCGGTATCTCTGAACAGGCGTTTTGTATCAGGAAGGTCTTTCTGGGACTCTGTGCTATCATCAACAAAATCAGCTGGGCTGCCCAATTGTGATTTTAAGTAGGCAATGTCATCGGATAAGATAACCTTGCCGTCACTGATGCCATGCTCTGATAGCAGTTCGGACATTCTGAGCTCTACCTCATTGATGACTTCTGTATCTTTGACCTGTTTCGAGATAGCCGAAATGTAGCCCTCTAGCTCGCGGTGGGCATCGACTGATATGGTATAGGCTTGACGTCCAAGATGGATTTTAGTTATTTCATTCATTTTGTACTTCCTTTCTCAAGAGCTTTTATGGAGGTATTTAGGCGGCGATAGGCTTGCTGTAACTCATCAAGCATGCCTTGGCCCGTTTCGGTGAGGAAATAGTACTTTCGGGGCGGTCCTTGTTCGCTCTCTTGCCATTCATAGGCCAAGAGACTCTCCCTTGCCAGACGACTGAGTAGGGGGTAGAGTGTGCCCTCGACCACTATAAGCTCAGCCTTTCGTAGAGACCGGATAATTTCTGTTGAGTAGACCTTTCCATCCTTCAAGAGCAGCAGTACGCAATAAACAAGCATACCCTTACGCATCTGGGTTTCAACGGAAGCTAGATTATCCGAAACGACTTCGTCCATAATACTACTTTGTAATACAAGGTAGTTGGTATTGTCAAGTCTTTTTTCATAGGTTTTTGCCAACACTGGTGGCAAGATACTTGCTCTAAAAAATTGGGCTTGCGCGTATCATTTAGGCCCTGCTATGATAAACATGAGCAGTGTACGTTTATTGACAATACTAGGGTAATAAGGTATAGTAATAAACGTTGTGATCACAAACAAATACATTAAAAACATAAATAGGAGGAGTACCAATGGCGGTACGAACAAAAATGGGTCCGTTTGAGTTTATCAGGATCAAGAGCAACGACCCAAAGATCCAAGAAGTCGACAGCATCCTGTCGAAGTTATAGGTGTTCTAAAACCATAGGGTGGGCCACCTATAACCAGAAGGGCTTATAGATTTTCTATAGGCCCTTTTTGCATTCTTGTAAAAAGACAATTACGATGAGCTACTTCGGTTGCAGCTTCCAGGTAATGATATCGTGGTCGGATGTAATAAATGCTCCAGGGCTGACGTGGGCGGGTAGCCCGTTGACATAAAAGGCCCAGTAATGACGGCTATCGGCAGTTATGCCATTGATAGCTGTGACGATGGCCTGGCTCCCTGGTGCCGTGAGGGTTACTCGCACCGCATTATGCTGTTCGAGGAGGCTTAAAGCGTTTGTGTTGTTGAACCCTTGGCAAAGGACAGTCATTGCCCCCGTGGCCCGGATGGCGGTTTGTGGTGCGTGGTGGCTGTCTACCCGCAGGGCAGTGAGCGCAGTGGCTACGATGACCGCCAGCACGATCGTAATGCCAAGTGCTACTGATGCGTAGTGCTTTGATGCCATAGTCTCCCTCTCATTTTTGTTTGTGCTTTTGGCCAAGTATAGCGCCTAGCAATATTATATTAGCACCATATGTATGGTTACGTCTATGAATAAAAGCTTAGTGAGAATAACTACTCCCCTGGTGCGATAAATGTCTCTATGACGCCGGCAATGGCTTTCGTGACCAATGAGCCTATCTTAAAGACAAGATTATTATTAATTAATGTACTTTGTTCCTTGGAGTGTGTCTCACTCATCACAGGTATTATATCCCTTTCATGGTAGCGCCACACCCAGTTGCTCTAGTAGGGAGAGCAGACCCTTTGGCGCAGCTAGCCTATAACGAGCCCGGGTTTGCCCTGGCCCAACTTTGATGCTGAATCCGACCTTTGGAATAGCCTGGAACAACGATTCATCGGTTCGATCATCACCGGCAGCCAGCACAAAATCCCACGGACGCTGTGACAGCCAGTACTTGGCAGCGGTATATTTGTTCGTTCGGGCATCTTTGACTTCTATAATTTTGTGGCCAGGCAGCAAGGTAAGATGCAGTTTTTTGATAAGTGGCCTGAGCGAACCTGTCAGTTCCCTAGCGGCTGGCAGGGCATCACGGGCTATAGATCTACGATAATGCCATACCAATGCAGTCTGCTTTTCTTCGATGACACTGCGCGGTACTTTCCTTTGGGCGATTAGCATCCTCGGGAGGATATCCTGTTGCCAGCTCATTCTAATGTCTGCCTGGGGCAGCCACCCCCCACCCGGCTCTTTAATGAATTGTCCATGCTCGGCAGCCAAGCCGACCGGCAAATCACCCAGCCAGTTATCGAGGGTGGTGCAATCTCGGCCGCTCACAACGACAACGGTATTCCTATGATCGTTACAAAGAGCCAGGAGGATCTTACGTACGGCAGCGGTTGGTTTTGCTTGTGCGGCAGTGGGTTTGAAATTCACTAGAGTGCCGTCATAGTCGAGCAGGAACAGACGTTGGGAACTGAGCATGTAATGTTTTTTTATGGCAGATCTCATAAAATCCAGTATAACGGTTAGCCGGATCTAGCGAGTGACGTTACACATTGCAAGTGTATGCTATGATAATCTTCAGCACCATGTCGAGTTCGAGAGTGATATTAGTGTCCAATCGGCTCCCGGTTCATGTGACCGAAGAGGCAGGCAAGCTGGTACTCAATCGCAGCATCGGGGGACTAGCGACTGCATTAAGCTCGATTATCGGAAAGCGGCCAGTGCTATGGGTCGGCTGGGCTGAGACCCGCCAAAAACTTTCTAAGAAGCAGTTGGCTCTACTGCATTTCCCTAATTATCTAATTCCAGTTGCCATCTCGCCACGGCTCCTAAATCGCTATTATCATCGCCTCGCTAACGGTGTGCTATGGCCGATTATGCATGGCATAAAACCGGCCCGGCTTGATCAGGAAGCCGACTGGCAGGCAACGCGAGAGGTAACAACACGCTTTACTAATGCTATCGAGGAACACTGCCAAGCGGATGATATTATCTGGGTGCACGATTACCATCTGGTGCTGTTGCCACAACAGCTCCGTGAACGAGGCCTGAAAAATCGCATCGGTTTTTTTCTCCATACGCCGTTTCCACCACCTGCCGTTTTTATGAAGTGGCGCCATCATCTGGCTCTGTTACAAAGTCTGTCCCGGGTTGATGTGTTAGGTTTTCAAACCCAGCGTGATGTGAAACATTTTCGGGCCTGCTGCACTGCCGCTGGCATCTCCATGCGACGCCGCGCCGTAATCGCTGCCTTCCCTATCGGTGTCGACTTCAAGGCATATCGTTCTGCCTTGAAGCTCCGTGGCGTGAGTAGCTATCTGCAGGGAATCCGGCGAAAGGTGACGAGCAAAAAAGTGATTCTATCAGTATCTCGCTTAGACTACACAAAAGGAATTATTGAACAGTTGCATGCTGTCGAGAAGGCATTGAGCCTTTACTCACCCGGTTCGGTCCTTTACAAGCTAGTCGTAGCACCCTCAAGAGAGGGCTTAAGTGAGTACCAGAAGCTGCGGGATGAGATTGACAGTGTCGTTCGAGATATTAATAGAGTGTACAAGAAAATGCACAAAGTGCTTCCGATTGCATTTGAGTATCGAAGCTATGGTTTTGAAGAGCTCAATGCCTGGTATCGTATGGCCGACGTGCTGCTGGTTACACCACGTATCGATGGTATGAATCTGATCGCCAAAGAATATATTGCGGCACACGATGGATATAGCGGGGCGGTTGTGCTCAGTAAAACCGTTGGCGCGGCAGAGCAGCTGAAGGAAGCTGTACAGGTTGATCCAAACGATGTGGATAGTGTAACTGATGGGCTGCTCTATGCACTGAGTATGCCGGCAGGTGAGCGGAAACGGCGGTGGCAGCAGTTGCGACACATAGTAAAAAAGGAGGATGTATTCTGGTGGGCAGAGTCATTTATACGGGTGCTGAGTGGAGAAACGCAACGTGGGGCTTGAGGAATATAGTATTTGTGCGCCTTTTATGCCCCTAGCAAGAAGCGCTAGGCATGAGCTAATAAAGTATACCCAAATAGGATCAGCACCATTCCTTAGGAGGTTGCCGCCGTCAGTATTCTACTGCACGGTTTGTATTTTCATAAGTGAGAAATTATAACAAGAGCTTCCTCTTACGAGCAACTTATAAGTGCAAGCAGAATGGTAGGCATGATAGGAACGGATTGGAACCAAATAAAACGAGAGCTGATAGCTATGTGGCAGGTAGTGAAGCAACTGAGAGAAGAAAACCTACTTGTAGTCTAGGCGGGTGTCTTTGAACCCTGGGATGAGTTAGCTTACGATAATGTAAAATGATTCACTAGAGGATAGTGATCGGTTAGTACATCCGTGAACATTTGACTACTAATTAGCTCTACACCTAAGTAAAGGATGTGGTCATAGCGATGGCCCTTTGGAGTTGTTGGCTCTGGTTGTTCTACTTCTTTAAACCCTGCGGAAAACAGGCTAGGGAATAAGGGTCGTAAGCTGTTCGTATCGATATTAAAGTCAGACTGAATAATACCGACTTGGGTTGTGATAAGCCTTTCGGCCATGTCGACCAATACGTGCTTCGCGGGTTCACTCGCTATATCTATGTTAAAACGACGGAAGGGGACAGTGTGTAGGGTCTGCACCATAAGCTTTGTCTTACCTTCCAATAAGACACTGCATCGGCTCCGTCCCTTATCGTGTGAGGTTGCTATTGTGCCGTTCTCCCAAAGTGCCTGGAAGTGAGGGTTTGTGAATAATTCAAAGGAATGTTTTTTAATAGGGTAACGAGAAATAATCCCTTGCCCGAGACGCTGGCCTGCTTCTACGTGAGATTCTGCCCACTCATCATTTACCCATCCACTATATCCCAGGGCATCAGCAATAATTTGCGGCTGGCAGTAACCCTCGGTTGCATGCGTCTCTTGTAAGGTGATAATGTCGGGATCTTGTGCTCGCAGAAAATCGATGATGCTATGTAGCCCGTCTACCGTATATGAGTTCAATAAGGTAGGGTCGGCTCCCTTTCGTAAAAGCTTTCCACCTCCAATATTCCATTGGACAGTTGTGAATTTCATCGCTTATATTGTAATCCTGCAGATAGGAAAATACCGAACTAGTAAAGTTAACAGAGATAAAAGGTCATGGTAGCGGCGAGTGGATTTGAACCACTGACCCCAGGCTTATGAGTCCTGTGCTCTAACCAACTGAGCTACGCCGCCATAATGGATTCAGCAACAATATACCATGCCATTGCCCCTGTTGGCCAGCAACAGCTAGTAAAAATCACTCCCTGAATACTACAATAGCACCATGGATATTTCTATTAAGCCAGGCAGGTATGTTATTGCAGTGTCTGGCGGCGTTGACTCAATGGTGCTGCTTGACCTGCTACATCGACAACCTGGTGTAGAGCTTATTGTCGTCCACCTTGATCATGGGATTCGGCCTGATGCTGCTTTGGATCGTAAATTGGTACAATCCACCGCTCTGCTGCATGGCTTGCCATTTGTTTATAAGGAAGCGCAATTGGGAGCACATGCCAGTGAGGCAGATGCACGAACCATTCGCTACGACTTTCTGCACGAGGTGCAACGTCGTTATCAGGCCAAAGCGATCATTACAGCCCATCATCGGGATGACGTTTTGGAGACTGCCTTGCTCAATGTATTGCGGGGCACGGGTCGTAAAGGCCTTAGCTCGCTACAAAGCTCGCCAGGTGTGGTGCGACCGCTACTAGCTGTCTCAAAGTCCGAGATTCTGGAATACGCCAGACAGTACCATCTGCAATGGCGGGAGGATTCCACCAACCAGGATGATCGGTATGCACGCAACTATATTCGTCATAACTTCGTAACTCGCCTATCGGCCGCACAAGCTAAGCAGTTGTTATCGCATATCCATAAAGCGGGTCAACTCAATACTGAAATTGATGGCCTATTACTGACGGTGCTTGGTGAGCATACAACGACTGAGGGTCTCGACCGTCGATGGTTTACCCAATTGCCATATGCGGTGGCTGCCGAGGTCATAGCGGCATGGCTGCGAGATAATGGGGTACGCGAGTTCAGTCGGAAATTGGTCAATCAGTTGGTGGTGACTGCCAAGACAGCCCAACCAGATAAGCTGGCTGACGTTGACGCTGAGCATGCGCTCCATATAAGAAAAAGTACGATCTCCCTAGAACATCGTAAAAATCTCTCTCGATGATATATAATAGCTCGGTATGGATAACAGTAAAAAGACATTTCATCCCCAGAACAGTCGTAATAATAGCGGACGCGGGTTTCGTAACATCGGTTTCATCGCACTCATTGTGCTGATTGTATTGATCCTGCTTGCTGCTAATGGTCAGTCCCAGAGCGTGGTAACCATCCCCATCAGCCAGGCCGTCAGTCAGCAAAACCACGGTGATTATTCGAAGCTCCAGGTCAATGGCAATGAGATAGATATTACCCGCATCGGCAGTAATAGTGTCAGCCTGAGAACATATAAGGACCCCAACGCCGGTCTGAAATCTGAAGGTTTCGATTTTTCGAAGTCAGTTGTTTCATATAAACCATCATCCTCAACGAGCTCTATTCTTGAGACTATCGCCATTGATGTAGTGCCGTTTGTGCTGCTTATGGCATTTTTCTTTTTTATGATCAGAAGTGTGCAGGGGCAGGGTAATCAAGCGCTCAGCTTTGGCAAGAGTCGTGCCCGTCTCTATGGCAATGAGAAGGATAAGGTAACCTTCACGGATATTGCCGGCACAGCCGAAGCCAAACAAGATTTAGAAGAAGTGGTCGAATTTTTGAAATATCCGAAGAAATTCGCTGCCGTAGGTGCCCGCATCCCAAAGGGAGTGTTGCTCGTGGGGCCACCCGGTACCGGGAAAACCATGTTAGCTCGGGCTGTCGCCGGCGAAGCCAATGTGCCGTTTTTCAGCATTTCCGGATCAGAATTCGTCGAGATGTTCGTGGGGGTAGGTGCCAGCCGGGTGCGGGATCTCTTTACCAAGGCCAAAAAGAATGCACCATGCATTATCTTTGTTGACGAAATTGATGCCGTAGGAAGACGACGGGGCTCTGGAATGGGTGGTGGCCACGATGAGCGGGAGCAGACGCTGAATCAGATACTGGTGGAAATGGATGGCTTCGAGCAGGGTCAAAATGTCATTGTGTTGGCAGCAACGAACCGGGCCGATGTGCTTGATCCGGCACTGCTCCGACCGGGTCGCTTTGACCGTCGGGTGAACATCAGTCTGCCCGATCGTAAGGACCGTGAAGCTATCTTGAAAGTTCACTTTGCCAAGAAACCCCTGAGCCGGGATGTTGATCTCGATGCCCTGGCTGCTAAATCCGCCGGTTCCTCAGGCGCCGATCTTGCTAACATTGTCAACGAGGCGGCGATTATCGCTGCCCGGCTCAATCACAGCCATATCACCAATGAGGACCTGACCAATGCCTTTGAAAAGGTAGCTATCGGACCGGAGCGGAAGAGCCGGATTATGACCGACAAGGAAAAAGAACTGAGTGCTTATCATGAGGCAGGTCATGCAATTGTTGGCCATGTTCTACCGGATAGCGATCCTATCCATAAAGTCAGTATTATCCCGCGTGGTGGTACTGGTGGTGTCACTTGGTCTATACCGATGACCGACAAAAGTTATCACAGTATAGTTGAGTATAAGGATGTTCTTGCCCGGCTGCTTGGCGGTCGTATCGCCGAAGAGGTTATCTATGGAGCCGATCATGTAACGACTGGCGCTGGAGACGATCTACCGAAAGCGGCCGAATTGGCACGGGATATGGTAGTCAACCAAGGTATGGGCAGCAAGTTGCGCGATCAGGTATTTCATACCGACGATGGCATGATGCTTGACCGCCTTGTCCATGAGCGTGAATACTCCGATGAAACAGCTAAGACTATTGACGACGAGGTCGAAAATCTTATAACCGAAGCGGCTAATCGTGCTCGCTATGTCATCAAGGCTAATCTTCACTATCTACATGCGCTAAAAGATAAACTGCTCGAAAAAGAATCGCTGGAGGCTGACGAAGTCAAGAAAGTATTTGAAGGCTCAGTGATGCCCAAAACGGCAGCACTTTACTAGGTAGCGTTCCCTTCTGGCTGCTAAAGGCCTTCTCCATGGATGTTTAGTTGTCGCTCGTTTATACTGAATCTAAGATAAAGATATTTTTTTACGATTTCCCACGCCCATGCAGGAAAAGCCAAGTTCTCAAACAAAAAAACGTATTCCGCTGAGTAAAGTAGCATTGCTGCTGATAACAACCGCTCTATTGGGTCAGCTGTTAGGGTTCTTGCGTACTAAATTGGTCAATGCCAACTTCCCAGCACTCGGGCCAAATAGTACCGATGCCTATTTCGCCGCCTTCAATATCCCGGACTTCTTTTTCTACACCCTCGCAGCCGGTGCACTCGGTGTTGCCTTTATGCCGGTGCTGGCTGAGCGATTGCAGAAAGGTGATCGCCACGGTATGTGGGAAATTTCTTCTAGCCTGCTTAACTTGCTGGCTATGGTCATGGGTGTCGTATCGCTCGTCATATTTTTCGGTGCGGGGCCATTGATCCACTATGTGGTAGCACCGAATATGTCACCGCAGCAGCTCCATAACGCAGTTGTGATCATGCGGTTCCTTGCCCTCAACCCGCTCTTTTTTACTATATCGGGTATCCTATCCAGTGTGCAGCAGAGCCTGGGACGGTTCTTTTTCTACGCCATTGCGCCGTTGTTCTATAACCTCTCGATTATCGCCAGTATATATGTTTTTAAAGACACCAGCTTTGGGCTGAAGGGTCTGGGCTTGGGAGCGCTTGTCGGCGGCCTACTGCAGCTACTTATGGTCTGTGTGGGGCTTTACGGTACCAAATTCTCCTGGCGGCCAACGATCTTATGGCGAAGCAGTGATTTTAGAATGATTCTAAAAAATCTGCCTCCGCGTTCACTGGACCAAGGGATGGATCAGATACAGAGTATTGTCGAGACTAACTTTGCTCGCCGGCTGGGTCCGGGTAATGTCAGCTATTACAACAACGCCAATATTCTTCAGACGGCGCCGGTGCTCTTGCTCGGGACAGCAATTTCGACCGCAGCTTTTCCCCGGCTGTCTAATCGGCTTGCCCAAGGTCGGCCAGATCTCTTTAATCGGGACTTTTTGAGTGTTGTGCGTGTACTACTTTGGCTGGCATTCCCAGTGGTAATCATTTCGTACTTTGCCCGGGGCTATCTTGCCCGACTCATCTTCTCCCGTGACGCTCCCCAGGTTGCCCTTATATTTGGTTTCCTGAGCATTGCCATCTTTGCCGGTATACTCTACACCATTCTGTCGCGCTGGTTCTACGCCCGAAAAGATACCCGCACACCGCTATTTGTCTCAGTTTTTACCGTGGGTTTGAACATTGTGCTGGCAATACTACTAGCCCGCCCCAGCAGCTACGGTATTGCCGGCCTCGCCTTGAGCCAGTCAATTGCATCGACGACTGAAGTGGTACTACTGCTCGGGATCATGTTGTTGCGGGATCACCGCTTGCTGAACCGGGTCTTCTGGGAGGCCTGTGGGCGCATTATATCAGTTAGCGGCTTTAGCCTTTTTGCTGGCTACCTAGCGGTTTCCTTCTTCCCGCTTGGCATTAATGACCGGGGATTCCTGACGTTAGGCACCAAGTTGACGTTTATCGCGCTCGTTACCTTCGGTGTCCATATTCTAATGTCCGGATTGTTCGATCTTGATGAGACGAGACCGATCTTTCAGGGTTTTAAGCGCTTAGCGCTAAAACCACTGAAGATATTCCCGTACTAAGTATGGGAATATATCAAACGGCAGCCACACAGAAAAGAAAGGGCCAACTCAACCGAGACCGCTAGCAATCAGCTCTCTGTTATACTAAAGTTCGATGGACCAGGATCATCTAAGAAATTTTTGTATTATTGCCCATATTGACCATGGCAAATCAACGCTGGCCGACCGATTGCTGGAGCTAACCGGTACCGTTGACCAACGACATATGCGCCAACAACTTCTTGATCAAATGGATCTGGAGCGAGAGCGAGGCATTACTATCAAGCTACAGCCAGTAAGGATGCGCTATAAAGGCTACCAGCTTAACCTTATTGATACCCCTGGGCATGTCGACTTCAGCTATGAAGTATCACGGAGTCTGGCGGCCTGTGAAGGCGCTATCCTAGTTGTCGACGCCACTCAAGGCATTCAGGCTCAGACGCTGGCTAATGTCTATTTGGCATTGGCGGCCGATCTCACAATCATACCGGTGCTCAATAAGATAGATCTGCCGGCTGCGGATGTCGAACGTGTGACCGCTGAGGTCGTTGGCCTGCTTGGCTGTGATCCACATGACGTACTACAGATATCTGCCAAAACCGGACAAGGAGTTGAAGCGTTGCTTGAACAGATTGTATCGACTGTACCTGAGCCGAGGGGCCAGGCTGACGCTCCAACCCGGGCACTCATTTTTGACAGCTACTATGACGATTACCGCGGCGTTATTCTGTACGTGCGCTTAGTGGATGGTTCTATTGGCCAAGGCGAACAGTTGGTTATGGTGGCTACCAGGCATCATGCCCTGGCGCTTGAGGTTGGCATGTTGACGCCGGAAATGACGTCGACCCGTCAGCTGAAGACCGGTGAGATTGGCTATATCGTTACTAATCTCAAATCTACTCGTCAGGCTAAGGTTGGAGATACAGTGACGTGTGCTGCTGAGGAACGGCAATCGACTACGGCCCTGCCAGGTTACCAGGATGTCAGACCGTTTGTTTACGCTGGCTTTTTCCCTGATAGCAGTGAGCACTATCAGGAACTCAAAGAAGCCATAGAAAAATTATCGCTCAGTGACTCTGCTCTGCAGTTCTCACTAGAGAATTCACCGGTACTGGGTTTTGGGGTGCGGATCGGCTTTCTTGGGCTGTTGCATATGGACATCGTGCGGGAACGGCTGGAGCGGGAGTACAATTTGTCATTGATCGTGACCAACCCCTCAACCGACTACCAGGTGACCTTAACGACCGGTGACGAGCTTGACATCAGAAGCGCGGCCGAGCTGCCGGAGGTGTCCAAGATTCGCGAAATCAGAGAGCCCTGGATTTCGGGAGAGATCATCGTACCGAAAGATTATGTCGGTCAGGTCTTACAGCTCATCGCCGGCAAACGCGGCCGACAAAAGCACATCGGCTACATTGATGAGCGGGCTGTTGTTCGCTTTGAGGCACCGCTTGCTAACCTGCTGACGGACTTCTATGATCGCCTGAAAAGTGTAACTTCTGGCTATGGGTCGTTCAGCTATGAGCTGACCGGCTACGTGTCAGCTGACTTAGTACGTCTCGACTTCTACATCGCTGGAGATATGGTAGAAAGCCTCAGCATTATGGTGCATAGGACTGAAGTAGAGAGAATGGCCCGAAGTGTGGTTGAAAAGTTGAAAGCAGTCATCCCGCGTCAGCAGTTTGCCGTGGCATTGCAGGCTGCTATCGGTGGTAAGTTTATTGCCCGAGAGGATGTGAGTGCCTATCGTAAAGATGTGACCGGATCACTATATGGTGGCGACGTCTCACGTAAGAAAAAACTCCTGACCAAACAAAAGCGCGGTAAAGCTCGCATGAAGCGGTTCGGTAAGATAGACATACCGGCTGAAGCCTTTACGGTAATGCTAAAACGTGACTGACGTGATGACAAATTTGGATCTGTCTGATCGCGTTGCTGCGTATCGACCAGATAAGTCGGTCTTGGCCCAACTGCAAAATGTCCACATGGTAGCAGTCGTGGGACCGACCGCTGTTGGCAAAACTACCCTCATAGACTATGCCGCTACACACGATAGTCGCATCCATCGCATGGTGACTGATGTCAGCCGTTTGCCGAGAGCGGAGGAGGTTGACGGGCTAGACTACAATTTTCGCTCCCGCCGAGACATGCTTCAAGACTTGAGACAAGGGCAATTCGTACAGATGGCGCTGGCAACTGGCAACCACATATACGGCAGTCGGGCAAGTAGTTACTCGTCAGAAGGTTATACCGTCATGGCTGTTATGGCCCGTGCCATGCCAGCCTTCGCAGATCTGCCATTTGGACAACTCCAGGTTGTATGTGTTATCCCGCCGGATTTTGAAACGTGGCAGCGGCGGATAGCGGCACACTATTTTACACCAGCAGAGTATCAGCAGCGTTTGCTGGAGGCCAGAGAGTCGTTGCAGTTTGCCGCGGCGCAGTCACCAACCAACCTCTTGATAAATGGCGATCGCGCCAAGTCTTGCGATGCGTTTCTTCGACTTGTACGCAACCGTACAAGCCCGCGGTATGGGCAGAAAAAAGCTGAGCATGTGTTGAAGACGATATTGGGGCAGTTAGAAATGGAGCTGGATTCTGGCCAGTAGGGTGTCGTAGACCGTAAATTTCCCTACCCATGTCTAAGTATGTAATGCAGCGTTAGAAACGGGGCGTCAGGAATTTCTTCATCTGCGGAATATTTTATAACGCTGAACCACTGGCTAAACAATTTTTCTATCTCTTTAGGTGTAAAGTGATAGCCAATTTTAGTCGGCGTGCTTTTACTGAAGGCCGATAGATAGAAATAGCTGTCCTCCTTAAGCACTCTAACAACATTCTCAAAGTAAAGAACCCGATTTTCGGGGATGATGTGATGGAATAATCCGCCATCGATAATGGCATCAAAAAACCCAGAGCTGTACTTTAGATTAAAAACGTCGCCAACACCGAAGTGTGCTAGATTCGTGACATTTTGTACCTTGGCCTTTCCCGCTGCCTTTGTGATAGCAGTTGACGAAGAATCCATACCCCACGCTTCAAAGCCTCGTTTTGCGGCGTATATTGTCGCCCAGCCATCACCGCAGCCTATATCTAAGATTTTAGCGTTAGGCTTCTTGTCTACTAATATCTGGAAGAATTCATCAAAGAGTGGCTCAACTTCAGTATGTCGCCAAGGTGTTTTATTCTCCCGAAACATGTTCTCGAAGTGTTGCTGAACGGTTTTCTGCTGATCCAGGTTCATAATTGATATTCTGCCAGACTTATTTGCTCTCTTGTATCTGTGACAGGCTCTGCAAATCATCAATGATTTGTGCGGCATGTGTTTCGGGGTTGACACCGATATAGCTTTTGGCAATGTTACCCTGAGGATCAATAATGAACGTATTGCGCTCAGTACCCAGGAACTCTTTGCCCATAAAGTGGCGTGGTTTCCAGGAATTGTAGGCTTCAATGGTGTGGTGGTCTGGATCGCTGAGCAGGGTGAAGTTGAGTTGATGTTTTTGGGTGAAGTGCTGGTGTGAGGCGACTGAATCTGCACTAATACCGACCACCTCAGCCTTACCAAGTTTGGCAATAGTTTCACGGGCGTCGCGGAAGCTACAGGCCTCCTTAGTACAGCCCGGGGTGTCATCTTTAGGATAGAAGTAGAGCACTAGCCACTTGCCTGCATACTCGGAAAGATCATGCATGACGTTGTGCTGATCGGGCAAACGAAAGTCTGCTGCTTTTTCCATATCACCCCCTAGTTCGTTAACTTCTAGGTCCCTCTGTTGCAGCCGGGTGAACCCGGGCATACGCAAGCAACTTGGCAATGATTGTTTCGCTCACCGCTGTAGCTGGCTGATTACCATCCACTTCTATAAGCATGTCCTTATTACGGTAGAACTCAATGACTGGCATCGTTTTCGTGCGGAATTCCGACAATCGTGTATTAAAGAACTCTACGGCATCATCTGCCCGAGCTCCTCTGCCGTCAGCAGACAGGTTTGCATGGCGAGTTCGAGCTATTTCCTCGGGAACGGTCAACAAAACCGCAGCCCGAATCGGATGTCCGGCTGCTGCGGTGGCCTGCATGACGCTTTGTTCTTCCCCATACCATCGTCCGACCGAACTGAGGATGAGTGGTTTATCGTCGAACTTCTCTTGAGAAAGGAAGGGCAAGACGACACGCACATATACATCAGATGGGCTCAATTGTCCTTCGTCGATGACCTTTTTCGCATCAGGAGGCAGTGCGCTATTCCGTAATATCTCTCCGCCACCGAGCATCTCTCCCTTGAGGAAGACGGCTAGCTTGCGGCACTGTGTGTCTTTGCCGGCAAATGGCATACCGAATACATTGACTGAGCCTTGCCCGAGCCATTGTCGTAAAAATGCAACATCTTCTTGCATGAAAGCACTATAGCAGCCGAAATATAACCTCGCAATGCCATACTCTTAGCACTCTTGACGATTGAGTGCTAGAAACCGTATAATCCTAGTTACGTTTACCTAATATGTGAGCATGGTACAGATATGACTGACCGACAAAAACAGATTCTCTTTGCCGTCGTAGAACAGTATGCCGAAGTAGCCAGCCCAGTTGGCTCGAATCTGCTCGCCAAACTTTTCAATGTCAGTTCAGCCACTATTCGGGCTGATATGGCAGAACTGGAACGCCTCGGCTTAATTAGCCAGCCGCATACCTCAGCCGGTCGCGTGCCGACTGACAAGGGGTACCGACTATACGTCAACAGTATTGCAAACAGTGATGAGGAGACGGTTACAGAGAGGCGAGCCGAACGAGCATTAACTGCCCGGGTGCAACACGGCGGTTTACCCGAGCGTACCATTCGTAATGCAGTTGATACACTTGTCGAACTGACACGCAACCTAGGTTTGGCTACCATTGGCAATCAACTCTATATGAGTGGCTTATCGAATCTGTTCGGCCAGCCGGAGTTTATGCAAGCTGCCCAAGTTCGCCAAGTCGCGCAGCTTCTAGACAACCTAGAGCCGTGGCTTCAAGAAGCGGCTCCGAATGAACCGCTGAGCGTATTTATTGGTCAGGAAAACCCAATTGGCCGCAGTGCCGGCTGCTCGCTTATTATTAGTCGATTTCATAGCCCCTACTCAGATCGGAGCTATATTGGTATACTGGGCCCGACCCGGCAGAGTTACCGTGACGTCATGCAACTGGTTCGTCACACCGGGGTAGCACTTGAGGAGGCACTCTATGACTAAAACACCCAAGGATCAGCAGAAGCAGCCCGCAGAAGGTCCATTGAGCCAACAGCCATCTACAGACATGGCTGCCCTGCAGCAGCAGATCGAAGAATTGACAGCCGCGTTACAACGGGAACGGGCTGATGCACTGAACATTCGGCGGCGGCACGAGGAACAGGTAAGCAAACTGCGGGAGCTTGTTAAGGCCGGTATCATCAGGGATTTCCTCCCCGTCATAGATAATCTAGAGCGGGCACTCAAGCACGTGCCAAAAGAGCTGGAAGGAAACGACTACATTAAAGGTGTCGAAGGAGTCGTCCGCCAGTTTGAGAAAGTACTCCAAGATATTGGCGTCGAGCGTATCAAGACAGTTGGTGAGCGATTTGATCCTCTACTGCACGAAGCGGTCAGCATGGAAGAAGGCGACGGCGATCAAGAAGTGGTCAGTGAAGAGCTGCAATCCGGCTATCGTCTTGGTGACGAAGTACTCCGCCACGCGATGGTGAAAGTTCGTTTGCAGCATTCGTAGAAGTACGCACCGCCTTCACAATACAGATATAGCCTAATATCTTCCCTGGCCCTATACTATTTCTCATGCTTCGTCCTCGCGTTACTGAGTATCCTGGCTCAATTTGCCATCTGGGCCCTGATCATACGAACCTCACCAAAGCAGGGTAAGCAAGTTAGTATCAGTGAACACGCCGCTGGTAGAAGGTGGTCGTATCTCCTGTTTGGTATCTCAGGAACCGTGTGTCCGAGTCTGCTTAACTACTACCTGTATCATTCATTCGGTCCGCAGTTTGGACTGCCTTTTATCTTCTACCTGGCAGTAGTCGCTACCTGGGTCAGTATGCTACTGACTGCCTGGGTACCATATCATCCCACCAAAAGGGGCCTTCAGATACTTCATGGTAAAGCTGCCATGGCTATGGCCTGCATGATGGCCCTCATTATAGCCAGCTTAACCCTTGCTCGTAATGTGAGTACCGGTATTCATATCGTAGCGGCTATACTCGCGGTATGGTATGGCTTCACCATCTATCTCGGTTTTTCGCTTAAACGCTCATCGCTTGCCAAACGACTACTCCCCCATTTTATAGTAATCGAGGTATTTAACATTGTATCGTTCGTAGGATTAGTAATGGGGGTGGCGTTTTGGGGGTGATGAACAGCACCCTACGCGGAGGCAGCATGTAGTTCAATTGGCACTCTTGACAGTAGAGTGCTAGTTTTTTATGATAGAATACAAGTTAGCACTTAGTATTGGTAATTGCTAAAAACGAAAGGGTAAGGATAGGAAAACATCATGGGAAAGATTATCGGGATTGATCTAGGTACGACCAACTCAGCTATGGCGGTAATGCAGGCCGGCAAGCCAGAAATTATCGCCAACTCCGAAGGAGCTCGGACCACACCGAGCGTCGTAGCTGTCAATAAGAACGGTGAGCGGCTAGTGGGTCAGGTAGCCCGTCGCCAGCAAGTAACCAACTCAAAAAATACTGTCTATGAAGTCAAGCGGCTGATTGGTCGCCGCTGGTCGGACAAAGAAGTGCAGCGTGACCTTAAGCTGCTTGGCTATGACATTGTCAAAAGTGGCGATGGCGTCAAGGTCAAAATGGGAGACAAAGAATACAGCCCCGAAGAGATCAGCGCTATGATACTTGGTAAGTTAAAGACCGATGCCGAAAGCTTCTTAGGCGGGCCGGTCTCTGAGGCGGTCATTACGGTACCTGCCTACTTCGACGATTCACAGCGCCAAGCCACCAAAGATGCCGGCAAGATTGCCGGACTTGAAGTAAAGCGGATCATTAACGAGCCCACTGCTGCAGCCCTGGCTTACGGTTTGGATAAAAAAGGCAAGTCTGATGAGAAAATCGCTGTCTATGACCTTGGTGGTGGTACGTTTGATGTGTCAATCTTGGAACTCGGTGACGGCGTCTTTGAAGTAAAATCCACCAATGGTGACACCCATTTGGGTGGTGCTGATTTCGATCGCGAGATAGTGACGTATCTACTCGAACAATTCAAGAAGGAGCACGGCATTGACCTGGGTGACGACAAAGCCGCTATGCAGCGGCTGCGCGACGAGGCCGAGAAGGCCAAGATTGAGCTTAGCACTGCCCAGGAGGTGGACATCAACCTGCCATTCCTTACGGCTGATGCTTCAGGGCCGAAGCACTTTGAGCACAAGTTGACCCGGGCTCAGCTGGAACAGCTGGTTGGCGGTCTGATTGGCAAAACGGCAGGGCCGTGCGAAAAGGCGCTCAAAGATGCCGGGCTAAAGCCAACGGATATTAATGCGGTGGTGCTGGTTGGCGGTATGACCCGTATGCCGGCGGTCCAGGATCAAGTCAAGCAGATCTTCGGCAAAGAGCCGATGAAGGGAGTTAACCCTGATGAAGTCGTTGCCGTCGGTGCCGCTATCCAAGGGGGTGTGCTACAGGGTGACGTGAAGGATGTGCTCCTGCTTGATGTGACGCCGCTGTCGCTCGGTATTGAAACCATGGGTGGGGTAATGACTAAGCTCATTGAGCGCAACACCACTATCCCAACGAGCAAAAGCGAAGTTTTCTCCACAGCTGCAGATAATCAGCCCCAGGTTGAGGTACATGTTCTGCAGGGCGAGCGGGACATGGCTGGGGATAATAAAAGTCTCGGTCGCTTCATACTCGATGGCATCCCGCCAGCTCCTAGAGGAGTTCCGCAGATTGAGGTGACGTTCAACATTGATGCGAACGGTATCTTGAACGTGACTGCCAAGGATAAGGGAACCGGTAAAGAGCAGAGCATTACCATCCAAAACAGCGGCAACCTCAGCAAGGATGATGTCGAGCGAATGGCCAAGGAGGCAGAAACACACGCTGAAGAGGACAAAGAAAAACGAGCTGCCGCCGAGAACCGTAACCTACTGGATAACGCTATCTACCAGGCGGAGAAGACTAAGAGCGATTACGTCGAAAAACTCTCCGACGAAGATAAGAAAAACATCGACGATGCGCTTGAGGCCGCCAAGAAAGTCAGAAGCGACGAGTCGGCTGACAAGGCTGCGCTTGAGGCAGCTATAAAGGCGCTCAATGACAAACTGATGCCAATCGGTGCAAAGATGTACGAAGCGGCCAAGGACGAGAAGCCAGCAGATGGTGGTGGTGATGGGGGTGATGTCGAGTCAGACACTGCCAGCGACAAGAAAGACGAAGGACCGGTCGAAGGCGAAGTCGTTGACGAGCCAAAAGACAAGTAGAATCTACTGGATAAGGGGCCTGCCCATTTTTACAACCAGAGCATTTTCATGATAGGGTATAGGCAAAACTAAGGAGTCGGGACCGGTAAAAATATATGTTAGGCTTGGGACGTGCGCGTAGTGACAATCTGCCAGTACTGGTGAGCGTTTTGCAGGACCGTGAAACGTTTCGCCTGACAGGCAAACTGTGGGATCTCAATAGCCGTAATGTTCGTGTGAGTGAGGCAAACCACAAGGAATTCTTACGCTTCGGGCTGATGGAGGCTAAGGAGGCGGTATGGTTAGAACGCGACCAAGGGCGAACCGACGCTTTTGAGCTTATACTGACCTGGGTTGAGGGAGATATCCGCTACTTTGATGTCTACGCAGTTGTTCCAGGCAGTGGGGGAGTTGGTAGCGGTGACACGGCCTACGCCAAACAGCTGCTTGAGGCGCTTTTAACCACTCCAGCCACCCTGCCCGTCGATAAGCCCAAGTAGGATAAATTAAGATGACCAAACGTGATTACTACGAAGTTTTAGGTGTCAGCAAAAATGCTAGCCCCGACGAAATCAAGAAAGCTTTCCGCCAGAAGGCTGTTCAGTACCATCCGGACAAGGCCGGTGGCGACGAAGCTCAGTTCAAGGAGGTGAATGAGGCCTACGAGGTTCTCAAGGAACCTTCGAAACGGCAGCGTTATGACCAATTCGGTCATGCGGGCGTCGGCGGTAGTTCGGCCGGTGGCGGTGGTAACCCGTTTGGTGGTGCCGGTGGCCCGCAAGGCGTGCACTTCGACTTTGGCGATCTTGGGCTGGGGGATATTTTCAGTATGTTTGGCGACAGTTTCGGCTTTGGCGGAGGCCGTCCCCGAGCTCAACAGTCGCGTGGTGCTGATGTCGAAACTGCAATCGAGGTGAGCTTTGAGGATGCCGTATTCGGCACCCAGGTTGAATTACATTTGAACCTCGACGATACCTGTGAACATTGTAAGGGCTCTACCGTGGAACCAGGTTCCAGCCTCAAAACATGTGACCAGTGCGGTGGCAGCGGCCAGGTAACCAATGTGATGCGAACCGTGTTCGGCAACATTCAACAATCGGCCCCCTGCCCGCGTTGTGGAGGCCGGGGGCAGATACCGGAACGGGTCTGCTCAATCTGTCATGGTAAGGGGACAGTGCGTAAGTCGCAAACCATTACTCTCAAAGTTCCTGCCGGCATTGATGACGGTTCCGTGATACGGTTACGCGAGCATGGTCAGGCAGTGGCCCGCGGGCAGAAAGGGGATCTGTACGTACAGGTTCGAGTAAAACCGCACAAGAAGTTCACCCGCGAAGGCGATCTGATCTTGAGTGAAGAGCATGTGGATATGGTTTCGGCTGCACTGGGTACAGAGATTAATGTGGATACAGTTGACGGGCCAGTTCGTATGAAAGTTCCAGTCGCTACACAAAGTGGTACCGATTTCAAACTGTCCGGTCATGGCGTACCAAGTCTACGCGGTAGTAGCAGGGGGGCGCATATCGTAACGATTTTAGTAGATACTCCTCAGAACCTCACGAGAGAACAGCGGACACTGCTACAGGAATTCGCAGCTACCGGTAGGAAACACTTTTGGGGGAAGTAGGGCCGATCAATCTTTTGCATTTGTACAAGAAATTGAGACAATTGCGGTATGTCGCATACGACTTCACGCCTGCCGCGGATACTTATGGTATCATCGGCAGAGCAGCCAGGTCCTAGGGCACAAAGCGAGGCTTTTGTTGCTAAAATCAATGGAGCGTTGCATGGCGTTGGCCATGTCGAGTGGCACAATTACCGTGACATCGCTATGGAGTTTGGCAAGAACCGCCTTACTGCTTATTTGGTGCCAGGGGGTGATGAACTGGATAAGTTTGCCTTTGTCTATTTCAAATCATATTTCAGATTCCATGAACAAGCAGCGGCTATAGCCGAGTATCTCGATGAGAAACGAATACCCTTCCTCAGCAGTGAGCTGCGCCACTATATATCGCTGAGCAAGCTGACGCAGATGGCTCGCCTCGCCCGGGCGGGCCTGCCGATTCCCGATACAATCTTTATGCCAACGAGCCGGATTGCAGAGACATATAGCTATGTGCGTGATATTCTCGGTTTGCCCTTTATCCTAAAAGCAATTGATGGCTATGGCGGACGGTATAACTACCTGATACAAAGCAAAGTACAGTTGCAGAAGGTACTGCAAACCACTCCCGAAAAAGCCTTTATCACCCAGCACTTTATAGAGAACACCTATGATCTGCGGGTACTCATTGTCGGTGGCAAAATAGCGCTTGTGATCAAGCGAGCTCGGCGGAGCAGTGCAACGCATGTGAACAACGTTTCACAGGGAGCCCAGGTAAAACTTCTTGATGTTGGAGTGTTATCGCCTGCCGTCCGGAAACTTGCCATACGAGCCACCCGGATAATAGGAAGAGAGAATGCCGGCGTTGATCTTCTATTCGATAATGCCTCCGGGGAGCCGGTAGTATTAGAGGTGAATGCTGATCCGCAAATTGCAAGCGGGGCATTCGTGAACGAAAAACTGCAAGTATATAGCAATATTTTCAGGAATATGTTATAGTAGCAGTCTCTACACCGTTTACTTCGCTATAAAGAAAGGTGGTGAAAATATGAAAGACACTACGCAGCCAGTAACAATTGGGAGAACCGAGGAAATATATCTCCCCGGATATATCGACCAAGCCGTTATAGCCAAGGTGGATACCGGCGCTGATGTCAGTAGCATATGGGCTTCGGGCATACACAAACTTCAGAACAAGCTGGAGTTCCGTTTGTTCGCCCCTGGTTCGCCATACTATACTGGTACGGTTATTACATTGCCGCGTGGTGAATATTCCTTAAAAATAATCACTAATTCTTTCGGCCAGCGGGAATCGCGATATAGTGTGAAACTGCGTATTAAACTGGCTGGTCGTACGGTTCGTGCCAGCTTCACCCTTGCCGACCGTTCCCAAATGGCCTACCCGATTTTACTCGGGAAACGTTTGCTGCGAGGAAAGTTTGTGGTTGATGTTTCACGGGGAGCCGGCCTCTCGGCGGGGCAGTAGTGGACCTGTAAAATAACTGACTTGCACTAGAACAAAACAGTGATAAGCTTGGGGTTGGAGTACAACAATGAATATTGCGATTTTATCAAGAGGTGCGGCGAATTATACAACGAGGCGCTTGAAAGAAGAAGCACTTTTGCGCGGCCATAATGTACGCATCGTCAACTACTCGGAATGTTACATGACTATCGAGAAGGGCAACCCGGTTGTGTACTATCGGGGGAAATCGCTTGATAGTTTCGATGCTATCATCCCGCGTATTGCCCAGTCATATACGAAATACGGTTGTGCAGTAGTTCGCCAGTTTGAAATGAGAGATGTGTATACCACTGCCCGATCCATTGCAATAGACCGGTCCCGCAACAAGCTGCGCTCCTATCAGCTTCTAGCTAAAGCGGGTGTCGGCATACCCAAGACGGTGTTTGCCCATGAAACGGCAGATCTTGAAGACGTGATCGAAAAAGCCGGGGGTGTACCATTAATCGTAAAGGTTGCTCGTGGCACCCACGGCAATGGTGTAGTGTTGGCGGAGACTAACAAAGCTGCTAAGGCAGTTATGCAGGCATTCTACGTCGAAGGGGTGAGTTTTCTCGTGCAGGAATTCATCAAAGAGTCAGCCGGCCAGGATATTCGAGCATTGGTTGTCGGTGGTCAAGTGGTAGCGACCATGAAACGGCAGAGCCTGACTGATGATTTTCGCTCTAATACTCATCAGGGCGGAATCGGCAAACCAGTGAAGTTAAGCGTTGCAGAAGAGCGGACCGCCCTAAGAGCCGCTCGGGCGATGGGTTTACCGGTCTGCGGTGTCGATATGATGCGCAGCGAACGAGGCCCGCTGGTTCTGGAAGTCAACTCTTCAGCCAGTATTAAAACCCCCGAGGAATTAACCAGACGAAACGTTGCTGGCAAGATTATCGAGTACATCGAACAAAACGCCAAGCAGCGTAATCGAAAAGACCGTGTTGGCGCCTAGCGCCGTCTCCTATCGTCTGATTTTCGCTGCATTTTTCATATTGTGTGCAGCCACAGTAGTAGTTCTGATGCATCGTGCGGGCACTATGACTGTTCTACGGACAGGAGGTCAGATCTACTATCTGAGGCAGGCGACCACGGCTACCGAGCAAGCCCAAGGCCTTGGTGGACGTCATGCAATGCCACTATATAGTGGCATGCTTTTTATTTTTCCTACTGCTTCGGAGCAGTGTTTTTGGATGAAGGATATGCATTTTCCCCTTGATATGATATGGCTCAACTCCGCCAAGCAGGTGGTATATATGCAGGCGGCCATTTCACCCAATACGTACCCAGAAACATTTTGCCCCGAGTCCCCGGCACGCTACGTTATTGAACTCAACACGGGCCAGGCCCATGCTGCCCATATTATTGTCGGGCGTACACTCAAGTTTTAGTCGACACCATGTAACAGTGGTATGATGAAAGTGCTCATGCCTAACAGTATTGTGTTTCTGGCTGCGTTAGCAGTACCGCTCGTGGTACTGGTAGTACTGCGCATTAATGCAGTAATGGTGTTTTTAGGCCTCTGTCTGGGAACGGTACTTGTCCGCTTTGTAGGCGGTGATGCAGGGTCATTGTTATCTTTTGCCGCCCCACACAGTGCAGGTTCGGTGAGCAAGAGCAGTATTGACTTATTCTTGTTGCTTGGTCCGGCGATGGCCACGAGCGTCTTTATGCTCTTTAGTATTCGGGGCCATATTAGAACGATGCTTAATGTATTGCCGGCCGCCGGTACAGCTGCCTTAGGGGTATTGCTTACTGTCCCGTTGCTTGCGCCAGGACTTCGCAACGCTATCGAGAAACAAGCGACATGGCGTCAGTTTTCACGGGCCCAAGATCTTATAGTTGGTGTCAGTGCGCTGGTGTGCCTGATATTTTTATGGACTCAGCGTCGTCATCTTGGAGAGGGGCATAAGCATCATCGCCGTTGACTTTTCCACATAGCCTGGGATAATCTGTTGTTGAGCATGTGGGCCCATAGCTCAGTTGGTTAGAGCAGCGGCCTTTTAAGCCGCGTGTCCTGGGTTCGAATCCCAGTGGGCCCTCCAAAAGTACAAACTCTCGAACTCATTTGAGGTAGAGAAAACAGTGTAACCATCGCTTAACGCACGCCGTAGCTCTTCGTCGTCGACGGCTTCGGTAGGATCAAAGTTATCCGCCCATGAGAATTGGGCGGTTTTTAATAGTTCAAATGCAGGCTTTCTTCTTGCATAGGTGATTGGTTGCTTCTTGTGTACTTTGTCGGTATCAACCTCAACGTACTCAAAGAGGGATTGGTTGATCTCTTGCTAGGTGTGCGCATTGCCCTTTTGGTAGATAGCCAAGTCATGGAGGAGTTGTTTCTTTAGCAGACTCATCTCTCTATGGCTTATTGGTTCGGTAGCATAGTGACCGTCAATTTCCCGTTCAATGAGCTGTTTCTGTATGAATGGCATATCATAATCAGTGCGGCTCTCGTGACGACCGAGACAAAAGAAATACGGGTAGGCAACGCCACCCCTGCCTGTCGATACGGCAAAAGTTATACGCGCGTTGCACCGAGCACTACTGTTTTTGTGAACTACCGCTGTATGCTTGGTGTCTTTTTGTGTCGCATATCCACCCCGAGGCGATTACAGCTTAGTCACCTCGGACTCAAGCAGGTTGTTACGGACCCCCATCTGCGGATCGTCCTTGGTGTAGCGGACAATACCGTTCTGGTCGATCACAACGTAGGTATGTCCCGGTTTCATCCCAGGATGCATACTTGAGGACAGCGACAACACACCATACTGCCTGGAAACGGCCGTATCGGTGTCGAGCAAGATAGTACTTTTACCAAGTTCGGGCATTCGCTGCAAAGCTGAGCCCCATTCGTCTTTGTTATCGACGATGATGCTTGCACTGACGACTTGGCTATTGTTTAGCCGATTGTCGCTACCCAGCGCCGCCATCTGGTTCCAGCAAGCCGGATAGCACATAATGCCTTCGTTAAAGAACAGCACTACTTTCTTACCACGTAGGCTGCTGAGGTTGAACGTCTGACCGCCCAGGCTCTGTAACCTAAAGTTAGGTGCTGGTTTACCCACCAGGCTTGCAAAATTGCCCGGAGGCTGTGACTGGTTAGCAATGGTTGTATTTGGCCTCTTACTGAATACAAGGAAGGCCAGGAAACCACCAATTATAACCGTGATGGCTATCCAGAATTTCATGATTCATGCTCCTTTTCTTGATCGTTTACTACTTCTTTTTGGGCTTGCCGGTATGCTGCCCAGGCAATGAGGGTGAAAACACTAACAAAAACAACCGCCCATACCCATTCGGAAGTGTGATTTGTAAACCGGCTGACGGAACGTGTCACGCTCGCCACCCACAGGTTAATGTCAATTTGATAGTTTGCAGCAAACACCTCAGGTCCCCGACGCTCAAACAACAAGATGAATATCCCAATAAGGATATACAGGGTACCCGAGACCAAATGCGACAGGTAGACCGAGACCTGGTGCCCGAACAGTGAATACTTAACTTGCCGTTTGAGCGACTGAAAGCGCTTGAGTACCTTCGTCCGGTCAATGAATACTGCCAGCAAGAACAGTGGCACCACCATGCCGGTCACGAATGCCAAAGCGTACACCAGGCCCAACACCCACGAACCCGGCAATGCTGACAGCGCCAGTACTCCGGCCAATACCGGCGCACAACAGCTGGTGGCGATGCCCGAAAATATGCCCAGCACGTACAGCGACCAGAAGTTATGCCGCTTGCCAATCTTTGGCGTCACATGGATAGGTAGCATTAGGGACTTTCCAGACACCAGTGAGAGGCCGAGGACGATCATGAACAGCCCGCCTATGGTAAAGAACACGCCGTGGTAATCCCGAAACAGACTGCCGAGGCTGGCGATACCGAGGCCCAAGGGCAAAAATACAGTCAGCAGCCCCAAGTAGTAGACGAACGTCATCAGGAATATCTTGGTGCGGGTACGGAAGATGGAAGCCAGGTAGGATGGCAGCAGTACGCCGACACAGCAGGGCGCAAACAGCCCGGCCGTACCAGCCAAAAATGCGGTAATGAGCGAAGCAGTGGCAACGATACCCATGGCTATTTGTCCTCACAGCAACGCATAACGGTGTCTGCTACTTTCTTCTTACCCGGATCGTTACGCCAGGCAAAGATGACATACGCCACGAGCCATAGCCCGAGCAATACCAGCAGCGGTGGCACGATGTTTTTGGTGAGCGTTATGGTAACGTAAAAGATTGTGGTCAGGGTCAGAAAGAACGGCAGCGTGAAGATACGCAGCGCTGGTACGACCCGCCGGTCAAGGAAGTAGAACAAGCCAGTAACACACTGGCCCATGAGCAGGCTGAGCAGTACTGTATCGTGGAAGTGCCCGGTTCGGTACAACACGAGTAGCGTTGTCCAGGTTAGTAGAATACTGGCGCAGAGGACGCAGACCTTCAGTGACAGTGCTTTCTTAACACCCAAGGCCAGCACGAACAGGACGGTGATGACCAACAAAATAGGGGCTAACATAGTGTCTCCTTAAGATGGTAGGTTTTGGTTTAGTGTTTGTGGTCATTGTCGCCGTGTCCCATGCCCTTCATCATGAAGGCCATCATCAGCATCATGCTGATTGGGCAGATGAGGAGCAGTAGGGCTATCCCACCAATGCGTGAAAAGCTCGCAACGATGATAGCGACTACAGCAACTCCGGCCATAATGAGCCACATTGCTTTATTGTTGTGATTCATAGTAGTTTCCTTTCTTATCCCACGTACCGCGTGGGAGCATTTTCAAAGTGCTGGCGGCAGAGTGCTGAGCAAAAATAATAGTGCCGTGGTAGCGGACGGTATAGTGCGTAGCTGATGGATCGATCTCCATGCTGCACACAACATCAAGGGTACGTTGTTTACTGGTACGACCGACAGCTGCTTTTTGATTTCCAAATGTCTTCATAGAACACTCCTTATATAGATTTACGTTGCAACGTAAAAAAGGAGTGGTACTAGAATCGAAAGTTGACGTAGAGCGTCACGAGATCAGGTGGCCTAAACGAGGACGAACCGAATATCTCTTGGGGTCGTAATACGCGTGGTGCGGGTGGATGCTGGAACTGGAGATAGTGTGGTTCGCTGTCACCTGGTACTGGATCAGGTGCACGCGTCTCCTCCTGGTCGAGAATAGCTTGCTGCGAAGGCGCGTTGTTGGCCCGAGCGCAGAACGTGGCGCAACTGACATGCATATTGCGGTCGGCGTGATTCATGGAAAGTGCGGAAGCGTGCTGTAGGCTACCGAGGAATGGCAAAGCGAGCAACAGGGCAAGGACGATGAATGTTCGGATGTTACCTATGTGCCGCTTCGCTAAGGGGATCATGGCTTCACTGTATACCCCTAGGGGGTATTGTGTCAATGGCTTGCTCGGGTGCACATGTTGACCGTTTTCTCAAGAGCGCTTATGCTTCGTGTTGTATGGCAAGTTCGAACAGTAACAGCAAAAAGTTATCTAGACACGTGGCAATACTACGTATTGCCTTCGGGATCATGTGGGCAATCGATGCCGCATTCAAGTGGACGCCAACGTTTAGAAATGGCTTTCTCGATCAGGTAACGTCTGCCGCGCAAGGTCAACCACACTGGCTCAACGCATGGTTTCACTTCTGGGCACAGCTCTTGAGCCACAATCCGCACCTGTTCGCGGTACTTACCGCAATTGTAGAAAGTCTCATAGCCATTGCGTTGCTATCTGGTTTGGCGCGACGTTTTACCTACCTCGCCGCAGCTGTATTTAGTCTCATGATCTGGTCGATTGCCGAGGGCTTTGGTGGTCCGTATACGGCTCATTCAACCGATATTGGTGCGGCGGTCATGTATGCGGTCGTATTCTTTGCACTGTATGGCTTAGAACGATTGGCCGTTCCGCCAAAATGGTCGGTCGACAATTATATCGTCAAGAAGCTATCGTGGTGGGCAGTCGTTGCAAACCCGTAGTCTTACAGAAGTTTTAAGGCTACTGCTCGCTTAAAACATATGCACCATGCGATCATGCATGGTCACGTTGTCGTGGCTACCGCTGCACGACTTCGGGTCTGGCGTGACGTCGTAGTGATGGGTGGTACTCGGTATGATGCTATATTCCTGTTGCAAGGTCGCGTCGCTTTCATCACCGAAACTCACGAGCAGCTTATCCTGATCTTTAATAACCGTATTCGCCACCCCACCGAGGTCGGTGTAGTTTTGGTCGTTAATAACGACATTTAATTTCGCGTTGCCGTTTTCTTTGTACATCGTGCCATCCGGTGACTCGATAAAGTCAGGGCCCATGTACCAACCAAGATTGGCGAAGAACTGTCCCCAGGTTACGGCATGATCTTCAACATGTACTACATTATTGACGTTATCGTGCATGTGGGCCCGCTCCGTAGGCATCATGGCGGTGCTCATTGTACACATAGTTGTCTCCGTGTAGTACCCCATCCCCTTGAATTGCTCCCTCTGTCCGTTAACGTAGAGCGCAAAGTTGGCGTGGTAATGGGTCGTGTCGGGTTTATAGGTAAAGAAACGGATGCCGAGGATAATTACCGCGCCAAGCAAGAGACTGGCCACAGCAATGAACCACCTTGTCTTAAGAATTTGAAGATACTTTGTATGCATTTATTGCTCCTATTTTATCCTACCCAGGCCGTATTTGACATGATACCCCAGGGGGGTATATCATGCAAATATGATTACCGATATTAAGAAACGCGCTAACCACCGCTCCAAGATTATCGAGGGCCAAGTGAAAGGCTTACAAAAGATGATCGACAACGAAGCGTATTGTATGGACATCATTACGCAGTCGCTCGCCATCCAGAAGTCGCTGAGCTCGCTCAATAAGCTAATCGTAGAAAACCACCTCAGGACCCATATCAAGGACAAGTTTACGTCCGGCATAGAGCAACAGCAGGCCGAAGCAACCCATGAGCTGCTCGACTTGTACGAGTTAACGCAAATACGCGGTAAATAAGAGGAGGAACAAGCTATGATGTACGGATGGGGAGACAACAGCGGTTACGACGTCTGGGGGTTTATATTTATGTTGCTCATGATGGCGCTGGTTATCCTGGGCATTATCGTGGCGGTGCGTTACCTGGGCCGGGACACAAGAAGCAACCACACCGAGGAAACAGCACTCGATGTGCTCAAGAAACGCTACGCCAAGGGCGATATTGATAAAAAGGAATACGAAGAAAAGCGCAAAGATTTGGAGTCGTAGATGCGCCTGATCGCTATTCGTACCGGGGGCAGGAAGCAATAAACAAATGAACGAAACGGTATACCAGTGCCCAGAGTGCGGCCTCCACTACGCTGATAAAGAAACTGCCATAAAATGCGAGAGGTGGTGCAAAGAACACAAAAATTGCAACCTAGAGATTACCGAGTTGTCAATTGAACGATCCCGCACACTGCACCAAGCCCATGAAGAGCGTAGCACCCTCTATACTTGCCCGATACATCCTGCTGTGCAGCAAAGCACTTCAGGTATGTGCCCCGAGTGCGGTATGAACTTGGTACAAGCCAAACAGAAAACCACAAAGCAGAACGACCATACCGAGCACGACAAGCACGCTGGTCACAGCCCTAATATGTTCAAGCAGAAGTTCTGGCTGAGTCTGGCGCTGACTGTACCGGCTTTGTTGTTTTCAGACACTATCCAAGGATGGCTTGGCTTCCACGTAGCATTTACGGGTAGTGCGTACATCCCGCCTATCTTTGGCATCATCCTGTTCTGGTATGGTGGCCTGGTCTTCTTAAGGAGCGCTAAAGTCGAGATTGAAGGCCGTCAGCCTGGCATGATGACGCTCATATCCATGGCGATTACGGTTGCCTTTGGCTATAGCTTGGCCATCACACTGCATCTGCTGAAAGGTATGGACTTTTGGTGGGAGCTGGCAACCCTGATTACTATCATGTTGCTTGGCCACTGGCTGGAAATGGCCTCGGTACAGAACGCTCAGGGTGCACTCAAAGAGCTTGCTAAGTTGCTACCTGATGAAGCAGAACTCGTTACCGATAGCAGCACGAAGAGGGTTGCCGTTAGTAAACTGAAAGTTGGTGACCAGGTGTTGGTGCGTCCCGGCGCAAAAATACCAGCTGACGGCGAAGTCGTTAAAGGTGAGTCCGATGTGAATGAATCAATGCTCACTGGCGAGTCGAACCCCGTCAACAAAACACTTAAAGCGGCGGTGATTGGCGGCACGATTAATGGTAGTGGCTCATTAACTGTTACAGTTACTAATATTGGTGATGATACAGCCTTGGCCGGAATTATGAAGCTAGTTGCCGAAGCCCAGAGCAGCAAGTCAAAGACGCAGATATTGGCTGACAGAGCAGCTTTCTACCTAACCTTTGTGGCCTTGGGGGCGGCACTGGCAACGCTTATCGGCTGGGGGCTTTTCAGCAATAGACCTGCGACATTCATCTTGGCGCGGATCGTTACCGTGCTGGTTATCGCCTGCCCGCACGCGCTCGGGTTAGCGGTGCCGCTCGTCACCGCTATCTCCACAACGCTAGCCGCTAAGAACGGCCTGCTAATCCGGCAGCGTATGGCACTGGAAACCGCCCGCAATGTTGATGTCGTCTTATTCGATAAGACCGGTACGCTCACCAAAGGTGAGCAGGGCGTGGTGGATATTGTCGCTGACGGTGATAAGCAGGAGCTTTTACGACTTGCCGCCGCAGTTGAAAATGAATCGGAGCATCCTATAGCCCGGGCAATCGTCAGCTCGGCCAAGGAGCAAGGGCTGCACGTGCCACCGATTGCGAACTTTACATCACTAGCTGGGCGCGGTGCCAAAGGGAACGTCGATACTAGAACAATTTACGTTGGCGGCACCCGCTTGATCGAAGAACTACAGGCTACAGTGCCGGAAGCTCTTAAGAGGGCTGTGGCTCAGGCTTCAGCGGACGGCAAAACCGTTGTGTTCGTCATCGAAGACAACACAGTTCGCGGTGCGATCATGCCAGCAGATATTATCCGTGAGGAGTCCAAAGAGGCGGTAGCTACTTTGCAGAGCATGGGTAAGCGTGTCGCGATGCTCACTGGTGATGCGGAAGGTGTGGCTGCTTGGGTGGCTAAGGAGCTTGGTATACAAGAGTATTTCGCCGAGGTACTGCCGGAGAATAAAGCTGCAACAGTCAAGAAACTACAGGCTGACGGCAGTAAGGTGGCCATGGTCGGCGATGGTGTGAACGATGCGCCAGCGTTAACGCAGGCCGATATAGGTATTGCCATTGGCGCGGGGACGGATGTAGCGATTGAATCGGCCGGTATCGTGCTGGTGAGCAATGATCCGCGAGGTGTCGCGAAAATAGTCAAGCTTTCAAAGGCCACCTACCGAAAAATGCTGCAAAACTTGGCCTGGGCGGCTGGCTACAACGTGCTGGCCATTCCGCTGGCCGCAGGCCTCACCGCAGCCTTGGGCTTTGTGCTCTCCCCTGCTTTTGGCGCGGTGCTTATGTCACTCTCGACCATTATTGTGGCGGTGAACGCACAGCTATTACGTCGTCGTAGTGTATAAGTCTGACAAGCTCGGTAGATGCTACGGGTATCTTCCGGGATCGGTAAGCCGGAACAACTTCGTCATGAACTAGTAGGGTCATGGTCACGTAGGATTAGCGACGAACATCGATTGGTCTATGCAGTAATTGATAACGAAGTTCGTGTTTCGGCGGGCCGTTACCACTACTAATTTTTAGGCTTAAAAAAGAAATCAAATACTTCTAATCTTCTATGAGTTGGGTTGCAATAGTCGGCCTGCTCCCCTGATGAGCCTAACAGGAACGATGTAGTCAAGAGCCGCCCATAGGATCTTTGGTATCATATTCAAATGAACAACGAACGAATTATCCAAAAAACTAAAGAATATGTTGAGCAGAAATTCAAGAGTGAAGGTACCGGCCATGATTGGTGGCACATGTATCGTGTCTGGAAGCTCGCTAAGCACATTGCCGTCACCGAGCAGGGCGTAGACATGTTTATAGTTGAGCTTGGAGCATTGCTCCATGATGTAGCCGACTGGAAGTTTCATGATGGTGACATGGAAGCAGGACCGAAGGCTGCTCGCATTTGGCTCGAGAGTCTTAAAGTGTGTGAAGATATACTTCTCAAAGTAGAAGATATTGTTCGTAATGTCTCGTTCAAAGGTGCGAACGTAAAGCAGGATATGAAATCAATAGAAGGCAAAATAGTAAGTGATGCCGACAAGCTTGATGCGGTAGGGGCAATCGGTATTGCTAGAACGTTTGCCTATGGAGGTGCTCACGGTATACCGATATACGATCCAGATATAAAACCAGTTCAGCATCAATCATTTGAAGATTATAAAGATAGCAAGTCGCATACTATAAATCATTTCTATGAAAAGCTACTTTTATTAAAGGACAAAATGTACACTAAGACGGCAAGAGATATTGCTAATCACAGGCATAGGTTTATAGAACAATATCTCGATGAGTTCTATAAAGAATGGGAAGTTAAATTATAATATGTCTTGCTCATTCAAATTGAGCAATAATATCGCTGGATTTGCCTGTAATTTGATTGCAATAGAGACCCTCCCCAATAATTATTAAGCTGCCAATTTTAGCGATGGGTAATCAATCCCTGCCTTGAAACAGATCATTGATCGGATTACCCATCTTCCATAGAGTTTCAAAAATTGAACGCTGAGTCCGAGTAAAGCTCTGGCTCTCTATTTCGAAACCGTTTATCTCGCTATTATTGAGATAGATTTGAGCATAGATATTGTCGTAGATTAAGGTGTCACCTTTTATTTGTATGACAGACTTATCCAGAAAACGTATTTGTCCCAGCGCGGTACGCGCATAGGGTGTAAGCGGCAGATTAAAAGCCCGAATTGAATCCAGAGCTTGAGGAGTTGGATTGGTCAAGACTTTCTCACTTACGCGACGCTGCTTAGATTCAGTTACGAAGCGTTCATAGAACTTCATGCCTAAATATCCCCTACGGGACCAGTCGCTATAAGCATAAACTTCACTTTTAGCTTTGAGCGAGTTCCAGTATATTTGACGTGCGCCAGAACGCTCACGATAGTAACGCAATGACGTAGATGGCTGACCGGTCTTGGAAATAGTAATAGCTCGTTCCAAATCATCCAAATCAGCTACCTTTTGCTGTAACTCCTGCATCGCCTCGTCCAGGTTGTGGCGTATTGCCCCTATTGGGTAGGCTCTGATCTTCTTGAAGTTCTCCTCGGTAGTCTGTTCTATAAGTCCCAGCTGGCTTAGCGCCTTCAGGCTTTCATACACCGTACTGCGAGGAATGTGGGCTAGTTCAGCGATTTCTTGGATGCGCAGCTCCTGATGCGCGATAAGTAGTAGGTAAATTAGGGCTTGCTTTTTAGACAGTCCAAATCCTTCAAGTTTTCTTGCTATGTCTTCTTCGCTGCTCATTGCAATACCATGACGACGGCATCTGTCGTTGATTTCACTACTGTAAAACCTATCCACATACTACTACCTAATGGCAACTAGGACCCAACAAGAACACTCAGATATATATCATGAACTGTACGAAAGGCAATGTTTGGCATTGAGCGGCGAGAATGATGTGCCGAGATGCCAGTGGATTGGTATCAGCGGTGCCCACCTCGATGGATACTTCTGTCTTGATCGTGCTACACCTGATCTTGTTTTTCTCCGGAAAGTATCTCGGAGACTCATAACTCCGTTTATAGGACTTGGCGTGCAAACAGTTATTACTCCGGCCATTGGCACAATACCGCTAGGCGCCCTAGTTACTGAGGAGCTCATGGCCGCTGATCATACCTTGGTATATAGCGTATGGGCCGACAAGACAGCCAGCGGGGAACCAGACATGACAGATTTTGATTTTGTGCGTCCCGGGCATACCGAACTTGTCACTAATGCACGCGTCTTAATCGTGGATGACATTATAAATAGAAGGTACACGGTATCTCGCGTGAGAGACCGGGCGAGAGGGCTTGGAGCTCACGTTGTTGGTGTCGCCAGCGTTGCGTCGCTAGGAGACGTGAGTGCCGAGAATCTTAATGTGCCGCTACTGCACAATTTGTGCAAGATTAAGTATGACTCATGGGCCCCAGCCGCTTGTACGGAACAAGGACCCTGTTCGCGTTTAGAGCCGGTTGTTGTTAACCCAGGTTTAGGCCACGGCGCTGAATATCAAGCAAAAAACCCAGAATACCCTGGAGGCTTTGTCTTATTAGCCGAGGCAGAAAGGAGTTTAAGATGGGTGACGAGTAGATAACCAAGCAAATACAAAGGGCCCCTACAGTAAACTAACTGCAGGGCCCTTTGTTTGATGATCAACAACTAAAAAACTCTGGCTTGCCGTTCTTCACTCTATTCGTCACGGAAACCAAAAACAGACACTTGCCTAGGGCTATACTGTAAGGATGAGCAGTAAACAAAGAGAGGAGCGCGTATGTTTGATGAGCTAAACCAGGCAATTGCTCGCTATCGGCAGAAATGGACAACACTCATTGAAGGGCGGCATGACCGACAATTCTTTAACGCATTAAGGCCAACAGCCGTCGCCTGGAAGACTACTGATCGCGCAGAGTATGACAAACTCTTTCATCAGTGGCATGATGCCTGTGACTACATATTTGAAACGTGGATGAACGGTCGTTACGTTGCAAAGATGCATTTGAAAGACGGTAGACTCGACTGGGGGATTGAGATTATTAAACTGATGCAGCGACGTCCTGCTTCGACCGACCCGGTCGGTCTTGACCATGTGGACTTCTATACTGTTAATACAGTAGCGGTAGCCGCTATGCAGTCTAAGGAAGCAGACCTTAAGTGGACCGACGAAGTGAACGGTATTTGTAGATGGACATCGCTGTGGTTTGAAGATACCGAGGCAAAACTACGCAACGATACCGTTATGAATGTCGGCGTTGCCGAATTGCAGGAACTAGAGAAGAAGCTGACAACCAGCCACTAAGTTCCCGTATATGTTCAATAAATTGCGATATAGTAGCTACATATGCACTATCTCGGGCTACGCCATAAACATGAAAGGACTCTGGCGCACCAAAAAGAACTCGAATCTCGCTATACGATCTTCCTGGATAAGCTCACATTTGTTGCAGGTGTTGTCGGCCCATTTACGGTGCTGCCGCAGATCTACTCGATTTTCTCTACGCATTCTGCGGCAGGTGTGTCAATGGCAACTTGGCTTCTCATCTTTCTTGTTACCTTGCCGTGGATTTTCTATGGAATGGCCCACAATGAAAAGAGCATTATCGTCAGTTTCACATTGTGGGAGGTCGTCAACCTGGCAGTCGTCGTCGGAGTATTCGTCTATGGCCGCTAGTGGGAGTGTAGTATACTAACAGATACAAAAACAGCCAAATGTATCAGTCTTGAACGCGGTGAGGAATCATGTCGGGACACTCGAAGTGGTCAACCATAAAACGGCAAAAAGGCGCCAAGGACGCGGCTCGTGGAGCCCTGTTTACGAAACTTGGTAACGCGGTTGCCATAGCAGCTCGCAGTGGCGCTGATCTAGATATGAATTTTGCATTGCGCCTGACTGTCGATAAAGCCAAAGCGGCTAACATGCCGACCGCCAACATCCAGCGTTCTATTGATCGAGGAGCAGGCAAACTCGGCGGTGCACAGATCCAGGAAGTTATGTATGAAGGCTACGGCCCTGGCGGCGTGGCGATTATTGTGGAGTGTGCGACGGACAATCTTAATCGCACCTATCCAGATGTGCGATTGGCGTTCAGCAAACATGGCGGACGGATGGCGGAAAAGGGGGCAGTGGCTTTTCAGTTTTCTCGCAAGGGTATGATTCGGGTCAGCGGCATCGGCGATGACCTCATGTTGCAGGCTATTGACGCCGGTGCTGAAGACGTCGAAGCCGAAGGCGATGAGTCCGTCATCTATACCGATCCGAAGGATCTGGCAAAAGTACGTGATGAGTTGCGTAACCAGGGGCTGGAAATTCTAGAGGCGGAACTCACCTATGTGCCGAATACTACTGTTACGGTTACAGACAAAGAAACTGCCGGTAAAATTATGAGACTTATGGATGCTCTAGATGATATTGACGATGTCACCAATACTCACGTCAATTTCGATATCGAGGGACAGCTTCTCGACTAAACCCCTACCACAACTACACGCCCACTAGAGCTACTAGTCAATCAGACCTTCGGACTTTAATTTTGGCAAAGTTTCATGTTCCATAATAGAGCCAAGCTTAATATCGTCTGGTACGTCCGAGCCAAGCCAACGAATCTCTTCAACCTCACTGTCAGGAGTAATCTCGCCGCGCCATTTTTTGACGATAAATACATCCATATGGACATCCACCTCCGGGCTGTTTGCGGCTGGGGCAGTATTGCTATCGAAGAATTCCAGGTCTTGCCCTTGGACATCTATACGGAATTCTTCTTTCAGCTCACGGATAAGTGCCTGCTGAACTGTTTCACCTGGTTCGATCTTACCTCCTGGATGGATAAAGTATTCTTTCCCTGCTGAGCGTTCAACTAATACCTTACGGCCTTTAATAATAAGACCGCTGGCCTTGTATATGTCCTTTTTGTCCATGCGGGAAGTATAGCATGGGAGCGTATCTGCGCAGCGGGCTAGCCTACTTTGGGTAGTACCGGCAAGGGGTAATCTTGGCTGACCACCATTCGGGATATAAGATCAGTAACTACGCTTCGGGCGAAGTTTGGGTTTCGGTTTAGAAAGGCTATCTCGGCTGTGCCGAGGCGGACACCAAGTTTTAGGTAATTGTGACTACCAATTATTGCTCCCTGTTCGGTGGCCAGCAGTTTAGCATGGAGACGTTGATGATGCTTCGGTAATTGCCCGATGATGGCGGCCCGCCCGTAGCGGAGTTTGGCGCCATGTCGGATGAGGTACTGGGCGAGGGGGACGAAGCTGGTGTGCTGCGAAGGGTCATTATATATACTGTAGACATTGACTCCGCGCTGCCGAGCATGAGCAAGGCGTTCGGCGGTAATGCTGTTCGGGAGCAGCTGGCAGGTAATGACAACCCACTGCCGAGCCTGATCAATCAGCTCTAGGGCTTCTTTTAGGATAAGGGATTGATCGGAGACTCCGACGTCGACTATCAGGCTGGCATGAGCGTCAATATTAAATTGCCGGTCGCTAGTACCGAGCGCGGCTTGGACATGTTTGTGGGTGGCAATGTCGGTGATGAGCTGGCTGATCCAGGCAACAGCGGCTTTGTTGTCCAGACGTATCATATAGTCGATCTGGCCGGTATGTCCGAGATTGCAACCCCCGACATAGGCCGCGTTGTTTATGACCGTAGCCTTGATATGCGAGCGACCACCAATCGGCGTGGTTAGATAGGTAGTCGGCTCGTTAATAATCGTGTAGTGACCACCGGCAGCCCGAAGTGCTTCTAATGCCTTCGTCTTTTCATAAAAATAACGAGGATGTTTGGCTGTCAGGATATCTCGCCTCCAATATAGCGGGCCCAGTGGTATATGGCCAGACGTGACCATGAATTCATGCGCGTCGACCACCATTTCAACGGATACACCACGCTTTGCGGCAGCAATGAGCTGGTCCACGAGCGCTTCTATCGACGAATCAGTCGGCACAAAATTCATCGTAATAAGCTGTACATGGTCACCACGCTTAGTCTCGGCAATGGCGCCGGTTATCTCACGAAAGTAGTCAGCTTCTGCTAGGAGCGTATAGTCATCCATATGAATCCACTGTTTATCATCAGGTATTATACTAGATAGATGCGCATACTTGGGATAGACCCGGGAACCGGTATACTGGGTTTCGGTATTATCGAGGCGGAACATAGGCGAATGCAGCTGGTGGACGCTGGCGTCATACGTACTCCGGTGAAACAAGATGACGCACTGCGTCTGCAAACCATCTTTGAGGAGTTATCGGATATTATTGCCATGACTAAGCCGAATGTCATGTCAGTTGAAAAACTGTTCTTTGTCCGCAACGTTACTACTGCTATGACCGTTGCCCAGGCACGGGGGGTAGTTTTGCTATGTGGCCAGCAAGCCGGATTGACGCTATTTGAATATACTCCCCTGCAGATTAAACAGACACTAACCGGCTACGGTCGAGCCGATAAGAAACAAATTCAGGAGATGACCCGAGTCATGTTAAAGCTAAAAGTAGCTCCACAGCCTGATGATTGTGCCGATGCGCTTGCGGCGGCGATTACGCATGCCATGACCCTGCGGTCGGTCTGACATGGTGTCGTGATCCGCTGCAATAGAAAAAGCTTGATAATATCATCGATCGTTGATTGAGCAAGATAGTGTGAGATAATACCCACACAATGATAGCAACCCTGAGCGGAGCGGTGTCGGAAAAAATGGCTGACAGCATTGTCGTAGATGTCGGCGGCGTCGGTTATGGTGTTTTCGTGACCAGTGAAGACTATGGCCATTTGACGACTGCACAGGATACCAAACTGTACATCTATGAACATATCCGCGAAACGGCGCATGAACTTTTCGGATTTACGAAAGTGAATACTAAACGGCTTTTTGAGCAATTACTCAATGTCAATGGGATTGGCCCGCGCATGGCACTTAACGTGTTAAGTATTGGCTCGGTTGATGACGTACGGCAGGCAATCGCCGCCGGGGATGTACGATTTATCCAAGCAGCGCCAGGCGTCGGCAAACGGGTAGCCGAACGGATCGTCGTCGAACTCAAGGATAAGGTCGGGCTTGAGGCTGTCGAACTGGATAGTATCGGCATGCTTCGGGGAGCCTCTCTGCAGCAAGATGAAGCTCTCCAGGCACTTCTCAGCCTTGGTTACAATCCACACGACGCCAGCATGGCGCTGCAGCAGGTTCCGGCTGATTTGCCGACAGAAGAACGGGTGAAACAGGCGCTCAAAAGAAGAGGGGCGTAGAAGCTTATGGCCGTAGAGCGGATTATTCATAGCGATATTAGCCAGGACGATCCACAGGAGCAGGAGATAGAGGTAACGCTGCGGCCGCGCGATTTTGCCGGGTATATCGGACAGGAACGACTTAAACAAAACTTGCGTTTAGCGATTTCGGCTGCCAAGAAAAGGGGTGAACCGATTGACCATGTCCTGCTGTACGGTCCGCCAGGTTTGGGTAAAACCACTATGGCGAACGTCATTGCCAATGAAATGGGGGCTCAAATCCGAATTACTGCTGGCCCGGCCATCCAGCATGCCGGTGATCTGGCGAGCATGCTCACTAGCCTGGAAGACGGCGGCATACTGTTTATAGACGAGATACATCGTTTGAATCGGACGACCGAGGAGATACTATATTCGGCCATGGAAGATTTCAAGCTGGATATTATGTTGGGCAAGGGAGCGGCTGCTCAGTCGCTGCGAATTGATTTACCCCGGTTTACTCTTATTGGCGCCACGACACGTGTGGGTTCACTTACTGCACCGCTACGGGATCGTTTCGGTATGGTCCATCGCCTAGAGTTTTATACACCCGAAGAAATCCAGGCGATTATCGAGAGAGCGGCCGGTATTTTGTCGGTCACTATTGACTCGATAGCTGCGAAAGAGTTGTCACATCGTTCACGGCTGACACCACGGATTGCCAACCGGCTGCTGAAGCGGGCCCGTGACTATGCCGACGTAAACGGAGACGGTATTATCGATGCAGGGGTGAGTCGAGCAGCCCTACGGTTACTGGAAGTAGATGAATTGGGGCTGGATCCGGCCGATCGGATGCTATTAATGGCTATAATAGACAACTATCAGGGAGGACCGGTCGGCATTGAAACACTAGCGGCTTTGACGGCTGAAGAGCGTTCCACCATTGAAGACTTCTACGAGCCCTATCTCATGCAGATTGGGCTTTTAGAGCGGACCCCCCGGGGGCGTAAGGTCACCCTGAAGACGTACCGGCATTTGGGCCGTTCGCCCGCCAAGTCCGAAAACCAGAAATCTCTGCTCTAACAAGGAGGTATGCTAAAAAAGTACTATGAATCTATCAACTCCCAATAACCGGCCGACAGCAGGGGCACCTCACCCAATGGTGGTAATGCAACCAGGCGAGCGGATGATCTGTACGATTGGCCGCCACCCCATCGGGATATTGCTGCAATATGCGGCTGCTGTTTTCGGTGTAGTTATGGCCGCCACCATCGTGTTTCTACTCAATCCGAAACTTACCGGGTCCGGGGCAAAGAGTACAGTGCTTTATATGGGCTTTGCGGTACTTGTATTCGTCCTGGTGGTGGCACTAGGCGTTGCCACTGAGGTTTACTGGCAGAACAAGTGGATTGTCACCAGTGATAGTTTAACGCAGGTGAGTCAAAATGGTCTGTTCGGGACGCGGGTAAGCGCGCTTTCTTTGGAGAATCTGGAAGACGTGACGGTTGATCAAATCGGTATACTGCCGCACCTTTTTAACTACGGTACGCTGAAGGCCGAAACGGCTGGTGAGCGATCTAAATTTGTATTCCCGTATTGTCCGAATCCGACCAATTATGCCCACGAGATCATTGATGCCCGAGAGAAATTCATACAGGTACCGCCGAGGTAGCCCATCTGTTTTAGTTGAGGCTACTCTTGACGTATTGCAACCCGCCTTCCAGACTGGCAGTCAGGGTGTAATGGGCGCAGATCTTCTGTATGTTGTCACAGGCTGAACCGTCGGTAGTGACGGGTTGGTAAGTGTAGCAATCGACAGCGGCAGTATCGATAACGACTGAATGGTGATCCACGGTGCAGGCAGTTACCTTATCACTCCAACTGGGATCCTGCAGGGTGCTGACAGTAAGATCGGGTATATTTTTGCTGACCCAGGAGCTGTCATTGAGCTCAGTAACTGTGGGGTACATGTTGGATTGTGCGTAGTAGCTCTCCAGGTCACCTTTGAGCGTATCGATAGCCACCTCTCGCTGTCCATTGCGATTTTTAGCCTGTACGCCGCCGTATGTAGCAGCCACGAGCGTAACGAGGATGCCGAGGATCACAATGACTACCATGAGTTCTATCATGGTAAAACCATCCCGCTGTGTTCGTGGATACCGAGGTTGAAAGCTGCTCATTACATGGATTATACCGCAAAATACGTACCCAGATAGCGGGGTTCCTTTAATCGGACCTATATGACGCGTAATACTTCTTCAATACTTGTAAGCCCGCGAAGTGCCTTTATGAGACCGTCGATGGCCAGCGGCACAAAGCTATGATCAGTTGCCGCTGTCTGTAGCTCGGCTATACCAGGCGTGTGTATTAGCAGAGTACGTATAGCCTCACCGGGTATCAGCACTTCGATAAGAGGAACCTGGAGAAGGTAACCGGTATGTGCACAGTCGACACAGCCCTCTGGGTGTGCTTGCCAGAGGTGTGTTAGCGCTGATGGGGTGGAGCTGAGCTGTTTCAAATCGCCGAGCCCGCTTACAGCAGCTTGCTGCTCAAGCTCATAGATATGCCGGCGGGCAGCTGGGTTTTTAAGCCCGAAGGCACGGCGTAGAAGCTCCTGCTGATCACCGTCCAGTTTGTACCTTCGTTTGCAAGTGGGGCAAAGCCGTCTTACCAGTCGTTGCGCGAGTACCAATCGTAGGGATGTGGCCAGTATGTATGGCTGCACTTCGCAGCTGATCAGCTGGGCTATGGCTTCAATGGCGCCGGGGGATACTGTGCCTGCCAGTATGAGATGGCTTTGCGTAGCAGCCTGAACCGCCAGTCGAATAGTTGCCGTATCCGGGAGGTTGCTGACCATGATGATATTGGCATCTTGATTGAGGATAGCCTGCAACCCTTCCGCGAAACCGACACCAGTATTAGGGTGTAGCTGCGTCTGACTGACACCGCTTAGTTGATGATCAATCGGATCTTCGACAGTAGCCACGCTGAGCATTGGCGTGGTGAGTATATGTAGTAGGCTATATAGTGTGGTGGTCTTGCCGGATCGAGCCGGGCTAGCTATCAGAATAAGGCCTCGAGTTGCCGTGAGGGCATGGCGAACACTTTCGAGGCGACTACCCCATAAACCGAGTTGCTCGAGCGGAAGCCCCACTGCGTTATTAGTTTTGAGGCGGAGGACTATCTTCTCGCCATCGAATACTGGTGCGGTGACGACCTGTACATGATAGCGTTGCCCGTGGAGTGTTACATCGTAATATCCTTCACCTGGAACATCGCGCCCACTGTCAGGTATATTCGCGAGTTCCTTAAGCGCCACAGTGAGCGGACTGGCAGCAGTGAGCGGCAGTTTGTGCACGCCTCGGAGTACTCCGTCGATACGATAGCGGACCAGCACGAATCGTTCTCGGGGTTCAATATGAATATCTGTCGCGTGGTGACTGTAGGCATGCTCCAACAGCATGGTAACAGTTTGCGCCACCTGCTGCTGATTGAACTTCTGGGCACTACTAAGCAGTCTGCCCATAACCATGTCTCTGGTTCCCATTACTACTACCTATTATATATTCGAGTAAAAGCGTAAGCAATGTGTGGTTGCAAAAGCGCTGCCGGTCGTTATCCCTTTTCGGGGAAGGTTGCTATACTACTACGTAGAGCGGTGGGGTATAAACGGTCATGCGACTTAAGTGTAAGAGGAGGGTATACCCGTGGCGCAACAGCAAACTGGTACGGACAAAAAAATAGATAAAGAGGGTAAGGCCAAGGCGCTTGGACTGGCTCTGGATCAAATCGAGAAACAATTTGGCAAAGGCTCGATCATGCGGCTCGGTGAGGCTCACGTTTCTACCAAAGTGGATTGTTTTCCGACTGGCAGTTTGTCGCTCGATTTGGCGCTCGGTGGTGGTATTCCGCGTGGCCGGGTAGTGGAAGTATATGGGCCGGAAAGTTCCGGCAAGACGACGCTTACTCTGCATGCAATTGCCGAAGTACAGAGGACGGGCGGTACAGCAGCATTTATTGACGCCGAACATGCCCTTGATCCTGCCTATGCCAAGCGTATCGGGGTAAACATAGATGATCTGCTCCTCAGCCAGCCCGATAATGGTGAACAGGCTTTGGAAATCGTGGAAACGTTGGTCCGGAGCAACGCAGTTGATCTGATCGTAGTCGACTCAGTTGCCGCGTTAGTGCCGCGGGCCGAAATAGAGGGTGAAATGGGCGACAGCTTGCCGGGTCTGCAGGCCCGGCTGATGAGCCAGGCGCTGCGCAAGCTGACCGGCGTGATCAATAAGTCCAAGGCCACAGTCATCTTTATCAACCAGATTCGGATGAAGATCGGCGTTATGTTCGGAAATCCTGAAACAACGACGGGTGGTAACGCGCTAAAATTCTACGCCTCGGTACGGATGGATATCCGCCGGATCAGCCAGATCAAGCAGGGCGACGCGGTTATCGGCAACCGGACTCGTGTCAAGGTTGTCAAGAACAAGATTGCACCACCTTTTAGGGAAGCTGAATTTGACATCATGTACAACGCCGGTATCAGCGTGGCGGGTGACGTACTCGATCTTGCGGTCGCACATGGTATTGTTGAAAAGGCCGGTGCGTGGTTCGCCTATCAGGATCAAAAAATTGGCCAGGGCCGAGAGGCTGCCAAGCAGTACTTGACCGCCAACCCCAAGATCCAAGAAGAGATCGCCAAAAAGGTGCGCGCTGCGGCTGATAAGGACTAAGAGCATTTGACCGTGGATCACCCGAAGCTACCAGCCAATCCCAGTTTGCCAATGCTACAGCGCTACATCGCACGAGTGTTGGAATATCGGGGATTCGCCAATCAGACGACCAAGGACGAGATGCTGATGTTGTGTGAAGAAGTGGGCGAGTTGGCCAAAGCAATAAGGCAGCACGAGGGAAGGCCCAAAGCTGTTGATTCGGCATCATTTGCAGTATCCGAGGAGATTGCCGACGTTATATGGATGGCAATTTGTGTGGCTAACCGGCTTGATATAGATGTAGAGTCCGCAATTTGCGCTAAAGAAGAACGCAATAAAAAACGAAGTTGGCAGTGATTTGATACGTAGAGAGGTACAAAAATATGTCTGCTCCTATCATGATCGTTGACGATCATGACCGACCAATCGGTGCTGCCACTAAGCAGCAAGCTTGGCAACAAGGTTTATGGCATCGGGTAGTGCGTATCGTTCTAGAAGATGGACACGGGAAAGTACTGTTGCAGCATCGTAGCCCCACCAAAGATATCTATCCGAACTGTTGGGATAACGCAGCGGCTGGCCATGTCGATGCGGGTGAGGACTACGACACGGCAGCCTATCGGGAGCTTCGCGAAGAACTTGGATTGGCAGACCTAACGCTTGAGAAGGTCGGACAATATCGCCACCGGGGCGTCTGGCACGGCCTGCTCATGAATCGATTTGTGGCAATTTACCGCTCGACAATAGCTGTGACACCAGAGAGCCATGAACCACACAAAATAGACGCTGTCCGCTGGTTTACTATTGAAGAAATTAAGCGTTTGCTTGAGGAGCACCCCACGCAGGTTGCTGATGGGCTGGTCGAAGTTTTCGTGCAGCTCTACGGAGGCAAATAGTGACCATTACTGCTATCAAGGAACAAACTACTCGGTCTAACTGGTTTTCAGTCTACGTCGATGGGAGATATAGCTTCAGTCTGAACGCCGATAGTTTGCTGACCAGTAAGTTGGCGGTTGGGGCCCAGCTTAATGAGCAACGGCTGCAACAGTTGCGCTACCAATCTGAAGAAGATAAGGCCTATGAGCGCACGCTGCGGTATGTGATGATCCGGCTGCGTAGCGAATGGGAGGTGCGAACCTATCTAAAACGGAAGGCTATCGAGGGAGAGCACATACAGCAGATTGTTGAACGATTACGCTCCCAAAGGCTAATTGATGACGAGGCATTTGCGCGAAACTGGGTGACCAGCCGTCAATCTCTTAAGAAGGCGAGTAAACGTCGGATGAGTCGCGAGCTGCAGCAAAAACATATCGATGAGACAATTATTAGCACGATTTTAAGCGAAGACTCTGTTGATGAGCGAAGGACCTTACGCCAGCTGGTGGAACAGAAACGGCGTCAACCACGCTACCGGCATGACGAATTGAGGCTGATGCAATACCTATCGCGTCAGGGCTATAGCTACGGGGATATAAAGGCGGTGCTGGGGGAGTTGCAAGTCAGCTAGTACCTAGCCATAAACAACCGATAACAATTAAGCGATAGCGTTGGCGTGAGCCGGTACCTTCTGCTGTAAGTCATTAACAATGATTGCCTTGTCGGTTATGTCAATGATCTGGGTACGGTCAATCCCAAGACTACCGCTGGCGAAATGTTTGAGCAGCGAGCGGTTTACGTATAGCTTATGGATGAACATACTCTGGGTATCGGCAGCATAATCGCCGACCTTACCCATTTTTTCACCACTGGCGGTAATAACCTGTTTGCCGAGGATTTCGAAGTGGTGGTCAAGTACCCGTTGTAAACGGACTAGCTCCTCTGGCAATGAAAAGGCGTCCTGATCGTTGACCACGAAACCTTGTGGGATAATTTCGCGGATATCTTGAGAAAGCAGGATGAGTTCTTTTTTATTATGCGGTATCTGGCAATAGAAACCCTCTATTTTCAGGTTATTAGGATTGATAATTGGCGCCAGGGTAACACCGATCTGAGTGCCTGTTCGCAGGCTCAGCACTGCCCGACTCGTGAAAGATACACTCAGCTGTAACACACCTATCAGTATAGCGCGGTGCGTTCTGTACTACCAAAAGACTGCCGACTGCTTGCCTACAGAGATATCAGACGCTACTATAGACTGGCATGAGCAAATATATAACTGCAACAGTTGCTACCAAGACGACGGCCGATACTGAAGCTTTGGCCGAACGGCTCGGCCGGGCGCTTCATGGCGGCGAGACGATTGAACTGCTTAGCGACCTCGGTGGCGGCAAGACAACATTTGTGCGGGGCTTAGCGCGTGGTGTGGGAAGTGACGACACGGTCGCCAGCCCGACCTTTACGATCAGCCGGTTGTATGCGGCCGGCCCGAAGGCCATCCATCATTTCGATTTCTATCGCCTGTCTGAGCCGGGGCTTATGAGGCTGCAACTGCAAGAAGTTCTGCATGATCCCGAAGCGATTGTGGTGGTGGAGTGGGGCGAGATTGTACACGATGTGCTGCCTGAGCAGCGGTTACGTGTTACGTTCGAGTTGGCCGAAACGGGACGGATTCTCCACTTCCATGTCCCGGCTCAACTTGCATATCTTATTGAGGCGGTCAAGTAGCCATGCTGCTGCTGACGATTCGTACCGATAAACCTCAGGCCGAGGTCGGTTTATTGCGGGGAGGTAAAAAGCTGGCCTATGAAACCTGGCAGGCTCACCGGGAGTTGTCCATGACTATTCATCACAAAATCGAAAGTCTACTAAAACAACAAGGCTTCTCTTATGAAGATTTGGGAGGTATTGTCTGCTTTGCTGGGCCGGGTAGCTTTACAGGCCTCAGGATTGGTCTCAGTGTCGGTAATGCGTTTGCTTACGCTCTAGACATACCGATTGTAGCCACTAAGGGTGCGCAGTGGATAGCGATAGGTAGTGACAAATTGGCTGCAGGTCATCCGGATAGTGTGGCAATTCCCTACTACGGGGCTGAAGCGCATACAACAAGCCCCCGTACGTAGATTACTGCGAAATGCTACGTCATCGTCATTTGATTGACCCCGCCAGGCCAAAAACATATAATAGATGGCATAGTTGGGCAGGTGCTATCTCATTTGAAGGTACGCTATCCTTCTATATGAATTATTCTTTAGGTTAAATTTAGCATTTTCAGTCAGGCTCCATTAAGAGAGCAACAGGCATTTATTATAGGGCTAGGGAAGTGAAAGCGATCGCCGTATAGGGAATGCTTGCCGATTTTTGGGGCAGACTGTAGGTATAGAAAGGAAAAACAGATGGATCTACTCACACTTGTGCTCGCTATGGCGGGCCTAGCTGTTGGTTTTGGTGCCAACACAGTTATTACTAAAAAGCGGATTGGTTCGGCACAGGACCAAGCCAATATCGAGCTTTCCAAAGCCAAGCGAGAGGCTGGGAAGCTAGTCGACCAAGCTCGTGAGGAAGCCCAAAAGGTGGCCGATCAGACCCGCAAGGAGGAGCAAGTTCGCCGTAATGAGCTCAAAGACCTTGAGCAGCGGTTGGTAACACGCGAGGGTTCTTTGGATAAAAAGCTTGACGAACTCGACAAGCGGACTGAAAGACTGCGCAAAAGTGAGGATGAAGTTGAACAACTCAAAGAAGAAATTCGGGATGTTCGCAAAAAGCAGCAGGAAAAACTTGAGAAGGTCGCAAAGCTCAGCAAACAAGAAGCCGCCGATAAGCTCATGCAGATGACCGAGCGGGACATCCGCGCTGACCTGACTGGGCTGGTTGCAAAGCTGCAGAGTGAAGCCAAAGAAGAGGCTGAAGACCAGGCCGCTGTTATAATTACGACCGCCATGGAACGAATGGCTAGTGAAGTGACGGCTGAGCGTACCGTAACCAGCATCAAGCTGGAAGATGAAGAGATGAAAGGCCGGATTATTGGGAAGGAAGGTCGCAACATCCAAGCACTGCAGCGAGCGACCGGTGTGGATGTCATGGTGGATGATACGCCTGGCTATGTGGTTTTAAGTTCGTTTGATCCGGTCCGACGAGAAGTAGCCCGCCAGGCTCTGGAAATGCTCATGAAGGACGGGCGGATTCATCCGGCGCGCATCGAGGAAGTCGTCGAAAAGGCCCAGAAAAATGTTGAAAAGGAGGTGGTGCGGGCTGGTGAGGATGCCGCCCGGGAAGTCGGTGTCATCGGCATACCCAAAGAGATACTCCATCTGCTCGGCGAACTGAAGTTCCGCACTAGCTACGGACAAAACGTCCTAAAGCACAGCACCGAGATGTCGCATATAGCTGGTATGATAGCCGAAGAAGTGGGGGCTAATGTAAAGACCACCAAATACGCCGCCTTAGTGCATGATCTCGGTAAAGCACTCACCCACAAGATCGAAGGTAAGCACCACCACATCAGTGGTGAAATGCTCAGAAAGTATGGTGCACCCGAAGCTGTAGCCCTGGCTGCCGAGCAGCATCATGACGATGTAGAGGCAACTTCTGTCGAAGCCCTTATTATTCGGGTGGTTGATGCTATCAGTGCGTCGCGTCCGGGGGCTCGTAACATCAGTGCCGAGAACTTCGTCGAACGGATGAAAGATCTGGAGAATGTCGCCACTGGTTTTGACGGCATCGAAAAGGCCTACGCTATTTCGGCAGGCCGTGAGGTACGGGTCTTCGTGAAGCCGCAGCAGATTGACGATCTGAGCGCCATCAAGCTTGCCCGTGACATTGCCACCAAGATTGAGTCGACTATGCAGTATCCGGGCACAATCAAGGTGAATGTTATTCGTGAGACGCGAGCAATCGAATTTGCTAAGTAATTCTCGATGGGAGACTACGACGTCTACATCTTCGATGCAGCTGGACGATGCCTTCGGTGCTATTGTGGCTGGCGGTGAAGTTAAGGATAAGCCTGATACCGAGGGCTTCTTACTGGTTTTGCGGCGATTAGGGGTGGCAAAGGATCGTGCTGTAGAGATAGGCGATTCCGCGAGAGATGTCAAAGCAGCCCACAGTGCCGGCATTGACAGTGTCTTGTTTTACCCGCCAGCACATAATGTCTATCACGCCATTAGACTTGCTCCCCATTAGCCCCTCAGCCATACTTACGGTATGAACACAAACACCAAAAGCAACCGAGTCATGAAAGCTATGACCGGATTAAGTCACTATGAATTCGAGCAATTAGTACCAGCCTTCGAGCAGG
>DASYZQ010000015.1:0-36318 GCA_035946175.1 Saccharimonadales bacterium (SeqCode)
CCGAACGGCCAGAGCACGACGTGAAGCAGCACCTTCCTTGGCTTTTGTTATGAATGTTTGGAGCTGCTGTTTTTGTGTTTCGTTCAAACTCCCCGAATTGTAACGCTATTTGGCGCAAGTGAGAATGTTTGGTCTATAGACCGCTTCTTCGTTATGAAGCCATTGCTACGGTTCTCTCGTATTCTGGAATCTTCAGGGGTATCGTAGCCACGGCTGCGCATCTCTAGACGCAATTTACCGATTCCCCTATTCAGGCAATAGCGCAGTTTCGGTACCGTTACCCCTAATCGTTCAGCCGCCTCCAGGTAAGGCAACTCCTCAATACACACCAGCCGAATGGCGCCCTGCTGCAGGTAGGGCAGTTCCTGCATTGCCCCTAGTGCATCCTGCAGCACCATCATGTCTACGACTACCTCTTCAGGGGTTTCGGGCCCTAGGAAATTCAAAGGGTCCATAAGGAGGCTCGGATCGTTTCGTTTTCTACTAGAATTCCGGCGTACTATATTTACAGCGACATTCCCAAGTACTCTATTGGCCCAACCCGTGGGATGGCGAATTTCGTTGCCGCGTTTCACTGCAATATAGGCCTTCATAAGCACTTCTTGCACGAGGTCATCTTGGTCCATTACGCCACGCATATTAGGCTGCGCTCGGACCGCCGCATGATATAACACAGGATACAACCGCCCGAGATCGTCAGCTGTGCTGATGGGCTCGGGCCTAAATTCCTGAGGCTGTTCGACGGCAACAGGCGCATCAGGTGGAGATACATCCTGAGGCAAAAGGTCGGGTGATTCAAGCTCTTTATTACCCACCAATGCCCAGTTATACTCCTCCATGATCAGATCGGATTCTCTACCGTTGTATGAAATGAGTATGCGGAATAGCGTTCAGTTGAATGATCCCGGCATCGAGTAGATAATCGCCGACTAATATTAGGGCAACAAAAACACCGAGCACCCAGACCAATATCTTCCAGGTGGATGTCTTTTGGTGCCCTGTATACGTCACGACACTTTTCGGGTCAACCATAAATGGCTGCTCATCAATCGATTCTTTCCGGGTCATGTCAGATAACCCTTCTATCTGCACTGTAGAATCGGCTGGCGTTTTGAGCCCCGGTATTTGTTCCTTAAGAGACATACCGCCTGACGGTTTTCTTTCCGGCTGCGCCAAACGGGCCTGTGGCGCCTCCTCCATTAGTGTCTGTTCGGGAGTTTTATGAGCATATTCCGACGTAGATTTTTCTGGGGGCAACGGCTCGTCTCCACCTGGGGGCAGTACGTTGAGCTGCTGTTTATCAGGTAGAGGAAGATTTCGGCGCAAGCGGGCCATGACGGTTGAATCACGTACCACGGGTTGGTGCCCAACGATAACCGGCCGGGACGTAGAGGGAATCGTTGCCATGCCAGGGCGCCGTACATCAAATACTTTACGGGACTGCAATGATGATGGGCCGCTCGTCTTTTTAGGCGAACGGGTACTCATGCGGCTTGATCCATCGCATACTGAAAGCGATACGCTGCATCAATAATATCTGCGAAGCTGTAAGGGTTCACGCTAGCGCCACCGACCAATACACCGTCACAACCCTCAACCGCCAAATAGCCGCCGACTGTCGATGCTTCGACACTCCCGCCATAGAGCACGCGCATCATTTTGGCAACCTTCTCGCCATACAGTTCTCTGACCTGGTAGCGGATATATGCCATGGCCGTGGCGGCTTCATCGGGCTTCGCTAGCCGGCCACCAAAAGTACTGATGGCCCAGACCGGCTCATAGGCAATAACCACCTGCATTACTTCATTGGGGGTCAAATCACTCAGGGCCGTAGTGACCTGATCGTGCAGCACTTGTTTAGTCTGCCCATCCTTTCGCTCGGCCTGGGTCTCCCCAACGCAGAGAATCGGTGCTATCTCATTGCGCACCGCCGAGGCTATCTTCTCCCGGACCATCGGCAGGTCTTCATGAAAGTAGATACGTCGTTCAGAGTGCCCGATAATAACATAGTGCACCAGATCACGCAACATAGTAAAGGAGACTTCGCCGGTATAGGCACCTTCATCTCTCTGAAAGGCATTTTGGGCAGCCAGACGTATTTTACGACGATCAATCTGCAGGCTGATGGGTTGCAGTGCCAGCATACTCGGCGCTAGCACTACCTCTAGATTTTTTCGAGACCGGGTACGTTCCTGCAAGCGGTGCACATATATACTGGCCTGTGAAACGTTCAGGTTCATCTTCCAATTGGCAACCAGTAAAAGCTTGCGTACCATAGGCTTTGCTATCTTTATATATTAGCTTACCATAAGCAGTAAGCAGTGCCCACTACTTAGCACAATCAGAGCATTATCATCATCCCAAAAAGCCAGCTTGTAGAGCATTTATGCTACCTCATTGCCGCAGGGATATTAACCAAGATGGCTATCTCTTTAGACCATCCATTACAGGTGTTGGCCGACAATCCTTTGGTTCCATTCTCTCAACAAGGTGTTCGAGAACTTGAGAAGCAATCATTTGCAATTCTTCAGCTCGGCCCGGTACCTGATCAAAGCTTAGCGCCTGCGCTATTTCATGTCGCGCTTCTACGGGCATCTCCTGGCGCGGGATGTCCCAATTAAGCCCGTCTTGTTCATTATGGCGTGCCACGACCTGCATATGCATAGTGGGGACTTGTTGGCCGAACATAAAAATTGCCGCCCCGTGTTGGGGTGCCGCGACTTCCTGGACATGTTGGGCGGTAGCTCTAGTTAGGGCGCTAAGAACCTCAACTTCGGGATTGGTTGCAGCTTGATCTAGATAAGACACAGGTCGACTGCCAACAATATCGAGGTGCTTCCCATGCGACACCACAGGGTAGGCATCAACTAATATCATCCACCGGAGGTCACCAGGCTGCAAGCCTTCGATTAATGATGATGCACGCTTGGCTAAATCTATATCAGGAGTAATAACAGCCAGCGGAGCTTCACGCTCGTTAAGCCCTGCCAGCCCACCGCTATCATAGGAGTTCCAAGCTCGAACAAATGGATCAGAAACTGCCATAAGCTAAAAATACCTATATATAGTATGATTGTCAATAGTATGGCGTACTATTTAATTTGCGTGATCCGCATCAGCAATGAATCGAGCAAGTCCCTTGCCCGATGAAGGTAGACCGGCTCTTCGAACTATTACCCAAAAGTGCAAATGTTTCACGGTCTGACCGGATAGCGTGCCAAGATTCATCGACAGATTGTAATCCGATTTTAATTCCGGTACCTGTGGCACCAGCTGCTTCACCTCAACCCACCAATCATCCGGCAAATCTGTAACTGACTCATAATGGTTTTTGGGGATGATCAGGTAATTATCCGGGTCCGAGCCGGCCTTGGTAAGAAAAGCACCCGCTGATTCGGTAGTGATCTCCCCCTTGAACAGAGCATTGCTTAAACAAAACGGACAACCTGGCTGTACTTTGTTTGTGGTATTCATATTAGCAATAGTACGGCAGGCATAGAGGTTTTACCAATAATAAAGATCCCGCTAGTTTGCCTAACGATCCTGCAGAGCCTCAACACCAGGTAGCTTGCGACCAGCCATAAGTTCCAAACTCGCACCACCACCAGTGGAAACATGATTGAACGCTCCAGCCAGCTTACGCCGGCCAAGATAGCCGACTGTATCACCACCACCAACTAAGCTAAATGGGCGGTGGCCGTAGTCACCAAGCAGAGCATCAATGATAAGCTCTGTGCCGTGTGCAAATGGGCCCACCGGGCCTTCCAGCGCCGGGGTCTCCGTTACTCCCATCGTGCCGTTCCATACAACAGTACTGGCGAGTTGAATACCGCCGGCAATGAAGGCCCCCGAAAACGGGCCAATGTCTAAAAGCAGCTCGTCTGCTGCAATATGCCGTGTTTTCTCAGCTGGCCGTTTCGGGTAGCTTTCTATTTCAGCGATGACATTGGCGTCCCAGTCAACAATGCGTGTCGGAGCGGTCTTATCAAGACTCTTGGCAGCGACACCGTCCTCGGGTATGTAGAAAATAAAGCGTTGTCGTTTGGCCTTTTCGCGAGCCTGATCCAGAATATCCTTGGCGATCGGTACATCGCTCTGATCATACCGGCTTTTGGCTATATCAACCCCTTGAGCAGCCAAAAAGGTATTGGCCATGGCGCCGCCAATGGCGATAAAGTCGGCAATCTCAATAAATCGATTCAATACGTCAATTTTATCCGATATCTTAGCACCACCAATAATAGCCATCAGGGGCCGCTCTGGTGTTGACATCACCCTGGTTATCGTGTCGACTTCCCGCTCCAAAAGTAGTCCGGCGACACTCGGCAGGTGGTGCGTAATTGCCTCAGTACTGGCATGCGACCGATGAACCACACCGAAACCATCTTGGACAAACAGTTCACCGAGCTTGGCTAGGTTCATAGCAAATCCATCATCATTCTGCTCTTCTTCCGGGTGGAAGCGCAGATTTTCGAGCAGCAGTACCTGGCGTGGCTGCAGTTGCCCAGCTAATTTTTCGACTGCCTCACCAATGCAATCATCAGTAAACTGGACAGTCTGACCGAGCAATTTTTCGAGATGTTTGGCAACTGGTTTGAGGCTCAGCTTGGCATCAATTTTGCCGCCCGGACGGCCGAGGTGCGAACAGATCACTATCCGAGCATCCTGCTCGAGGAGTGCTTTCAATGTCGGCACCGCCTGCTGGATGCGGTAATCATCTCGGATGACACCATCATCAACCGGAACATTGTAGTCGGCCCTGAGCAGAATACGCTTTCCCTTGGTATCGACATCGTGAACTGTTTTTTTAGTGAACATATCCACCCCGCTTATGGCTATCTTTCCCGATTATACACCTAAAGCGTAGGGCTTGGGGCCATACGCAAAACTAGAAGATGGTTACAGTACACCCCTTTGTTTGAGGGTCTGGAACGTCTGCGTCCATACGTCGCCGGCGGAAGGCACCAGCTCCTGTGGGCTAGACAACAATTTAGCAGTGATCTCTTCAACTGAAAACCAGGCAAACGTATCTACTTCTTTAGGGTCTATGTGGATATGGCCCGTTTTGGACCGCAAAAAGGGCGCATAATAAATACCGAAACGTCGCGGCTCCCCGTCAGGGTGAGCAAAGGTTTTGTACGCCAAGAACGACGGATCATAGTCAGACGGCTTGAGCGAGAATTCTTCTTCAACTTCCCTGAGCAGTGCCCGCCGATATGACTCATTTCCCTCCAGCTTACCGGTCACCGATGGCCCCCACACACCCGGATCCTGGGGCTTATCCAGTGCTCGCCTGGCAAGTAGTAGCTCGTGGTGCTCGTTAATCAGCCATAATACAGCTACATGTATCATATGCACTCAATCGTAGCACAGATGATAATATGAGCTCCTACATACGCACCAGGGAGTCCGGCTGTCATCAATGATCGACGTCACAGCTAAGATAACGGTGTTTTGCTACCGTAGACGACAAACGGTACAATAAGCATAAATGGAATCAGACACCTCGGTCTTCGATAAATACCTGCGTGCGGCCAACTACCTAACGGTGGCACAGATATTTTTGCGGGACAACTTTCTTTTGGAACGGCCGCTGATTGCCGATGATATCAAGTCTCGGCTACTCGGCCATTGGGGTTCAGGCCCGGGCGTCAACCTGGCCTACGCGCATCTTAGCAAACTGGCCCAGAAATTCGGTCAGGATATCTTATTTGTGCTCGGCCCTGGGCATGCCTTTCCGGCACTACAGGCTAATCTATTCCTGGAGGGAACGCTCGGTGCCTTTTACCCAGAGGCCCAACCTAACCTCAATGGTATTGCCTACATATGCCGTAATTTCAGTTGGCCGTATGGCTTTCCCAGCCACAGCAATCCCGGTACGCCGGGCGTCATATTAGAGGGAGGCGAGCTTGGTTACTCGCTGGCGACAAGCTACGGCGCAGCATTGGATAACCGTAACCTGATTGTCGCTTGTTTGGTGGGCGACGGCGAGGCCGAAACCGGGCCGACTGCCGCTGCCTGGCATCTCAACAAGCTGGTTAACCCCAAGAATAATGGTACGGTATTGCCCATCCTGCATCTCAATGGATACAAGATTTCGGCACCGACTATTTTTGGCCGGATGAGTGACGAGGAACTGCTTGCTCTTTTCGGCGGCTACGGCTACCAGCCCCGTATTGTCAGCGGCGACAACCTTCATGAGCAAATGGAAGCAGCGCTGGAATGGGCACACCATACCATATGGGACATCAAAGAGGCCCCTGAGGTGCTGATAGCACCACGAATGCCAATGATCGTCATGCGAACACTCAAGGGTTGGAGCGGTATCAAGGAACTTAACGGTCAAAAAATTGAGGGTAACTGCCTCAGCCATCAAGTAGTATTAACTGAGGCAAAAACCGATGACTCACAACGCGTGCTACTGGAAGGATGGTTGCGCTCATATAACTTTGAGGAGCTATTTGACCGCGAACACGGCTTCGGCGACTTTGTCGAACAGGTTATGCCCAAGGCCGAACAACGCATTGGCCGCAGTCGCTACGCCCACGGCGGTGATCCAGTCTATAAACCACTCAAATTGCCGAGTACCGAGCAATTTGCCGAAGATGCTACCATACCCGGCACCATCGGCAGTAGCAGTATGCGGCGCGCCGGCCTGTATCTACAGGAAGTTTTTGCACTCAACCAGCCCCAGCATAATTTCCGAATGATGTCGCCCGATGAGACTTACTCCAACAAGCTCGATGCCATCTTCGCTCAAACCAAGCGTGGCTGGATGTGGCCATTAGAACCCTGGGATAAAGATCTTGATCCCGACGGGCGGGTCATGGAAATGCTCAGCGAACACAATCTGCAGGGACTTTTCCAGGGCTATATTTTAACCGGACGGCATGCTGTCTTTGCCAGCTACGAGGCATTCATACAAGTGATCGTCAGCATGATGGACCAGTATGCCAAGTTTTTGCACCAGGCTCTGGATGTGCCCTGGCGCGGCACTATTCCATCACTCAACTACATTCTGACAAGCTCCGGATGGCGGCAGGATCATAACGGTTTTTCCCACCAAAATCCTGGTTTCATCGACGACGCTCTACGCCGCCAAGGTGATTTTGTCGACGTCTTTTTTCCGGTCGATGGCAATACTACACTGGCAGTTCTTGAACACGTTTTGGCTACGACACGACAAATTAATATAATTGTAGCCGGCAAAACACTCGAACCGCGCTGGCTGACACCTGAGCTGGCACGCCAATCGCTGCAGCGGGGGATTATGCAATGGGAATTTGCCAGTGACGAGAATCCGGATATTGTGCTGGCAGGCATCGGTGATTATACCAGCAAAGAGGTACTGGCGGCGATTGATCTCGCCAAGGCCGAATGGCCAGACGTACGTCTGCGTTTCCTCAATATAAGCTGTCTGACCAGTTGCGGCTTCGGGCAGGGCGGCACCTGTACCAGTCGTGAGGACTTCGATAACTGCTTCACCACCACTGCGCCAGTTATTTGCAATTTCCACGGCTACCCCGAGACCCTAAAGGCTATTTTATTCAACTATGCCAATGATACGAGCCGTTTTGAAGTACGCGGCTATGTGGAGAGCGGCTCTACCACCACTCCCTTCGATATGCATGTCCGCAACCGAACCAGCCGCTATCACCTCGTTATGGCCATATTTGAACGCCTCGCCAAGATTGGCCGCATGCCATATGAAGAGTCGAAACATATTGTGACGAAGTATCAAGAAAAAATCGACGCCAATACCAGCTACATTAAGCAGTATGGCGTTGATCAGCCGGAGATTGATTCATGGCAGTGGAAACATACAACCTGATCAGTAACCCCGGCACTGCGAGCCGAAAGTATGCCTTGTTTTCGGGGCAGCATTGGCGAGCTAGTCTGCATTTTGAACAAGAAGGCGATCGATTCATATACACGTACCAGGACACGGCCGCACATCACACCAACCCGATTGACATGCCCGACCTGGACCACGCCGTAGCGCAGGTAGCGCCGCTATTGAAACAGCATGGCGTCTTGCCAGAGCTAGCCGCTGTTAGCCGGATTGGACTCCGAATTGTAGCGCCAGGTAGCTTCTTTTTGGAAAATCACCCCGTTGATAGCCTGCTCATGAGACACCTGGAGACCGCTAAACGCATTGCACCCCTGCATGTCACTGCCAGCTTAGAAGAATTTCAGAATCTATCGGCATGTTTTGCTCATGTCCCGATCTATGCCATATCCGATAGCAGTTTCCACAGTACCAAGCCGGATTGGGCCTGGAATTACGGAATACCCCTCGATGATGCCGACAGATTGGATATAAAGCGGTTTGGCTATCATGGGTTGTCGGTTAGTTCTGTAGTCCATACTTTGCGGCAGGTTGAGAAGATGCCCCCCAGGCTGGTGGTCTGTCACCTCGGCAGTGGTGCCAGTGTAACCGCCGTCGAGCACGGTAAAAGCATCGATACTACCATGGGCTTTTCGCCGCTTGAGGGGCTTATTATGGCAACCCGCAGCGGAAGCATTGATGCTGGTGCCGTCTTGGCGATAAAACAACATCTCGGCCTCACCGATAAGCAACTCGAAACCTACCTCAATCGGCAAGCCGGGCTGCTGGGGCTTAGTGGCCTATCATCGGATATTCGAGAATTGCTAGGGGCCGAATCAACCGGTAACCATCGTGCCGAGTTGGCGTTAGGCACCTACGTATATAGTGTTCAAAAGGCGATTGGCCAAATGGCCGCCGCGCTCGGCGGTATCGATGTACTAGTATTCACCGGCACCGTCGGCCAGCGATCGGCAGTCATTCGTAAACGGATCGCACAAAATCTGACCTATATGGACATATCCCTTGATAAGCATGAAAACGCTTCCTGCATTGATTCGGACAGTTTAATATGCATCAGTACACTTGCTCACTCCAAGCCGGTGTTCGTGATACCAACCAATGAGGCCCTTGAAATGAACCGGCAGCTGCAAGATTTAGACTAGGGTCCGCGCTCTACACTCGAAAATGGCTATTCTGACGACGATTAGGTATATTCAAAAACAGCGCATAAATCGCGAGGAAAGGTCGGATTAAAAGATTTAGTAATAAGACACCATAGTGTCTTATTGGCTATACCAATGTTTGACACTCCACGAATCGGCTATCCTGGAGTGACGCATCGGTTCTTTTGATTCGTTGCTTCGTTAACCCGCTCACTCCAGAATTATTTTTAGAATAGTCGCACCACACGATTTTTGCTGTGAAACATTTACATACAGACCTGTGAACGATTTCACATTGACGGACAAAATCGTATAAAATAGATTGGGTGAACGTGCTTCAGACCCCATTGACACCACTATTGAAAACTGCCCGCCAGCGCAGTTACCCGAAAGGGCAGATTATTTTCTATCCTGGGGATGGGCCCACGGATATGTTGGTCCTTCGCAAAGGGCAGGTGAAGCTGTACGACATTGACGAACAGGGTAACGAGAAAATCTTACACATCTTCCGGCCACCGGCCATACTACCGCTGGCTGCCTACATCATCAGAGCCTCAGCCGAAACATTATGGTTTTATGCCTGTCTGTCAGACACCGAAGTATATATACTGCCCTATCAGGACCTCAAGCCGCACATGCTCGCTGACGCGGCATTAGCTACCTATCTTTTGGGGCGCGCCGCCAGCGAAATGCACGAACTGTTAGTCCGGCTGGCCAGTATGGGCAAAAGCACCACCCAGGATAAGCTCATTGCAGCTCTCAAGTTTCTTGGGGTACACCATGCCACTCTACGGGACAGCAATGGCTGGCGACGCGTACAGTTTCCTGTTAGCCATCAACTTCTGGCTGATCTGACCGGCATTACCAGGGAAAGCACTTCCATGGCGATGAAGCAGCTGCAGGCAGACAAGGTTATCCGCTATCCCCGGCTTACTGTGCTTGAGATTAACTTCCAAAAACTCATACACCTTTGACATGAGTAAATGCAATGGTAGCCTTTGACTTAAATAAGCAATACGCTGTAGGGTAGTACGTATCATATGAACATCAACCTATTCGGTCAAACTGTACTGATAAGTATTTGTACTCTGGGCATTGGCCTGACTGTTTTTCTGGCAACACGTATCAGGCAGCTGTATCTGATGCAAGCTCTCGGCATAGCCCTACTGCTCGCGCTAACTATCCAGTCCGCAACTGCCGAAATAACTACTTCGCCCGACGAGCTGCCAACCCTGTTCCTGCTTATTGTATTACCATTTGCGTTGAGTTTGTGCTTGCCCTGGGCACTCTGGCAAAATCGCCGGCACGGCAAAAAAATACCTCGAAAACGGCTTTGGAAGAGTCGCTTTATCTATGTGACAAGCGTTGTAAATGTGCTGACCTGCTTACTACTGGGCGTACTCCTTATTAATGGCTACTTTCGCTACTATCCGACGCCGGCCAGTTTCCTCGGTGTTGACGATGCTGGTTCATTAAACCCAAATGGCCAGGTAGTGCTGCAATATAAGGCGACGAATCATACCCCTACCCCAAGCCAAACCTTAGAATCGTATCTCTATGGTCAAGCGTCAAATGTGCCAACTGATGGCAAACTCTACAGTCTCGTGATTCCGGGAACAACTTCGAAATTCCATACCAGGCCAGGATGGGTCTACATACCGGCTATCGCCGCAACTGATACCGGAGCGTTGAAACTACCCGTATTGGTGCTCCTGTCTGGCTATCCGGGTTCGCCGAATGATTGGCTGAACGGCGTCGGACTTCTCACGACCCTAAATAGTTTTGCCAAGGTGCACCATGGCATCACACCGTTGGTCTTCGTGGTGGATACCACCGGTTCACAGCTCAACGACACTGAGTGCGTCAATAGCCCCCACGGTAATGTCGAAACATACTTGGCCAAAGATGTCCCTGACTACATACAAAGCCACTTCCCGGTATCAGAAAACCCGATAAATTGGGCAGTGGGTGGCATCAGCATGGGCGGTATGTGCAGCGTCATGCTGACACTACTTCATTCCAACACCTACCATTACTTCGTAAACATTAGCGGTGAGATTGGCCCTGATATTGGTGGCCAGGCCCAAACCACGCAAGCGCTCTTTGGGGGTTCAACGACTGCCTGGCAGGCACATCAATCCGAACTGCTCCTGCAAGCGCACACCTATAGCGGCCTAGGTGGCTATCTTGGCAGCGGCCGCAATGACAGCCCTGATATTATTTTTGCCAAGCGCCAAATCTACGCCGAGGCCAAGCAGGCCGGTTTGGACGTAGTCCTGGAGAGTGTCGACGGCCACCACTCGTTTGATGTATTTTCCCAGATTTTCAAAGACTCCCTGCCATGGGTCTCGAATCGGGTCGGGGCAACAATCTGTTCAGGATCAACAACCTGTAATTAATCGTTCTGCTTATAGCCTCAAGTAATTTTACGCTTTTTGTAAACACCCGCAGCGCGTACAATAAGCAAGAATATGGAAGTAATACTTCGAAAGGTACGTGACGTTGTTCGTGGCTTTATGTCACAGTTTGCCCGATATCTGAATCGGGTGACAAAAGGCAAGTTATCTCCAGACGGCGTAACGCTGTTCGGATTCATAATGCATATACCTGTCGCCCTCCTTATTGCAGCGCGTTACAATATCTGGGCGGCAATCTTTTTAGTCATATTCGGCTTATTCGATTCCCTTGACGGTGCATTGGCTCGGGCACAAGACAAGGTTAGCTCGTCCGGTGGGCTTCTAGACGCCTCAACTGACCGCATGAAAGAAGCTTTGCTCTATAGTGGCGCAGCCTACGCCCTGGCACTCAGCAATCATCCAGCTACCGCGGCTTGGGCAGCAGCAGCCTGTGGGGCTTCAGTATCGGTGAGCTATGTTAAGGCTAAAGGTGAAGCAATCGTAGCTGCCGATAAGCGGGCTATTCCTTATACCAAACTGAATCACATATTCGCTGACGGCCTATTGACATTCGAGGTGCGTATGACCGTACTCGTTGTCGGGTTGTTAGTTAATCAGCTCGCAGTAGCTTGTGCTCTTATTGCCGTTTTTGCTGGTATGACCGCACTCGGACGATTGTCTCGCATCAGTAAATACTTGCGGGAAGAGTAGCCCAAGTATCCTCTTCACAGCTCCATGTCAGTGCCCTGCTGAGGAACGACCGGGGAACTGGGAATAGTAATCGGCAGAGTAAATTGTTCAACATTGCGATATGTCTGCCGCCGGGAAATAACGAATACGCCCCAAAAAGCCAGCAATGCAATTGGTACCAGCATTCGGGCTGCCACAAAAACTGAGTGGTATTGGGTAATGCCGCTAAAGATCAACAGTGCCGGAATGAAGACTGTGGCACTAAGGGTTGCCACCATCGATGAGCCGCTACTGCGCAGCTCTGATGGCAGGGCATCGTGTAATTTGCCCAACGCGTACGTATTCAATGAGACAAACAGACAAATGACGCTAAACTGTGCCAGAGCAATCAACGGCATGTTTCTGACCATAAGTAGCGCTACTGATACAACTCCCAGCAGACTACTCACCATAACCAGCCACCGTCTCTTCATGATTAATGAGGCGAGCGGCGAGCCGATGCCGTAGCCGAATAGCAACAGGGCATTTAGCGGACCGTACCATAGCAGGCCAAGCTTCAAAGCAAGCGGCCAGAATTGATCAACCTCAAGCAGAAATTCATAAAGAATAGTGGTACTGAGCAGCACGATGACTATCCATGTTAGGTCTCCCTTGTGGAAGACCGCCCGCAGCGTTGTCCTGAGATGCGCGATAATGGTAGCGTCCCGGTGTTGCTTATGTAACGTCGACTCCCGAAAAGCGAGCAGCGCCGCGGCAGCCAGGCCGGCACTCGGTACGCTTATAAGATAAGCGGCTCGAAGCCCCAGTCGTTCCCCAATAACCGCTCCGCATAATGAACCAATAATTAACGCGACACCTTCAATGAATTGCGTATATCCCAGATACTTCTCATAGCCGACCCTACGGCCAGTCTCCTCCATAAGTGTGTCATATATTGTTGCATCATGAGCGCCCGCACCGAAAGCTGAATAGGCTCCATATAAACAACTGGCTACCACGTAATCAGTGACACTGCCAGACATGCCAAGGAAGAATGACGCCAGACCCAGCGCTATACAGGATAGGCCGAGTACTCCTTTTCGACTCCAACGATCAGCCAGCAATCCAGACGGAATGTTCAGCACTATGCTCGTAATATTCATAATTATCACAGCGAGCGCAATAGTTGTGGAATGGAAACCAATATGGACCATGAACACCTTCTCGATGGCATACCAAAAGATAAGTCCCTGGAAGAAACTGGATACGTATAGTGGAGCAAATCGTTTCAGAAGTTTTCTGCGCTGCATGACAATATTCCTTAGAATATATATGGCAGCAACATTTTTGTCGTCTTCTTATATTCGTTGTACTTCTGGGGGAACTTCTGCAGCATATACTGTTCTTCCCTGGTTGCGCTGAATATAAAGTAGGCCGCCACGGCAAACCATATGAAGAGCAAATATAGGCCAATCGTCAGAGCTGTACCAAAAAGAGCGATTAAGATTCCCGTGTAGATGGGATGACGGATAGCGGCATACGGCCCTGAGATAATAAGTTCGGGCCGTGCTTTTTGAGACATAGGCATCCCCCAGTTTGTGCTCAGGTTTTTTCGGGCCCATACGGCAAGGCCTAAGCCAGTGAGGAACAATACGACCCCCACGTTCCGAATGGCTATACTATGTACAGTAAGAATCGTGTGATCATCGACGTTTTTTCTGGCCAGCGATAGACGAATAGTAATAAGTGCAACCAGCAATATGGCCAGGCGAGGCCATATCCATATACCCCGACCTTTGCGTACGACCTTCTTGGCGCTTATAGCGGCAATCAGCCAATAGGCATAGAAAACGAGCCAACCTATGCCCACAATACCGATATATCCTTTATCGAACATTGCCTTCTAGTGTACAGCAATGATTAGCATCAAAATATGTCGGGGCCTATAAATGCTACAATTGGGCTTATGACAATTCAGATAGCTTTCGCCAGCATCATAAGCTTAAACCACCCTCAGCACTACTTTCATTGGTCAATTTTTACCATTTCCGTAGCCAACCTGATTATTATCATGACGATGCTGGTCATCTTCGGTTTGGCTATCCTCCTGCCATTCCCGAGACCCAAGGCAGGTGAGCTGCAACCCGACACTGAAGAAGATCAAAAGGGCTCAGACTATCGTCCAGATTCATCCACGAAACAAATGTGGACAGCCCGGGTACGAAACTATGCCTTAAAGATTTTGCCCCCAGGCAAGCTGCTGCCCGACCGGCAGCCAGCGTACGTTGCCTCCTGGATCTACGTATTCGGAGTAGCGACTTTGGCGGCGCTGGGGATAATAGTCATGAGTGGAACTGTGCTTGCTATTGGCGGCGTCGATTGGTGGCACCAAAGCCCGCTGGGGCACTTCGTTAACAGCGCACATCTATGGAGTGTCGAACTATTCATGGCTTTTATGGTTATTCACTTGTGGGGCAAGTTTTGGATGGCTGCCTGGAGAGGCCGGCGAGCACTAACCTGGATGACTGGTGTGGCGGCCTTTGCCGCTTCAATCCTGGAGTGTTTCACGGGTTACCTGTCCCAACAAAACTTCGATTCCCAGTGGATAGCAACGAACGGTAAAGACGCCATTAATGCGTCCGGTCTTGGCTCATTTTTCAATCTCATGAACTTTGGGCAGATGCTCACCTGGCACATCGTGCTTATACCACTACTCCTAGTCATCCTAGTAGTAGTACACATCCTGCTCGTACGCATCAGAGGGGTATCGCACCCAATTGAACGGGCTCACGGCCGGGCCGCCCGGCAGGCCAGAACAGCGGCTGAGGCTGCCGACTGGCGCGGACCAACCAGACATTACGATATCATTCAGGAGGGAGTTATAGCCTCAATTATTGTGCTAGTACTGGTGATAACACTGGCTGGAACATTATCATCACCAGACGACCCTCCAGTAACGGTTGCCACTTGGGCCAAGTTGGCGCCTGCCGACTTCATGGGCACCGCTGCGAGTGAGCTGGCTGGTACGAGTAAAACAGCCACCTATGGTCCACCTTACAATCACGGCTCAGCAAGCGTCCAACGCATCGGCGTATCATGGCAACTTCTAGCCGGAGTACGCCAGCCGATTAACAGTGCCCAAACTTTTATACTATCGCCGCTCGCTTCATTGGCCCCGGGCAATCCTCAGCTTGCCAACGCCCTAGCTCAGTACACTCATGCTGCAAACAGACAGCAGCAGGCTTGGGATCTGGCTTTTCTAACTGCAGTCACCCAAGTAACGTTTAGAGCTGGTGCGCCGTTTATACCCAAGGCTAATGACGGACCGGTCCCAACGCTTATAGCAACTGAGCTTACGATGGCCAAGAGTGGCGCGATTGATGCTGACCTCCTCGCCCAACAGCCGTTTTACGGCACCAATTATACTAAACCTTTACTGTTTATAGAGGATGGGAATTACTTTTCATCGTTGGCCCAGGCCCAGCACCTTACTGGCACCCAATGGGGCGTTATGAATGAAAGTGGTTCTTATCCCGGCCAGCCTTGGTTGTGGTTGTATACACTATGGTACCAGGTACCGACTTTCAGCACGTCTGCGAACGTAGACCTAATCGCTATTTATCTGACAGGGCTGGCCACGCTACTACTTATAGCCGTACCATTAATCCCCGGGCTACGCGACATCCCCAGGCTCATACCGATCCATCGCCTCATTTGGCGACAGTGGCATGATAGCCAGAAGTAGCGTCATACACACTATTGGAAGTCGCCTCTCCTCGACCATCTCGGCACGAGTTATTTTCTCCATCGTGAAATTCAGATGATTCCTTAGGGTAATTTATCAGTTAATCTACAGACATCTTTGCGGTCAGGGAAACGATAGGGAGAACACTAGTGGCTGCAGTAGCACCACACTTGCAAAGATAGAAAAAGCCCTACCGCAGCAGGAAGACTCTCTAAATAATTGCAATGGTGACCCCTACGGGATTCGAACCCGTGATTGCTGGGATGAAAACCCAGTGTCCTGGACCGCTAGACGAAGGGGCCTCGCTGCTTGTAGCCATCAGCTTTTCGACTGCTGTATTCTACCATAACAGAGATAGAATGGCCACATGAACATCTATCGGACCTAATCGACAATAATGCAGGGCAGCACTAAAATTTAATTATCATTCTGGCACACATTTTGACCGCTATTCACTTCCCGCATATAATGACAACCAAGATCGCGTGAGCGTGTTTCTAAGATAAATTACGCTCAATAGAACGAATGAAAGACATCAATAAAGAATCCACGATACAGCGCCCCGCGGATAACTTCAACAAGTTGGGGATTATTATCGTATTGTTGCTGTTTGGCGCCATCGGCACTTACCTGCTCGTTAACTCACACGCCTCAACCCCTGCGGTTTCCCTGCAAGCGACCAGCGGCAACTTGAGTGGTAACGCTACGGTAGTGAATAATCAAGGCGCCTCGAACGGTAAAGCAGTACGATTTGGTAATGGTTCAAACGCACAGATCCACTGGCTGATTGCGATAAGTGCAGCGCAGAACTTGGTCAACAGTGGCGGCAGCACCGGAGCAAACTTTATACAATCAATCAACAGCTCCAGCACCTACGAAATCGAACCTCAAAACTCTACGAGCTCCGACCCGCTACCTAATGCCACCCATGTCATGACCTTCCAAAGCTATCAGGATATGCAAACAGCCTTTGCCAGTAGCCATGTCCCGAGCAATGTCCAGATTATCCTTTACGACAACGAGGCCTGGACAGGGACCCCTGCGGTTGAGCAAATGCAACCCTTTACTTATGTGCCCCAGGCTGAGCAGCTAGCACACGCGAAGGGCAAATTGTTCATGAACAGTCCGGCAGCAGATCTAACATCAGTGCTTGACCCTTCCGCGTCGGACAACTACACCGGCTATCTACAGGAAAAATTAGCGACATTGTCACAGTATACTGATATTTTCGAAATCCAGGCCCAGAATGAACCGACAGTCGCCGGGTTCCAATCATTTGCCACGCAAGCTGTTGCTGAGGCCCGAACAGCTAATCCCCACGCCCTTGTCCTGCTCGGCATTACGGCTAAACAAAATGGCCCGTCACCGCAGAATCTCATTAACGAGGTTACCGCCACAAAATCTATCACTGATGGCTATTGGCTCAATATTCCCGGTGGTGACGTTAGCGTCGCTTTACCGCTACTGGCGGCATGGCCAAGCATGTAATAGCTGCTGCTGGCTTTCTATCCAGTGTGACGTACGAACCTGGGGATGCAATTTGCCAATAAAAAACCTCCTTTTTCGAGGAGGTCTTTTATTGTTTTAGAGCGGTCAGTCAATGCTCAATTCAATATGACTATAGCACATTCGCCAGGCTATGGCTAGCCGCTTATCCGACGAGTATGTACTCAGAACACGCTAACAGATAAGGGGTGACTTCTCTGTTATAGTTTTATCCACAACTAGATATATTATACAACGATGAGTACATGATCTGATCTGTTATTCTGTACTTGACGCCATGTATTGTTAGAGTATAATTGGAAGTATGAGATACACGCTAAAACAAATGCAGTCTGAGTTCCCAAACGACGATGTTTGCTTACAACTCATCTTCGATAGTCGTTACGGCGCGCTGAAGGCTTGCCCGAAGTGTGGCGTGGTCAATGTTAAGTTTTATCGTGTTAAGAAGCGCATGGCTTACGAGTGTAAGGAATGTAGACATCAGATTTACCCTCTCGCTGGCACTATCTTTGAAAAGTCTACGACACCACTGACTGACTGGTTCTATGCAATGTATCTGTTTTCTGTCAGCAAGAATGGTGTTAGTGCCAAAGAGATAGAGCGTCATGTCGGCGTTTCATATAAGACAGCACATCGTATGGCCAAGTTAATACGGGTTGCTATGAATGAGAGCGGCAAGCTTGGTTTTTTAGGAGCGCCGGTACAGGCCGATGAAGTATATATAGGCGGCCGTCGAAAACAATCTGAAAAACACGACAATAAGACACCTCTACTAGCAGCACTTGAAGTTGGCGGTCATGTCCGCACGAAAGTAGTGAGTACTGCGTCTAGCGCCACAGTCTTGCCTTTCCTATATGAAACCCTATACGAGGGCACAACCCTACATACTGACGAAAGTAAGATTTACCATAACAAAGAGCTAGAGCAGCGGTTCAACCACGCTTCTGTCCGTCATATTGCCCAAGAGTGGAGTAGGGATGGTGTCACTACTAACCACGTCGAGTCATTCTTTTCTCAGTTCAAGAACTCACTGCGCGGTACATATCACGCTGTATCACCACGCTATCTGAACTTTTATGCCTCAGAATTTACGTTTAGGTATAATCACCGGACTGAGCCTATTTTCGCACTGCTTTTGGCAAAGGCTGCGAAGCAGCTTTGATGATTTGTAGGAACTTCTTCTTGCTCACAATTTCCATTATAAGCCTTAGAAAAATAATGATGTATAAGACTTATACAAAGTTCTTGTATGATGTATAAGAATCCTGTAAAGTTATACATCATGACTACTATACAATATGGCAATCCACCACATTTGCCGATTAAGCTAGAACCGACCACCTATTACCGCCAACTAGAGTCTGCTTCATACGCTTTAGGTAAGCTACAAATTGCTCATGGCAAATTAACAAATTCAGATCACTTAATTAAACCCCTACTAACAAGAGAGGCTTCTTTGAGTTCTAAAATCGAAGGAACCATCACGGATTCTAAAGACGTCTATGTATTAGACGCGACCGGTAAGGCTCCTAAACAAGACACACCTGTGGTCGCAAATTATAGAGAGGCACTAAAACTGGGTATTCAGTTAAATAGAGACGGTAAGGTCACTAATAATACTATTCGTCAACTCCATGAAGTACTACTCAGAAACACTGACCATAAAGGTGAGCTTGGTAGATACAGGACGATTGACGCCTGGATCGGCGATAATGAATCTACCCCCATTGACGAGGCTATATATGTGACGGCTCATCCTGCACAGGTCAACTCAAGAATGGATAATCTACTTGATTACATAAATGATTATGATGAATCGCCACTAGTTAAAGTTGCCGTGTTTCATTATATGTTTGAAGCAATTCACCCCTTCGAAGATGGTAACGGAAGAATCGGAAGGATGTTAATGCCCTCTCTGCTAAATCACGTTGGTCTGCTAACACAACCTGTTTTATATACAAGCCAATATTTTGAAAAGAATAAATCACTTTATAGAGATAAACTGAGAGAGGTTGATAATACGAAAGACTTGTCTACGTGGGTAATTTTCTTTTTGGAATCAATCGTTAGACAAAGCGATATATCAGTAGACTTGGTTGATAAAATGTTGGCATTAAATGAAGTGCTTCACGAAAAGTATGCACATAATCAGTCACCAAACATGAGGAGATTAGTAGACTACATATTCGAAAATCCTGTATTTGTCATTGGTGAGATAGTGAAGCAATTAGGTGTTACCAGACATACCGTTCAAAGCCTTGTCGATATATTGATAAAAGACGACGTTGTATCAAGATTTTCTGCCGTTAGGGGCAGAAAAGGAGCAGTTGTTTATTTGTATACTGACTTGCTAGAGTTAATAACTGTTTAGTAATTGCAAAAACATTAATGAAAAGACCCTCGACAATTCGAGGGTCTTAGAGCGGTCAGTCTTTTAGCCTACGTGTCTAGACTACACACTCGTCGCTTATCCACAAGTATCTTTATTTCTTTAGCCCGCGCTTCGCTCGACGGTTCATCATGATTCGGTGCAGGCCCGCACCTGTCATGGTGACACCAGAGAACAAACCGGTTACACCACCAGGACCTGTGTTCGGCAACGCAGCCGGAGTGGGGGTCGTAGGAGTCGGCGTTGGCGTAGGTGTAGGAGTTGGCTGACACTGGCTGGAACCGACTGGAAAAGTTTGGCCTGAAGGTGATGTACAGGTTGGAGGTGTCGGCACATTGATCTGTACCTGACAACTAGCCGAGGTGACCTGAACCAAGGAGCCATTTGACAGTGTGCCGTTGACAAGCACATTTGCCGTATATGTACCAGGGGCGTAGGTATGCGGCGCCGAAGCGCTTGTGGCGTTGGTGGTCACTGTAGTGCTACCCTGATTTTGACCAAAGTTGAATATATAACTGGTTATTGTGGCGTTGGTAGGGGTAGCGGTTGCCTGGAAAGTATAGGGGACATTACCCGCTGAATCAGCAGTACCGGGAGTAGGGCTAAGCTGGTCACAAACAATCGATGAGGCACCGGGTAGTGGTGGCACATTGATAGGCTGGCTACAAGCCGGAGATGTCTTGGAGATAGGCTGACCGTTCGCCATGGCGTTGACCGTCACGCTTGCGGTTGTCTTGGTGCCCGCCGGATACGTAAAGTTGGTACTGGCGGTATCCGCACTGGTTGGTACTGTAGCCTGACCGAAACCCTGACCGAAGTCAAAGGTGTAACCGGTGATCGTGGCGTTCTGGGCAGCAGCCTGCGCACTTAACGCATACTGGACGTTACCTTCTGAGTCTGGCGTACCAGGTGTCAGCGTTAGCAACACACAGGTCAGCGTAACTGGAGCTGGAGGCGGGGTCACCGGAATCTGCTTGCTACACTTCACATCTTGGATGACAACCGTCTGATCACCCGGCAAACTGACAAATACTTTAACACTTACTGTAGAGGTCTTGGTGAATGTATGAGTCACTACCGTCTTCGGGCTGCTCTCAGTCACGCTCGGGCTGCCATCGCCGAAGTCGTACTCGACCTTGACGATCTTAGCATTGTTGTCGGCCGAGGCGTCGGTAGTAAAGCTCCACGTGTCGCCAGATACATTCTGAGCGTCCAGCGCATTACAGCTATAGGTCGGATGGATCACATGGCCACCACCAGGATTCCCACAAGGAGGCATCACTGCAAACTGCATTGCACCCTTATCGTCGAATAGTACCAGAACCGGAATACTGTTCACGCCATGTGCAAATGATACCTGGTTGTTACCTTCAAAATAGGTATGCCCACTGATAGTAATGGCATGCTCGCCGGGAATCTGCTGACGTCCAATACTCACAGCGCCTGTAGCCACTGTCTGGCCATCAACAACGATCCGCCCATCGCGAAAGTCCTGGCCCATTTCTGCCTTAGCAACGAACTTGTCGTAGTCACTCGGCTCCAAACCAAAGTGATCATATACGGCCGGTAGATCACCCGGCTTATTCAGCCGGACATTTTTAACAAACTCGTTTGATGCTCCAAAACCACCCCGCATAATAGCGTTGGGTGAATTATCGCGTATGGCTTGGGCCGACGTTACGCTATGAGTAGCAAGACCAAGACCGGCAGCCAAAGCTACTAGACTTATAACGCCTACGATTTTCATCGCTTTAGGGCCCACCGGTTTCTTGAAAATGGATAGGATCGACATGTGATCACACCTCCTTAAAGTTTCATCTTGAATATAAAAACGCTTTTTCTGTTGCCTGTAATCCACCTCTTGTTTTAAAGGTAACAGCGTTTTTATTTTGAATAACCTAATTCTACCACATGTGTGATAAAAGTCAACTCTTATGTTCCGCGATTTCCGCCTGACACCAAGGAGTACATTATCTCAACACATTAGACACAAGGCGAAACATACTTGAGAAGATCTTGCAGAAACTGATGAGGATTACAAAATTCGGCAAGATGACCTGCATGAGGGATGCTGACAAACGTCTTCTTGGGTGCCTGGATACGCTCAACATATGCTTTCGCCGTTTGAACAGGTGTGAGAATATCGCTCTCGCCCTGGAAGACAAAGAAAGGAACATCAAATTTGTAGCCTACCTTTTCAAAATCAAAGTTCTTCATCTCTACAAAAAGCTGTGCAGCAGAGTAATCCATGCCTTTTTGGACTGCTTTGATGTCGCTCATTTTGTAGTCTGGAGCAAATAGCAGCGCAGGGAGCATTACGTCATTGATCATGTGCGGCACATCTTTAGTGGCATTAATAGCAAGCTTGTTCATGTTTAGGTACTGCCTATACGTCCATGAAGTCTTATCTGTGCCCATTGCCACTAGTGAGGAAACACCTTTCTTGTCACCGATCTGCCTGACTGCCTCCATGGTTGCCACATACGATGCTTCTATCCCCCCTGGGCCATTCTGTTCGGCTCCGACATAGGCACAAAAGAGGTCCGGACGCTGTCGGATCATGAGCAGACCAATAAAACTCCCCACTGAACTACCGAGTAGTATGACCTTTTTCACACCAAGATGTTTTCGCACATACTCGACGAGTTCAATACCGTCCTCGGCAAGCTTTTGAAACGATAGAGCGCCCGTCGCTGCTTCGCCATTTCTCTTAAATGTTTTACCGGCACCGCGTTGATCCCATTGGGCAATGGTAAAATGCTGTTCCCACTCTCCCAGCCACGAATTAAACGGTGTGTATGGTGAAGCTGGGCCACCATGTAAAATCACCAATACTGGATTTGACCGATCTTGTCCACGAATAGTAACCCACTGTTCGATGCCGCCAAGCATTACGAATTGTTCTTCACGAATACCCTTCGGGTCTGCAATAGTGAGCTTCCGTTTATTTCGTCGCTGCATAAGCGGCCGTATAAACATGCCTACGATAGGGTTTGCCATATGATTAATCCTACTTGTTTATTAAATGTCTGATACAACTATTAATTATACAGGGCCTCCAAGGCATAAACTTACAATAAGATCATGCCCCGCCAACTCCAACGAAGAAACTAGGGAAAGCATCAAGCAGTATGAGAATTATTGGATGGCGGTACTGCTAACCGGCTTTTGGCGAAACTGAAACCAAAGGTGCTGCCCTTGCCGGGCATACTCTTAAATAGTACAGCTCCGCCCTGCTCGATTATGACCTTCTTGGCCATGAAGAGTCCCAGGCCTGTTCCGTCAGGACGCGCCCGCCTGGCGTTCGGTGCTCTATAGAATTTACTGAATAGATGATGCTGCTCAGCCTTCGGAACCCCGATACCATCATCAGTCACTGTTAGTTCAACGCTTTGGGGCTTATCCTCCAGTGCCACCACAATATGACCTCCGGCAGGGGTATAGTAGATAGCATTATCGACGAAGTTCATAATAACTTGTCGTAGCTTCGTTTCATCAAGCATATATACCGGGAAGTGCTCAGGCTTCACAAATGTTAACTCTAAGTCCCGGCCCTTAGCAGTCTCCATCAGCTGGCTGACTTCCTCCGCAGTAATCTGCGCCAGATTGGTCGGTGCCGGCTCAATAACAAACTTACCGGTCTTCAAACGTGAGATATTGAGCAGATCAGCAATCAGGTAAACCATGCGCTGCGAGCTGATAAATGACTGATTAAGTAATTTACGCTGCATGGGGTTGAGCTTACCGGCGTCACCATCAAGCACCATAGACACATATCCCTTCACCGCTGTCAGTGGTGTACGGAGCTGGTGCGAGGCCATACTAATGAAGTCATCTTTGGTTTGGTCAAGTAGGCGGAGACGTTCGTTTGTATGGCGCAATTCTCGTGTGGCTTTGTCAACTTTTTGTTGCAGTGTGATATTGAAATGCTGAATCTCTTCAAAATGTAATGCGTTTTGTACAGCAATTAGGAGTTCGTGGGAGATAATCTGAAGTATCGTTATGTCTTGGTTGGTATAAGAATTACCACTTTTTTTCTGCCCTAGTACGATATACCCCAGTGTCTGCCCAGACGTAGTTGATGGAGTGATGCGTACTAGCAAGGCGACGTCATTCTTCCTGAGCAATCGTTGCAGTGAGGACTGATCTTGTGTCAACAAGTCTGTAATAAAAAATACCCCCTTGAGATGCGCCATTAAACTCCTAATACCAGTAAGGTCAGCGTCGGGAAACTCCTTCTCGACATTCCCAACGAAACGCTGCCGGCGGAATTGAGTTTCGTTCACCCCGAGCATGCAGTACTCTGACTTCAGATTATCAGCGATAACCTGAGAGGCGAATTTCATAAGTTTGTCTAATTCTATATTCTCGACGAGAACCTTATTAAGTTTACTAATGAATACCTGTGGGTCATATGCATCTCTGAAGAAAAGACTATTTGTCACTTTATTGAATATCACCCTCAATGGGCTATACATAAGGACAACTACAATAATCAATAAGGTGTCCAAACCGTCTCTTAAAACTAAGCTGTGTGTGTTTGAACTTATATATCTAGAGATTACGGCAGAAACTATGCCATAAAATAAGGAGATAACCCCAAGTGTCAAAGCATAGACAAGCGAACGTACAATGATAAGTCTTAGATCAAACAATCTATGGCGTATGACGTTATAGAAAAGCCCATATACCGCAATGATAACAGGAAGCAGCCCAATATTACTCAGGCCGAACCAGCCCGTAATCGCAGGCAAAATGACATTGGCCAGCAATATACCTGGCAGCGCCCAACATAAACTGATAAAAAGAACTTTCAGACGCTTCTTTGTTTCCCCGCTAGCCCGGTTGATATTCTGGCGTAACACATACATGACACTCACTATCAAAGTAGCTATCGATACGTAGTATATGGATATGGCTGGACCAAATTTTACGGCATAAACACTACCTTGAATTTTGACACCTGCGACAACGAGCGGAGTAAATGATATGAGTGCTACACCCACTAACAGAAGATAGAAGCGAGCCAGGAGCGCCCTAGATTTGGTATCATCAGCAATTTCCACAACTAGTCGCAGCAAGTAGACGGCGGAACAGAAACTAAACCCAAAAACCAAGTAGTTAGCAATGGTAGCGATCTGCGGTGTAAGATGGGTATCGTTGCTGACGTAATTTGCGATAATCCAAATGCTTACAAAACCTACAAAAGTTGCAAAGATACGATTAAGCCTCACTGTCGCATTCTTAAGCAATGCTGCCAGTGCAAGAATGATGAGAGAAATAACAGCTATAAGGTCTACGATAAGGTAAACGTTCATGTTACCCATATTCTACTAGCCATAAACAGTTTAGGCTAACGGCATTGCGTCGCTACAACACGGCTCTATATAAGCTTCAACCAGGTCCAAGCACCAATAAGTAGCATGAGCAGTGCCGTCCTAGTTGCCGGCAAAGCACGATCTGCCGTTATCGCAAAGGTGAGTTCTAATTGATTAACACTTCACTGAGCGGCCGTCTATTCGAGCGTTGAGCAGGTTTGGATGCTCTACCGATTCGATAGAGCGCTACCGGATTTTCTACTTGAGCTATGTTGGCTACCTTAGAAGCGGCATCAGGATCATCAACAGCTATCGAAACAGGCTGATACGAATAGCCTTCTCCAGCAATCGTTACCCAAGATCTGAGCAAATTTCTGCCGGCATTGAATAGAGAAGTCGGGTTCATATCCTCAGCCGAAAGTACAGCTGCTCTTGGTGAGGATGAAAATAGTGCTATGTCGCGAGAAGAGTAAAGTACACCAAGCATATGACTCTTCAGACTACCCCGCCAAAAGGCAAACCTAAGCCCCACCAAATCCACTTTACTTAAATTAAAGGCGCCTGGGGTAATCCCGTCAGAAGCATCATTATTGAGACGAATCCAATTCTTCAAGTCGGTTATATATTGAGAGTCTGCCCACGAACTCACACTTGCTTCCTTTACTATAGCAGTAAGATCTTTCGGGTCTATGAGTATATTCCCAAGAGTCTCGAGGTTCTCTTCGAGGCTCGAAGGTAACGGATCTGCCGCAAAGCGATTTCTATTCGTATGTCGTGCACCCACCCACTGCGTAAGTGGATCTTCTTGGTCGACTTTCACGACGCCATTTAGAGCTATCGTGGCGATGAATAGATCTTGGCCGTTACGAGTGAGTTCAGGAGTAACCTCCACGTTAACACCATGTTTTGGCCCCTCCAGCACCATAGTCTCGATAAAAGCACCCATCGTAAGATACGCATCCTTATCTTTTGGATCTGCTGGCAGATCGGGCGTCTGGTGGTAGTGGACCTCATAATTGGTGCCATCCACCGGCCTTATCCTCCAGGGCTGAGCATTATGAGCAGATGGGGCTCGTAATGTGGCTTCGAGAAGCCCCACATGCATAGGATTAATGTTGCTAAATTGTTCAGATGCACTTTCTTCGTATGACATAGTAGAGCTTCCTATTCTTCATCCCCTGGATCATAAACTACGTCTGGATTCAAATTCCACATTGACCTCAATGCAAGCACCATAGCAGAACGTGTAAATCGGAGTATAGAAGGCCTGCCAACCATTGCTTTATTACGATTTAAGTCTATTACTCTATAATGTGGAGCTACCGTTGGTAACGGCCTATTGTCTCCTCCCCTTTGTCGCCCAGTTATTCTTCTGAGGATGTGTGCCCAATCAGGTTCACTACTCTCAGCTCCAGACGTTAGATGATTGAACGCTTCTTCAAAGGTTATCGATGCGAGTAGATTAACCCCACTCCCTTTTGTTGGCAACGGAGCACCCATCAGTACTGCTTTCATCACACTCAATCTACTACTGTTTATGGGTAAATATGGGACCGCTTTAGCAATATCCGGGCCGTTTTCGGCTGCCTTCGCGATTTGCTCGATACTTCTTTCTATACTTTCTTTAGAGCCCATAGGATCTATTGGATCATATCCATTTGTCTCTTCAAATGTAACACCATCTGGCATAAAGGAAGTAACCATAGCACTCGGCCCTATCTCTAACCCGGTCAAAACTGGTATACGGTGACGGCGAGCGGCCACGTGTAAGCGCACACTAGCAGCCAAACTATTAAAATCGATTCCATCGAATACGAGATCAGCTCCTTTGACAAATTCGCGGACATTTTCCCGAGTTACGCCTTCAGGATATACCTCTACTACAGTAGCCTGATTTATCCCATGGATCATGTCTGCTAAGGCCTCGGCCTTATTTTGACCCAAAGTATTATTGGACGCACAGGGGTGTCGGTTAAAATTCGATCGCTCGATTACGTCAGGGTCTGCAAACCTAAACCTTTGCACTCCTTCTCTCGCGAGCGACAGGGCCAACGGGGCACTTGCGGCTCCTGCGCCTCCAACAGCTACTACTGCATCGCAGAGCGCTTGTTGCTCGGCAACAGTATGCCATCCAGTGCTTCTAGAAAGTTCTTCACTTTGTGGAGTCCACATTTCACATTTAGGGGAGTCTACAGTCGACATTTATTTATATAACCTCGTTTTTAGAATTATCTTAAGTTATAACCGTTAGCAATCCTCATGCTGCTACTAGAGCCACCTTCCCGGCCCCCCGTGCCACTACGGAGTAGTACCCCATCGTCCCCTCGCTAACACGCATAGACGCCAGATCACTCTGAGTGAGGCCCAAGCTCTCAGCAACAACATGAGGGTCTATAGCTACTGGGTAGTTACGCGACCTATATCGCTCAATATATCTTGGACGAGCGATATCTTGAAGAGGAACACCACTTCTCTGTAAATCAAATAGCACGGGTTCCTCTAACACCGCGTACCCACGCTCCAGACCATGCGTCATAGCGTAAGCCAAGGCAACATTAAAGCCAGGCCATTTGAGACTTTCCTGGATATCCTCATCTTCATGCCGTGAAATGAAGCGTGAGACCTCAGCGCTTAATGGTGGGGCTGGGTCGCGATCAAACACGTCCGGGAAAAATCCTTCTATAGGGAGAGGCCCACTATGGGGCCAGCCACGCAATATAAGCCTGATTGCATGCACTACCCGTGCTGTGCCAACATCAAGATTTTCAAATCCACCAATATGTACCGAACGGGCGTCATCTGCGTCCCTCTCAGTACCATCTACACAATTAATAAGGTCCGGGTCGACAATACGAGCCTGCCTTCCATATACATTTCCGCGTAGGCGGTAATAAGCATCGAGCTCGGCAGTAGTTCGGCCCGGCATAAGCTCATGATCAATTGCCAAAATACCAACAGCAAATTGTGCCGTTTCATGGCCCCTAAAAATATCTGATCGTACAATCGGAATGACTTCACTATTACTAATAGAATGGTCTATAGCTGTCATAGCAATAAATTTTGCCTACCTTTCGCAGTACAAAAAACGGCCTCAGGAGTTTCCTGATGCCGTTAGTCTTCTAACTCGCGATTTCTCTTTCGAGAAATACATGTTAATAATACTATAAAATAGCTAATAAGTCAATTACAATGTGACAATTCTCACTTTGAGTCAATTTACGGATTAACCCGCGCACGCGTCTTGCCCAGACTTATACTGCCGGCTTAACTGTGTATAGTCTAAAGAAATTGGTCGGCCCCAGCGCCAACTTTATGGTACGCAGTAAAGGCAAACCTAAATCAGATTCCAGATTTATATAACTAAACCCTTGCTCCAAAAACCATTTGGCGAATCTGTAGGCGGTATAGTCGAAAGTATGCGGCAGTTCGTTATTGATTCGGGCATAAATCATCACAACATAGCGCTTATCGGTAGGGACATGATAGAGCACATAGCCATGTAACTGCCCGTTAATAAACAGACAAATGTTATCTAAGCCCAGCTCCTCGGCGCGAGTAATCGCAATTCGGAGCGCTTCATCATTGTGTCGGGCAAAGTTATTGATAACGCCAGGCCGTTTCCAGTTACCGACACTATCAAGAAGTAGCCTGCGATTCTGCTTCTCGCCCAACTCTAAACTTCTAACCGAAATCTGTTCCTCGTCTATTGCGGCTAGAAACTTCTTGATATGTCGTTGCCTAAAATCCACGATCCGATGAGACGGGAAGAACTTAGATAGTACATAGATATATTCATCCATGCGGCGCTCTTCGTGAAATGAAAAGAGCTCCGGGTGATGCATGTGTTCAATCACGAATTCCGGTACATGGACTATGCGTGCCTGTTCGCCTCTTTGGGCCAAATGATCAAATATAGTGCATAGGACCTGATCAACATTATTCACGCCGACAAGCGATAGACCTGAGAGTTCTTCCATACCGGGCGCCCAGTAAGATATAACGAGATTATCTTCGAGTAGCGACACGGAAACACCGTTGAGCGTATTCCACCATGTCATTAGATTTGGAAATGAGATATTGGCAATCGGCGGATAGTTGGCAACCAGGGCTTGATAGCGGTTCCTGTCTGAGAAAGTTAGTTTCGAGAACTGAGGAAACACTTTGAAGGCAGCTACTGCTTCGTCTCTAGGCTGAGAATTGGTATCGGCCATCGGGTTAACCCCTTTATAACCTATACAGTTGATAAAACCACAAGTTACCTAGAATGGCAAACTTCAGCGAGTGTTTTAGATTTTAATCGCCTAGTTTTATTCGGGATACACTCAACATAAAATCCTGTTCAGGAGTTAGGCTGGCATACAAAAGGCTAAAGCCGTTACGATCAAGCTGTTTTATTGTTGCAAATGCATCTTGATGCCAATAACGCCATAGGAGCACCGTATCGCCTTTATGTAGATCAACTTGTCTACTCCCTTCTTTGAAATCGAATACTATACTTACGGCCACATTAAGCCTGGCGCGTAGATATCGCTGACGCTTCTGTTCATCGAATCCTGTTTCAATTTCATAAAGTGACTTATCGAGGTTAAGTAGATCGAATACGAAACGATGATTAGGCGAAAAACTAGACCCACCACCAGGATTATTAAAAACATTGAATTGGAAAAGACGTCTACCGCTAGTGGTGTCTAACTTCATAGTTCGGATCAATACGTCGTGTGTACCCATACTATTTTGAATGACTCTCAGTGCATCATCGGGAGAGCGGAAATTCTCTAATGTACCCCCAAGTAATAAAACAAGATTAATCGTGTCTTGGCCGCGGCTTCGGACATATTCCTCAGCCAACATGTCAGCAAAACGATCATAGTTAATGTCTGCTTCACGACTCTCAAATCTTATCCTTGTCCCAAACCAAGACTGAAAATTCCGACGGGCGATATCAATCATTGCTGGGCTGATGTCAAGTGCCACATAGCGGCCCAAACGGCCTTGCAAAAGTAGATTCTCAAGAAACTTTTTTACCGGTAAGGCATTTCCTGGCCCTATCTCAATTACATTTACATGTTTATACCTAGACGTTAAATCGTTTAGGTAAGCCTGGCAGCTGTCCAATAATTTGATACTGAAGGTCACGCCATTGAGGTGTTGCTCAGTGCCAAGACGATTTGCATATTCATCCCAATATTCCGCCCCACCATCAAAGTAGTTATATTGACGCTGTATTTCATGATGTATATCAAGATCAGCAATAATGTCAAAAAGTTGTTGCCTATCGAATATGTCATATATCTCTGGTTTGGGTCTAATAACCCTGAGCCCTCTAGTATTCCGATATTTTCTCCTATCCGTTACTAACCTTTCTATAGCGGAGACATTTCTGGCGGTATTAGTAATATATGAACGATCGTTCGTTTCATATAACTCTAGATCTAGTTTTCCCTGTTTAGCCGCCTCGACCCAGTTGAGTACTGTTCTTAGGGAGACATGATATGTTTCAGCAAGTTCTGGATTTTTAAAATAAAGCATATGTTTGTGATGTATCTCACCTTAAAAGTATTGACATGTTTCACTAACGAAATGTAACATAGTAGTAAGCGGCAACGCTCGGTCTTATCCAGTCTACTAAACGGTGCTTCGGTTAATTTAAATAATTATTAACCCTAGCACTTTTATTATACAGGTTCAAGACCTAACCTTAAATAATGATCGGCTTACACCTTGACGCTTGAGGTTTTAAGCTGACAAGAGGGAGTGTTATGGTCAATAGCAATGTAGCAACCAAGCAAGACGCCACAGCAGCCACCCCGGCTACCGCAGATGGCGGAACAGCCCGGAAAGTTGTGGTCGACGCGGGCGGCATTAAGTCGATCGGTTTGGGAGTATTCGCCCATTCGGCTCAAGTTCCGACTTTTGCCCTATCGTTTGACCCTGAGATGGGGGATAAGTTGACCGCCAAACAGGAGCGGCTGGAAATACCTGGCGTGCGGAAGTTTATGCTCCTCTACCAGTTCCGCAACTTCGGTGACAAGCCCTGCCAAGTCGCCATTATGCAACAACCCTGAATAGAATTAAGTAGATCGAATCCAAAACGGAATCGGTCATTTTTTTAATAAGGGCCGCAAATTCTCTTGCACTACAGCATCGCCTCGTGGTACTACTAGTATATACATACTAAAATATAGTAAGTAGCAAATACGCTAGAGGTAGTATGCCGCCGTCTGGTCCGAAGGTCCTCATTGTCGAAGACGAACACGATTTGCTCGCTATGTATAAGCTGAAGCTGGACCGGGAGGGATTCCAGGTCGCAACGGCTATTGATGGGCAGGCCGGGCTGAAGTTAGCCGAAACTTTCCAGCCTGATCTTATGCTGGTGGACTTGCTGCTCCCCGGCATGAGCGGCACCGAGATGCTCCAAGAGCTCCGGTCCCGCGACTGGGGCAGCGATGTGCGCGTCGTTGTCATCACGAACATCAGCAAAGATGAAGCGCCCCAGGCGCTTCGTTTTTTACATATCGACCGCTACATAGTCAAAGCCCTCTATACACCTTCTCAGGTAGTATCGATTGTTCGTGACGTTTTGGGCCATCCAAAAAGTAAAGGGTGATCTTTCGTGATACACTATCAGATATCAGGGGTATAGTAGCGAGGAGTTATGGCGACGAAAATTGCAATCATTGAAGATGACCAAGCAATTTCACAGATGTATCGAATTAAGTTCGAGGCGGAGGGCTATGAAGTCGAGACTGCTGAGAACGGCGAGTTGGGTCTGCAGTTAGCCCACCACATGCGGCCTGATATTATTCTTCTCGATCTGATGATGCCGGTTATGACCGGTGAAGAAATGCTGGCTAAACTTCGCGCTAGCAAGTGGGGCAAAAATATCAAGGTCATTGTGCTGACAAACCGAGGTGAGCAGGAAATTCCGCCGGAGGTCAAACAACTCGGCGTAACGGCGCTGATTCTCAAAGCCGATATGACCCCCCGTCAGGTCGCTGAAGTCGTCAAAAATAATCTAGCAGCCCGGTAATACCAAAAGGGGACTTACCAATCATGAAAGTAGCAATTGTCGGGTATGAAGTTGAAGGTCGCTCTGCCTATGCTTATTGGCATAAACAGGGTGCAGATATTACCATATGCGACCAGGACCCTGCCAAAGTCATACCCAGCGGTGTCCCAGCACGCCTTGGTGAGGACTATCTCGAAAGGCTTGATAAGTTCGACGTCATAGTGCGTACTCCCGGCCTGCAGCCACGACTTATTTTAGACAGAAACCCCGATGTCGCCGACAAGATAACCACTGTTGTCGATGAGTTCTTGCGGGTTTGCCCAACCAAGCATACTATCGGTATAACCGGCACCAAGGGTAAGGGCACTACTGCTACCCTAATTACTCGCATGCTGGAGATAAGCGGCCGATCGGTTTTTCTCGGTGGCAACATCGGCGTTCCGCCACTCGACTTTCTAGACAAACTGGATGAGGAATCATGGGTAGTATTGGAACTCTCCAGCTACCAGCTGGCAGACATTCGTCATAGCACAGCAATTGCGGTCTGCCTCATGGTAGCTCCCGAACACCTGAACTGGCATGCCGACATGGATGAATACGTACTATCCAAATCGCACCTGTTTGAGCACCAAGAATATAACGGTTTGGCCATCTACTATGCACAGAATGATCTATCAAAGAAGATCGCCAGCTACAGTCATGGCCTTAAAATGCCCTACTTCGCCTCACCTGGAGCATATATCCGTGACGGAGCGATAGTTATAGACAATGAAACCGTCTGCAGCCTACGTGATATCAAGCTACTCGGTGAGCACAATTGGCAGAACATCTGTGCCGCAGTAACGGTGGTATGGCAAATTGTACCGAGCATTACCGAAATACGCTCGGTGCTGACTACCTTTACCGGCTTGGAGCACCGGTTAGAATTCGTCCGTGAAGTCGATCAAGTCAAATACTATAATGACTCTTACGCATCAGCGCCTGATGCGACGATTGCAGCTCTATCTGCGATTACAGACAATACGGTCATGATTATGGGCGGTTTCGACCGGAATCTGCCGCTTGAGGGTCTGGCGGCGGCGGCCCGCGAACATACCGATCATCTTCGTAAGGTTGTACTCATCGGTGCCAGCAGTCAGCGCCTGGCCCAAGCGTTCGGTTCAGCCGGATTTGTTAATTACGTAATAGAACCGAGTAAAGAAATGGCTAGCATTATCGAAAAGGCCCGCTCATTCGCCCTACCTGGCGACAGCATCGTGTTATCACCCGGATTTCCCAGCTTTGATATGTTTAAAAACTTCACTGACCGCGGTCTGCAATATAAGGCAATCATCGAACAGCTATGAGTAAGTACCGTCGCTTCATCTTTAATAACTACGACTTCGACACGGCAACCAACACTCTGCGACTGCACTATAGCTTCGATGAGACAGTACGTTTTAGCGAAACCTTCGTCTTTGATTTCCCGCCCGTTTCATATGATCCAGCTGCGCTTGATCGGGCCTGTCAGCTGCTATTCCTATTAGCTGGCGTTTCTTACTACAAAGCATATTTGGCGCCCGAGATAGAGATCAAAAAGGCAGCGGTTGATACAGCGCTGGCCGGTTTCCTGTCCAAGACGTACCAACAGGGATTAGGCGAATTTTTCTATACTAACCAGCTTGATCCCCACACCATGATTCATTTTCCCGAAACGACCGACTCGCTATCTGCACTGGCACAGCAAGCAAATAAGGGGCTACTGATAGGCATTGGCGGCGGCAAAGACTCACTAGTGAGCGTCGAACTGCTCCGCGGTCAAGCTGCCGATCTAGCCACTTGGAGCGTCAATCACCGGCCACAGCTCACACCCTTGATTGAGCGAATCGGCCTACCACACTACTGGGTGGAACGAACCTGGGACCTCTCACTGCTTGAACATAATAAACAGGGAGCATACAACGGGCATATCCCCATATCTGCCATCCTGGCAGCTGTCGGTGTTATCGTGGCGGCATTATCCGGTCGTCGTGATGTTGTTGTGTCAAATGAGCAGTCTGCCAACGAGCCAACACTAACCTACCGAGGAGTAGCAATCAATCACCAGTACTCAAAATCTGAAACATTTGAGCGCGACTTCCAAGCTATACTGGCAACATCATTCAGTGGAAATATCCGCTACTACTCTTTCCTGCGCCCCCTAAGTGAGCTGCGCATCGCCGAAATATTTGCTCAGCTCGGCTTTAAACAATACCAAGGAGTCTACAGTTCCTGCAATCGAGCCTATGTACATTCCTCAAACCACATGTTCTGGGATGGAACCTGCCCGAAATGCGCCTTCTTTTTCCTGGCATTGACCCCGTTTGTAGAGCGGGCCGAGCTGGAGACTATATTCGGCGGCAAGAATCTGCTTCTGAATCCTGAGTTGCAGGATACCTACCGACAATTACTCGGTATAGCTGGCGAGAAGCCCTTGGAGTGCGTTGGTGAGATTGCCGAAAACCGCGCTGCGATGCGACTGGCCCAGCAGATCTATCCTGAGCTATCCAAGGTCTATAGCTTTGAGCTACCAAAATCATATGACTACCGCGTGCTGGGAAGCCATAGTATGCCTGAAGAAATGTTCACCACTCTTATAGCGGGTTTGAAGCAGCTGGCACATTCTTAGCGGGTGAGGCAGCCCGGATAACATTCTCAAACAGTGCACAGACAGTGAGCGGCCCGACACCGCCCTGCCTCGGGGTTATAGTTAGGTCATCACGCTGCTCATAAACGCTGGGGTCGACATCACCAACGGTTTTACCATGTTCGGCCGCCACTCCGGCGTCAACTACAACAGCATGAGGTTTTATCATGTCAGGGTGAAGGAGACCCGGCACCCCCGTTGCTGTTATTATGACATCTGCTTGCATGGTTTTTGCTTGGGCATTCTTCGTTGTGCGTTCAACTACAGTAACATCAATACCTGACGCCTCAAGAATTCGCTCTAAAGGGCCGCCAACGAGCTTGCCCCGTCCGATCAGCACTACCTGCCTACCCTGCAAATCGATGTTATATCCGGCCAACAACCAGAGGATAGCCATGGGAGTAGCTGGGTCAAACTGAGCCTGCTTGCCGAGACCGTCAACATCTTTGCTGGGCGATACCTGCTCCACAATAGCATCTGTCTCTTCAGGTCTTTCAAGAGGCAACTGCACAATCATACCATGCACGGTTTTGTCGGCATTAAGCTGCTTGATGAGCTCCGGCACCTTAGCTTGCGCCACCTGGTGTATATCTACGTCCACCCCAATATCTCCCCCGTAACGCTGCTTCTTACGGACATACGTATTGATGGCCGGATGATCAACAGTTACTATGATAGCTAATTTTGGTTGTAGATGATCAGACTGACGAAGTGCTCGGACTTCATGTGCTTGTCTGACTTTAATATAGTCGGCTAGATCTTTGCCGCTGAGTAGCCTCATGGCGTCATTATATACTAGGTTGTCTTACATCGGTAACAGTGGTAGCATATGCTTTGTTATTTAAGTATGGGCCATTAGCTCAGTTGGTTAGAGCACCTGCCTCTTAAGCAGGGTGTCCTGGGTTCGAGCCCCAGATGGCCCTCCAGGTTCCCTTGCGCTGAATTTGCAAGGCTAAATACTTCACTCAGCCCTGTTATTTGATCAATACTTTGGGTGCCACAGACCAAATCTTCATAAGTTGGCGCCATCCGGAATAGAACACCAAAAAAGTTAGCTTTTTTCAGTGGATCAATCTGTTTAAGTAGTAGGTATTCGAGGTGTGCCACAAAGAAGTTCAGGTAGGCGAAGATTACGCGTATATCCGTCGGTTTTTCTTGCAGAGCTGCCTCCTTCTGGGATTGTAAGTTTGCTATTTGTGCTTCGGTCTTCATAAGATCCTCCTCCATATATTTAATTGCTGTTTCCGAACTCAATACTTTAATTTTATCCACGGTCATTCTGGCTTCAGCTTTGAGTGCACTGATGCGCGTCTCAATCGTGGCCTCGTCTTGTCGCTCCGACGCCATCCGTTTATCCAACTCTTTCAGAACAGCCTGCTCCAGAGCCTCCATGTACTCAGCGCTTACCTGCACCTTCTGAACGAATTGCTCAATGATGTGGTCAAACTCCTGCCTAGAGACACGAAAATGGTGATCCTTGTAGCGACTACAGTAGACTTGCTCCCCATTAGCCCCTCAGCCATACTTACGGTATGAACACAAACACCAAAAGCAACCGAGTCATGAAAGCTATGACCGGATTAAGTCACTATGAATTCGAGCAATTAGTACCAGCCTTCGAGCAGGAACT
>DASYZQ010000016.1:0-11915 GCA_035946175.1 Saccharimonadales bacterium (SeqCode)
AACTGCATAGCAGTAGCTCTCGCCTTAGGTAGTAAGGGATTGTTAGAATAGCTCATACGGCTGTTCTCCTGTTTAGATGTAGTAGTCCTTACAGTGTAGAACAGCCGGTTTTTAGTGTTGCAGAGGTGGTGAGGTAGTACGCTTAATTTGACGATAAGCATTTTTTATAGTATAATGATCTCTAAGTATAGAATTTAGAATTCTAAGAGGTCAACATGTCTGAAAGTCCATTGTGGAAACATTACGATGAACAACGCGAAGCTGAAGCTCAGCGGCTTTTAGCTGAGCAGGCCGAAAGGGCTAGACAGGTCAAAGAGAAGGCTGAAGCGGATGCAGCCGAGTGGGAAAGCCAGGTACAAGAAGCAAAACGTGCTTTGCGTAGAGAACTTGAAAAGGATGAAATGCCGCGCAATATAGCCGATGCAGTGAGGGCCGATGCTGTAGCGACTGCTCAATATATCAAGGAGCATGGCGGTAAAACAGAGATCTCTATTGAAGCTGGCCCTTGTATGCCCGAGCCACCCCCCGGCACTGCAAGAGCATGGACTCGCAGACGATACGAGAAGGAGAAGATACTAGCACAGCAACAACGCCAAGTGATAGCGCAGGGCTGGCATATCTATGGAGCAAACCATTTAATTGCAGTAGAGCGTGAGGTCGGGCCTCCTGAATGGTACCAGGGTGGCAATTTCACAGATGATCCAAACTTGATGAGCTATTCCCCTTATGCGACATTCTACGACAGCAACTATAGGGGCCTTATCCTGGATGATACAGGCCAACTAATGGTTTATAATTACTTCCCAAGTGGTAATCCGAGCCGTCAGGCTGGCCCATTGCCAGTCGACGAGCTACCGCCGAAACTGTTCTTGCGTCCTTCTGTAAAACGTGAACCTGCTTACTACAGTGAACAGCCTGACTATCAGGACCTTGTCTGTCCTGATATCATTCCAGTAACTCTTGACCAGCTTGCCCCTCAACAAAGCGTTAGACCAGGAACCGCTCTAGAAGAGCAGCCTTTGGTTACATGGTGGCGCGACCAACTGACAGACTGTGTTATGCGTACTTGTCCACCACCGAGATAAAAGAGTGATGATATTCAATAAGAAGGTTTGGCCTTCGGTATACTCCCCGCAACTTTTGAGGTAGATGACATTGCCCCCAGGGCGCCTCATTCGTTATATAGCTCAGATTAGAGTTTGGACTACCTTTTTATTGAATAGAGCATTTTCCGTGGCGCAAACTTCCGAAGGATATAGACCATCACCAGGAGGATAATTATCACGATGGTGGCAATAACCGGCTTGCTAATATAGAGAAATCGCTGTTCTGAAATTGAGTAACCTGCTTGCCCATCATGGCTATATACCACTCGTGCTGTATAGATACCTGGCCACAAGCGGTCCGTGACTTGATTCATCGGCACCGAGAATAGTCCGTTCGATTGCGGCAGTACTAATCCCGAATTAACGTTGAGCTGTCCCTGCGATACAACATGGTGGGAACTGTCTATAATCTGAACGACACCCCGCGGGGTCGATTGTGTATTACCGTCGTTTTGTAATACCACAATCATGCTTTTCGGAAAGTTGGCCGTAAACGAACCTGGTAGTGAGTTGGTCACGCGTAACATCTGTGTGCCGTTGCCGTAGGTAGCCACAAACAACAAGCTGGCTAATCCTTCATTAACCATAACGTGATTGCCTTTGGGGCTCAGGACAGGCTGCAATGCGAATAATATGGCCGCGTAATGGCCACCCGCGGCTAGACTATCGATCCTGTTGATTGTTACAGGGACGAATGCCGTTTGGTTCGGAGCGAGGACTATTTGGGTTTGCCCTAGACTAAGATTATTCACTAGGCCGTGGGGGTTGCCGGCATCAGTTTGTGTATCTGAAATAAAATGTATGCCGCCATTTTGATTGAGTGAAGAGAAATCCTCCGCTGATATGCCAATGGTTACTGTGTACGGCAGATGATTCGTAACCTGTTCCTGGTAGATAGCTGATTGTTGGCTCTGTGTCAGGTTGATCTGTTTAATGGTTGGCGTAATAACGATACCCACAGTGGAAGCACCAGCATCAGCTCGGTTTAATCCAAAGACTGCGACATATATGATTGCCGCTAATATAACAACGATGCGCTTCATCGTCTGCTGCGCTTGCTGGGTCTTTGGATCGTTTTTACTATGATGCGGATAATCGTCCAGACACCAAGGCCGATGAGTAACAAAAATAACGCGATCCCTAGAACTAGAAACCAAGGGATAACCCAGAAGCTGAGCTGGCCTGTTATGGGTACATCCCGAACACCGTTGTTATATACAAGAACGAGTTTGGCATAATACTTGCCGAAACGAAATGACGAAATGTGTGTAAAATCCCAGTGTAGCTGCTGCAGCGGCTGGCCCTTTTTGTCGGCAACAACTTGTCCGTCGAGCTGCTTATACTGATAAATCGGGAAGCCGTTTTCCCAGGCTACCTGGAAAAGACGATCCGTTCCTGGCAGCACATTCCCTTGAGCGCTATTAACCGACAATGTATCAATAGGCTGACCATTAGGTGTACGAGAGATAAATACATTACCCCCGGGAGCAAGATGGATATTCCCTGTATTATGGACAAGCACATTGAAGGTAGCTGGTAGGAATTGGTAGCTTCCCTTGAGCGAAGAAAAACTGTTGACGCTTAACTGCTGTTTTGCACCAGGTGAGAGGGCATTGACAAGCACGAAAACAGCGTTAGCACTTTTCAGGGCATTTGCGTTTTGCCCGGCAGATGGCAATGCAAGCACGGGATGAAACAGCACCGCATAGTAATAACCCAGGGCTGCCGATTTCGGCAGCGATATAGTCATAGTAATTGGCTGCCAGACTTGGGGCTGGGCGATAAACGATGTTGTCGAAAAATGTACCCAGCTTATCGCAGGATCATCCTTTGACGGTTCATAAATAGTTGCTTGGCCCAGGTCCCCGTGAGCTTTGAATTCTCTGAGTGTAATCTGGATAGGGAGTGCCGCGACAGTATCATTCATAAGGTGCAGGGTCGTTGTTATGGTCGAGCCTGGAGCGCCTGACAGATCCGTCGAAACGGGGCTGGTTGTCAATGATGAGCCGGGACCGGCTGCCGTCGCGGCTGGAATGGTGGCGATACTCCAGGCGAGGGAACATAAGAAGCTAACTACGATCGCTGTTATGCGCCAATTTATTTGTTTATCTATCAGTCTGATTGTATGAAACATACGTCCATTCATCTTGCATGCTCTCTAACGATAGTTTGCGCTTGCGCGCCTTAATTTTTTTCAGCCCGATATTTTCACCCATGGCTTAGTCGATTGCCAAGATGACGTAGCTGAACTATACGCATAATACTACATCATATCTGCATACAATCAGAGTCTTACTAATCTTTTGTATAATCTAACGACTAGTGCAGCTTAAAAGCTACCGGCGCCAACAAACGTCAGTGTATCCGCGTAATCTGATGCATAAGGTGTGATCCCGGATATTGCTGCGTATTCTTTCACCGTCACTTGGGCATTTACTGCAGTACCGGTTGATTTTGCAATCAAATTCTCACTAGTATTTAACCCTGCGCCATTGCCTGAGCCAGAAGAGCTATATGGGTTAGTTAGACTTGTCGTACCACCTCCTGAGCCTTGCTGGGTGATGGTTGCCCCGCTGAGATAGCCTTCCGTCCCAGCGGCCAGGCTAGAATTGGCTGTTGCCGCTGCTGCTGTGATCGTATGTGAAGTGGTAGGCGAGTTCAACCCGGTGCTGCTGTCGGAGCCATATAGGAACCAGCCGTATTTCGCATTGGTATTGACCGTAAACAGCACTCCTGCTGTGCCGGCAACTGAACCTGTAGACAAGGTGCCGAGCGGATCTGAGCTCCCGCCGACTGTTAAGGTAAATGTCTGTGGTACTGTCGCTGTTACCGATACAGTATCAGCACTTAGGATATCGAGTTGTACGGTTTGAGCAGCATCGGTGCCGGCAGTAATAATGGCCGTATCTGCCGCTGTACCCGAGCTCGGGTTAGTGACGGAAGTGCCAGTTAAAACACCACAGTATGATGTACTGCCAGTCAAAGCCGTCATTGACGACAGAGTAATTGTAGTACCGCTGCCTGCAGCGGTTGGCGAGCCGGGCAGATTGTGGCTGGCTCCAGTGATAGCTGAGTTTGTACAGTTTACAGTGTTATATGTTTGGGAATATGTCTGGCTCGTTGCCACAATACCATTCGTCGTACCGGTATATTGCGGGAATTGAATAGTCATCGTGGTACCTGTGTTGCCGGAAGACGTGGTAAATTCAAAGATAACGGCAGATGCTCCGCCAGCTGCCATGTTTGTCAGTATAACCGATGAATTAGTCAGATTAGTTGCATAGGCCGATTGGGCAACCATCAATTGAACTACGATCAAACCTAATCCAACAGTCAAAGCCTGGGCTCTAGATAACCGATTCTTTATTCTCTGCATTTTTTCTCTTTTTCCTTTTAATTACGTATAAGCTTAAGCGATAAACAGGCACAGTGTCAAATTTTTATCAGGTTATTATTGCGTTCGCTACTACCCATGAAAATATTTGTTCTAGTCGCATACTTCTGTGGTTTCGAGAACCGGGCTAAAAATTTCCTGCTGCAACAAAGGTGAGCGTTTCGGAATAGTCTGAACTGTACGGTGTGCTGATGGAGGACTTAGCTTGTAGATTGGCGTTCGCCGATCCACCGACAATGGCAGCGGCAGTGGTAAGTATCTGGTGTTCTGATGTGCTCTCAGCCCCGACTGTATTGCTGGTTCCATTAAAGGGGTTGACAGTAGACAATGGCCCCCCAGATGTTTGGGTGGGATTGGTTGCCTGTACGCCAAAACCTTCTGACTGGGTGGCCAGGTTGCCTGAGTATGCGGCGATGATATGACCCTGTGATGGACTATTGAGACCGGTGTTTTGACCGGATATATATACTGAGCCACCAGAGGCGCTGTTGGTTGCAAAGTTAAATATCAAGTTGGAGCTAATTGTAGGTGAAGCACCGGGAACGATACTGCCCATACTGATGGAGCTGGGTGAAATACTGAAGGTCATGGTAGGGCTCCCAGTTGTGGCGCTCTGTGAAGCGCCCAGTGTGGTAGTAGTAAATAAACCTTGCTTGGCAGAGACTTCCACATAATAGGTTGTGCTGGGGTTTAAGCCGGTGATGTATGAGCCACTCGATCCACCCCAAGTTGTATATGTTTGATAAACGGGCGAACTGCCAACAATCCCCGACGCTTGCACATAATTGGGTGATCCTGCAATGCTATTGGCCCAAATTGCTATAGCGAATGAGACGTCTGCAGGGTAGTTGGAGCTGCCGGCATTATCGTTCAGCACTACCAGCAGTTTATTGTAAAATGTGATGCCGCCATTACTATTACTGAGCGTTGGCGCCAGAGGTACGCTGAGTTGCTCGGTCTGGACGCCTCCGGCACTACCGGTTTTTGTCGTACTGCTTGTCTTGTTCGTAGCCGTCTCACCAATACCGGCCTGCGCCTTATATGTTGTCGAGGCGCTGCTGTTGGTCGAGCCAGGACCAATGCTGTAGCTGTTGAGGGAGTAATTTGGACTAGTCGAAAACGTGGCGAACAGTAATAGCCCGACTCCCGATAGCCCCCATGCATACCTAAACATATGCGCTTATTATAGAGTGGCAATAGGCGAGAAGGCAATCACCCTCTAAGTACGCCATTTCCAGGTGCGAAGTACCATATCGAAGGTATTCTGTAGGTTCGCCGTTCCAGCCGGGTCATCACCGATTAGAGATATGGTGGCCTGATATTTGCCATTGCTCAAAAAAGCTAACTTACTGAAGTCACCAACTGAAGTGTCGGTCATGATGTCGGCAGATTGGTCGCCAATAATTTTTTGGGATTCGGCGAAAATTTGTGGATGTTCTTTTCTATACAAATAGGCGCTATTGCTACTGAATGATCCAGACGATATCTTATATATTTCAATTGCTAAATCCCATGTTTGGACGTCTCGGTAAGTATAGTTGTACATCGCTACCACCGGATAGACCAGCGGGCTATTAGGCTCAACCGCCAGAAGATCGGGATAGTCGAAGGATTGATAAGGCCCCATAATAGTGACAGGCTTCATTGATACTGCGGGTGTCGATGAGTTACTGACTTTTGGAAGTGCAATAGTGCCGAAAGCAGGTTTGCTGATAACTCTATATACGTACGTGGCGACGAGCACGAAACATAGCAGACAACAAAGAGCAATCAGCTTCTTTATTACGCCGCCTTTTTGTACCCTCTTCATTGTATGGTAGTATACGCGGTCCAGATCAGTATGCTCCAAGATTACACTATGCCTAATTATTCCACAAAAGTACCGGTATTTGACGGTGGCAGGTCGAGGTGTTGCGTACCGAAGTGCTTATGTATTACACTACTGCTAGATAAAATTGTTACCACTAAAAGTTAGATAGTAGGAGGGGTCATGGATTTCTCAAATCGCGGAAGTCGAATTCATCAGCCGCAGGGTGCGCAGGCTACGGCGTCCGAAAATCAAGCAGGAGTGCTACATACTTCACGAAAAAATTCCGGCGAAGGGCCTGAATGGCTTCGGGTTATCACTGTCGGCGTAGTTATTTGCCTGGCAATTATCACTATGGCGATCGCGGTAGCGTTCTACTATAACGGCAAAGGCGAGAGCAAATATATCAGTACTGCCAATTATCAGGCCGTCTTCCTTAATAATGGGCAGGTATACTTTGGCAAGGTTAAAGCTCTTAACGATCGTTTTGTTGATTTGCAGAACATATTTTATCTGAGTAATCAGTTGAGTCAGACGGGTGTTACCTCAACAGTTAGCAAAACTGCGTCAAACAATTTTTCCCTCAACAAGCTAGGCTGCGAGTTGCACGGTCCATACGACGAGATGATTATCAATAAAGGGCAGATTACTTTCTGGGAAAACATTAGAGGTGATGGCAAGGTTGCGCAGGCTATAAATAAGTGGTATCAGCAAAACCCGAATGGTTTAACATGTAACAGCTAAGGTACTCTTGTACCTTAGTCATGGGTGTCGACCAATAGCATAGACTTGGGCATAATCGGTACATTCGGCTTGCATACATAGATTTGCGTAAGCATAATAGAACACGAAACGTATAGGAATCCGGCCCAGTATTAAAATGACAAAAGTCAGCAAAAAGGATGTGGGTGCTACTGTACACAAGAACGGCGTAACATTTCGTGTCTGGGCACCTTTTGCAGGTAGTGTAGCGGTTATCGGGTCATTCAATAATTGGTCTGAGATGCCAATGAATGCTGAAGGTGATGGGTATTGGACTGTGGATATCCCCGGCGCTTGCGCCGGTCAAGAATACAAGTATGTGATTATCAACGGGGAGCAAAAGCTTTTTAAGAACGACCCCCGGGCGCTGGAATTGACCACGAATGCCGGCAATTCGGTTATTGTCGACACGCATTTTGATTGGACTGATAATGATTTTAAGGCGCCGCCAATCAGCCAACAGGCATTGTATGAATTGCATGTCGGTACGTTTCATCGTATCGATCCGGCAACACCTGGTACGTTCCAGGAGGTCAAAGAGAAGCTCGATTACTTGGTCGATCTTGGTATCAACATGATTGAACTCATGCCGATCAGTAGTATGGCGTATGATCGTGGATGGGGATATACGCCCGATTATATCTATGCCATAGAATCGCTCTACGGCGGCAGAGGCGCTTTTTTGGAGCTGGTGAATGCAGCTCACAGCAAGGGGATCGGGGTGATTGTCGACATGGTATATAACCACTTTGGGCCGGAGGGTATGGATCTCTGGCAATTTGACGGTTGGGGTCAAGACGGCAAAGGTGGCATTTACTTCTATAACGATTGGCGATCCAGCACCCCGTGGGGTGAGACTCGCCCGGACTATGGACGTGCTGAGGTACGACAGTACATCATAGATAACGTGAAAATGTGGCTGCATCACTCACATGTTGATGGGCTGCGAATCGATTCAACCGCATATATTCGTAACGTGTATGGTCATAATGATGATCCGAACAACGATCTTCCTGATGGCTGGAGTATTCTGCAGCACACCACATCCGTGGCTCGGAAGATTAACCTTGGTGCCGTTCTCATTGCCGAGGACATAGGTTGGAACCAGTACATTACCAAGCCCGAATCAGACGGCGGTGCGGGTTTCTCAGCCCAATGGGAGATCAATTTGCCGCGGATTATTCGTAGTGTTTTGGGCACCGTTGATGACCGGGATCGCCACTTTGCTGATCTTTGTGCCGTGTTAGACCATCGGTATAACGGAGATGCTTGGCAGCGAGTTGTCTACAGTGATTCCCATGATAGCGCGGCCAACGGCGGAACGAGACTTGATGAGGTGATTGCGCCTGGCGCTGCCACAGGACTGTATGCGCGAAAGCGATCTTTGCTGGCGGCTGCATTAATATTGACGATGCCGGGCATACCGATGCTCCTGCAGGGGCAGGAATTTATGCAGAGCGGTGGTTTCAACGATTGGCAAGCATTGGACTGGGAAAACGTTGAACGGTACCCAGGCATCTTAGAAGCCCATAAACATCTCATTGCGCTTCGCAAGAACCAGCACAATAATACGGCCGGGCTTATGGGTCAATCTCTGAATATATTGCACCAAAACGAAGATGGCAAAGTACTAGGATACCATCGATGGGACAAAGGCGGATCCGGTGACGACACGGTAGTGGTAATTAACTTTGCTAATACAAAGTACGAAGAATACATCATGGACTTTCCCAGAGATGGGAAGTGGCAATCGCGCTTTAATAGCTCATGGAAAGGCTATAGCCCTGATTTTACCGAGGTGGATATATCACAAGTCGATGTATCTAGTAGTAAGGGGGCCCTAAGGCTGGCGCCTTACTCGGTGGTTATTTTGTCACAGGACCAATAGCGGCTCGCCACTATTTGTAGATAAAGCAACAATGCGCTACAGTGTGAAGCATTATGGACAATAAAACAAACCAACAAAAAATTGTGATCGTCGAAGACAATTCTGATCTATCGCAGATATATAAAACCAATCTTGAACTAGCTGGTTATACCTGTTTTATCGGGTATAACGGCATTGTGGGGCTATATTTCATTCAAAAAGAAGTCCCCGACCTTGTTTTACTGGATCTGATGGTGCCCGACATTGCGGGCGATCAAATATTGCTCCGGATGCGAGCTAGCGAATGGGGGAAGAATATACCAGTCCTCGTCATCTCTAACTTGAATGAGAACGACGCTCCGGCGGGACTACGCGATTTGGGTATTGCTGGTTATGCAGTAAAGGCTAACCTTGAGAATGATGATCTGGTTCGGATGGTCGATGACGTGCTTGCACAGGCGGTAAAATCGTCGGAAGCGCAATCCACTACACCTGAATTTCAGATACCTCATTGATGACATCCTCGATCGGACGGGTGGTGCGATTGTTAGGGGCGAGGAAATTCAAAACTCATGAGGTGGTGGAGTCTGCCCAGTGTAATCATCGATTACAAAGGCAGTGTATGGGGCATTGAGTTGATTAAAATTGTTACCCATAACGTTTGTCATGCCGTACTGGAAATCAGTTGTCCTGTTGTGGTTGCGGTCAACAATAAGAGCCCGATCGTTAAATTGGTCGGCAATGCTAATGTCGCCATTTCGCAGTTGCACTGCATTGGTCGGTAAAGGATTAGGATTACTACCTGGAGCCGTATCAGTCATATACTGGAAAATTATCTTTTTATTCGGTGTGAGCTTTACTATACGGCTATTACCTGAATCGGTTATCAATGTATCGCCATTCGGTAGTCTACTCGCAAACGCAACTGTCTTAAGCCCTGTCTCGGACCCAACTTGCCAGACGATTGAGCCATTCCGGGTAATCTCAATCGCCCTGTTATTGTTCTCATCAGCAATCAAGATATGCCCATTGCAGAGCAATTCCGCACTATTGGGGCTGTTCAGGGCTCCCGGGCCGGATGTCGGACCGTATGACCACACAATGTGCTTATCTCTATCTACTTCGATAATACGATTATTCCCTTGGTCTGTGATTAGGAAATGATGACTGGGGAGCTGGATGGCAAAAACTGGCGTGTTCAGCTCATTAGGCCCGGATCCCGTCACCCCGGCCTGTCCGTATTGCCAAACGATATTACCTTTTTTGTTGACAACTATCACACGATTATCAACACAGCCACTCGGCATAGACGACGAAGCCCCAGCTGGGATACCGGTCCCTGCCAATAATGTCAGCCCATCAGACAGACGTTCCGCATCATTTAGGCCTATAATTGTACCTGGCCCGGGATTGCATAGACTCGGATTGGACGAACCAAAACTCCAAACAACTTGCTTATTACGATTAATCTCTACAGCTCGGTTATTAAACTGATCAGAAATGAGTATGTTGCCCGGCGTATTGAAACCATCAAATTCGTCGGCGTGTACTTTTGTTGCGCTGAGCGCCGGCAACACTAAAAGGCTGCTAAGGCTCAGGGCTACTATCATGATTTTTAACGAGCCGCAATGTAACGTTCTGATAGATCTCATCGAATACTCCTTCGCTACGTTTCAGAACAATAATATGTAAATAGTGGGTCCCTGGCTGTTAGTATTTTTACAGCTGGGATACCCCAGCACCTAGCATGTCACTGCCTATTGTTCGAAGACACTTCGGAGCTGCGTTTCGAGATGATGTTGTGCTGCCACTGACCCCCAGTCCGGACTCACAAATTCATGCACAGGAATATCGTGCTGGTGAATTGTATTCTTTAGCTGGATGAGGCTATCTATAGGCTCAGCACCAGGTAGCTGATCGTCAATTAAGACTATCGTTCTACCTTCCATAGTTTGCACCGTTGCCTTCAAATTAAGCACGAGGTAACCGTCATTACCCGGACTGCTGACATTACAGGCAAGGATAAATGAGCTTATTTCAGCAAAAGTGGTCTGCTTGTGACTTGGATAAGTGGCGATTGAGCTGATGCCATCAGTGTCAACAGACATAAACAGCGGGAGGGCACAAAGCATAGCGATCATGCAGACGCCCATGCTTATCTTCTCAACTACGGATGCGGAAGATTTAGGTGTAATGTTTGGGCTTCGCGACTGCCCTTTTGCTAAAAAGGCTTGCACACGGGCAGGCAGTAAGCCGTATGAAATAGCACCAAGTGCGAAGCCAGCATACATAATGAAGAAAAAACCGCTGAGGATGAATAGCACTTGTCCTGCGGGCATAAGCGAAAAAAAGCTTGTTCTCGGTGCCAACATCCGTTGCAGGAGATTAGTAAGCCACGGTGAATGAAGCGCCGTACCTGCAAAGATTGCGGCAGCTAATTTAGGGGAACACCGATCTGAATTACGAGGATGACATACAGTAACCTATACCAACCCGGATACTGCCCAGCTCTTACGGATTGCATATCCGTGCTCGAATAGGACTTGAGGCGTCCAGATCTCAGTAGATAACTAATGACTATCTGGACTGCTATAGGTACAAGCAGAACCACCAGAAGAGCATGAAGCATAAGCGTATTTTAACATAACAGGCGCATCGTGAGCCAGATTGCCATGAGGGTGTAGAGCCAGGGGCTAATGCTTGGTGAATTGTCCCCAAAATATTGCTGGGACGCTGGGTCGTAGGCGGAACCTAATCGTTGATGATTTTATTGCGTTTGCATGTAAATTAGAGCAGCTTGTGTTTATATACCATAATGGGGCTGTAATAGTAGTGGACCGTACTACCTCACCACCTCTGCAACACTAAAAACCGGCTGTTCTACACTGTAAGGACTACTACATCTAAACAGGAGAACAGCCGTATGAGCTATTCTAACAATCCCTTACTACCTAAGGCGAGAGCTACTGCTATGCAGTT
>DASYZQ010000017.1:0-8938 GCA_035946175.1 Saccharimonadales bacterium (SeqCode)
CGGCTACTTTGTCCATTATGTCTGGTGCCTACTGGCCTACCAACTTAGAAGAATGGGGCAGCTGGAAGTGAGAGCTCGGCAGCTGACGGTAACCGAAGGGCGTTAACAGGGAGAGTGGCCTAACGGAATTCGGGTTAGTAGATTCGCCCCATAGGCTTACTTGCAGCGCCCGATTCTTTTTGAGTACCAGCCCGCAAGCGTTGTCGGCACAGGCATAGGTAATGTTGGAGGCGATTGCAGCCGGTATATAGCTCATGTCGCCTCGGCGAGGTCGCGCAGATTGTGTTGCCAGGTTTGGAGGTAGACGAGCCGATAAAGTATATCGAAGTTGAGGTCTTCCGGGCGCAGTCGTGCCAGGCGCTGGATCTCGGACCTGTTCCAAATATCTAGCGGGTGTTCAAACAGACTGCGTAGACCCTCCTGAAACCACGCTTTCTGATACATTGTGCGCGGTGTACCCAAGCTGGGATATTTTGGCCTGTCGATGATAGTATCAGGCAGGAGACCACGCATTGCCTGCTTGAGCGGCGCTTTGCCGCGCTTGTCACGTGAGCGTATGGTAAGGGCGTAATCGACTAGGTTGTTTTCGAGGAATGCCGGGCGTAGTTCAATAGATTGATCCATGTAAATCCGATCGGCCTGATCGAGCTCCCAGCCGGGCAGGTCAAATCCGAGCTCAAAAAAGGCCAACTGATTCAGCGCTTCGTATTCGTGTTTGTCTGCCGGAAACCTGTCCATGACGTCACTCACAAGACTGTGGGTATAATCGTTATCGACAATATCCGGATTGAGGAATCGCAGCGGCAGTTCATCATCTCCGTCCATGTTAGTAAAAATGCGCAGTAACTGGAGCGGATCTTTGAATGACCGCAATTTTGGATTCCCCTTTTTGAAATACAACTGTTCATAGCCACCTAAAATTTCATCACTGCCGGTACCGGCCAGCACCAGCTTGGTTTTGCCTTTGAGCGCACTGGCAAACAAATAGTGTCCAAGCGCGTCAGTGCTGGCGAGTGGTTCACCGAGTGCACGCTGCATGTCAGCAAAGTTCTCAGGAGTAATGTCGGCATTGACGGCGGCCGTGTGGTGTTGATGGCCGTATGTCTGCACGACCAGCTTAGCAAACTGACTTTCGTCGATGTAAGGGTTCGTAAGATTACTATAGTCATTTGCATCATTAGTGACGGCGGTGGTCAGTTGGTCCTTGTACGTACAAGAATAGCTATGTATGGCATGGTACTTCAGGTGGTGCATGGCCGCGGCTACTGCAGATGAGTCCAAGCCACCACTGAGCAGTAGATCCGGTTTTACGTCGGCTACGCTCACATATTGCATGGCCTGTAGAAATTTGTCGGTGAAATCTTTTTGCCGGAACGGCTCTGGTCTAAAATATGGCCGCCAATAGGTACGACTATGGCGCTTAAGACCCGGCATATGCCAGGTGATAATTTCGGCCGGCTTGAGTTTGAAGATCCCTTTGAGGATACTGCGGTTGCCTGGTATGAATCGAAAATGCATGTAGGCTGTCAGCGCGCCTGCGTCAAAGTCGTCAGAAGCCGAGCGCCGAAGCTGCTTGAGCGGTTTGAAGTCCGAACTGAGGATAAGCGTACCATCAATCTCCATGTAGTACAGCGGCTTAGCGCCAAACCGGTCCCGACCGGCGATGATGCGTGCTTTGTCCTGATCAAAAATAACGAACGCGAATATGCCGTTGAGTTTTTCGATGAAGCTGTCACCCCATTGCACGTAGGCATTTAATACCACTTCGGTGTCGGACTGTGTGCTGAATCTAAACCCCTGCCCCTTCAGCTCTGCCCGCAGTTCTCTATGGTTGTAGAGTTCGCCGTTATAGACAATCCAGCAATTGTGCTCTTGGCTTTTAATGGGCATACGACCAGCCGGTCCCAAGCCGATTATGCTCAATCGGTTACTACCGAGATAGGCAATATTATTGATAAGTTCGGCGTGCGAGTCGTCCGGTCCGCGCGCACGAGTCTGCTCCAACACTTTGGATGTAAGCAGACGCAGCGGGTGCGGCAGCCCCTGTTCGTTGACCATCGCAAGGATTGAGCACATACTTTTATGATTCCCGGTTCTCGCCGCGGGGTGGCAGATTAAAATCAAGTTGTCTGGAGCCGTTCTGTCGGTAGTTCTTGCGGGCTGCAGTGAATAGTGTCTGGAATTTCTTGTCGGGAATATATCTTGAGCCAAAGCTTTCGGTTATCGGCGTCACAACCTGCGTGTCCATCCAGGTGATGTCATTTGCGAGAAGCATTTGTACGTTGTATACAAGGGCAACCTTTGAGGCGTTTGACTTTATATAAAACATGCTTTCAAGGGTGGCAATGCCATCAATGTACGTGCCATAAAGGCCACCGGCGAGTTCTCCGTTCTGCCAGCACTCAACGCTATATGCATAGCCGGCCCTGTGGAGATTGGTGTAGCCAGCAATGATAGCTGGGCTCATCCATGGATCCTCCCGAGGCGCTTCGGCGCAGCCACAAATAACTTGCTCGAATGCCATATTGAAAGTAACATCAAATGGTTTTTTATGGATAAACCGTTGCAAGCTACGACTAACATGCATCGTCCCAAGAGTCAACACCCCGCGAAAAGCTGGCTGACACCATAAAATCTCTGAGTCCTCCTTGGCATCCAAGGGGTATGGAAATACTCCCTGCTGATAATATTTAATAAGATTTTCAACCGAAAGATCACCCCCTCGAGCAACCACCCCTCTCGCTTCGATAAGATTGTCAGACATGTCATTACCCCTCCTTGTGTTTTGTGGCTACAGCAGCAGCCAACTGACATTACGTTTTTGAAAACACAAAACTAAAAAACCACTCTGCGCGGCTACCGAAAATAGGCGCAAAGTTGTTCAAGACTGCCGCAATCGGCAAAAGATAATTTATAAGCACAAATCTAACACGGCTCTACTGCTCGCGAGACGATGTCTTTATATTATGCTTACGTCTACCATAATACCTTACTATGGGGCGGACGCCCAGAGAGTAATAGCCAGTATGGGCTTAATGGTTGCTCTTTAGAAAACAGCTTTCTCTTGTTCCATGAGTCGGTTGCTTCTGAGCTTTATGGCCCAATCCCATTCCGGTGAGCGTACTGCTTTCAGATTTTTGAATAAACTTTACCAACTGTCAGTCGCGATCATACTGGATGTAGCCCTCTGGCTTTGATGCTGCTCAGTACTGACTTGCCACAGTGCGTTGACCACACCGATACCTTTGATCTTGTCATGTTTGCCGGAGTACTGCCAGTTTACCAGCTTTATCTTGTCACTCCGACTTTTGTCGATAATGACATCGTCAAAGGCCAGGCGTGAAAGTGCGAAAGGCGTGTGAATGAAATAAGCTGTCACTATGTAGACCGCTGCTTATATCGTTAACTCCCTACGTGCTTTTAGTGCTATCACTCTTGCCTCCTCAACATCGTCACTGATTACCACAATATGCCCCATTTTCCGTTCCATTTTAGTCGGCTCCTTGCCATATAAATGAACATGCGTACCGGGTAGAGATAGGACTCGGCCGAGGCCTCTTAGCGCAACAGGCCCATTTCGTTCACCCAATATGTTGATCATAGCTGCCGGTGAGATCATTTCAGTGCTTCCAAGTGGCAGGCGAGTAATAGCGCGGATGTGCTGTTCAAATTGGGAAGTTGCATTAGCTTCAATGGTGTGATGGCCGGAATTATGCACCCGAGGCGCAATCTCGTTTATTAAAAGTTCATCACCATCGGTCAGGAACATCTCAATGGCGAAAACGCCAGCCCCATCAAGGTGACCAGCCGTCTCGTGGGCAATTTCTTCAGCATCTGCTCGTATTCGTGGATCAATCCCAGCTGGTGCCAACACCAGGTGGCATATGTTGTTCTCATGAATAGTCTCTACGACTGGGTATTGTGCAATGTTCCCTAGTACATCACGGGCGACAATGACGGCAAGCTCTTTTTGAAACGGCACAAGTCGCTCGACGTAGAGCTGTGTATCTCCGAAACGATCAAAGATTCCCTGCGAATTGTCAGGTCTTACGCTCATATTGCCGCGCCCGTCGTAGCCTCCGGTCCGTGCCTTGATAATGACAGCGCCGAAGGCTTTAAACGCCATGTCTACGTCTCGATCCAGCCGGTTCGGATCTAGGTCCATAAACGCAGCTACCGGCAGGCCTGCTCTGACAAGCATACGTTTCTGACGGAGCTTATCTTGTATTGTTCCGAGCGTATAAGGGGACGGTTCGACTGCAGTCGGCAAACCTTCAAGTGCCGTAACATCGATGTCCTCAATTTCCCAAGTTACGACATCTGTTCTCGAGGCTAGGCTTCGGATTGCATCAGGATCTTTTAATGATGCTTGAATTTGCTCTGCCCCGGCTTGAGCGGCAGGGCAATTTTCCACAGGGTCTATAACGGTTACGGCAAATCCAAGCGGCAAGGCGGCATCTGTCAGCATTCTGCCTAATTGACCACCTCCGACTATGCCGACCCTGCCGTGCTCCATTTGTTAGATATTGTGTCTTGTTTTTTAATGATAAGCAAGTTCGCGGCAGCACTCGCAGCTCCCCTGAGTGAGACCCTAGCAATCTAACCTTGCGGTTTCGAAGCGAGGTGGTTCCAGTCTTGTCGTCGGTGTGCTCACCAATGCATCAAGCGGTGTCTGGTAGTTGTGTAGCCTGTACCTGTTGTTAAGCTTCGTCTCAGCCGTTTGTTACGTTCGCGTTTGGTGATATGCGTGTAGTCTTGTCATAGCATCATGAAATATGAGCCGCTGTAACCAGGCCGTATATTTACTTATGCGGTAAGTAGCGTTGCCCGGCTTTCCTCAATTAGCGTGAGCGCTTCTTCCCCGAAAACGGCTGTGGCTGCCCAGTCACCCAGTATCGCCTGACGGCGCAGAGCCTCGCGTCCACGATCGCCCAGATCGCCAAGGCGGTCAACTTCAAACTGGTCACCCCCCATGATGAAAACACCATTAGGGGTTAGCACCTCAACTATATCTCTAGGTGTAGTTAAGGCCATGCCCTGAGGTAGATCTGGTGGTAGGGGCTTAATATAGTCAGTTGGCACGATGCCTACTCTTAGTCTGCTGTCTGGCCCCCTTTCAATGTCGAATTCGACCGCCTTGCGAACTACGCCTAGCTGGGCGAGCATGATGTGTCTGTCGGCAAGATGTACGTGACTGAGTGCTGCTGCCGCCAAGTAAACTACTCTGTCAGTCGCCTCATTAAGGGTGGCCTCGCGGAGCATTCTCGTTGCTACCCTTGCATCAGCTAGCTCTGGGCCGTTCGCTCGAGTAATTACTGCTTTGGCATATGCTTCGGTTTGTAATTCTGCTGGGACAAGGTAGGATTCGGCATGGACGGTTTCTCTGGCGTCGGCAAAAACTCGGTACATGTCGGCTAGCCCGCCTGGCTCAGATTTCAGAGACCCGAAGTCGAACCTACTCATGCTTATCTTTATACGACAAATCTGCTTGCTTTACAATGAGACGGTCTGTCCTTAACCTTTCTGCTTCCCCATTCACTTTTCGCACGTAGATGCGTAGGTGTATTGCTATCGATAGCTCTCTGCATTGTCACAGAATATTCTCTACTGCTCAGCTAAATGTCATCCGATTACCTCGATAATAGCAAAGCCGGAACCTCCGGCACCGCCAGTGCCACCGGCTCCCGTTCCAGCTGCTCCACCACCGCCACCACCACCACCGGCTCCTGAGTTGGCGGTTGCTCCGGTCCCGCTAACACCAGCCGAAGTTCCGGAGGCACCGGCGCTACCGTTGCTACCGCCGGCTGTAGTGGTCCCGACACTACCGGCACCACCACCGAGAGTTGTACTGGCTGCTCCACCACCACCGCCCCCACCACTGGCATATCCACTAGGATTACCGCCAAACTGACCGCTTTCTCCGCCGGAACCAGCGCCACCGGCTGAAAGGAGAGAACCTGCCGATGAAGTACTTCCGTACAGTCCACCCCCTACTGCTGTCGTAGATGATGCCGCACTCCCGAGGCCCCCTGGGCCACGGGCTCCTGTTACACTGATTCCTGTTCCAGTGACGGTTGTTGGGTTGCCTGGTGAGCCATTCGTACCTGCATTGCCTCCTGAACTCCCACCGCCACCAGCAGCAGAGCCACCAGCGCCGACGGTGACGTTAAGTGTCGTATTCGATCCTACAGAAACTACCTGGGTTGAAGCCGCCCCAGCCGCCCCACCGCCACCACCAACTTGAAGCTGAGTCCCGGCAGCCGAACCACCACCTCCTCCTTGACCACCTCCCCCAACAGCCGTAATTCGAAGTAAGGTTGCACCAGCAGGGATGGGCCACGACGCATTTGTTGACGTGACGATAGTAGCGCCGCCGGGGTGGATATGACCGGCGTCCGCAGCTTTACCAGTACTGCCGGCACTTTGGGAACCAGCGGGCTTTATGTCTGATGCGGTTGCATCAAGACTCAGTGCCCCTCCTGACCATGTACCTGGAGTCCCGGCGCTGGTGCAGATCCAGGTCGCACCCGTTTGGTCTATGACAAAATCACCGACAGCGAACGTGCCAGTCGTTGGATGGCCCGATGTTGTGCCACCGACGTATCGCACTGCTGCTGTGGCACCCGCCAGACCAGTGAATGCGACATCCGATACGCCGGTAATAGCATTTGAACCCATTGCCAGTGTTCCTGCCATGGTACTTCCGGCGAGCTTGACATACCTTGAGTCGGTTGTCGCAGGGTAGTCCGATAAGTTGGCAATTTCCGGTTTGCTAGTGCACCACCACTGGTTGACACCGGCATGGTAAATGAATCGCGCGGTGGCGTATTGCACGCTAAGTACAACGTTGCCACCCTGAGCACCAGTGATAGTTGCAGTATTTGCGTCTGAGCTGAACTTCACCGCAAAAATAGAATCGCCGTCGTTAGCTGTGGTCGGCAGCGCTAAACTAAAACTTGCGGTGGCAGTGCCACAGTAGTTTTGGGTGTTCGTGGCAAGCGTGCCTCCACTTGTCCAGGTAGCAGAGACTAAACTAACTTCGTAACTAATACCGGTGTCTGCGCCTGTTTCGACCCACTGAGGGACTCCGCTGGATAGAGAAGTACACTTAAGACGCCACGTCGTTGCTGCGTTAGGCGAAGGATTAATTGCGGCCTCCACGGTATATGCGGATCCCCACGTGACGGTATGACCACCGGTGGAGTCTTGCGTTAGAATAAAAATTATCTCTGAGCCAATATGACCGAGCGGCTGCCCAAGCGTATCGGCCGGATTATTGATGGTGATATTCCCGGTCAACTTCACGGTCATAGTGCCGCCCAGATATGGGTTAGGAGTTATCGTGGCGGCGTACGTTAGTGACTGAACTGAAATAGTCTCTTCATTCTCCAGCTTGAAGGTATTACTGGCCACGGTCGCACCCCCTGAGAGCAAACTGTAAGCAGTTGCATAAAAAGGCGGGTTAGAGCCAGGGTTCGCACCATTGATCGTGACAACATTACCGAGGTTCGTATTATTCATTGCGTAAACGTAGTTCGGGACGCCTACGAAGTTAAACCACTTCGCCATGGTCATAAGCACGGTATTGCGATTTGCATTGTTCAGGACAAGCAACGCATTGCCAGCGTTGCCAGCCTGAACGGTTACCCGGTTATTGTTGCTGCCAATGTAAATGCCATTGCCAAAAAGATCATTCTGGATAGAGGCATTGATATTGGTGCCAGTCGTCGTTACGTGCCAGGCGTCAGCCGTACTCGTTCCATCAAGCGCAGTTTGGAGTAAACCGACGGTGTCCCCTGCTGTTGGCGAATAGGAGCCAAGAGTACATCCGGTAAAGGCGGTTATATTACTGCCGGATGTCGTAACTCCTGTGTACGGCACATAAAAGGCGTTGCTACCCTGGACAGTCACCATCGTGCCCGAAGTGGACCAATATGAGGACAGGGTATTGTTGACGTTGATCGTGCTACCAGACGAACCACTTGTTACTGTCGTTTGTCCCTGCATTCCGGATTTATTTGACTTGCAGCTGAAGAAATCTTGCTGAGTTCCACTGACCAGGTAAGAATATTGTCCGACATTATCCACTTCGACGTTCGTCCAGCGTACATCACTTTGTCCTGCGTTCACGCCATGCCTCTGGGCATACAATACCTGGAAGTTAATGATGTTGGACCCACCCGAACTTGTGCTGCCGCCCAAGTTTATTGCATCACGCGATATGTTTTGGACCGTAACGTCGTAGAGTGTGAAGCGTGCAGCCTGTGCTGAAAAATTAATCCCGTCGAAGGCATTCGCCTGGAGGCCACCCGTCGCCCAAGGACTCGAGCCATTACCGCCGTCAAGTGTCAGACACATGATACTGAATGGAGGATTGGTAGCTGAACTCACAGAAATCATATGCTGAGTCATGCCGGAGGCGGCAATAATGGTCGTTCCCTTTGCTCCTATTAATAGCGTATTCGCCTTGGGGATTATCGAGGCATTTATATAAAAGCTGCCACCTGTTAAGTAGACTGCCCCGCCACCTGCGGTGTTTGCGGCTGTAATAGCGTTATTTATAGCCGTCGTATCAGTGGCTCCCGTAGAATCGCTTGAGGGGTTAAGGTTACTTATGAATTCTGGGGACTGCCAGTCGGCAGCACTACTCCCAGTAGCCACGAGAAGCTGTCCACTGCTCGGTGTCCCGCTGATACTTACCCCATTTATCCTCGCTACCGTCGGATTCGGCAAGGTACCAGACAAATCACCACCAGCAGCCTGGTTCCCAGCCATGACTGTCCCGGCAGTGGTTCCGACATTCTCCGTAGCAGCAGTTCCTAGCCCTAAGTTTGTCCTGGCACTACTGGGACTGGTTACATCACTGAGATTATTGCTAGCCTGTAAAGCACCCGTAACCTGGGCAGCAGTATAGTCACCGGACTGGGCAGTGATGGTA
>DASYZQ010000018.1:0-12109 GCA_035946175.1 Saccharimonadales bacterium (SeqCode)
TGAACGGCTACTTTGTCCATTATGTCTGGTGCCTACTGGCCTACCAACTTAGAAGAATGGGGCAGCTGGAAGTGAGAGCTCGGCAGCTGACGGTAACCGAAGGGCGTTAACAGGGAGAGTGGCCTAACGGAATTCGGGTTACTATTGACGGCTTGGCACAAACCGAACCTTCGAGATTCAGCGATTCATATCGGGCTGTCGTAGCAGGTTTTCTTCCCGTACCTACGATGTCGCCGTTGGAGCGATTGAATATCACACGTAAAGATCTCGATGAACTGTTATCCGGGATAAGAGGCGCTGATTTTAGTCGCGAGAGTCCACCGGATACCCATATGGCGCTCCTAGATCAAATTGATAGCTCGATGCTGCGTGCAAGAGCGCTGTTGACAAGAGGTTTGTTACACGTCTCACAGGGTGGGACACTAAGGCATAACCTCCTGCTCTTGGCACAGTTAGAAAACCTAATATCCCATAAAATCGCACCGTTTACTACTGAAGACCTGTGGCGTGTTACCAAAAGAGAAGTCGATCTACACCCGGAATTACATTTTTGAAGATATCGTCCCTAGATCAGAACTATCTGGTAACGTTGTCCAGGGGCTCAGTTGGAAGACTCTACGATCTAGTTGCCCTGCCTGTCACTGAGTAGTACACGACAAGGTTGAGTTACTGCTCAATCGTGACATCATGCCTGAAGGCGACATAATTAGAGAAATCTTTTTTGACAATATCTATAGCGCTAGGTTTTGGCTTGGGGTATGACCAGGCGCTATCTTTACTCCAGTCACCTTCCTTGCCCACATCAAAGTACTGGCAAACCCCTTTCCAGGGGCAGGTATACGGAGTCGGACTCTTGCGCAAGAAGTCTTGTTTCACGCTAATGAGGGGGAAATACCAATTCCCTTCAATATATATGAGCTGCTTTTCTGGAGCTTCTGCGATAACTATGTCTTTCCATAGCGCTTTCATACTAGATCTAGTGTACCATAGGGTTAACCAAGACAAGATTGCAGAAAGGACACTTATCAATGACAGATTATGGCTCTCTAGCACTCCAGCAGCACAAAGCTCACCGAGGAAAACTAAGCATTTCTACAAGGGATACACTAGATACTCGTGATAACATGAGTATCTACTATACACCAGGGGTTGGCACGGTCAGTCAGTACGTTGCCGATCATCCCGAAGAAGTACGTGATTATACATGGGTCAATAACCTGGTTGCCGTCATCAGTGACGGCACAGCTGTTCTTGGTTTGGGAGATATTGGGCCTCTTGGTGCTCTGCCGGTTATGGAGGGCAAGGCTATGATCTTCAAGGCATTTGCAAATATAGATGCAGTACCTATTGTCCTCAATGTCCACACGGCGGACGAGATTGTCGCCGCAGTGAGTGCCATTGCCCCAAGTTTTGGTGGTATTAATCTTGAAGATATCGCAGCGCCTATCTGTTTCGAGGTTGAAGAACGATTGAAAGAGAGGTTGCCTATTCCGGTAATGCACGACGACCAGCACGGCACCGCCATAGTCACGCTGGCCGCACTTATAAACGCAATGCGCGTTACCGGACGGAAGATAAAGGATTGTAAAATCGTTCTGGTTGGCGCCGGAGCTGCCGGGGTAGCTGTTGCCAACTTGCTGCACAAATATGGGCAGCCAACGATCGTTGCTGTCGACAGTAAAGGAATCATCAGTAGGGTCAGGACCGACCTAAACAGCACCAAGAAGCGGTTGCTTGGTGTTACTAATCCGCACAATGAGAGTGGTTCACTCGCTGATGCCATTCGTGGAGCTGATATATTTATCGGCGTATCTCGAGGAAATCTCTTGTCGCCCGAAATGGTGCAAACTATGGCCAAAGATCCTATCATTTTTGCTATGGCCAACCCGGTTCCTGAGATTATGCCCGAGCAGGCTAAAGCGGCTGGCGCCGGGATTATGGCGACCGGTAGAAGTGACTTTGCCAATCAGATAAACAATGCCCTTGCCTTCCCGGGAGTATTTCGGGGAGCCCTCGATCACAGGATAAAGACCATCACTGACGATCATAAGATAGCCGCAGCTGAGACTATAGCCGACCTTGTAGAACACCCGGCTCCAGAGCTTATAGTTCCGGACATTTTCGATAAACGCTTGGTGCCGGCCGTTGCGGCTGTGATACGCTAGGGGCTTTTGGGCTAACAACCGTCTATTAGCCAACCACTCGGTAAACTTCTTCAAGTGTCGTAATTCCGGATAGCACCTTCAAAACGCCGTCCTGAAGCATCGTTATCATCCCCTCTTCGATAGCTTTTTGCTGTAGCATCTCGGTAGTGATCTGGTTCGGGGGCAGACGGAGCAGTTGTTGAATTCCTGGCGTCATCATCAATTGTTCCCGTATTGCTGTCTGGCCTTTATATCCAAAAGGATTCTCTGCTGAAGGCTTGGGCTTATATAACGTCAGGTTGCTGATATCCGGCTTTTGTACATTTTTGGGCAGTGTATCGAGTACACCCTGAACTTGTGCCTTCAGGGCATCGTCAGGTTGATAGGCTTCCTTTGAGCTGTTATCGAGTAGCCGTATTAAGCGTTGCGCCATAATGAGTCGGACAGCCGAAGCAAAGAGCGGGTTGATCCCGATATAGTCGAGTAGCCTTGTGAGAGCTGCTGCAGCATTGCTAGCATGGAAGGTACTGAGCACCAAGTGTCCGGTCAACGCTGCTTGCAATGAGGTCCGGGCCGTATCCTGATCACGGATCTCTCCGACCATCACAATGTCGGGGTCAAGCCGTAGTACCGCGCGCAGTTTCTCTCCAAAGCCTGAGGTCTCCTGGTCACTATGGACGGGTATCTGTACCACGCCTTGCATGTAATACTCAATCGGGTCCTCCAAGGTAATGATCTTCCGCTCATCACTATTAAGCGTATTGATGAGAGAGTACATAGTAGTGGTCTTACCTGAACCGGTTGGCCCTACGACAAGGACTAACCCTGTCGGATGCCTGATGATGTCGTCAACAACCTTGCGCTCACGATCTGAGAGCCCGAGATTGTCCAGATTAAGAAGCTCCATTTCAAGCGTAAATAGCCGCATCACGACATCTTGTCCAAAGGCAGTCGGAACTGTTTCCACCCGCAAGTTAACCGTCACGTCCTCGCCGCTGGCCATTCTATAGCGCCTGTTGATATGTCCGGTCTGCGCTTCAGGCGAGTCTGTCGATATATCCGCTGCCACGGCAATCGATGAGACCAGCTGATGAAAACGACCGCGATCCAAATCAGCAATCGGATGCAGCACACCGTCAACGCGGAAGCGAATGCGGACAACAATAGCTCGATTTTCCATATGGATGTCCGAGGCCTTCAAACGGTAGGCTTGTTGAACAAGGTATGCCAGTACATCGTCGGACCGCACCTGCGCCAGAGTTGCCGACACCTGCTGAAACAGGCTACTGCCAGAATTAGTGCTGATATCTATATTCTGATATGTTACTTTCTTTGGCGGATCATATAGTCGCATGTAATCCCGGTAACCAGTGCCTGAGATAAGAGCAAATTCAATGCGGTCATCACTGAAGCGCCGGCGGAGCATCGTAATAGTTTGTTGCGAAGTAGTATTGGTAACACCAAAGAGAATGTAGCTCTTCTGTACCTGAAGCGGTATAACCCGAAGTTGGTAGAGTTCGGGAATTGTCAGGACATCTTTATAAAGTGGCTTCTGGCCAGTGGCCGAAGTATCGAAATAGCTGAGACTCAGCAGTCTAGCCCGGCGCTGCGTGGCCACTTCCTCATCGGCTCGAGCATCTTGTCCCATATCACCCCATTATATAGCATGAGCGTTATGCACTGAAGCCGATAAACGCTATAGTGGGCACATGCGAGATATAGTGCTCATAGCCCACAGTCTACGAAGTTGCCACAATGTCGGTAGTTTGCTCCGTACCGCCGACGGACTTGGTCTCACTATGGTCGTGCTAACCGGCTATACGCCATATCCGAAGCAACCGAACGACACAAGGCTTCCTCATATTCGTCAAAAGCTTACTGATCAGATTCATAAGACTGCCCTCGGCGCTGAAGACACCCAACCATGGCGGCACGAAGAGGATGTCATCTCGACGATCAAAAACCTCAAGCAAGAGGGCTATACAATAGCAGCTCTCGAACAAACAGCCGGTGCTACCCCTGTCCCGGATTATTTACCGCCATCAAAAATAGCGTTCATTGTTGGCCGTGAAGTAGAAGGCATCGAGACGACTGTCCTTGCCCAATGTGATAGAATTCTGGTGATTCCGATGTTCGGCAGCAAAGAATCATTCAATGTCGTACAAGCTTCAGCCATGGCACTGTATCATTGTCGGTTCAATCCTACCAAACAACAAGCCTAGAGTCGCAATCAGTGTATGGGTGGAATCATAAGGAACGCCTTGGTGGCAGACTAAGAAATGGCTTGTCCTGAGAAACAAAAAATATTTAGTTGAGTATAGCCTACGCTACCAAGTCTGCAGCCATATTGACCGTAGCCAAAACGCCACTAGCATATACTGCTCGTATGTCGTGCTCAATTTTTGGGTGGCTTAGTGGATCAGGTAGTTCTTGCAATTCAGGCCCAAACATATCAGTTAACGCGTCGTAAGTTAGCACCCTACAACCAATAACTCGTACTGCTGTCGGGGAACAGAAACCGTCAGGACCTGAGTATGGTTCTTGCGATACAAATTCATCTTCACTAACTGCATGCAAATAGCCAATCACTCTGTTGTTCATGTCTGCTATCCCAGTTACAATTCGTTTAACTTCTGGACTTGCTCCCATGAAGAGGTTTCCTTGTTCTGCATCCCAGTACGCAGACGCCTGGCCGCCGAAGCCTTTGTTTGGCGTATGCGACCGAGCCACATCTTGTAATGTACGTAAAGCGGCAAACTTTGGATTTGAAGTGTGAACCCCTCGAACGATACCTCGAACTGCTATGAGGTCAGGCCGACCATTGAGGCTTTGCCATTCGGGTCGAGGTCTTATAAGTTCGCCCGTAGGGACTCGTCCTTCGAGGCCCACTAGCATATGCGTTTTATGCCTTACTGTCATAGTCAACACCAGTTAATATAAGCGGTATTGTAAAAGTAGTGTAATAAGCATGTCAACGGCAATAAGCATTAACGATGACGTTATAGTCGTGCTTGTGCTACACTGTCCTTTGAAATGGTGCTAGCTGCCAAACAAAAAAGACCGATCTCAATACACCACAAAAGGCGTATCGGCCAGCACCATAAAATCACCAAAAACTATACCAAACCGTATTGGCCGTATCTGCCAATCGTATTCATCATAGTGTGCGGCATTACCGCCAATAGTCTCTGGACCCATCACCAGAAAAACGTACTCGGCTATGCTACCAATTTGTCTAATACTGAGCTACTGTTTGACACGAACAACCAACGCGCTGCTGCTCATGATTCGCCGCTCCATCTTAGTAGCGAGCTTAATTCAGCTGCCCAGGCCAAAGCAAACGACATGGCACGGCTCAACTTTTGGTCCCATATCTCGCCCAGCGGTATTGCCCCCTGGCAGCTTATCACGCAAGCCGGCTATAGCTACGTTACTGCTGGTGAAAATCTAGCATATGGCTTCAGCGATAGCCAGGACATCATTCGTGCCTGGATGAATAGCCCTGAGCACCGCATCAACATACTGAATACCGATTATCGCGATATCGGCTTCGGCATTGCCAACGCACCGGACTATGTGGGTACAGGTCCTGAAACAATCGTTGTTGCCGAATACGCTCAACCTACTACAGGCCTGTCCGCTTCAGCATTGCCTGACAACCAGCAACACCTACCTACTACCGTTGCTTCACAGACCAGCTCTGTGGCTCGCCTTACTCTTCTCACTAATGCCGCGTCAGCTACCGTTGTCTCAGTGCTGCTGATAGCAATATGCTGCAGCCTTCTCGTACTACTGCGACACAGTCTGGCATGGCGGCGAGCCTTAAGAGATGGTGAGCAATTTGCAGTACGCTATCATGTTCTTGACGTAGTTTTAGTCGTGACTGGCGTTTTAGGGTTCCTGCTGACCCGTAGCGCAGGCATGATTCACTGAATCTTCACGTTCTCAATGCCTACGAGCTCGCGTAGCTGATCCATAACCGGTTGCTCGGGTGTAATTCCGGCTGGCAATTTTATTACTTGTTTATCAGTGGTTGGTCCGAGTACCAACACGACATCAGTGGAACCAGTTGCACTATCGATGGCCCGTTTCAACGAGACTAATAGTTGTTGGTTGCTGCTATCGGCCAGACGAATGTAGACGCGCTTTATGGGCTGCTTTTTTGTAGGCTCGGCCTTGCTGGCAATGGTATTCTTTTTGGCAGCCGGAACTTTTGGTTTTTTGCCTGTCGGCTGGTAACCGCTGGCTTGTTCTGCGGTAATTTCTCGAGCATCATCAACCATAATCTTAACCTCATTTGTCTGATTGCCATCCCGGTCCTTGGCATTGACCTTACCACGAGCTACAACTACCCGATCGCGTTCCCACAGTCCGGTAGTTTGCTGATATGCGCTCGGAAAGAGGATGAGCTCGCCTTCACCGCTCCTATCTTCAATCTTTACAAAGGCCATCTTTTGGTTATTTTTCGTGACCACCTCACGAATTTCGACGACAGCACCACCCACTGTTACCGCTTTGCCGTCATGCTCTGGCTGTAAACCACTCAGAGGGCTTGTCTGCTCAGACAAAAACGTCTCATACATGGCGAGTGGGTGCTGTGTCAGGTATAGCCCTAGAAGTTCACGCTCCCACAGCAATTGATCACGAGCGCTATATATCGTACCGGCTGACTCAAGGATCAACTGGGGCCGTAGGTCGACCGTGCTAACTTCCGAGTTACCAAATAGATCGGTCTGGCCACTGGCACTGTCTCGCTGTAGCCGGTTAGCGTACGCAAGCATGGCGTCAATGTTGTGGAGAAGTTGCGAGCGGTCGCCAAATCGATCTAGGGCACCAGCTCGTACTAAACTTTCCAGGACCTTACGATTGGCCAACCGAACGTTGACCTTTCCTAAAAAGTCTTCCAGCGAGGTGAACGGACCGTCAATTTCTCGAGCTCGGAGGATCTCTTCCACAGCACCGGTGCCTACATTCTTAATAGCGTTCATGCCGAAACGAATTGGCGCCCGACGATTATCTCCGCTAGGAACAACGGCGAATTCTACAAAGGATTCGTTTACATCGGGTGGTAAAACTTGGATACCCATGTGCTGGCATTCGGTAATCTCTATAGCCAGCCGGTCGGCGTCATTATAGTCGCTAGTCATTAACGCCGCCATAAAGGCTGAAGGATAGTGGGCTTTTAGATAGGCTGTCCAATAGGAGATTTGCGCATAGCAGGTTGCATGAGCTTTGTTGAATGAGTAGTCGGCAAATGGTTGAATCTGTGCCCATAGGCGCTCAGCATCGTTTTGTGTTAATCCACGCTTTATACAGCCTTTAATAAATTTGGGCTGCTCGGCTGTCATAATATCGCGCTTCTTTTTACCGATAGCCTTGCGGACCAGGTCAGCCTCACCTGGCGAATAACCAGCAACGAATTGCAGCAGTTTGATAACTTGCTCTTGATACACCATGACACCGTAAGTATCTTGCAGAATTGGCTCTAGCGATTCGTGCAAATAGGTAATGGAGCTCGGGTTATTTTTACCCTCAATGAAGCGAGGGATCTCAGACATAGGCCCCGGCCGGTACAGTGCGCCCATAGCTATAATATCCTCGAAAAGCGTCGGTTTTAGCTCCCGCAGGTACCGCTTCATACCGGCTGATTCAAGTTGGAATACTCCCGTCGTGTCAGCTTGCTGGAGTAGTTCAAACGTTTTGGGGTCATCATTTGGAATTTCACTTAAATCAGTCGTCTTTTTGTAGACCTTACGTATGATGCGTAAGGCATTGTTGAGAATAGTCAGGTTCGATAAACCAAGGAAATCCATCTTAAGTAAGCCTAATTCTTCAACCGGCCCCATAGGATACTGGGTTGCGATAACTCCCTTCTGGGCCAATTCAAGTGGTACGAATTTCACTATGTCGTCAGGAGCAATGACAACGCCGGCAGCATGTACGCCATGCGAACGAATAGTGCCTTCCAGCTGAATAGCAAGATCAAATACCCGTTTGGCAGTTTCATTGGTCTCATATTCATGTTTAAGATCAAGTTCGGTTTTGAGCGACTTGGCAAGCGGTATATGTCTACCTTGAACGGGCATAGGTATCATCTTGGCGAGCCGGTCAGCCTCGGCATAAGGTACCTGGAGCACTCGTGATACATCACGAACAGCGTTTCGGGCGGCCATACGACCAAAAGTGACGATATTAGCAACACGGTCCTTCCCGTATTTCTCAATGCAATACTGGATAACCTCATCACGGCGAGTATCCTGAATATCTATGTCGATATCCGGCATGCTAATTCGGCCAGGGTTAAGAAACCGCTCAAACATCAGGTTGTATTTGAGCGGTTCAATCTCGGTAATTCTAATAGCATATGCTACGATCGATCCGGCTGCAGATCCCCGTCCGGGTCCGAATACTATGCCTCGATCTTTGCCCCAACCAATGAAGTCCTGGACAATTAGGAAATAGCCGTTGTAGCCCATAGAGTCCATGACGCTTAGCTCATATTCGGATCGTTCGATAATTTCCTTGCTGAGCTTCTTGCGGGCTGCGGCTATGCTTAATTTCTCGCTTTGTTCAATAGCGACTTTGCCGTATCGCCATGCAAGGCCACGCCATACCAGCTTCTCTAAATAACTTTTTTCATCTTCACCTTCCGGGACCGGAAATTTTGGTATCAGAATTTTGCCGAGTTCAATCGTTACGTTACACCGATCAGCAATCACGCGGGTGTTGCTGATAAACTCCGGATGGTCTTTCCCCCACCGCTTAATAACTTCCAATGGATGCGTGACATGGAGCTCTAGCTCCTGCAAGCTCATCCGCTTTTCGTCACTAAGAAATGACCCCGTCTGTACACATAAGAGGATTTCATGAGCCAGCTGGTCCTCATGTCTCAGGTAGTGGGCATCACACGTGACCACACAGGGTAGGTCGAGTTCAGCGGCTATCTTGATGAGCGCTTCATTGACTTCTCCTTGCGATTTCCAAAAGGACGGATGACCCGGATGACCGTGATCGGCCAGCTCAATGTAGTAGCGGTCGCCGAGGAGGCTCTTGTACCAGCTGGCAATTTCTCGTGCCTTATCTATCTGTCCCTGACGGATGTTTTCGCCGAGCTCACCACCGATACAGCCACTGAGCACAATCAGCCCTTCGTTATATTCCTCCAGTAATGTATGGTCAATGCGTGGTTTATAGTAGACGCCCTGCAAATTTGCGATGGTTGAGAGACGCATGAGGTTCTGATAGCCCTGGTGATTTATTGCCAGTAGGATCAAATGGTAATAGAGCTTATCCTTGGATACATCCCGGTCATGGATAGTCCGGCTGGCAACATAGGTCTCCATGCCGATAATCGGCTTGATACCCTGTGCTGTAGCCTCTTTATATAGCTCAATCGTGCCACTTAATGTGCCATGATCAGTCATAGCCACAGCTTGCATACCCGCTTCTTTGACGTAGGATACTAGGGCGGGTACTTTGGTGAGCCCGTCGAGAAGACTATACTGTGTGTGATTATGTAAGTGCACGAACTCGGCGGCACCTAGCTCGACCTTGCTCTTAGTGCTCGGCATCATCTCCCCCTGCTTGCTATATATAAGTATAACGATTAGGAGACGAATTGTTGAGCAATTATTTAACGCCCAGAGCCTATTTGCTTAGCATTCGTAATCCTACGGCTTCGGTGACATCGCCTTCAGCGCAGTCTCATCTACTGCTTCTGCCTCATGAAAGTCAATAGCACGAATTGACTTACTATCTAGCCTCGTATTGAAAAGTTTCTTCGGGTTCTTCATGAGAGCACCCTTTGGAAAAGTTAATCGGACTGCGTTTTTGAGAATTTCACCCACACATAGTATCCCATTGTGGGACCAGACGGGGACACCTTCAGGCCTTGAAGGCTTCCTCCATTTCACTTCTTCTACAACCAAAGGGTCGGCCTGTTTGATCAGTGCAGCCTCGATAAGTTCTTACCTCGCCAATCATCTTGCTTGCTAATAATGCCATCTATCTGTTGCGAGGCAGTTCGATCTTCCATCTAGCCGTCCCTCCTACGCTCTTCTTTTTGAACTAGCCCTATACCTAATCCAGCCGCACGAGGGCTTTTTGTTTATGCTTCTTTCTTGAAGTAGCTCTTCAGATGCTGCAGCGCCGCCTGGCCTTCTTTGATTGCTGACTGTAAATCTTTGTCGTCAGCATCACCCTCATGGAGTGCACTTAATAGTTGTCGTGCTTTTTCGCGAGCGGCCTTACCTCTTTGCATGGAGCTGTCAAAATCCTTACGGGCGCGGCCTTGCAGTTCTGTTGCCTGACCTTTTGCTTCAGCCAACAGGGCGTTGAGCTGCGTATGTAGCTTCTTCAATTGTTTCTCGGCCTCACGCTTGCCCTGTATTGAGGCTTCCTTAATGTCTGCCCGGGTCTCCTTGCCACTCTTCGGAGCGGTGAGAATGCCTGCTACATAGCCTGCCGCAGCAGCAACTACCGTCCCAATCGCAAATCTCCTGACTGTCTTGTTTTTCCCCATGACCTTTTCTATGACTCCTTTTTCTTATCCTTATGCTCAGCAACCATATTAAGTACGGTGCGCACAAAATGAATAATACTTACTGATCCAGAAGTCTTCCGGAGTACGTCCCCAACAGTCTCTGCTGATGTCACTACTCGCTCAGCACGCTTGGCGATTTCACGGAGACTACTGACCAGCCGCAATATTTCTATCGCAATCGTGATCGCAAGTATCAGAAATACCGCTAGAGCAGCCGCCAGTACTACAACCAGAACGCTTTGAGCAGTATCCATTGCTATCATTTAGTATAGCGTATCCGCATATGCTTACAACACCAGCCCACGTAAGTAATCTCGGAACTGATCGCCAATATCCTTACGTCTGAGCGCAAAATCAACTACCGTCTTGATGTACTCCAGCTTGTCCCCTGCATCATAATAGCGACCGTTTTTGATCTCTGCAGCTAGAACCTTTTTCCCATCAGCAAGCATAAGCTTCAAGGCATCGTTATACCACAGCTCCGCGCCTGGTTGCAGCAACTCCTGTGCTTGGTGCAGATACCCGAAAATCTCCGGTGTGAATAAGAAGCCACTAACTGTCGCTAAATCCGAGGGAGACTCATGATGTGAACCAGGTTTTTCAACGATCTTGTCTATGTCTATTAGGCCAGGCTCAAGTTCCCTGCCTCCGGCAAACCCATAGCGTAGATAGTCCTGCTGCTCCCTTGCTCGTATACATGCTAACACTGAAACTCCATACTGTTCGTATAAATCGCTGAGCTGTTTAAAACGTACAGGGTTGGCCATAATAAAGTCGTCACTCCAGGTGTAGATAAACGGCTCGTTGCCCACCAAATGTTCAACATCCAGTAGTGGTACTCCGTTGCCATAGAGCCGTCTTTGTCGTACGTATACAAAATTGGCAAGGTTGGCAATCGCTTCTACCTCATCAATGAAATGTTTCTTTTTCTCCCCACCCATTTTAAGATTGGCAATAAGATCACTCGAAGGTATATCGAAATGATCTTCAATACTCCGCTTAGCCTGACCAGTTACAATAATAATATCTTTGATGCCAGCTTCGACTAATTCTTCGACGACATACTGAATAATCGGTTTATCTACCAGGGGTAGCATTTCTTTTGGCATTGCCTTAGTCTGCGGCAAGAACCGAGTACCCATTCCCGCTGCGGCAATCACCGCTTTTGTTGGTCGTTGCATCTTGGTCATCACCTATCTCCTTAAACGTCGTCAAATATACTGGAGTATAATATCATTTTCCGAAAATAATACGAACTCAGATACAGGATTCTAATCGCAAGGCCATTAGACTTGCTCCCCATTAGCCCCTCAGCCATACTTACGGTATGAACACAAACACCAAAAGCAACCGAGTCATGAAAGCTATGACCGGATTAAGTCACTATGAATTCGAGCAATTAGTACCAGCCTTCGAGCAGGAA
>DASYZQ010000019.1:0-44950 GCA_035946175.1 Saccharimonadales bacterium (SeqCode)
TTATGTGATCCGGCCATCAAGCCGTATCTGCCTTGTGCAACAATCTCCCAATATCAGCGACTACCTCAACCAATCGATTGCTATACCCCCACTCGTTGTCATACCACGCTACCACCTTAAGCATGTTTCCCCCGACAACAGCTGTAAGTTTTAAATCGACAATCGCTGAATGGCTGTCGCCAATAAAGTCACTGCTGACGAGTTCCTCCTCAGTTACTGCTAGGATTCCCTGGTAATATGGCTCTGCAGCTGCTTTTTTGAAAGTCTCATTGACTTCGTCAACTGTTACCGGGCGTTTCGTAATCAGCACGAAATCACTGAGTGAAACAACCGGAGTTGGAACCCGCACGGATAGGCCTCCAAATATTCCCTCCAGCGCAGGCAGTGCTTTGGCCGCAGCCACGGATGCACCGGTCGTTGTCGGTACAATGTTTTCGGCGGCGTTGCGAGCCTCCCGTAAATCCTTGGCTGGCGCGTCCTGTAATCGCTGGCTGGCTGTATAGCTGTGTACCGTCGTCATCATGGCTTTTTCAATTCCAAAGTGCGATTCAACGACCGCAGCAACCGGCGTGATACAGTTGGTCGTACAGCTGGCATTGCTGATAATCTCGCCAGCTCCTTCAAGTTTATCTTCATTCACACCCAAGACGATAGTATTTGCGCCTTCCCCCTTGGCAGGTGCGCTTATGACAACCTTCTTTGCTCCAGCCGTAATGTGTGCTTTAGCTTTTTCGGGGTCAACAAAGAATCCAGTTGATTCAATTACTACGTCAACATTGACATCTTTCCATGGTAAGGCAGCCGGATCTTTCTCTGCATAGACTTTGATCTTCGTGCCATCAACTATGATATTTTGTTCGTCAAAACTAACTCCGTGCTGATAGGCCCCGTAGTTACTATCGTGTTTGAGCAGGTGTGCCAGTGTCCTTGTATCCGTCAGATCATTGATAGCAACAATCTCAATATCTTGCCGACCGAAGGCGACTTTGAATGCATTGCGCCCTATCCTGCCAAAGCCGTTGATTGCTATTCGAGTTTTCATATACACTTTCCCCCTTGTTTTGACGCTATCCTGTTATTTCAACCCCATTGTAAGCAATCGGTGCATATAAGCACAAGCGTCATGAGAACTCTCCAGCCTAGCACAAGACAATAGGAACATGAAATTTTTTCAATTACCGCTCAGTCATCCTCCCTTTGAACTCAGGCAATCCCAGTAGCTCTTGGATACCGTTTACGCCTTCAAGTATCTCCTTTGCCTCACCAAGATAGCCTTCTCTCTTCAATACCATCTCTTTTGCGGCCCCAAAGGGTTGATGTTCTACAATGATCTTCTCTCCGCCATCCAAGTGTGGGGCTGCCACTTTTGCCCCATCCCACGCTACAAATAGATATATAAACCATTCTATCTTTGTTTGCGGTTGCCAAACTTGAGTTAGTTTCCACTTCTTAAATTCGTAGCCTGTTTCTTCAAGTGTTTCTCGTTGTGCAGCAAGTAGGGTATTCTCATCTTCCTCGTCAACGCGGCCCCCGGGGAAACTACGCCGAGAACCCCTGTGCGGCTGCTCTTCATCAAGTACGAGTATATTGCCATCAACTATACCGATAACTGAAACGGTATCAGACCGGCGTAGCATTTCAAATGTTGCTTTAGACTCATCATACATTTTCTGGGACCACTGATATACATCATATATAACGCCATGGAAGACCCGTTTCGCCGAATCCGGGATTAGAACCGCTTCTTGTGGTATTACTTTACGCATGTTCTACAACTCCATTCATAAACTTCATAAGCTCATCAAAGATTACCGGATTGGCCGCTATATGATCAAGTTTCCGATAATCGTATCCATCCGAACCAATATTGGCGACCCTACCTCCGGCTTCTTGCACTATGAGAGCCCCAGGAGCAAAGTCCCATTCGCAAGCCTTACCCCCAAAGTGAATCCGGCCCTCAATTGATCCTCGAGCAATCAGGCTAAAATCAAAAGCCGAATTGCCAAAATTACGGACCCTATAGACAAGCTGACTGAGCTGATCACTTAAACCAGCTGCTCCCGGCCGACCACTTTGCATTCCAAGCGTCACCCAGGCGTGACCGAGCGGACGATTGCCGACATGGATAGGACGATTATTGCAGGTAGCGCCATGGCCCTTGATAGCTAAAAAGTATTCATCGGTACTAAAGTTGTAGATGACCCCCATAACCGGCTCATTATTGTCAATCAACGCAATCATGTTGGCCGCAATGGGAATACCACGAATAAACGGTTCTGTACCATCAATCGGATCGACCAACCAAAAGGTTTTTTGCGAGTAGTCGACACCTCCCTCTTCGCCTCCAAAGCCAATTGCATGATCAAGCCTAGCCAGATTCTCCCTCAAACACCGTTCGACGAGCAAATCCATAGCAGTAACAGGTGACCTGTCGTCTTTCATCCGATGTGCAATACTGCCTTGCGCTGCGAGGAGTTTTGGTCTTAGGGTTTCTAATGTCGAATGAATCTGCTGTTGAGCAGTCTGCAGAAAATCAAGGGTGGGCCGCATTATTGTCCTCAGATTTTGTATCCTTGGATGCACTAGACAGCCGCTCCGTCTGTTTCATGACTGTATCGAATGTATTGCTGGCCTTAGTAATCTGCCGGTCAGCCTTGGTGACGCCCTCATCAAAACTTTTGACAGTACTATCCAGCGCCTTGCTTACGCCTCCTACAACCTCATCAAATTTCTTGCCGAAATCATCAAAGGTTTTGAAAAAACTAGCGAACGGATCGTTACTCATGAAACTATTGTAGCGCCGTTTCCGGCAATACAGAAGCTATTAAACCGAACGGGCTATTGCTTTGACTGAAAGCGCGCCATACACTCACGAACAATTTGCTTAGCAGCTTCAACGTCTCCCCAGCCTAATACCTCGGTACTGCCAGGCTTCTTAAGATCCTTGTAGTGCGTGAAGTGATGGGCAACCTGCTCTTTCCAGCGTTCACCAAGGTCAGCCAGACTGTGGATACGATCACCACTATTTCGATTATCGGCGGGTACCACAACAATCTTGTGGTCCATTTCACCGTCGTCGCGGAAATTAAGTACCCCGATAATCTTTGCCTCAAGCCAGATACCGGTAGGCAGCGATTCATCACAAACAACAAGCGTATCGAGCTCATCACCGTCCTCATCAAGCGTTTGCGGGATAAAACCATAGTTGACCGGTTTAGGAAATATCTGCGGCTCAATCCGATCAAGCATAAAAGCAGCTCTTCTGCGGTCCCATTCCACCTTGAGATTCGAGCCCTTGGGGATTTCGATCACCGTATTAACGGTGCCATTCTCTACATCACCGGGCTCTAACACTACATTAAAATCTGCCATGTTTTTTGACTCCTCGTTAAACTTAAAAACGCCCCTGGTAGCGCGCATCGATTCTATTGTACACTATACCCTAAAGAGGGATTATGAGCAGAAAAATCATCGGGCACCGCGGAGCAGCCGGGCTCGCACTAGAAAACAGTGCCGAGAGTCTGCTCTCAGCCACACATTACCAGCTTGACGCTATTGAATTTGACGTACGCCTCACCAAGGACCAGCAGCTAGTGATCCTCCATGATCGCCACACCGGGCGTGTAGCCAACCAGCGGATAGTTGTACACCAAAGAACACTGTCTGAAATAAAGAAGATACCCCTAAAAAATGGCCAATCAATACTAACCTTAGACGAAGCGCTCGCGCTGCTCAAAGACCAGCACGTCATTATTGAATCGAAGGATTGTGGTGTTGCCGAAAAGCTCCCTGAGGTCATGAAGCGTCATCCCAATGTGCAGGCAAGCTTCCTTTCCTTCCGCCGTAGCGAAGTAAAAAGGCTACGTCAACTCTTCCCAGATAGCACTATCTACATCGCCACACTGTTTCGGCCCATAGCTGTCGCATTGTTCGGCAAACAACTTAAGGCTACCGGTATCGCCACCTCCATATGGCTGACTGATCCACTGACCTACTGGCTGGCTCAAAAATTTAACCTGGAAGTCATCGTGTACAGCGTCGACAACCCCCATCTCTACCGCTTGCTTCGCAGATTCTATCCAAAGATCAGCCTCGTCACGAACCATCCGGAGTATTTTGTGGGTGCCAGAACTATTAAAAATACCCCCGCCACGAAAGTACGAGGGTATAAATTGTAATTATATATGTGGGCTGCATTTGACCATTGCGAACCTGTAGCGCAGGATGTTATGACATTCTGGTTTAACCCAGGGCAGCGTATACACTACAGCGCTGGTCAATTTATAGAGCTGCAGCTACCAACCGAAACGAGTAATGGTGCCTCCGGGAAGCATGAGTTTACCCTATCCTCCTCTCCAACAGAATCTGCCCTTGCCATAACGACCCAAATAATAACACGACCCAGCCATTTCAAAAAAGCTCTGATTGCCCTTAGGCCTGGGGATAACGTAAGCATAAGCGAACCGATAGGTGATTTCGTCCTGCCAAAAGATCCCACCATCCCCCTACTTTTCATTGCTGGCGGTATTGGCATCACGCCACTACGGAGCATTGCTACATATCTTCGAGACACAAACCAACATCGTCCTATTCAGCTGATCTATAGCGTCAAAACATCGGACGAGCTCGTATTTCTGGATCTCATACAGGCCGCTGGCATTAAGGTGCGTCCGATTATCACCCAGCAAGGCTCAAACGGACAATCTAAGTCAGGCCGTCTGCAAGCAGAGCAAATTCCAGATCTAATAGATAATCTCAATGAAAAACTTATCTACATATCGGGCCGTGAGCAGTTCGTCGATAGTATTGCCAGCGGGCTACGAGCACAAGGAGTCAAAAGGACTGCCATAATAGCTGATAGCTTCCGCGGATATAAATAGCATCTAGAATACTCACAGTCCTTTCTGTGGCTTGTCCCTAGCTTATGCTCATCTTCTATGCGAGGCACACTGCTAGCTACTCGTCAGATATTGAGGACCTGGCCAGCATCTTCATCGTTGGCAGCCGTATGGCATTACCAAGAATCGTCAAGTCAGTCCGCTAAGGGCGTCACGAACTCTCTACTGCCACCCAGCAAGGAATATACGGGCCGATCCACATTAAATAGTTCAGCCGCATGTGGCACCTCCTCCTTGAGGGGCTCGAATGGACCGCCCTTAAGGCTAAGGCTCGCTGCCGTGGATAAGTCACCCTGTGCATAAAATTTAAAATCCTCCAGGGACGGGGTAGCGAGACCCTCCCTAAGTGCCCTTGATAATTTGTCTCGCCAGAACGCTACGTTATTGCGACAGCTTTCGGTATATATATCCATCAATACTGCCTCCGGAAAGTAGCCCTGGAATCCGCCATCACATACCAGTACATTAGTTATGCCACAGAGGGCAATAAAGCCGAGCACATAGGGTCGAACGCTCGGGCCAACCCACGCACAGTCCTCCTGATGTCCTTCCCAGAGATTTTGGTGCATGTCCACTATCAAGTCTTTACCCCAGGAGCGCCGTATAAGCCCGGGTACTAGTGTCCGCTCATAATCTGGTCTACCCCACGGACGGTGAACCCCATCAGGAAGCGTCATCCCAGGATTGATCGATCGGTATGCTTCGTAATCCCAAGGATTTTGCAGGACAAGTGCTAAATTTACATCTATTTGTCGACTGGCCACCGCAAATGCTCTAGGATTAGCGATAGCAGCATCGATAGTGCAACCCTCCATTGCCAGAAGGTATTTGCCAAGTGACCACACTAGCTCAACACCAGGATCATGTTCTTCCCCATGTACCCCGGCCCACACCATAACATCATGGATTGCCTGGTTCGGCATATCGGTGAGCATTGTCGCTAAAAGGTAAAGATGATGTGACTACTGGAATTTAACCGTTACGGCGTTCATGCTCTTGTAGATATTCTCTGATTCGCAATGCCGCTGTGGCACCCTCGCCAGACGCTGTGGCTATCTGCATGGTTGCCCCGCTCCGTACGTCGCCGGCCGCATAGACACCGGGCATGTTTGTCTCTAACGTCTGATTGGTCTTCACAAACCCGATCTCATCAAGCTCAATGGCTGAATTTTGCAGAAACTCCGTATTGGGCTTAAGCCCTACGAACACAAACACGCCGTCGGTTGGAAACTCTACCTTCTTGCTGCTCGTTTTGTCTGTACCGACGACTTTGGTGACTTTGCCGTTTTCACCAACGATCTCATCGGTGGTGGTATTGAAATGCACCGTAATTTTATCAGCGTGTTTTTCGCGAAGATCACGTTGTAATATTTCAGAGGCTCGAAGTTGGTCCCTCCGAACAAGCATATCTATGTGTGAGGCAAACCGAGTCAGAAACATTGCCTCCTGGACTGCCGAATTGCCTCCACCGACTATCACCAGGCGTTTGTCCCGGTAAAATGCTCCGTCACAGGTCGCGCAGTAATGCACACCGTGAGCATAGTACTTTTGCTCACCAGGCACGCCGATTTTCTTATAGTCGGTGCCAGTTGCAATAAGAACGGCTTTGGTTCGCATTGCCCCTGACGTGGTTTCCAGCCGTTTGTAAGCCCCTTCGTCAGTAATCTTACTCACCTCACCAAGTTCAATCTTAGCTCCAAATCGCTCGGCTTGCTGGCGCAGATCATCGGCCAGTTTCAAACCTTCTATGCCTTGGGGGAAGCCTGGATAATTATCGATCCAGTCAGTGACTGCGGCTAACCCGCCAACCGCACCACGCTCAAACAACAAGGTTTCAATATCTTCTCGGGTTGTATAGATCGCCGCACTCAGCGAGGCCGGCCCGGCGCCGATCATAATAACGTCATGTGTTTCGACTGCACTCTCTGTTTTGTCCGTCTGGCCCATAATTATAAATCACCTCCACACTAAAAGGATCTGATCATATGTGTCCGATACTATCTATACTAACAGGCTTAGCCGATTCTCAGGCAATGGCTGGCGCTAGCTTTGATAGATTGAAACCAACAATCACCTGTTGACTGTCATCGTGGTGGGTCACCACAGTCACTGGTACCGTCAAAGCACCACTCAGTCGTTGTGCTTCAGCTTGGCGATCGGGGAATTGGTCCAGATTTACTTCATCATAGCCGACACCCTTGGTACCAAGCCATTTTTTCACCATGCCGCAATACGCGCAGGTGTTTGTCGTAAAAACCGTAACATTCTTGACCATTTCATCCCCTCTTTTTTCGTTTTTAGGTGTTACGAATAGTATGCATTTGATTATATATGGCGCTCAGGCACAATGCAATAGCGCTATATATTGTGTTTTTTACCCTATTTGCTCACCGCGAGGAGCGTTACGGTAAAGACCAGTGCGGAGTTTGGGGGAATGCCCGAGCCGGCTGGCGGACTTGCTCCATAGGCTTCGTCTGCAGGTATCAGCAGCTGTCGAATACCACCAACTTTCATGCCAGGGATGCCCCTCTGCCAACCTTCAATTACTTGATTCAGTGCCAACGTTGCCGGTTGCCCAGTGCTTGAAGTACTGGAGAATATAATGCCAGTAGCAGCAACAGCACCCGTATAGTATACCGTTACGGTACTACTCGGCTGCGCTACCAGGCCAGTACCGGTCTTTTGATCAGTCACCTGTAGGCTACTAACTTCGCCAATCGGTACAAAATTCGGTAATTTTGTCCCAACCACTGATGTCTGAGTGCTTGGCGTAGTGGTTGAGTTGTTGTTCTGGGAATTTTCCCAGATAACAATGCCACTAAAGCCAAACGTTGTAACCACGAACAATACCACAACGACCAGTGCAAACGCCCGCTCCCGCTTCCGTGCCATATTACTACCTCCACTGTCGTATTATCTGCCGCCCATTATACCGAAAGTGCCAGTTCGTTCCTAGCCGTTTATTTCGTATTGCTTCAGTTGTTTTTGAGTAGCAGTCGTGGCCGCGTGCTGCAGCGCGAGCAATTGGCCATATATACCGCCGCTGCGGGCTAACTTTTCCGGTGGGCCAACTTCATCCACCCGGCCGGCTCGCAGCGTAATAATCTGATCAACGCCGCCAATGGTGCTTAAACGGTGAGCAATGATAAGCGTCGTACGCCCTTTCATCAAATGCCGAAGGGCCTGCTGGACCAGATGCTCACTCTTGCTGTCCAGGCTACTAGTAGCCTCATCAAGCACCAAAATCGGAGCATCTTTGAGAATAGCCCGGGCAATAGCAATTCGCTGTTTCTGACCACCGCTGAGCTTCAACCCGCGTTCTCCGATTTCACTGTCGTAGCCATTCTCAAACTCAGTGATGAAATTATGGGCATTGGCCGCTCGTGCTGCCGCGGTGATCTCTTTCATCGTAGCCTTAGGCCTGGCATAGCTGATGTTTTCCTTGACAGTACCACTAAACAGCGCCGGTTCCTGAAATACCACTCCGATGTGTGACCTCAATGACGCCTGGGTCACTTCCCGAATATCCTGGCCGTCGATCAGGATACTGCCCGAGGATACATCGTAGAGCCTTAGTAATAAGTTAACGATTGTCGTTTTGCCCTCGCCGCTCTCGCCGACCAGAGCAATCTTGGTAGATGGTTCGATTTCGAAATCGACACCCCGCAGTACAAGCTTATCTTTCTCATAGCCAAAGCCAACATGCTCAAAAGCTATGGCACCATGTTTAATCGACAGCTTGCGGGCATTCGGCTGATCAGCCACTTCTGGTTCAACATCCATAGCGGCGAAGTAGTCTTGAGTGTTGGTAACAGCCCGCTGCGTCTGGTCGACCAGAAAGCTGATAGTGAACACCGGGATACGGATCAGCATGGCGTACTGAATGAGTAGCACCATCGTCCCGATACTGTACGCACCGCGGGCAGTCTCGATAAAGATATAGGCAAACACACCGAGAAAGATTAGATTCAACACGCTCCGACGGATAATATCTTGCCTGTGCCACAACCGGCTCTGGGGATAGGTCGTATTGACCGCATCACTGTAATGGCCGCGGAAGAAATCGAGCTCCCGCGGTTCCTGCAAGAAACTCTTAACGACCCGCACCTGACCGATTGCCTCTGCAAACCGACCACTGGCCTTGTCTTGCGACTCATTGATGCGATGCTGGTACAGCTGCCACCTGCTGCTAGTACGAATGGTCAGCCAGATGAAAACCGGATAGATTAAAAACAACATGGCTGCCACCTGCCAGCTGTAGTAGGCGACGATTAGAAGCGAAAAGATGGTACTGAAGACGAACTGCAGGAAGTTATTGCTGATCGTCTGGACAAAGGTGGCGATCTGACTGATGCCACGGTTCATCCGATTAATGATCGTACCTGATAGTTCCGTATCAAAATAACGCTGCGGCAGACTCAACATATGCTGGTAGTAACGTTCGCTGAGTAGTCGCTGAAGCTTGGCTGCTAATACATCCCCCCAATATCCCCCAACATTGCTGAGCAGTGTTTGGCCCCAGTCAGTTAGAAACATTAAGACGGCCAGGACTCCTACAAAGGCAACATTAGCTTTGCCGCCGTGGAGTAGTTTGGTCGCCTGATCAATCGCCGCCTTTGTAAACAACGGCTGCAACTGGCTCATTACAGCCAGCAATACCGTCATAGCCGATACGCCGAGATAGTATCGCCACAGGACCTTGGTAAACCGGACAATCCGCCAGATCGCACGCATAGTTTCTACTATAACGGTCAGCGCCTGCCGATGCTACTCCCACTCAATGGTAGCCGGCGGTTTTGTGGTTATCTCGTATACCACCCGATTAACGCCCTTAACCTCGCTGACTATGCGCGAGGATATACGGGCAAGTAAGTCGTAAGGCAAGTGAGCCCAGTCGGCGGTCATGGCGTCCTTGGAGGTAAAGGCCTTAATAGCGACTGCGTTCTCGTAGGTGCGGCCATCCCCCATGACACCGACTGATTTTACCGGCAATAGTACAGCAAAGTACTGATACAGTCCCGCCCGTATTGCAGGCAATTGCTCGATCTCCTCACGAACGATAGCATCAGCCTCACGAAGCAACTTGAGGCGAGCCGGTGACACCTCGCCAACTATACGAACAGCCAAACCAGGCCCAGGAAACGCTTGACAGCCCACAATAGCCCCTGCTAATCCGAGGGCCGTGCCGATAACACGCACCTCGTCTTTAAAGACATCTCGGAGAGGCTCTATGAGCTGCAGCTCCATACGCGCCGGAAGCCCTCCAACATTATGGTGTGACTTAATGACAGACGATGGGCCATGTACCGACACTGATTCAATAACATCCGGATATAGGGTGCCTTGCACGAGAAAGCGTACGTCGCTGAGGCGGCGAGCCTCAGTTTCGAATATACGGATAAACGTCTTGCCAATAATTTTTCGTTTTCGTTCAGGGTCAGTAACACCTTTCAGCTGCGATAGAAATTGTTTTGATGCCCGAACCGCGCGTACCCGCAAGCCTGTTTGATGATAGAGAGCCAGGACTTCTTCATACTCGCCTTGGCTGAGCAGGCCATTATCCACGAATATACATGTTTGCTGTTTTCCGATAGCACGATCGACAATAGTTGCCGCCACAGAAGAGTCGACACCACCTGATAGTGCACAAACAACCTGGTGGCTGCCAACCAGCCGTCTGATGTCTTCGACCTGTTTTTCTATAATCGACGGAGCCTTCCAGGCATTATGGCAACCACAAAGCACCAGGAATGCCTCGAGAATCTCCCTACCATGCTCAGAGTGGGAAACCTCGGGATGAAATTGTAGCCCGTAGATATTTCGTTTGGCGTCTTCAATGGCGCATATAATGCCTGAACTCCTAGCCGTAACTGTAAAGCCAGGTGGCGGTTTCGCCACATAGTCACCGTGACTCATCCATACTTTGCTTCCACCCAGCGCGGGGTGAAGTAGCTTGCTGTCTTTGACTTGTTCCAGAGTTGCCTGACCATACTCACGCGTCGGTGAAGGAGCAACTATGCCACCGAATAGATGCGTCAAAAGTTGCACTCCATAGCAAATACCTAATACCGGAATTCGTCTATCTATAAGCTTCTGGCTGACCCGCGGTGCCGTCGATGCATAAACAGCATCCGGGCCGCCAGACAGGATAATGCCTTTGAGGTCATAGCGCTGAATCTCGGCGTCTGTGGCTGTAAAAGGCAATATAACGCTATAGACCTCCCAACTCTCGGATACGGCGGGCAATGAGCTGCGTATACTGGGAGCCAAAATCAAGAATAACAATGGTTTCGGTATTCATACTCAGCTGTAATTCTTGCCACCATCAGTGATGAATAAATCGTGAGGGTGACTTTCGCCTAATGAGGCTTGGGTGATACGCATAAAGCGGGCCGTTTCCCATAATTCGGAAATCGTTTTTGCACCTACATAATAGAAGCCTGAAAGAACGCCGCCAACTAATTGCGCAACTACGTCGGCTACGCTACCAGTGCAAGGCACCAGGCCCTCAACGCCTTCAGCGATAAGAACATCATCTGTTTTGTAAGCCTTGCCGTGAAATTCGTCTTCGGAGCTTGCTTCTAACCCTCGTTTCATAGCGGCCAGTGACCCCATGCCCCGATACTCCTTGAACACGTACTCATGAGCACCGTTAACTATACTCTGGAACCGGGCCGGAACTTCTTGCGGTTTCAACTTCACCACTTTGCCCGGTGACTCGAGCGTTGCAGCAAAGATACGTCCCATCATCACTGCCGAAGCACCAGCAGCCAGTGCCTTGGTGATGTCGCCCGAATACGTGATTCCCCCATCGGCAATAACCGGGACATCGTGCCGCTGGGCAATACGTGCGGTTTCGATAACAGCAGTCAGTTGGGGCACACCCATGCCTGATACAATACGGGTCGAACATATCGCTCCAGGACCCATACCGACACGTAGCCCATCAGCACCGGCATCAATCAATGCCTTGGCACCTTCCGACGTTGCCACATTGCCCCCAATAACCTCAACATCATAATGTTGCTTGACGTATGTAACAGCCATGATGACATTTTTGCTGTAGCCATGGGCTGAGTCGATGAGAATAACATCAACGCCTGCCTGACAGAGCTGCTTCACCCGTTCTTCGTAACCTGCACTTGATCCAACCGCAGCTCCAACGAGCAGTTTCTGCTCTTTAACCCGAGTGACTTCCCGGGCTTGATCAGCAATTGACATATTGCGATGTATAAAACCAATACCACCAACTTGAGCAACCGCAATAGCCAACTCACTTTCGGTCACCGTATCCATAGGCGAGGCTGTCACCGGTGCATTCAAGTGGATCTTACGGGTCAATCGTGTGGTGAGCGTGATCTCTGAACGAGAAAACCCCGCATAGCGGGGTTTTAAAAGAACATCGTCGAAAGTGAGCGCAAGCTGAAAGTTGTTATCCATATACTATTCTAAGCGGAATGCGGATAAGCTGTCAAAGACTAAGGGCGTCCTTGGCTTGCTCCAGTACCAATGGTGCCCGGAGTGCGTCTCGCATCAACTGGAGTGACTCAATACTAAACCATCCATAGGACATCAGCTCATCATCCTTGAGTCTGATAAACCCCTTAATGCGCCCAGTAAACGTATGGATCGCTAGATCACCGCGTGGCGTTAGCATCGGGTAAACCTTGAGCAACTCCGCCCCTACGAGTTCGGCACCGAGCTCTTCGTGCACCTCACGCCGTACTGCGTCTGCGATGGTCTCACCCGCTTCGACATGTCCACCCGGGTAGCTCCATAGCCCGTGGGCAACTTGCTTGCGCTGCTGAACAAGCAATACCTTCCCGTTGTCAACAACGACAACGTCAGCGATCAAAACGGGTGCTTGTGACATATACTCAGTCTACACTCGCTCAGCGTGTAGTTCGGTAGCCGCTGATCGGGCAACTGTGTCGAGCAATGTATTGATCTCAGTATCAGTCAGAGTCCGTTCGTACGAAGCGATACTAAGACGCAAGGTAATTTGCTTCTGCTGTTCACCCTCGCGTCGGTAGATATCTACCGGGCTCAAGTTTGCCCGAACTTGTTTCAGCTGATGTTCGGCTACCTTGGCCTCTACGAAGTCGAAAACAGTAGCGTAGGGTGTGTCAGCCGGTAACCGCAGGCAGATGTCCTGCTCTACTTTCGGGAATCGAGGCAAAGCGATGTAGCCAGTAGTATCAACTATATCAAAAATCCCGGCAAAGATTTCAAAGCCAGCACAGCGGGCTGGCAGTTTGAGCGCTGCCCGTACTGCCATCCGGTATTCTCCGACTACGCCGACCGGTTTCTTATCAAGCATCAATACGGCCGACCGGTTTGGTTCAAACGGTTTTACCATCTGTGCTGCCAGCTCGTGGCCTTCAAATGAGGCCTCATGCAAAGGCACGAAAGTCATCTTGCCTGTCAAGCTAAACCCGGCGAGCAGGGCATCAAGGTAACTACGGGCAATATAGTAGGACGCTCCTTCGTAGCGCTGAGCAGACTTATCGTTGGCAGCAAATACCAAACCGACGCGCATAAATTCCTTGGGTAGACCCTCATCGTCAATCTCAGTTTTACTATGGACCTTGTTTATCTCAAACAGTGCGAATTGCTCATGGCCTGCCTTGATATTGGGGTGCACCTTATCCAGCAGGCCCGGCGTAAGACTTAGCCGATAGTACTGTAAATCCGGGCTCAAGGCATTGCCCAGGCGAAATGCCTGATCTGGGTCTTGGCCGACTTGCTGCAGTAACCGTCCGTGTACAAAACTGTAAGTCAATAGTTCATTGGCACCCATCCTTCGTAGGGCTTCGGCGAGCTTCGTCTTCAGGTCAAGTACCCCGTCATGAGGAGGAGGCGTCAAATCGTGTTTTGGCAGCCCCAGAGGAAGTTTATCGTAGCCATAAAGTCGGCCAACTTCTTCAACGATATCTTCGGGAATTTCGATATCTGTCCGCCAAAATGGTGCTGTAACGGTCAAGTTGTCACCATCTTCTTGGACATCAAATTCGACATTTCGCAGCAAGGCCGCCATATCTCCTGCGGGCATATCGATGCCAAGTCGCGCGGCAATAAATTGGTGCGTTACGCTGACTGACGGGTGGATATTTCCTCGTTTCGTAGCCTCTTCGCCAAGATGATTGTCATCGATCAACTCAGAGGCTACCTTGCCGCCGGCATAGCGACGAATCTCGTCAACAATCTTAGCGATAACCGCTTTATTCTGCAGCGGGCTCTGGCCCTTTGAAAAACGCGTTACTGAATCAGTAAATAAACCGTGAGCCATAGAGGTACGGCGGATCGAATACATATCAAAGGAGGCACACTCCAGCACAATGTTCTTGGTCGTGTCATCGACCTCTGTATCAGCCCCACCCATTACTCCACCAACGCCGATCAGCCGGCTGTCCGTGGCGATCATAATGCTTTCGGAGTTCGGTGTAATCGTCTTACCATTTAACAGCTTCAGCGTCTCCTCGGGCTTGGAGTGACGAACCACAAGCGTCGCACCATGACTATCCGCATCCTGCGCTCGCAGTTTATCGTAGTCATAGGCATGCAGCGGCTGACCCGTCTCCAGCATGAAAAAATTCGTATAATCAACAATGTTGTTGATCGGTCGAAGTCCGACTTTCGCCAGAAAAATCTGCAGCCACACCGGACTCGGTTTAACACTCACATCACGCATGACAATCGCGCAAAAGCGGGGTACCAGTTCAGGTAGCTCATTACGTACTGTGAGAGGTAATGTTTCAGCCTCCATATCTGGAAAATCAGGCCGAAGGTACCAGCTCGGGCTTTTGAAGGGTTGGTGTTGGATACCAGCAAGTTCTCGGGCCACACCTAATAATCCGAAACAGTCCGGCCGATGGGTAAACATCTTGTTTTCGATATCAAAGATAATCTCGTCTTCCAGATTGTAGGCACTCACGAATGCCGTTCCTGGCGCCGCGTCAGTATCAACCTCGAGGATCCCTTCGTGGGAATCACCAATAGTTAATTCCTTCGGACTGGCTAGCATGCCATGACTGACTTGTCCTCGTATATCCCGGCTCTGCAGCACAAGGGGTTCATTGCTACCCCAGGTACTCGGCACTGTCACGCCAGGTGGCAGCCAAACTGCCAACATGCCTCCACGTACATTCGGTGCGCCACAGACCACTTGCACAAGACCTTGCTCGTCCCGTTTAGCTCCTTCCTGTTTACCACCATCGTCAATTTTGCAGACATGGAGTCGGTCAGCACCCGGATGGTCGTCGGAACTTACCACTCTAACGATACGGGCGCCAGCAAACCGCTCGCCGAACGGAATAACCTCTTCAATCGCGCCCAACTGGATGCCTATTCGTTCCATCAAGGCATTAGCGCCATCAGGAGCCGGATCGCCTGCTGAGTTGTATAGCTTGTCGAGGTAGCGGATTGTGTTGAGACTAATTTTCATACTGCTCTATTTTCTTTCTTCTGTGAACGCCTGGTGGCGGCCAGGATTTTCCGCTGCAAATCGTTCAGCTCTTCATCACTCATTTTGGGCCCCTCGGCAGTCGTCAAATATCCAACATACTCAGGATAAAACTCTTGATGTCTGCTCCACACTCCCGTTTCACCGGCTAGTTCACCGTGTAGTGGATATAATTTGGCATGTACGTGCGCGATACCCGTACCTTCAATAACCAACGCAACACGTTTGACGTCCAAAGCTGTCTCTAGAAGTATGGCTACTCTTTTAGCAGCGCTCATAAGACCTTGGTACTCATTATCGTTCAGCGTAAAGACATAGTCACCCACATTCTTTTTTGGTATAACGATCGTTAAGCCCGGCGTATTGGCAAAGGGGGTCAGAAACGCCAGGTACTTATCGTCTTCCCAGACTTTCCAGGAAGGAATATCCCCGGCGACAATCTTGTCGAATAATGTGGTTTGGCTCATTTCTAGGCTCCTATATTTTCATACACCAGATCATATTGTCCCGACAAGTATTCAGCTGCATAACTACTCATGATTTTTATAACCTGATTTTACCGGATTTAGTTTGCTTACCGTATGATTTTTTGGTATATTAAACATATCACCAGTGGAAGAAGTCCCCTGCGCAGGCCGGTCTGTGTGGGGGCTCTTCTTTTTATATCCTAAATAAGACAATTTGTACCTTAGATCGTTCATGGGGCGCGTAAATGCCCGAAACTCTTTCAACTTCAACAGAGCAGAGTACTTGTGCTGATCGGGAACGAGCAATGCTCGAAGCTTACTCTGGGATATCAGAAATTTAACAAGGCAGTAGAAATCACCGTCACCGGTGACAATAACTGCCTCATCATATCTTGGAAAATCAATCATGGCCTGCAAGACCAGCTCAGCGTCGCAGTTCCCTTTGGTCTTACCGTCTCCGTATGTCAGGGTTGGACGAAAAATACACTCAAAGCCTGCATCCTGCAGCGAAGTGTATAGTGTCTGGTTGCTCGGCATATACCCCACAAATATATACGCCTTCTCAACCTTAAACTTGTCACGCAAATAGGTTCTGAAGCGACTAAAATCCAGCACCCAACCCTGCTCACGAATTGCCAGGTTAACATTCTGGCTATCTATGAAGGCATAGACCACTGGCTGTTCTTTGCTCATGAAAATTGCCTCAGAAAATCTAGCCTGCCTGAGTGAAAATACCGGATGTCTTCGATATCGTACTTCATCATGACCAACCGCTCCAGACCACACCCCCAGGCAAAACCAGTATACTCACTGGGATCTACTCCAGCCATCCGCAGCACATTAGGATGGATCATACCCATACCGAGCAGTTCAATCCAACCGGTGTGGCCACAAATATGGCAACCTTTCTTGTGGCAAAAAGGACAGCTGAGGGCTAGTTCAAAACTCGGTTCAGTAAAGGGGAAATAAAACGGTTGAGATTTGACCTCAATGTCTTGTTGGTAGTACTCCGATAAAAACGTCTTAAATGTAGCCAGAAGATTGCCGGCATGTATATTCTTATCTACGTAGAGTCCCTCAAACTGATGAAAGGTATGCTCATGCCGCGCATCAAGATCCTCGTTACGAAACACCCGACCTGGTAGCACAACAGCTATCGGTTTGCCTTTTTCAAGGTTTTCCTTGAACTCCTTGAGGACACGATTCTGCATGGTGCTGGTATGGGCTGGAGCAATAAAGTTTTTGCCTTTTTCGTCCGTTTCGACCGTCATGAAGGTATCGTAGTCATCACGGGCGGGATGTCCCTCCGGAAAGTTCAGGCTCTCGAACATATGGTAGTCATCATCAATCTGGCGGCTCTCAATAGCCGTAAACCCCATCCGATAGAATATATCCAATACCAATTCGAGCTCAGTCGTGAGAGGGTGTCGACTGCCCACGGCTGCCCGCAGGACACGCGGTCGCCTATCTGCCGGCGTATTTACATCAAATGGCGCTGTAACATCTACAGGCGGTAGGTCTTCAGCTGCTTGCTGACGCATCTCCACAAGACCAATAAGCTCAGCACGCAGTTCATTAAGCTGCCTACCGAAGCCAGCTCGCTCACCTAAGGGAAGGGTAGGTAATTCCGCATACAGCGCCTTAAGTTCTACTGCTTTGAGAACTTCTGATGCCTGCTCCAGCTCACCCACCCGCGACTTGAGCGTCTGGGCTACTCCGGCAATCTTGGGGTTTTCATAACTCATTATTCTTGAGTATACCAAGCCAATGTCGGATACGCATTATTGATATGCATATTGACTATGAAAGAATTCTAGCCAGGGCTACTTTAAGAATGTGAACTGTGCGATTGCCAGCACTACGGCGATCAATACCACAACAATGACCTGCAGGGCCGGGCCTATACCGGAAGGCGGCAAGGTATGCTGTCTGATTGCCTTATCGGCAGTCCGAAACCGGTGATACCCGATGAATGCCACGCTGGCACCGAGCAGCAAGACACCTACTCCCAAGTAACTATGTTGCTTATGTACGGCGATCAGCGCAACGCCGCCAGCCTCCACTGCCAAGCTGGTACGAATCCAGGCTAGTAGCGTTCGCTCGTTGGCCAGCAGAAATCGCTCATCAACATCGAGCTGCTTATGTTCAGATAGTTTCACCATACTGCATTTCCTTGTTCAAATGACGCGACGTCGCCGTCGGGCTCAGTGTATCAAACCTATGAAAGATAATGAAACAATTAATCCCCCGATATCTCAGTGAGCCCAAGATCAATTTTTTCATAGTTTTACTCATGATTGATTTTCATCGTCAAATAGAGCCGAGACGGAGCGGTCTTGAAAGATTGCTGCTATGGAATCAGCCAGCAGATCCACCACCGAGACAACTACTATCTTCGGCTTTTCGAGTTCTATCGAGAGCGGCAAAGTATCAGTAATCGCCAGGTAATCAATCGGAGAAACGGCTAGTCGCTGTGCGGCTGGTTCCGAAAAGATTCCATGAGTAGCGATTACCGTAATCGAGGCCGCCTGGTGCCGAGTAAGCTGCTCTGCCGCAGCGCAGACCGTACCGCCACCATCAATCATGTCATCAATCACTACACAGTTTCGGCCCTTCACCTCGCCAATCAGGTGTGGTGCCTCAGCTGCATTACTATGAGCAGCCCGCCTTTTATGGAGAATAGCCATCTCGGCACCCAAGCGGCTGACATATCGCTCGGCTAACTTTACCCGTCCAGCATCGGGCGAGACAATCACGCACGATGAACCGAGTCGCTTCTGCAGGTGATCAATTAAGACGGGCATAGCAATAAGATGGTCGAATGGCCCGTCAAAAAAGCCCTGTATTTGACCGCTGTGGAGATCGACCGTAACAATCCGATCCACCCCGGCAACACGCAAGATATCCACGACAAGCTTAGCAGTAATTGGCTCTCTTCCAGATGCTTTACGGTCTTGCCTGGCATAGCCGAAAAAGGGGCAGACCGCCGTAATATGTTTGGCTGAGGCTCGTCTTGCTGCATCAATCAGGATAGCTTGTTCCATGACTGCATCGTTGACGGGTTTACTATGCGTCTGCACGATAAAGACATCTGCCCCACGTACTGATTCTAGAATCTGGCACTTTATCTCTCCATTGGCAAAATGGGTCAATTCAACAGGTGTAACCGGTACACCGAGCCGGCGGGCAATCGCCCGAGCTAACATCGGATGCTGATTCCCGGTTATGATCTTAAGATCTTTGCGAGCGACTGTATTCATAACCCCTCCTAATACCCCCAATGGCAAATGCTATAACCAGCCTTGTATGTAAGACATTGTAGTCCCTGCCGAAAATCGAGCAAGTAGAGCCATAAAGCGTAAAAGAATGAGGAAGGAATGGGGCACGAACCGACTAACCTGCCCGCGTGACTTCAGCCGAACGAATAGGCTTATACTAGACTTATATAAATTTACAAAAAGCGAGGTTGCCCCTATGACAAGAAAGCTCTCCTATCACCAATCCGTCAACTACGCTAACGCCGATCCGGCCAAGATTCTGGCCCAGAAACAGGGCAAGGCAACAGCAAAGAATCTTCCGTTTGGTTTTACAGAAGTACCTAGCACCCGCGGCGAGTCGGCCTACGTTTTTGACATGGGAGACATGTATGGCGCCCTTGTTCAGGAAGGACTCGGCACCAAAAATCTCATTGCCAGTAGTATCTACAAACAGACCAGAAAATCCTATTTTGCAGCTGTTGCCCAAGACACAGTCGCCTGCATTATCAACGATCTTATCAGCGTGGGTGCTAAGCCTGTAGTGCTCAATGCCTACTGGTCAGCCAATTCGTATGATTGGCTGACCGACCGTAAACTGACCAAGGACTTTATTACCGGTTGGCGCGTAGCCTGCGATATGGCTGGCGTAGCGTGGGGCGGCGGGGAGACGCAATCGCTTCCCGGTATTGTGACGCCTGGGGCCATGGAGTTTGCCGGCTCGGCCTTCGGGGTCATTAAAGACCGGGCTCGACTTATCCGTGGCTCGAATATCAAGGCTGGTGACGCGATTGTGTTGATCGAATCAAGCGGCGTGCACGCCAACGGTATCAGCTTGCTCCGGGAGATTGCGGCTCAGCTCCCTGATGGTTACCAGACAAAACTACCAAGCGGTATGAGTTTCGGTGAAGCCGCGCTCGCTCCGACTCATCTATATGCCCGAACCGTCGATGCGCTTTTTGCTGCCGGTATCGACGTTCACTATCTGTCAAATATTACCGGGCACGGCTGGCGAAAACTGATGCGGGCCGACAACAACCTAACGTACCACATACAGCAACTTCCTCCTGTTGCCGAGATCTTCGACTTTATCGCCCAGCACGCCAACAATAGCGAGGAAGAAATGTACCGTAATTTCAATATGGGCGCCGGCTATGCAGTGTATGTGCCTGTATTACAAGCTAAGAGGGCTCGAGATATCATTGTTGATAGCGGCCTGCCTGCATGGATTGCCGGCGTTGTCGAGACTGGTCCGAAACAGGTTATTATCGAGCCGAAGGATATAGTGTACGGTGGTGATACCTTAGAGGTTCGTTCGTGATTACCTATAAAGGCATTGCCGCACTGACAGATTTCCGGCGTCGTCACTTACTCAAGCAGCTACAACGTATAGACCCTGCCCTTCATGATGTAAACTCCGAATATATACACTTCGTCGTATCAGATCAGCCGCTGTCGTCCCAAGATAAAACCGCTCTCAAGCAACTACTCACATACGGCCTGCCGTTCTCGGGAAGCCGCACCGGCAGACTGGCACTCGTTACACCCAGACTCGGCACCATTTCACCGTGGTCTTCCAAGGCAACCGACATTGTTCATAGCTGCGGATTGAGCCACATCACCCGCATCGAACGCGGTGTCGCATATTACCTGTCAACGACACGGCCACTCGACTACCAAAAACTGGCGCCAGTGCTCTCAGATCGAATGACACAAATGGTGCATCGGTCACTCCACAGCGCCAATAAGCTCTTTGCCAACGTGGCCCCGAGACCTCTGCAAACAATTGACGTATTGCAGCTTGGCCGGGCAGCGTTGGAATCGGCGAATACCATGCTCGGCATGGCATTGACCATCGACGACATGGATTATCTCATTGAGGCCTATCAGAAGCTCCGGCGCAATCCTACAGACGCGGAGTTGATGATGTTTGCCCAAGTTAACAGTGAACACTGCCGCCATAAAATCTTCAACGCCGATTGGGTCATAGATAACATCAAACAGCCAAAAAGCCTATTTCAGATGATCAAAAATACCTACGAGAAAGGCGGGCAAGACGTATTGAGCGCCTACTCTGATAATGCTGCCGTCCTCAAGGGCCCAAATACGACGAACTTTTCCATCGATCCAAACACTCATTGCTATGTCACTACCAAAGAAGCAGTGCATATCGTGGCAAAGGTAGAAACACATAACCATCCCACCGCTATATCACCGTTCCCGGGAGCCGCTACCGGGGTCGGCGGTGAAATCCGCGATGAAGCAGCGACCGGACGTGGCGGGCACACCAAAATGGGTTTGAGCGGCTTCAGCGTTTCGAACTTGCGTATACCCGGTGCCGTGCAGCCTTGGGAGAAACCATACGGCAAGCCCAACCGTATAAGTTCAGCCTTTGACATCATGCTTGAAGGACCAATTGGGGGTGCCGCCTTCAGCAATGAGTTCGGCCGTCCCAACCTCCTAGGCTATTTCCGGACCTACGAACAAAGCGACATAGACGGTCAGGTATGGGGTTACCACAAGCCACTCATGGTCGCTGGTGGGCTTGGCGCAATTAGCACTGTGCATGTTCACAAAAAGCGGCTGCCGGTGGGGGCCAAAATTATTGTACTCGGCGGACCTGCCATGCTCATTGGACTTGGCGGAGGCAGCGGTGCCAGTATGAATAGCGGCGACAGTCAGGCAGACTTGGATTTCGCCTCTGTGCAACGCGGCAGCGCGGAAATGCAACGTCGAGCACAGGACGTCATTAATAGCTGTATAGGTATGGGGACAAAAACACCGATCTTGGCCATTCATGATGTCGGAGCCGGAGGCTGGTCAAACGCACTTACGGAGCTGGCTCACGATTCGGGTCGCGGCGCACGTATTGAATTGCGCGATCTGCCAAACGCCGATCCGAGTATGAGTCCGATGGAAATTTGGTGTAACGAATCCCAGGAGCGCTATGTCCTCGGAGTAGACGTCAAAGCCCTTCCGATCTTCCAACAGATCTGTGTTCGAGAACGTTGTCCATACGCTGTTGTTGGCGAAATAACGGCCCGGCGCCAATTCCTACTCAGCGATAGATCCACCAATACGAAACCCGTCGATTTATCAATGTCGACACTATTCGGTAAACCTCCCAAGATGACACGGTCTGTCACCCGCACCACGCAACGTAAGCAAGTATTCAAGCATCAGTCCGTTGATCTCGACGAAGCGGTGCGACGGATTCTTCATCTGCCGGCTGTCGGCAGCAAGAAATTTCTCATCACCATTGGCGATCGGACCGTTGGCGGACTCACCGTACGCGACCAATTAGTCGGCCCGTGGCAAGTACCGGTCAGCGATGTGGCGGTCATTACTAATACATTCGGAAGTGAAACCGGTGGTGCCATGAGCATGGGAGAACGAACACCAGTGGCCTTGATTGACGCACCGGCCGCGGGACGGCTCGCCATCGGAGAAGCATTAACTAATATCGCAGCTACGACGATTGACAAACTATCTGACGTTAGACTCTCCGCCAACTGGATGGCGGCTGCCGGCTTCGGGCAAGAGGATCAACATCTCTTTGATACTGTCAAGGCAGTTGGTGAAACATTTTGCCCGGCACTCGGTATTACCATCCCGGTCGGTAAGGACTCACTCAGCATGCGTTCATACTGGGAAGCTAACGGCAAGCAGAAATCGGTTGTCAGCCCGCTCAGCCTTATTATTACGGCTTTCGCGCCAATAACAGACGTTACCGCCACACTGACGCCACAGTTGCACATGGAAGAACCGAGCGAATTACTGCTCATCGACTTAGGCAATGGAAAAAACCGACTGGGCGGTTCAGCGCTGACGCAGGTATTCAGTCAGATTGGCGGTGAGGCACCCGATGTTGATCCCCAACAACTGAAAGGTTTTTTTGAAACAATTCAGCGACTGAAGCGATCGGATGCACTACTCGCGTACCATGATCGTTCCGACGGTGGCCTATTGGCATGTCTGCTAGAAATGGCTTTCTCAAGTCATTGCGGGCTGCAAATTCAGTTGCAACCGGGCGATACTATTGCTCAGCTTTTCAACGAAGAGCTCGGCGCGATTGTACAGGTTAGATCTACTGCTGCAAGAGCCGCGCAGCGCGAACTCGGCACCGCATTAGGTCCACACGCAGTCCATCGTCTCGGTAAACCAACGACGGAACAGACCATCGTTTTGACGCAAGACAACAAGACCATATACAGCAATTCGCGTACTCGTCTTGAACAGTGGTGGAGTGAAACCAGTTACCATATGCAAGCAGCCCGCGACAACAGCCAGTGCGCTCGTCAAGAATTCCAAATCATTACCGATGAACATGACCCAGGCCTATCTCCTCGTGTCGGCTTTCGATTACCTACCCACCGCTTTCGGAGTCGACCTAGCGTTGCAATCCTTCGCGATCAAGGTGTCAATGGCCATGTGGAGATGGCTGCAGCATTCGACCGGGCTGGCTTCCAGACGATTGATGTCCACATGCAGGACTTAGACAATGGGAATGTATCACTTGAGCAGTTCGTTGGGCTCGCTGTCTGCGGCGGCTTTTCGTACGGTGATGTCCTTGGTGCCGGTCGAGGCTGGGCTCAATCAATTCTGCTTAGTCAAAGGCTCCGAGAACAATTTCGAGCGTTCTTCGAACGTCCTGACAGTTTTTCACTTGGCGTGTGTAACGGTTGTCAAATGCTCGCTGGACTGCGAGACCTTATTCCCGGTGCAAAGTGGTGGCCGAGATTTCTCCGCAATACGTCTGAGCAGTTTGAGGCTCGACTTACAACGGTGCAAATCAATGACACTCCCTCGATTTTCTTCAAGGAGATGGCCGGCTCCCGTTTGCTCGTACCAGTTGCACACGGAGAAGGACAAGTCTGTTTTACCGATCCGAATGCCGCAAAAGTCGCGTTACAACAGGATCTGGTTCCCCTCCAGTATATCGACAATTATGGCGCTATTACCGAAATATATCCGTTCAATCCAAATGGATCACCAAAAGGCCTTACTGCCTGCACCACGCCGGATGGCCGCGCCACTATCATGATGCCACATCCCGAACGAGTTTTCTTAAGCCAGCAGCTATCTTGGCATCCTGCTGACTGGAAAACCGAATCACCGTGGCTTCGAATCTTTCAAAACGCCCGTGCTTGGATCGGCTAGTTGCTGCTGTCTTAGAAATGCGTCAATATCCAGCGGGAGATATGCTTTTTCTACCCGTTGCACGCGTGCAAAGAGACTTTCAGGCGTATCGGCGATTGTCGACGGATATTTCTGGGGTGCAAAAACTGGAATGTGGTGCTCGACGATGATCGGACCCTGGTCAACTCCCGCTGCCGCGGCATGAAAAGTGTGTGCTGTTTTTGTCAAACCTAACTTCAGGACTCTTTCTTGGGTATATATTCCATAGGTGTCAGTCGTGGCCGGCAGTATACCCGGATGTGTGTTCGTCATTCGGGTCAAATAAACGCCATGGTGGTCTGGATCTTGCAAGTCGTACTCCGGTTTCCAGCCATACTCGGCGATAAGTTGTGGGGCGACAATACGCATAAAACCCATCAGTACAACGTGATCAACCCGATACTGCTTCAGGATACGGCTGCAGGCAGTCGCCTCTTCACGAGTCTGCCCTCTGCCCTGCTGACCCCCGGGATAACGCTGTTTGTTCACGATCGCTGTGGCAATATGCATCCCATAATCACGATTGACTGCCGTAACCTTCGATAGCACACCCGAGTTCGCATGATCGGATATGACAAGCGCTATGTCGAAATCCACCAGCCCATCATGAATAGCGTCAGCGGTTGCACGGAATGTTGTACCGCCGCCAGAAGCAAAAATTGCAATAACCGGCCGGGTTTTTGCGCGCATACTTTTACCATAACACGTTCACCTGGGAAGTCAGTTTGACCTACAATGCGCATAAGCGTTACCATCGCAAGTAGGCTAAGGAGCGGGTATATGACTCAACAGGACGTTCTGGTTATTGGTAGCGGTGGCCGGGAATACGAACTAGCCCGGCAGATGCAAACATCGCAACTGGTCCGACATGTCTTCGTCGCTCCTGGCAACGGTGGTACAAACTTACTCCATAAAACCAGTAATATTGATTTGTCTCCTACCGATGCCGTCGGCATCGTTTCGTTTGCCCGCGAGAAGCATATCGGCACGGTTATTATTGGCCCGGATGCCGCGGTAGCAGCCGGCGTCGGCAATGCACTTCGGGAAGCTGGGATACCGGCATTCGGTCCTACTCGGGAGGCTGGAAGGCTGGAATCTAGTAAAGCTTTTGCTGCTGAATTTATGCGCTGTCATGCTATCCCCCAACCTGAGAGCCAAGTTGCCCACTCACTTAGAGAAGCTCAACGAATTATCCGGGACCGATCTCCGGACTCATACGTTATCAAGGCTGACGGGCTGGCAGCCGGCAAGGGGGTGATACTTCCCACTGATCAAAGGCAAGCTGATCAGACGCTCCGTGACATGTTTACTGAAGGCAAGTACGGTGGGGCCGGCAAAAGCGGTGTGGTCATCCAGGAGCGGCTGCACGGACCAGAGCTTTCAGCCTTCGCAGTGACCGACGGATCTAATTTTGTATTGCTGCCTCTTTCTCAGGACCATAAGCGGTTATTTGACCATGACCAGGGCCCCAACACTGGTGGCATGGGCGCGTACGCTCCAATCCCCAAAAGCCTTATAACCTTCCGACAGCGATCCATGATCCGAGACATTGTCGAGCGTACTATCCATGGCATGGCCGAGGAGGGCACCCCCTACCAAGGCGTGCTATATATCGGGTTAATGCTTCCCGAGGAGCAACACGGTAATCCGGTGGTTATTGAATATAATGCGCGTTTTGGTGATCCGGAAGCCCAGGTCGTTTTGTCGTGTCTCAGCCAATCAGGCTTTGACGTGGCCCAGCTGCTCCTGGATGCAGCCAATGATCGCTTGCCAGCCACCGAAACTATCCCAAGCGAACCGAAAACTACCGCGCTGACCGTCTGTTTGGCGGCGGCAGGTTACCCAGACAATCCCCGTGGCGGTGACGTATTAGTAGGTCTGGGGACATCATACCCGAACGTTGTTGTACAACATGCTGCCACCGAACAAAAAGGCAAAGAGCTGGTCACTAGCGGTGGACGAGTGCTCTATGTCACAGGCTTCGGGAAGACAGTTCACGAAGCAGCTACGCAAGCTTACAGTGCCATCGGACAGCAGGGTATACATTTTGCTGGAATGCACTATCGCCAGGATATCGGTCATCAAGCATGTACCTAAAATCTTTCACTATTGTGTGAGATAGCTCACTTTTGTATGTCCAGATGGTCGTGCTAGCATAGGGACATACATAAACGTAACCAAGTTGGGACTGCGGTATTGTTTTCTTTTCTCCGTAATTCAGACCAACGATTGAATGAAAAATGTGCTGTGTTCGGTACATATAATGTCGGGCCGGAAGCAGCTAGATTGACATATTACGGGTTGTGGGCGCTACAACATAGAGGACAAGAGAACTCTGGCATTGTTAGCACAGATGGCGGCATGTTTTACCGCCACAGTGCTCCAGGGCTTGTTTCTAGTGTTTACCGCGAAGAAGACTTGGAGCAACTACCTGGTGTCAGCGCCATTGGCCACAACCGGTATTCCACCTCAGGCGCCGCTGACGACGCTCACGCGCAGCCGATACTCCAACGGAGTAGCGGCTTTGCCTTTGCCCACAATGGCAACTTACCGAATACCGGAAAATTAGTCACATTCCTTAACGCACGCGCTGTAACCACCAATAAGTTGAACGACTCTGAGATGATGGCCGAAGCAATCAGTCAATACATCCTTGAAGGGGCTACTCTCGAAAAAGCAATCATGCAGGCATTTCCACTTTTTACAGGTGTTTTCTCTGCAGTTGCAATAAATACCGACCAACTCATCGCCTTCCGTGATCAATGCGGCATCCGGCCATTGTCCATCGGGAAGTTAGGCGATGGCTACGTAATTGCCTCTGAAACTTGTGCCTTCGATACTGTCGGTGCTCGCTTCTTGCGGGATGTACGTCCTGGTGAACTCGTGGTTATCGATCAGCGCGGAATAACGTCACACCAAGTCGTGAAAGCCAATCCCAAACTGGATATTTTTGAGCTCGTCTATTTCGCTCGGCCCGACAGTGTCATTGCCGGCATGAATGTGAACCAGGTACGACAGAACTTTGGCAAAGAACTCGCACGGCAATATCCTATCAGCGCGGACATCGTGGTACCAGTGCCTGATTCGGCTATCCCGGCGGCCATTGGCTACGCCCAAGCGAGCGGCATTCCATTTGAGATGGGTCTAATCAAAAACCGCTATATTCACCGTACTTTTATCCGCCCCAGTCAAAGCCTGCGTGAACAAGATGTCAAAATGAAACTTAACCCTATCCCGCATCTTTTAAAGGACAAACGAATCATCTTGATTGATGACTCAATTGTACGTGGCACTACGACCCATAAAATTGCTGAGCTGATGTACGGTGCTGGTGCTCGGGCCGTTCATCTACTCATTAGCTCACCGCCAGTGAAATACCCTGATTTTTACGGTATCAATCTGCCGACGAGCTCTGATCTCATCGCGGCGAACTTGAGTGTATCCGAGATTCGTAAACGTATTGGCGTCGATTCGCTCGGCTACCTATCATATGATGGTATGATTCGAGCCACCGGCCGACCAGCTAGTCGCTTCTCCACCTCGTGCTTCAATGGTATCTATCCCATCCAGATTGGCAAACAGGTTACGCTCCATAAAACTATTAAGCGAGTTCGTCAACGCGTTCTGGCCTAGATTCGTTCCTAAAAACAGCTTTTTGGTTATACTACAAACATGTCAAGTAATACGCTGTTCCAATACTGCCAAAAGCTAATTATTTTGTCCGCCGATCGCCAAAATGTACTACTTGCCAAACGGAAAGGAGAAATTGATTATAACGAAATCTATAGCTTCATCGGAGGCAAGATGGAGACAGCCGACCAGACTCTCCTTGCAGGCATGAGGCGAGAAAAAAACGAAGAGATCGGCAGTAGCGCTGTCGTGCAAGTACTGCCGAACGAAACGTATAATTTGCTGTTTCGGAAGAAAGATGGCAATGCCATGGTGATCCCACATATCCCCGCCATCTACGTCTCGGGAGATATTCAACTCAACGAAGAGTATAGTGACTACAAATGGGTGCCGATTAACGAACTTGACGTTTTTGAGCCCAAGATCGAGAGCATCACTATACTCACCATGTGGGCCAAACAAAAATTGGCTACTCCCGAAATCAAACTTGTAACGATCTAGTACACATCAACCCTGGTCCAACCAGTTAATTATCTTGCTTATATGGAACGTGTTGCAGGGTTATCGAGGAACATTACCTCTCAGCATATAGTCAAGTGATCGGTCCGAGGAGATGCCCGTGCTTACGTTTCGCTTTCCTATAATCTCTATTCTCTTGAGTATGCCCGACATCTAGTGGCATACGTTCAACCTCTACCCAAGGTTCTAGAGCGCGTATCTTGTCTGGATTATTTGTTAATAGACGCACCCGTCGTATTCCGGTCCAACCTAAAAAGCGTCCGCAATGATCATACTCCCGTTGGTCGAGAGGAACACCTATACGTTCGTATGCTGCAAAAGTATCCAGACCTTCATCTTCCGTCAATCGATAGCCTTTCGCCTTTGCGGCAAGTCCTGCCCCACGCCCTTCCTGCTCATGCATATAAAAGAGAATACCCGCACCTTCTTCTGCAATACGTTCTCGTGCGGTCTTCAGCTGAGGACCGCAATCGCATTCACAAGAAGCCAGCACTTCACCCCAGGCACATCTTGAATGAAGCCGGACGAGAGGCCCCTGGGGCATTGCTGCCAATACTGACAGCTCGCCAACTACTAGGGCAGTGGTCCAGCCTTCTGATGCTTTAACATCAATCAATTCATAGACAGTGGTTGGTCCTAGCTCCGTGTCTGCTTCAAAAGACGTATACATATCTTAACTTTTAACATACGCCATAAACTAATCACATTAAAAACATATAGGCGACTATCCCTTGACAACACGTTATCAGAAGTGTAGACTGTAGATATGAACAGATATACGATAGAGCAGTTCAATCAGCAGTATCTTACAGAAGATGCTTGTCTCGACTCCATTTTCCGGAACCGTTACGGCGACTTGGAGGCTTGCCCGAACTGTGGCGTCGTAGATGCGAAGTTTTACAGACTCAAGGAGCGTAAGGCTTACTCATGCCAGCATTGTCGTTATCAAATACATCCTCTCGCCGGCACAATCTTCCATAAGTCTGATACTCCACTGAGAAGCTGGTTCTTTGCCATTTATCTGTTTGGCACAAGCAAAAATGGCGTTTCAGCCAAGGAATTGGAGCGACACCTGGGCGTCACCTACAAGACGGCATGGCGTATCGCCAAACAAATTAGGCTACTGAAGCAGCAGGATTCAAACAGACTTAGTGGTGTGATCGAAGCCGACGAAACCTACATCGGCGGCAAACGAACTAGCCCAAAAGTTCGATAATAAGACAGCGGTTATTGGCATTGTCGAAAAGGGTGGTCATGCAAAGGCGTTCACGACCAAGCAGGCCGATGCAACTGTCACGATTCCGTTTCTGAAAGCTAACATTGAGACAGGCTCAACCATCCATACGGACGAAAGCCGTATTTACTCACGAGTTAAGCGCGATTTCGACCACGCTTTTGTAAATCACTCGAAGTACGAGTTTGTAAGAGCTGGCGTACACACGAACACTATCGAAGGCTTTTGGGGACAGCTCAAGCGTTCGATTGACGGGACTTACCACTGCGTTTCACCGAAGTACCTCCAGCTTTACGTGAATGAGTTTGTCTACCGCTATAACTTGCGAGACGTCGCTGTTTATCCTGCTCTGATTCAACGCGCTGGGAAGCGAGTTTAATTAGTCTTTCGACGCGTTCTTCCTGTGGGCTCTTTTCTCTCATTCTCTTTATTATCCTCTTTTTTTGTTTTAGTTTCATCTGATACGTTAATCTCATGGTCGGTAGGACTGGCTTGTTGAGGAGGTGTATTTTCTTTAAAAAGTTTCTCCAGATAGTCCTTAGCCGCTTTCACATCTGCTTCATCTAATTTTGCCAGTCCTTTTTTGTATGTACTCTCGTAGGACTTGTCCAGGTCTTTAACAATGTCTGCCTTAAAGTTTTCTTTTGGCTCAAGCATATTAAATGAGCCTGGACTAGGGCCAATGACAAACATATCTGTTTTTTCACCTACTCCTGGTGATACTTCAGCCTTTTTCTTAGAACGGTGTACCCTAACAAGGGTTTCTGGTTCAGAAGCAAACCTAGAGTGTCCAAGCAGCATGAGGTGTGAAAGAGCGTGCCGAGCACCTATACCTACTGCAGCAAAACCTACATTGTCATTGCAACTAACTCTACCACACGAGAATACATAAATATGCGGACTTGGACCATTTTTAATACCTGGAGGCGGAGTGTCATCAACGCCTGCGATGATTGCTGCAATATCTTCATCATAGTCAAATTGAAATTCCTCGAGTCTATGAGCTATATCCCTTACCGCTTTGCTATTCATGATTTTCTGCTTTTCGATAAAAGTTTTGTAGTTTAAATCGTAGGGATAAAGAATGGCCCTCTCTGCAATCTCTTTACGCAATTCTATGTATGCATCTCGATAAGCGTTAGCAATGTCTATTATAGGTATCCATTTAGTTGGCTCCTTAGCTAACCGTTGCTTTACATAGGAGTCCACTCTAGGCAAAATCTGAGCATGTATATTGGAACCCCCTGCCGTCATAATGGCTGCTGAATTTGTTATATTAAATATTTTTTTGGCTTGCGGATCAGTAGGCTCAAACTCTATGTCATCCGTAGATAACATCTTGTCAGACGCTCCAAGTACGGAGTTATTGTTATAAATAGCTGCAATACAAACAGTCAAGAGTTTTCTCCTATTTACTGGCCGTTTCAGTATAGCATGATCACGTGCAGTCAAGGTATACTCTCGAACATATACCACTATCCGGCAAACATGAAAAGAGTGTTACTATATTTGACATGGCAATCTTTTCCTTCGACATTGTCTCCATCTACGATAAAGCTGAAATGAACAACGTGTTCGATCAGGTCGGACGGGAAATTGTCAATCGCTATGATTTTAAAAACACCCCCGCAACCATCGAGTGGCTTAATGGTGATAAAAACGGCTTCAAGATTACCGGCAATAGTGATTGGCAAGTTGATGCCATACTAGACATTGTACGCAAGAAACTTGCTGCGCGTAATCAAAGTCAAAAAGTCCTCGACGTCTCGCATGAAGTAGCAAATACTAATCTCAAAACCATCAAAGATATCCCTTTTAGAGCCGGACTTGATCAAGAAAAAGCCAAACGAGTCATAGGGGTTATCCGGGATCGCTATCCGAAAGTCAAAGCCCAGATTCAGGGCGATACCGTACGGGTAAGCAGCCCCAGTAAAGATGAGCTACAGGTGGTGATGGAGCTTGTGCGCAGCCAAGAGTTCGACTTCCCGCTATCATTTACAAACTACAGATAACTGCTAAATGAAAAAACTAGCCAACATCGTCGACTTAAATTTTGCTAGTGGTATATCGAACTAGAACGGCCGTTTTAGATAACCATAGCCGACCAAGAAATCATCCTCATCAGGATGCGCGGCCTTCGGTAACACTGTAAACCAACCGCTATCAGAAGCTTCGGCATTTATTCGAATCGTTCTGGAGTAGTCGAGTACCTCAAAGACAATCCCAACAACACAGTCCATCCCGTGTTCAAAATGACTGGGATAATCTATATATCCACGAAGCTCAGCTTTTTTCACATGGGCACCGACCTCACGTCGGGCTACACGGGCGACAGCTTGTTGGAGTGTTTCACCGAACTGTACTGTCCCGCTCGGTAAACACCATTTACCATAACACGCCGCGGTTATCCCCGTGGACATTGCGCGTTTGGTCATAAAAATAGCCCCAGCATCGTTTTTCAGTATCACCTCTACCGTCAGTCGTGGGACCTTAGCATATATGGCATCAAACTCTTTCTGAGATAACGGATATTCCTTGCGGGCCATAGCCATCATAATATCTCTGATGTCATCATTTTGAAAGCGTACGCCGGGCCTGTGCGCTATACTACATCCCATAGGACAAACATGAGCGATACCAAGGAACTGCTTGAACAAGCTATTAGTGTACTGAAACGAAATGATCGTGGATTGTATACCATCCCCGCAGAAGGTCTTTATCCACACCAGTGGCTATGGGACAGCTGCTTCATCGCCATAGGGCTGAGGTATCTGGATGTTGAACGGGCTAAGATCGAAATCCTCAGCCTACTACGAGCCCAGTGGAGCAATGGCATGATACCGCACATCATATTCACTCCCGGTATCAAGCAGTACCGCAGCCACCACGGTATCTGGCAAAGCTGGGTCAGCCCGTTTGCACCGGATAATATTTCCACTAGTGGAATCACTCAGCCGCCCTTGATCGCCGAAGCCGCAGTGCGCATCGGTGAAAAACTGGAACTTGTGGAGCGGAGAAGCTGGTATCGCCAAGTCTTTCCTAGCCTGCTTGCCTATCATCAGTGGCTCTATCGTGAGCGTGACCCACATCATGAAGGGTTAGCATTGCTCATCCACCCCTGGGAAACAGGCCTGGACAATACTCCACCTTGGATGGGCGAGTTGCAAGGACATCTGATGCCCTGGTGGATCCGTGTTCTTCAGAAAACCCGGCTAGAGGCAGTGCTCAGTCTTACCCGACGAGACACTCGCTACGTCTCAGCCCGCCAGCGTCCGTCCAATATTGAAGCTATGGCCCTCTACGACACCCAACGCCGTCTTCGACGCAAGGCTTACGACATCGATCGTATATTGGATCACTCCTTGTTTGCCATTGAAGACCTCGTGTTCAATAGTGTACTCGTTCGGGCCAACGAACAACTGCAGCATATGGCCACAACGCTGCGCGAAGCAATACCAGACGATTTGCTTGATTCAATGAGTCGCACGCTCAAGAGCCTGGAAGAACTTTGGGACCCTTACACTGAAACCTATTGTTCCCGCGACTTTGTCACGCACCGTCTGCTCAAAGAATCCAGCATTGCAACCCTCATGCCCCTCTATGCCGGTACTATCAGTGAGAAGCATGCCAAGCTGTTAGTCCAGTCCCTTGAGAACGAACATATCTTCGGACCTGCCTACCCGGTGCCGAGTGTGCCGCTCAACTCACCATGGTTTGATGCCCAGCGCTACTGGCAGGGGCCAACCTGGTTTAACACCAACTGGCTGATTGTCGATGGTCTTTTGCGCTACGGCTTCAAAGATCATGCGGATGCATTGGTTGAGAGTTCACTGGAGCTTGCCCAACGCACTGGCTTCCATGAGTACTACAACCCAGTCACCGGTGATCCGTTGGGCGCCGCCAACTTTTCCTGGACCGCGGCAACGACTATAGACTGGCTGAAGCGTTAGTCTTCTAAAAGCGGCCGATCAATCACCAGCGGTTCTACCACTGATTCGGTATTATTGCTCAAACGTAAGACGTCCTTGTCAACCTTCTTAAGTTCTTTATGGGCATTATTAAAGTGCCCGACTGTCGTTCCCAGACTGCTGCCGAGCTTCTGCATAAACTGCTCATAGGTCTCGATATGCTTGCCCAGCTCACCCACGCGCTTCTGGATTTGTTTGGCCTGCTCCTCAATCTGTAACCCCCTAAGGCCCTGCAGAACTGTTTGCAGATACGCCATAAAGGTCGTCGGGCTAACGATAATAACTCCCTTTTCGCGAAAAGCATATTCTAAAAGATCCCTGGCGCTCGTACTGCTGGCACCTACCTTGTTGACTAGCAGGTCGTAATATATGGCTTCAGACGGGATAAACATGAATGCGTAGTCCATGGTGCCCTGCGACGGTTGAATGTATTTGGCGGTTTCATCGATTCGCTGTTTCAAATCTGCCCGAAAAGTCTTTGCTAACTGTTCTCGGGCCTGTTTGTCCTTCTCTTCAAGAAGGCGGTTATAATTTTCGAGTGAAAATTTGGAGTCAACGGGTAGAAGTTTCCCTTTGTCGAGCAAGATGACCGCATCGGCAATCAACTCCTTGCCAGTCTGCTCGTCTACTCGCTTAAAATGATACTGGAGTTTGAATCCTTCAGGAGGCAGCACATTTTCTAATACCTGTGCTAAATAGTATTCTCCCAGTACTCCCCGTTGTTTCGGGTTTTGCAGTACATTCTGTAGAATTTTGAGCTCATCGGCGACGTCAACCACCCGCCGGTTCGTTTCATCCAACTTAGCCAACCGTTGCGTTACATCAGTAATCAGTTTGGCACTCTCACTAAACTGACGAACCATTGACTGGCGCATCAGTTCATGATTTTTGTCGAACCGCTCGTTAAGTTGCAGTTGCAGACTATCTTTCAACTTGGTAATATCCTCACTGAGTTGTCCCAAATCCTCTTTGATCAACAAAGCTCCAACCGACCGAGAACCCGATGAACGCCTGGTTAGCAGAACTGTTATCAGCGCAATGAGGACCGCGCATAATACCCCAAGACCAATTACCACTCCCGTCATATGCTCCCTATTGTATACTGTTTGGCCTAATAATCTAAAGACCCGGGGATATATCCCGGGTCTTCGTGGAAGCCTCACACTTCCAACTTCCACTATACGCCAGGCGTCTAGAAAAGCACAACCAAAAAACAGGAATTTCAATCTAGCCGCAGCACCACGCGTAAGGCTTGTGGCATGATACGGATAAGTGATACCAAGAAAACACCAAGCGCCAATCCTCCAATTACATCAAGCGGCGCATATAGACCCAGATAAAGTCTCGACAAACCAACCGCCCCTACCCAAATCGGTAATAGGACCCGCCACTTGAGCGGCAGATATGGTAGCAAACTAAGAGCAATGACCGTGGCGATCACGGTTGCGCCAGACGGAAAAGCCGTTCCCAATGCCATAGCCCGAACATGTAATCCGGCAACATAGATAGCTGGCTGGGCCCTATCCACGATATGTTTCGCCCCATACGTTAATGTCGTGGCCAGTAGGAACGTAGCACTAAGCCGCCAGGACAGCCGATAAAACTGCAGCAAGAAGGTCAGTACAACCGCCACAACAGCCGTCCATGGGCTGCCGCCAACAGCCGTTATAGCTTCGAAATACCTGACCCAACGATTCGGCCAGTGGTTTATCGCTAGCAACCAATGCTGCTCCCAACCTGTAAGTGCATGTCGATGTGCCACCAGTGCAGCCCAACTAAAGACAAGCGCTGACAAGCCGAAGCTCACCACATACCATTTGCGGTGGCTCTCTATATACAGAGCGGTATCTGCTTTTACTGCCATGGAAATTTTTACTATTTAATTATTACAGCTATTAGTTGTGTAAGTATATCCCTCTCAGAACTAAACAGCCAGGGCTTTTGTGTAGCAGATTCAGAATCCACAGATCCGCTCAGACTTCTTCTAGTAAAGCCTGCCTAGAAGCGACAAACGACGAGGTGATAATACCCAAGCCAAGTAACCCGACAATAATGCTGGGCACTGAAATAAAGATACTGATCAATAGTACAATAGCGACGACGGTAATGGTGTAATGCGCGCCGTGTTCCAGATATATGTACCGTGCCAAGGTACCCCGCTGGACCATGTGCACCGTCAAAGAACGGACCCAGAGTGCTCCAACTCCCAGACCGACTGCAATCAGCAATAGGTTGTTGGTTATGGCGAAGGCGCCGACTACCCCATCGAAGGAGAAACTGGCATCGAGTAGCTCTAGGTACAAAAACAACCACAAAGCTGGAGAACCGCTTACCGAGCGGCGGCGATATACCACGCCTCCTTGGCGACGATCTAAAAATGCGGCTATTCCATGCACTGCTAAGTATGTGCCAATTCCCAAGCATCCTGACAACAGCAGTTGCATGCTATTACGGTTCATTCGCCCTGCCAGTAGGCTTAGGCCGGCGACAATCATCAGACTGATAACAGTAGGCAGCCAGATATTGCCAAGTCGTTGCAACCGCCATTCGATACGCTCCAGCCATAATCGCTCGTGACTGTCGAAAAGAAAAAAGTAGAGTGCCAAAACCATCAAGAAACTACCCCCAAAGGCGGCTATCGCCGTGTGAGAGTGAATCAGCTCATGACTGTAGCGCAGCGGCTGATGCAGGGCTATCTCCCAGGTCGTACCTACTGATAAATGCGCGCTGATAGCCACGATCAATAAAGGGAACAATAATCGAGTGCCGAGTACCGCAATCAATACTCCGATCGATAGAAACATCCGGCGCCAGAAAGGCGAAAGTATTTGCAATACTTTGGCATTTAGGATCGCGTTGTCGAGACTAAAGGCTACTTCAACTGCTATAAGCAGCAATGTCAGCGCTGCTGCACCAATGCCCAAAGACCACAGCACTTCCAGCACTACCAGGATCGTTACGGCGCTAGTCCAGCCAAATAGACGCCACGGCATTTGCAAACGAGAGTACTGCGCCATCCCTATAGTATAGAAGCCCAGCCTAGGCCTTTTCGATGCGCACTGCCGTACCGTACGCTGCCACTTCGTTCATCACATTGCCAATATCGCCGCTATCGAAACGCATGGCGAGCACTGCATTGCCACCTTTCTCAGCCGCTGCTTGCCGAAGCCTTGATAACGCATGCTCCCGACTATCGGCAAGTAGTTTGGTATAGCCTTTAACTTCGCCGCCAAATATAGTTCGAAACGACGCACCCATATTGCTGAAGGCATTTCGGCTACGGACAATGATACCGAAAACTTCTCCATAGACCTCGACTACTCGAAATCCGGGGATATCGTTCGCGGTTACAACTAGTACCTCTTTACTATTGGCTTGCGAATCCATAATCAACTTTCCCATCTACAATACTAAATTGTTGCAGCTTTCATACCAGCAGTCAATAATCATGTTCATAGCTGCGCGTAGGGGATACGCAAAAGTACTATCAATGCGTCCGAAATATGACTCGTTTTCTATCAGCAAACTCATCGAGTCACCAGTAAAGTCCAGTGGCACCAGAAGAGTGAATTGGCTATCAAAATCCGTTGAATTATAAGGCTAGACTAAGGGTATTTGGCGTTGCAACCCAACGCGATTTAAAACGGCTGAGGCAAAGCACATTGCTGCCCATTCGCAGGCCAAATACCAACTCCTGGGACAGGGGCATAATTGCCGCCCGTACTGACGTGTACAGCATTTATCCAGCTATGGTATTGGGAATTTCCGACAGTGGTGGGATGCCATACCAACTCTAGCCAATAATGATTGCGATATTCGCCGTTCGGGCCATCTACCCCTACAGTGGATGGACCGTCGCACTTTAGTTGACCAAAAACGTCATAGTTTCCTGGCGCTAAATTAGGTCCAAAACAAGTGGTTGTGTCAGGCCGCAGACAACCTTGGGTGCTGTCCCAAGTATTCACTCGGGGATTGCCCTGGGCGTGGGAATGTGCCGGGGAAATCGCACCGGTTGTCCCCAACAGACACAGACAACTCACAACAGCTACCACGCTTTTATTCCACCTAAGCAAATTACTAAGATACCCCGCCTTCTTATCCGTTTTTAACTTGCTGTCTGTTGTTCGATTCATTTTTTATCCTAACCCCTTAATTTTTTATATTTATTCATCATACTACTTATGTTTTTAAATGCAACCGTCATAATTTTGTTGTGAGCCGTGATATAAGCAATGGTTTTCCCCATAACTAGAGCAAACCGCATCAGCGATTTTTGAAGTGAATAAAGGATGCGATCCGCCCGTCAAGGAGTAGATGACTGAAATACCCACTTACTGCCGCTCCATAGATGAGTAATGCTTGCGGCAGAACCTGGTGGCTATAAAGATAGGGTACAAGTACAATCGGCAACGGTACTAATACCATAGCGAGTTTGCTGTGTGTCCAGCCTCGATGCTTACTGACTATCGGCGTCATAGCTAGCAACCCAAGAAATGCCGCAGGTTCAAACTTACCGGCAGCTATTAAGATAATGTCAGCGATAAGGGCAAGACCGAAGAAAAGGTGCTGGCCCATGGAGTTGGTATCCACATCCGGCCATAACCCAAATAGCACCGCGACTACGAATAGACCGATCAGCAACTGCCAGTCAGCGAGCATGATCCCGCTACGATCAAGCACGGTTGTTGGCAATGCCTTTACGCCTGCAACATATACTGTGTTTATAACTATAGCGCCAGCAATATGACCTCGGTATCCAGACATAACCTCTAGTGTATCACTAAATTGCTAGCGCTTTTGTTCGTTGAGGCGAGCCCATCGGAGTGCCCGCGCTAAAAATAGCAGTTCATAGTAGGCATCATGCAAGTTCCTCTCATAGCGTTCAGTGTATTCGGGCCTCATCTTTCCCTGATCGTCAAAGATATCTTGGACCCGTGGAAAATAGAGATTGGCATAGGTTACTACCAGCCCCATCTCCCGGACCGGCCCTACTAGTGCCTCTACGGCTCGTACGCCACCCCAGCCGCCATTACTGACCCCGGCCAGGGCCAGGGCCTTATGAACGTAGTTCTTGGACTCACTGTCAAGCATCCGCTTTAGGCTACCCGAAAAGCTGTGGTTATATTCCGGCGTAATAATAAAGAAACCATCGGCCTTGGCTGTTATCTCGCTGTAGCGTGGATCTTTACCTTCCTGATCATTGCCGTCACCAGCAAAATGAAAGTCTTTCGGATCTACGAACACAATCTCCACATTGGGCAGTGTCTCGCCAAACTGAGCAACATAACGGGCTGCTTTAATTGATTCCCGCCGTTCCCGCGTCGTGCCTACCAGTATGGCTATAACATATGGCTCATCCATGGCTATTCATCATACGTGTCTTTATCAGCTATCGGCAAGCTCTAGCCTTCAAGCTCGGCAATTCTATCATGATCTAGCCCAAAATAGTGAGCAACTTCATGCCATAAGGTGTGTTTGATTTGCTCTTTCAGGGCCGGAAAATTGTCGACAGAGCGACAGAGGGGCAATTTGAATAAGGTTATCTTATCTGGCGGATAGTTAGTGGCTCCTTGCCGCCGAGGCAGCGGTACACCCTCATAAAGTCCAAACAATGTTTGGTCGTGTCGAAGTCGGGCAGTTTCACGCTGCTCAATATTTGGTTCCTCAGCATAGACCAAGGCTACGTTTCTCACTGCACTCAAATGTGTTTTGGGTAGTTCGCCAAACGCCTCATCGGCAAGTGCCTGAAATTGTTCGTCACTGACAGTTATCATTGATCCTAGGATGATTTCACCTGGTATTGGGGCTTCGGCAGATGGTGTTTCAGTGCCAATATGACAGCGCCTGTCCCAATAAAGTAGCTACTGAGCAGTGTCAGTAGACCAACGAACGGTATTACAAGAAGTACCGCTAGTATGAGCACACCGACTAGCATACGCAGCAGCACATTGTTTGAACGACGTAGCACTAATCGGCCGATATAGTAGGCAGTCACGGCTCCGCTGAGACTGCCTATGAGGATAGCTGCCAGACCAAAGACAAATGCAAGAGGTATGCCGATTACCGTAATAAAGAGCATACCAGCCACTAACGGCGGAAGCAGTAACATAGCCAGTCCGCAGAGTATTGTCTCGCCGAGACGGTGCACCGGCTCATCACTGATAGTATGCACAACCTGCGGAAATAGCAGTGCTATGCATAGCGCAAGGACAAGGAAGGCAACCAGCAAATAGAGAAAGAATGGGAAGGTTGCAGCGAGCAAGGTGCCAGCGGAATGTTTGGTTGCAGCTGGCGTACTGCAAGTTGTCGCGCCTATCACTTTTGAACCAGGTCTCAGATCAGCCTTTTGCTTAGCAACATAATGTAGATTGCCCCCGACCAAAGCATGAGAATCAAGCGTCAGCCAACTACCTGAAAAATCGACGTTTCGATCAACCCTGCCAGATACCGTCAGCGTATTTGCCCGGACTGTGGCGTCACGCCCGACTGACCCATTGAGTGCGGCAGTTTGCGCCAGCAAGGATACATCTTGGCCGACCTGCGATGCCTTGTCGAGTGTGGCACTCTGGGCTGCTATGCCGACTGCCCGCCCGACTGTGGCGTCGATGGTTATCGACTGAGCTGTACCGCGTATACTGCCGTCAATATGACCGGATATTGAGACTGTCTGGCCTGCACACAAAACATCGCCGTGTACCGTCGCGTCAATTGTGACATTTTGTCCAAAGCAATAGACATCTCCATTGATCGTTCCCTCGATGTCGACGCTCTTACCTGTGCTATAGAGTGTCCCGTGCACCATCTGACTACTGGCTACCGCTTGTTGAAAGACCTGGGCATGCGTAACGCCTGTCCAGATAAGGCCTGACATGCCGCCGAGAAGTAGAATGCCAAGTGCATAACGAAAGATTTTCATAGTAATTTCCTCTGGCCCCCTTTTTTATCTTTTCTTATTGTACAGCATATACTATACGATATGGACCAACCACTTGCCGAACGAATGCGCCCTAAAACCCTTGATGAGGTGGCCGGGCAGCAGCATGTACTTGGTGAAGGCAAGATACTGCGCCAAATTATCTGCCGACAGCAGCCCACCAGTCTTATCTTATGGGGACCGCCGGGCAGTGGTAAAACCACACTGGCACGCATAGTGGCCAACTCCACTGGTGCCGATTTTGTAGAATTGAGTGCGGTGACATCTGGCAAGGCAGACCTGCGCAAGGTCATCGAACATGCTGAGGATAATAGGCGTCTGGGCGTGCGCACCGTTCTATTCGTCGACGAAATTCACCGCTTCAATAAAGCCCAACAAGACGCTTTCCTCCCATATGTTGAATCGGGTCTGATCGTGCTCATTGGCGCTACCACCGAAAACCCCAGCTTTGAAGTAATTACGCCACTTTTGAGTCGCTCCCGCGTCATTGTATTGGAGCCACTTACAAAAGGGGATATCGCCAGTATTCTCAAAAAGGCAGCCAAGCTAGAAAAACTGAGCGCGAAGCGATTGCCTCAAGAGGCTATTGAACTACTCGCTGAGCTGTCTGGAGGTGATGCCCGTATTGCACTTGGCAATTTAGAACTTGCCCAGAAGCTTACTGATAAAATCATCACACCTGAGATTGTCGTAACTGCCGCTCAAAAGCGCGTCCCCGATTATGATAAACTCGGTGAAAACCACTATAACCTCATTAGCGCCTTCATAAAGTCAATGCGTGGCGGTCAGTCAACTGCCACACTGTACTATCTCGCTCGGATGCTACAAGCTGGTGAAGACCCCAAATTCGTCGCCAGGCGCATGATTATATTCGCCTCCGAGGACATTGGTTTGATAGCCCCAGCTGCCCTCAATCTTGCAATATCTACCTTTCTGGCTGTGGAACGTATCGGATTGCCGGAGTGTCAATATGCTCTCTACCATTGCGCCACAGTACTCGCCAAAGCCCAAAAGTCTCGTTCGATTACTGTGGCTATGGGGAAGGCTCAGGCAGCAGCAAGAGATTATTCGGATTTGTCGGTACCACTTCATTTGCGCAATGCTCCGACAAAACTCATGAAGGATCTAGGCTACCAAAAGAATTATGACTGGCAGGCTGGCTTCAGGCCTGAGCAAGGCTTCCTGCCACCAGAGCTAGCAGATGCGGATTTTTTCACGCAATAAATAATATCCGTTAGGTACGCAGCCACCAATATCACATACTGCGTTAAGCTTAAACCTCCGTCGTAATAATCTCATGTAACGATCTAGCCACAAGAGAGTCGAAATACACAGGCCCATGTGGATATGTCTACAAAAGCTTTACAGCTGCGTTATACTAGTAACTGCATATGAAAACAATTGTAGGCACTATGGTGCTTTTTATGTTACTTATTTTTACTGTTGTAGCCCTCAATAGGATCGACTCACCTAAGGTGCACGGACTAGGGGCGGTAATGACGTCGACTCATGCAGCTCAATAGCAGCGCATTTTCTCAGGGTGCAGAAATACCCAAAAAGTACACCTGTAAAGGTGCCGGGGTTAGCCCAGCGCTAGAGATTACCGGGGTACCTGCCCTCGCTCAAAGCTTGGCGTTGATTATGCATGATCCTGATGCCCCCGGTGGTGATTTTACTCATTGGACAATCTGGAATATTGCACCAAAAACAACTACTATCGCTGAGAACGCTATTCCAGTAGAAGCCAAACAAGGCCAAAATGACTTTGGTAAGACCGGCTACGGATACCCTTGTCCACCATCCGGTACGCATCGCTATATTTTTGAATTGTACGCGCTAGATACGACCCTGCAGCTACAGGACGGTGCTAGTCGCAGCGAACTTGAAATTTCACTTGCTAAGCACATCATAGAGAAAGCTCAACTTAATGGTCTGGTTAGCGCCAATGCTACTTCTTAATCTGTTCCCACGGCAGGTTAGCCTTACCGAAGTGCCCATACGCCGATGTCTGACCATAGATTGGGCGCGCCAGATCAAGGGTCTCAATGATGCTTTTTACGCTCGTGTCTAAAATTTTGTCTTTGAAATCGTACAGGGCCTGCTCGCTGACAGTCGCTGTGCCAAAGCAGTCAATTGTCTGCATCAATGGCTTGGCATGACCAATGACATAAGCCAACCCTACCTCACACCGAGCAGCCAGCCCGGCAGCTACAATATTTTTGGCAATATATCGAGCAGCATAGGCACCAGAACGGTCAACCTTGCTCGGGTCTTTCCCACTGAATGCACCACCGCCAACACGAGCATAACCACCGTAAGTATCTACAACGATTTTACGACCAGTCAAGCCAGCATCACTTTCCGGGCCTGGAATATGCCACAAGCCGGTTCCGTTGACAGTAATATCTGCATCTGCTGGCAATTTGAAGCCATATCTATCCAGCACTGGCGTAAAGACGTGCTTGATAACGTCCTGGCGAACATGTTCGGCAGAAGTATCTTCACTGTGGGCTACAGCAGCAACTAGCTTCTCTATGGCTACCGGCTTACCATCCTGGTAGCGTATTGTCACTTGAGATTTGCCGTCGGGTCGGAGCCAGGATAGTTCTCCTTTTTCTCGTACCTCATCAATCCGGCGTGTCAGGGCATGTGCCATCGCAATCGGCAATGGCATGAGCTCCGGGGTTTCAGTACAAGCGTAGCCAAACATCATGCCTTGGTCTCCGGCCCCGTCATTATCCACACCCATCGCGATCTCAGGCGACTGTTCGTGAATGTCGTTGCTAAAAATAGACTCTTGGTAGCTAAAGCCCCAGACCGGGTTTGTGTATCCAAGCTCTTTGACTTTCTGCCGAACAATCGCTTCGTAATCAAGTTTGCCACGAGTCTTGATTTCTCCGAACAGGCAAATCTGATTGGCTCCAGCCACAGTTTCAATAGCCGTATGGCTGTGCGGATCGGCAGCCAACGCGGCATCAACAATAGCATCCGATATTGCATCACAGATCTTGTCCGGATGACCGGCACATACTGACTCACTGGTAAACAGTGTCGCGTCGTCTGTGGTATTTGTCATAATAAAAAACCTTTCTGCCAGGCTAGCTAACGGCGGAAAGGATGTATATTTTAGAACAAACATCTTCCCCGCAGTGGCTTTGCGCCGGGCTAGATGGGGCACCAACACCCAAATATTACTTGAGCAGGTTGCCGGCAGGTCATTGAGCTAGATCTCTCACTGCACTCCGTATATTTATCTTAAATTGTTAATACAATGACGATTGTAGCACCGCCTAAGTACAAACGCTAGGATTACATTGCACAATTTTGTATAATAGCCTCTGTTAATGGCGAGTGGCCAAGTGGTAAGGCGCCGCACTCTGGATGCGGAGATCGTAGGTTCGACCCCTACCTCGCCAGCCAGTAACTTTTCAAAGATTAATGATCCCGCTCGTTGTAAGTTTTTGAATTTTCCATATTTTCTCCTCTGTTAAATTGAGTTTGCCTGCCTACAGAATAATTCAGTCTTGATCCATCATATCCAAAACCTTACCTCCCACTCGATCATATATACAGCCAGGCTGTTTACCATTTCGCAAAGGACATCTTCTCTCAGTTAGTGCCAATTCTGCTATCCCTCTCTGGGCTTTTTGTAGTTCGCTTATACCTGCTCGCTGATGAAGCTCGCCACACCGCAGGATATATGCACTCTCGGTAGCCGCAGTATCCATATTGAGACCACAGGCAACCACAGGAATATCTGGATTGGTAAGTCCAAGTTGTGGGGCAAATTGTAGACTGGTGCTACGCTCTAGCATATAGCACTGCGCTGCTGCTAAGTAGTCGTAGCCATACTCGCATTCGACCCTGAAGCCGTGCCGAGTCGTATACCGTCTATTATAAGAATCAACGATTGTCAAAACCTTAGACCATTCTCCGTAATTATTTGGGATTTCAGACTTTTCCACCCTGTCTAGTCTTCCACGAGGAGAAAGTGTGGGGCTGAACTCCCATCTTTGGCCTCGCCCGACTGTCGACGGAAAATGTACTAGAACAGTTTGTGCTCCTTGATCCTGGGCGAAGTCACATAGTTCGTAAAGTCCACCGATAGCTGACCTAGTTATGGTCGCATTGATACGAAATGGAATTTCCCGTCCGGGACGTCTAAGCGCAGCGATCGTAGCAACTGCTTTTTCGGTTGCCCGTTCACCACGATGTCGTTCATTGACATCTGAGTCTATCGAGTCGAGACTGACCGCGATAAGGTTAGCCCTATAGACCAAACATTCTCACTTGCGCCAAATAGCGTTACAATTCGGGGAGTTTGAACGAAACACAAAAACAGCAGCTCCAAACATTCATAACAAAAGCCAAGGAAGGTGCTGCTTCACGTCGTGCTCTGGCCGTTC